>JAXMAU010000132.1:0-3941 GCA_046350215.1 Gemmataceae bacterium | reverse complement strand
CGGCGGCCATCAGCATGCCGCGCAGGCGCGCCTCGTAGGCCTCGCGGCCGCCGAAGTTGATGCTCAGCGGCAGCGGCACCGGGATCAGGCCGGCATACTGGCAGCCGAAGAAGAAGATCAGGAAGTCGGGGGTCGTCTCGGCGATGATGGCGACCCGGTCGCCGCGGCGGAGCTTCGAGCCGACCAGCCGCGAGGCGAGGTCCATCGCCCGCTCGCGCAGCTCGCGGTAGCTCAGCACGTGCTGCAGGTCGCCGCGCGGGCTGTAGAAGTTGCTGCCCGTCTCGCCCTGCGCCGCATAGTCCAGGCCCTCGGCCAGGGTGGCGAAACCCTGGGTGCGGAAGGGCAGGCTGGCATTGAGGGTAGGCGTGGGCGACAGCATGAACGACCTCGTCGTGACAGGCGACCTGCACCGGCGCCGGCCCTTGCGGGCGATGCCCCTGCGGCCTGCCCGGCCGGCCCGGATGCTGCCTCGAAGCGGGGAGCTGTCCCCGGCAGCGACCGGCCGGCCAGATCGGCACGGCAGGCGCATCCTTCAAGCGGCACTCCTTGCCGCAGCGAAGCGATGCACCGGTGGCGGGGAAGACCGGACCTGCCCGGGACCTAGCCCGTGATCGCGGGTTCGAGGCCGTTGTCCACCCGACCGGCGTCCGCCAGGGGAGAGGTCCCGAGCGAATTCGGGCTGGCTCTCGACCTATCGGACGAGCCTGAAGGTAGTGACGTGGTCATGCAGCCACGAGTCACGTTGTGTTGCACTTTGTTGCAGGGCAATGGCAGCCTGCCGCCTGTGCATAACTCCCCTGCTCCAGGCGCCGGCCGGCCGACGATCACTCGGCGCGGGGCGGCCGCGCCCCGGCGAATCCTGTATTGTCACTGGCACGCTTTACTTGGCGGCCGTGCAGCCTTGTTTGGAACTGTTTGCCGGGATTTATTTGTTGCACTGCAACAGCGGCGTTTCGTCGCCCCGCTGCTGCTGCTGGCGTCGCTGGCCGTCCCGATGGGCGTGGCCGGGGCCGCGTCGCCGGTCCCCGGCGTGATCGGCAGCGACGACCGGGTCCGCCAGCCGCGCGACGCCGGCTGGCCGTGGTCGGCGATCGGCCGGGTCAACCGCGAGGCCGGCGGGTTCTGCACCGGCACGCTGGTGGCGCCGGACAAGGTGCTGACGGCGGCGCACTGCCTGTGGAACCGCCGCACCGGCCGGCTGATGCGGCCGCAGAGCCTGCACTTCGCCGCCGGCTGGTGGCGCGGCGAGGCCCTGGCGCATGCGCGGGCCGCGGCGGTCGCGACCGCGCCGGGGCTCGCCTTCGGCCGGGACGGGCGGCCGACCGACCTCGCCGCCGACTGGGCGGTGCTGACCCTCGAGCGGCCGCTCGAGGGCCTGCGCCCGGTGCCGCTGGCGGCCGATCCGCCGGCCGCCGCCGGCGACGCCGCCACCGCCCTCGCCCGGGCCGGCTACGGCCGCGACCGGCCCAACGTGCTGTCGCGCCAGGACGGCTGCCACCGCCTCGGCACCGCCGCCGGCGGCGCGGTGCTGCTGCACGACTGCGACGCCACCTTCGGCGATTCGGGCTCGCCGATCCTGCTCGAAGGACCCGACGGCTACGCCCTGCTGGCGGTGCACGTCGCGATGACCGAGGCCGCCGGCCACCCGGCCGGGGCGGCGGTCATCGCCGGGCCCGAGGTGGCCGCGGCCATCCGCTAGGGCCGCGGCAGCGCCCGGCGGGAGCGGAACGGGTAAGGGGTGCGGCCCTGCCGACCGCACCCCTGGTTCCGTGGATCAGTAGTAGCTCAGGAAGTCGTCTTCCGTCAGACCGGTCGTCCCGAACAGGACGAGCGCATCGCTGGCGCTGTAGAGCCCGGACGGCGACAGGGGCAGCGCGTTCCAGGCCCGGCCGAGCTCCAGCGTCGTCGACGTCCGCGTGCTGCCCTGGTCGGTGACCGATCCGACCGTCACGAAGGCATCGCCATTGTCGAGCACGCGATTGTCGTTGCTGTCGAGATAGTCGAAGGCGTTGGTGCCGGTGATGCTGGTCACGGCGTTGTAGAAGGAGATCCCCAGTCCGTCGCTGCCCCGGCTGAAGTCCCGAACGAGGTCGCGGCCGCCCCCGTCGCTCTGGTCCTGATTCAGTCCGTAGTAGAACCGATCGGAACCGTCACCGCCGCTGACAAGATCGTTCCCCTGACCGCCGTTCAGCCAGTCCGTCGCGCCGCCGCCCGCCAGTGAATCGTTGCCTTGACCGCCGTACATGTCATCGCTGTCGCTTCCACCGGTCAGGCGGTCATTGCCGTCGTCACCGGACATGTAGCCGCCGCCGGACCCGCTGCGCAGGACATCGTTTCCGGTTCCGCCGTAGATATTCTGTGAGTTGGCACCTCCGTCGATGACATCATCGCCATCCTCACCATAGAAATAGCCTCTAGCGCCGTGGCCCGTGATCGAGTCGTTGCCGGTTCCGCCGTAAATCTCCTGCCAGCCATAGTTGCCGGTATCGATCCTGTCGTTGCCGTCGCCGCCAAAGGCAGAAGTCTAGTCGTTGTTGCCCAAGGTGATGACGTCATTGCCGATGCCGCCATCTGCATAGCAGCCATAGCCGTCCCCCAACGTGACGACGTCGTCGCCCTCATCGCCGTAGACATACTGATAATTGCCGGTCCCCGCGGAAAGCCTGTCGTTTCCTTCGCCACCGGAGATCCAGTCGTCGCCCGTTCCGCCGATGGCGCTGTCGTCGCCCTCGCCGCCCTGCAGCGCGTCGCCACCGCTCCCGCCGTCGAGGCGGTCGTTGCCGGCGCTGCCGACGAGGCTGTCCGAGCCTGCCGACCCCCAGAGCGTGTTGGCGGCCGCATTGCCGGTCAGCTGGTCGTCGGCGTTGCTGCCGAGCACATTCTCGACGCTGACGAGGGTGTCGTTGCCGTCCGCCGTGGTTGCCGTGCCAGCCGTCAGGTCGACGACGACCCCGGCGGTGACGAAGTCGGCGTAGCTGGCGGTGTCGGCCCCGTTCCCGCCATCGAGCGAGTCGTTGCCGGTACCGCCGACGAGCGAGTCCGCCCCGCCACCGCCGACGAGGAGGTCGGCGCCATTGCCGCCAAAGAGGCTGTCGTTGCCGTCGCCGCCGTACAGCGTGTCGTTACCGTCCTTGCCGTAGGCGGTGTCGTTGCCGCCGAACAGGCTGATGGTGTCGGCCGAGCCCGTGCCGCTGCGGGAATCGTCGCCGGCGGTCCCGTTGATGATGGCCATGAGATGTCCCCCTGAAGCTGCCGTGCGGAATGCACGTTGCAGTTTCAGGAGGAAGCATACCGGTTACCTTGAGGGGGGTATTGATCTGGATCACGCACCGGCCCGGCTCCGGCGAGCGTGGGCCGCGCTAGGGCCGCGGCAGCGCCCGCCCGGAGCAGACGATGCGGCGGACGCCGACGGTGGCGGTGAACTCCTGGCGGCAGGCGACCATGCGGCCGGTCTCTGGGTCGACCACCCAGAGGCGCTGGCCGGCCAGCAGGGCCGGCTGCGGCGCCGGCTTCGCGACGGCCGGCGCGGGACCGCTGCCCGGGCCGCGATAGACCGTGACCCCGCCTTCCTGTGTCGGTGCCGCCGCCGCCGTGCCGGCGAGCAGGATGGCGGCCAGCGCCAGCCGGCAGGCCCGTCGTGTCGTCATGCTGCGTCTCCCGTCCGGCCGCCCGTTCGTGCGGGGGCGGCTCGCTGCGACGGGAGCTAGCCGGTGGCGCCCGCGCCGTCCCGGGCGGACGGCAGGCGGGCGTACGCGGCTGTCCGGGATCAGGCGACCTGCGGTGCGCCCACGGCCCGGTGCAGCTCGGCCACGACCAGCGGATCGAGGCGCAGGCCGCGCGCCAGCTCCTGCAGGTAGGCCCGCTCCTGCGGGGTGTCGACCTCGATCGCCATCAGCGAGGCGGCGTAGACCTCGGCCGCCAGGGTCGGGTCGCTGACCTGC
>JAXMAU010000131.1:0-4355 GCA_046350215.1 Gemmataceae bacterium | reverse complement strand
CGGGAGCGCAGACGCGTGGACGATGCCGTCACGATGCCCATGCTGCGGGTTCATGCCTTCTGGGACGCGGACGCCGGCGTGTTCGTCGCCACCAGCGACGACGTGCCCGGGCTCGTGACGGAGGCCGAGACCTTCGAGGCCCTATGCGCCAAGCTTCGGGTGATGATCCCCGAACTGCTGGAGGATAACGGCATCGCCGGGTCGGGCGCCGACGTCCCGTTCACGGTGCTGGCGGAGCGTCTCGAGCATGCCCGCGGGGCGGACGGCTGAGTGGCGGACTTTAGGCCGGAGATCCTGCGGATCCTTCGGACAAGCGGAGCCTGTTCGTCCGGCACGGCAAGGGTGACCGCTCGATCTGGTAAAGCCCGCTGACGCGGAGAAACTTCACCGTCGACAGCAAGGTGAAGTCACGGCACACGGCCAACGCCATCATGAAGCAGGCCGGGATCGAGCATCGATTCTGACGGCGGCGGGTGGTGGGTCTGAACCCGGACCACAGTCTATCGAGGCCAGCGAGCACCGACGGAGCCGAGTCCTTGACCCGACATCCGATCATCCGCGCCTGCGACCCCGCCGACCTTCCTCTCATCGAGGCCCTGTATCGGGCCGCCTTTCCCTTGGAGGACCTCGTTCCGCTGGTCCGCGATCTCCTGCAGGACCCGACTGTCAGCACGGCCCTGGTCGCGGAGCGCGACGGCCACCCCGTCGGCAGCGTGATCTTCACGCGCTGTGCCGTCGCCGGCTCGGCGGCGCAGGTGGCGCTGCTGGGGCCGCTGGCCGTGCAGCCGCCGTGCCAGCGGCGGGGAGTCGGCGGGTCACTGGTGCGGGATGGATTCGGGCGTCTCGGCGATCAGGGAATCGCAAGGGTGCTCGTGCTGGGCGATCCGGCCTACTATGGGCGGTTCGGGTTCCGGCAGGATATGCGGATCGAGCCGCCCTATCCGCTACCCGGGGCGTGGGCCGGGGCGTGGCAGTCGGTGGCGCTCGGGGACACCGGCGGCGAGGTGGCGGGACGGCTCGAGGTGCCGCCGGCGTGGCGCCGGCCGGAGCTGTGGGGGCCCTGACGCGAGGTAGCCGGCGACCCCCTGGAGGATCCGCGCAGCGCATGGCCGGCGCCGCGTCAGCGGGGATATCGCAGCGCCTCCACCAGCACCGCGAAGGCTGGCGTCGGCTGGCGGCGGGTCGGGTAATAGAGGTGGTAGCCGGGGAACGACGGGCACCAGTCGGCGAGGACCTGGACGAGGCGACCTTCAGCGAGGTGGGCGGTGACCTGGTCCTCCGGCACGAAGGCGAGGCCGATGCCGGCAAGGGTGGCGTTGAGGCGCAGGCCCGCGGTGTTGACCACGAGCGGGCCGTCGACACGGACGCGCAGGTCGCGCCCGTCCCTGCCGAACTCCCAGGCATAGAGGCCGCCCAGGGTCGGCAGGCGGATGTTGATGCAGGCGTGCCCGATGAGGTCCTGCGGCGTCGCCGGCTGCGGACGGGTCATGAAGTAGGCTGGAGCGCCGACGACGACCATGCGCATGTCGGGACCGACCCGCACCGCGACCATGTCGCGGTCCACCTGCTCGCCGAGGCGGATGCCGGCGTCGAAGCGACCGGCGACGATGTCGGTGAGGCCCTGGTCGACGACGACCTCGACGCGGATGTCGGGAAAGGCCGGCAGCAGGCGGGCCAGGGCCGGCCACAGGATGGTCTCGGCGGCATGCTCGCCGGCGGTGAGGCGCAGGTTGCCGGCCGGACGCTCGCGCAGGGCGCTCAGGGCCTCCAGCGCCGAGTCGATCCCGTCGACATGCGGCCCGACCGCGTCGAGCAGGCGCTCGCCGGCCTCGGTCGGGGCAACGCTGCGCGTGGTCCGGCTGAGCAGGCGCAGGCCCAGCCGAGTCTCGAGGCTGCGCACGGTGTGGCTCAGGGCGGAGGGCGTGACCCCGAGCTTCGCGGCCGCCCGGGTGAAGCTGCGCTCGCGGGCCACGGCGAGGAAGGCAAGGAGGTCACCGAGGCGCTCGCGCGACATTGCTGAATCCGGCTCAAGGGTTCATGCGCATTATGCGCGCTAATCGCCGCCACCGGTACGGCGTAGATGCACGGCGGCGGGCAGAGCGGCCCGCGCCACGGGAGCAAGACGATGCAGCAGCGCGAGCTTGGCCGAAGCGGCCTCAGGGTGTCGGCCCTGGGCCTCGGCTGCATGGGGCTGAGCTTCGGCTACGGTCCGGCGGTGGCCCAGGCGGACGGCATCGCCCTGATCCGGGCCGCCGTCGAGCGCGGCGTCACCTTCTTCGACACGGCCGAGATCTATGGCCCGTTCACCAACGAGGAGCTGGTCGGGGAGGCGCTGGCGCCGGTGCGCGACGAGGTGGTCATCGCCACCAAGTTCGGCTTCGACATCGGGCCCGACGGGGCATCGCGCGGCCTGAGCAGCCGGCCCGAGCACATCCGTGCCGTGGCCGAGGCTTCGCTCAGGCGGTTGCGCACCGACCGCATCGACCTCCTCTACCAGCACCGGGTCGACCCGGCCGTACCGATCGAGGACGTCGCCGGGGCGGTCAAGGACCTCGTCCGTCAGGGCAAGGTGCGGCATTTCGGGCTATCCGAGCCGGGAGCGCAGACGATCCGCCGCGCCCATGCGGTGCAGCCGGTGGCGGCGGTGCAGAGCGAATACTCGCTGTGGTGGCGGCGGCCGGAGGCCCTGATCCTGCCGCTGCTCGAGGAGCTGGGCATCGGCCTCGTACCGTTCAGTCCGCTCGGCAAGGGTTTCCTCACCGGCGCCATCGATGCCGCGACGAGCTTCGACAAGAGCGACTTCCGCAACATCGTGCCCCGGTTCACCGCCGAGGCACGGGCTGCCAACCAGCGCCTGGTCGACGAGCTCGGCCGGATCGCCGCCCGGCTCATGGCGACGCCGGCGCAGGTGGCGCTGGCCTGGCTGCTGGCGCAGAAGCCGTGGATCGTGCCGATCCCGGGGACGACCAAGCGGCACCGGCTGGAGGAGAACCTCGCGGCAGGCGGACTGGCGTTGTCGCCAGCGGACCTCGCCGCCATCGAGCAGGCGCTGGCGGCGATCCCGGTGCAGGGCGAACGCTATCCCGAGCGGCTGGAGAAGATGACCGGGCTCTGAGCCGGCGCAGCGTTGCCGCGGCCGTCGCCGTCCCCACCTGAGGGGCGGTCATCCAGGGGACGGGAGGTGGCGGCGATGAAGGTGCTTCGGCTGGGCAAGGGTGGCGGGCTGGAGGCGCTGCGCGTCGTCGACGAGGCCGATCCGGGCGAGCCGGGGCCGGGCGAGGTGCGGGTGCGGGTGCATGCCAGCTCGCTGAACTTCCACGACCTCGCGGTGGTGGCGGGGTGGATCCCGACGGCCGAGGGGCGCATTCCGATGGCCGACGCCGGCGGGGTGGTCGAGGCCGTCGGCGCCGGGGTCGACGAGTTCGCGGCGGGCGACCGTGTCGTCTCGGGGTTCTTTCCGTACTGGCAGGACGGCCAGCCGGTGCGCGACGACTTCACGCTGACGCCGGGCGACGGGATCGAGGGCCATGCCTGCGAGGTGGTGGTCCGGCCGGCGGCGTTCTTCACGAAGGCGCCGGCGGGCTACAGCCATGTCGAGGCGGCGACGCTGACGACGGCCGGGGTGACGGCGTGGCGGGCGCTGGTGGTCGAGGGCCGGCTGAAGGCCGGCGACACGGTGCTGGCGCTGGGCACGGGCGGCGTCTCGATCTGGGCGCTGCAGCTGGGCAAGGCGATGGGGGCCGAGGTGATCGTCACCTCGTCGTCGGACGCGAAGCTGGCGCGGGCGAAGGCGCTGGGGGCGGACCACGCGATCAACTACCGGACGACGCCGCAATGGGCGCAGGCCGTGCTGGAGCTGACCGGCGGGCGCGGCGTCGACCACGTCGTCGAGGTCGGCGGGCCGGGGACGCTGCCGCAGTCGATCGACGCCTGCCGGGTCGGCGGGCACATCGCGTTGATCGGCGTGCTGACCGGGCGCTCGGGCGAGATCCCGACCGGAGTGATGATGCGCCGCCAGCAGCGGCTGCAGGGCCTGATCGTCGGCAGCCGGCGGCACCAGCTCGACATGGTCCGGGCGCTCGACCGGCTGACGCTGCGGCCGGTGGTAGACAGCGTCTTTCCACTGGAGCGCACCGCCGACGCCTTCCGCCACGAGCAGGCCGGGGCGCATTTCGGCAAGATCGGGCTCGCGATCGGCTGAGCCGCGGGAGCTGCAGACGCAGAGAAATGCGCCGAAGGCGTGCGGCCATCGCATCTACAGGGGAAGCGCCGGCCGCACGCCGACAAAAAGGCGAAGAAGCCCTAGAAGATGAACCAGCTGGCGTTCGGAGTCAGCCCGGCGGTCAGCTGGATCT
>JAXMAU010000130.1:0-3384 GCA_046350215.1 Gemmataceae bacterium | reverse complement strand
GCACAGATAGTGGGCAAACACCCGCACTCCGTTGCCACACATTTCGGCGATCGAGCCGTCGGCGTTGCGGTAGTCCATGAACCAGTCGTCGGCGGCGACACCGTCGGGTAACCGGTCGAGATCACCTCCGCCGGCCAGAGCTCCCGCGGTCGTGACGCGCAGCACCCCGTCGGCGCCCAGGCCCTGCCTGCGATCGCACAGCGCTGCGACAGCGGCGGGATGCAGAGTCAGTTGCGCGTCAAAGTCGGCGAGCAGCACAAAATCGTTCTGCGTACCGTGCCCTTTGGCGAAGATCACCTGCTCAGGGTACTTGCCGCCACCGTGCTACCACCGCCGCGACAAGATCGTCGGCGGAGCCGTCCAGCCAGCGAATCCGGTGGTCGCGGCGAAACCAGGAGCGCTGCCGGCGCACATAACGGCGGGTGCCGATGAAGGTCAGCTCGTGCGCCGAGGCCAGGGCGTCGGCAGTTCCGCCAGCATCCAACGCATCGATCACCTGTGCATACCCCAGTGCCCGACCGGCGGTCACTCCGTCTCGGAGCCCGCCGGCCAGCAGGCAGCGAACCTCGTCGACCAGACCGTCGGCGAACATCAGCTCGGTGCGCCGCGCCAGGCGCTCATCGAGAATCGCTGTGTCCCAATCCAATCCAACGATGGCGGTATCCCAGCGAGGCGCCCCGATCGTTGGAGCCGAAGCAGCGAAGGGCTGCCCCGTCAGCTCGATCACCTCCAGCGCACGCACTATCCGACGGCCATCGGTGGCGAGTATCGACGCCGCGGCATCAGCATCGCGAGAAGCCAACTCCACGTGCAATGCCGCGACACCGACCTCATCGAGCCGCCGCTCCCAACGCGCACGGACCACGGGATCGGTGGCCGGGAACGCCCAGTCGTCCAGCAGCGACTGGACGTACATCATGGAACCGCCCACGATGATCGGCACCGCTCCCCTGGCGGCGATGTCTTCGACATCGTGAACCGCGGCCTGCTGATAGCGGGCGACTGTGGCCGTCTCGGTGACATCGAGGACGTCGAGTTGATGATGCGGAACGCCCCGCCGCTCGGCGACCGCGAGTTTGGCCGTCCCGATGTCCATGTCCCGGTACTGCTGCATGGCGTCGGCGTTGACGACCTCACCACCGAGGCTCTCGGCGACTCGCAGCGCGACATCCGACTTTCCGGTCCCGGTGGGTCCGATGATCGCGATCGGTCTCACGGAGACCACACGCCGACGAAGTACCCGACGCCATACGGAGCCCCGCGCGCGAGTTCCGTCGCCGATCGCGGTCCGGGGTCCACGAGGCCCGCCGCGACCTGATACGCCACCCTGCCCGCGGCGACCGATGACACGGATGCCAGCGCGGCGACGTCGCCGGCGGCAAGCGCGTCATCGAGTTCGTCCTGCATCGCGGCCGCAGCGGGATCGTGACCACCGGGCGCGGCCGCCGTCAACGACGTGGCCCCATCGGCGACCACCAAAACGCCCACCGGCTCACCCACTCGATCGATTTTGGCGCGAAGCCGGCGCCCGAGGTCGAACGCTGCTTCCGGTTCGTAGTCGGCGCCGTACACCCGCACCTCGGCTTGGGCAGCCGGGTTGGCCAGCCCGCGCAGCCAACCGGTGATCAGGGCGCACAACGGCAGAGCAGTCACAGTCCCCGGTGCGTCGCGCGACAACGCCACCTCCACCTCGGCGCCGTACCCGCCGAATGATCCGCGCGTCTCCGGACCGAATACTCCGTCAGAGCCGCCGACGCCCACCGCGATCCATCGGTCCGGCAGTTCGCGGGCCGCCGCCACCGCGGCGTCGCGGAACTGCGCGACCTCGCGTGTTGCCGCACCGGCCAGCGCCGGCACTAGAACTGGCGCCGACGGGGTCAAAGCGATCGCCGACAACACGTCCTCAGGACCCCGGCACGACGGCGGACTGAGCCTCGACGCCGGAATCGGCTTCGCCCCGCGCCAGAGCGGCGGTGGCCACCACCATCGCGATCACCGCGGCGACCAACGCAATCCAGCCCGAATCCCCCGGACGCAGCGTCTCGCCAAGCACGAAGATGCCGAGTACCGACGCGACGACAGGCTCGGCGATCGTCATGGCGGGCAGCGATGCCGCTAGCGAGCCCGCCCGAAACGACGACTGCTGCCAGGCGGTCGCGGTGACCGCCACCGCGGCCCAAACGTACAACTCTGGGGTGGTGAGCATCGCCTCGATGCCGTCGGACAACCTGCCGACCACCCCCTTGGTCAGGACCGCGAAAAGTCCCCAGAGCGATCCTGCGACCAGGGCGAGGAGCACAGCGGCAACGGGCTTGCCCGCATAGACCCGCGACCCGGCCACACACAACAGCAGCGCGGGACCCATGATCGCAATCACCCAAATCCACAACTCGAAGCCCGCCCTCGAATGCCCCGCGGTCGGATTTCCGACGGTAACGATCACCGCGACCGATGCGGCCAGCACGACGGCCCACAGCCACTGGCGCGGAGTGACGCGCCGCTTCGCGAAATAGGCACTGATCGGAAGGGCGAACAGCAGCGACGTCACCAACAGCGACTGAACCAACAACACCGACCCGAATCCCAGCGCCGCCGCCTGAAAGCCGAATCCCGCCGTGCCCGCAAGGCTTCCCAGCCACCAGGTCGGATCCCGCAGCAGCCGGATCAACAGTCCGGCATGTCCAACCGGCTCATCGGTGACCTGCTGGGCCTTCCGCTGTTGAACCGCATCACCGACGGCGATCCAGAAGGCGGCGCACAGTGCGAGCACGATGGCAATGTCGGCCTTGTCCATGTCTCAGTCTCCTCGCCCGCTGAAGTGCACAGACTGCCCGTCGCCCGACACCGGACGCAAGCGGGACAAAGGCACTCCGAACGATCCGCGAAAGCACACGCCCGCGCGACCTGGTTCAATAGCGTTCGAAAGCAGTTTCAACCAGCACCAACCACGCAGCAGGGCGCCGCGCAGCGCGGCAGGGGCGCGGGGCACCGCGCGAAGGACAGGTGAGGCATGACAGTCGACGACGAAACGCAGGAAAACCCGGCGCCCAAGCCTGCGCCTCGCCCGGGGCCCGGACCTCGTCCGACGCCCCGCCCCCACCCGGCTGCAGCGCCGGTACCGTCGGCACCCCATTGCGACCCACGCAAATTCGGCCGTGTCGATGACGACGGCACCGTCTGGTTGATCAGCTCGGCAGGTGAGCGCGTCATCGGATCCTGGCAGGCAGGCGAACCGGATGCTGCGTTCGCCCACTTCGGCCGACGCTATGACGACCTCGCCACCGAGGTCACCCTGATGGAAACCCGGCTGGCGTCGGGTACCGGGGACGCCCGGAAGACCAAGGCGGCCGCCCTGGCGCTGCGCGAAACCCTCGACGAGGCACA
>JAXMAU010000129.1:0-3314 GCA_046350215.1 Gemmataceae bacterium | reverse complement strand
TGCTGATCTTCATGGCTGTTCCTATCGTTCTGGCGGAAACGGTGGTCGTCACCGAGTTCTACGTTCTCTATACGCGCAATTTCCACGGGCTGGTGCGCACCATCAACCGCTGGGCCGGCATCTTCGTCGGTTTCTACTTCCTCGCCATTGTCATCTATCTGCTGCCGGCCGCGGTGCTGCCGCTCACCACCGGGGGAGGCTGGCGGGGGCCGATCGACATGGCCGCCGTCGGCTTCTATCTCTCCGGTGTGGTGCCGCTGCTGGGGATCGCGCTGCTCGAGGTCGGCGTCATCGCGCCGCACAGCCCACCCGAACGCAAGCTGATGATCCACGCTTGCCTGGTGGCACTGTTCCTCGTGCTCGGTCATATCGCCATGGTGTTCGGCATGCTCGACCCGGCGCTGATCGGTTCCGGCGCGCCGATGCCGATGATGCACGGCCACTGAGGCACTACTTGGATAGCGTCAGCGTCGTCGTATTCTGCGGCGCGGCGCTATCCTGCCGGCAAGCTGCGTTCGTCCGGCAGCTTCGTTCGGCGCCGGGATCGCGGGAGGATCGGGATGAACTACTGGCTGGTGAAGACGGAACCGGACGCGTGGTCGTGGCAGCAGCAGCTCGACGCCGGCACCACTCCCTGGGACGGCGTGCGCAATCACCAGGCGGCCAACAACCTCAAGGCCATGCAGGTGGGCGATCGCGCCTTCTTCTATCATTCCGGGGACGAGCGGCGGATCGTCGGCGTCGTCGAGGTGGTCCGCCCCTACTATCCCGACCCCGGCGATGCCAGCGGCCGCTTCGGCATGGTGGACGTGCGCACCGTCGCCGCCTTACCGGAGCCGGTCAGCCTCGCCGCGGTGAAGGCCGATCCGCGGCTGCAGCATCTGGCGCTGGTGCGGCAGTCGCGGCTGTCGGTGATGCCGATCGACGACGACGCCTGGCGCCAGCTTTGTGCCGTGGGCGGGCTGCAGGCGTGACGGAACGGCGTCTTTGCCGGCTTGCCGACATCCCCGACGGCGGCTCGGCGGGCTTCGAGCTGCCTGGCGCTGACGGGGACCAGCCGCTGCAGGTGATGGTAATCCGGCGAGCAGGCGAGGTCTTCTGCTACGTCAACGTCTGCCCGCACTGGGGAGCACCGCTGGACATCACCCCCGGCCAGTTCCTCGACCGCGACCGCCGCCACATCCTCTGTTCCACCCACGGTGCCTTGTTCCGCATCGAGGACGGCCGTTGCATCCGTGGCCCCTGCCTGGGGGCCACCCTGGCCACAGTGGGTTGCCGCATCGATGATGCTGCCGACATCTTCATCGATTGACGTGAGCGCGGATCGCGGCTAGGCGTATCCCCGGCGCTTGTCCCGTCAACTGAATTTGCGATAATTCATCGCCGACTGGTCGAACTGCCATCCGGCGTCTTCGCGCATTGGCGCCCAAAAAACGAATGAATGAAACGTCATCAGCAGTTCAGGGAGGTCAGTCCAAGCATGACCGACGAGCAACTTTTTCCGGTTTCTGACGCCGCCGCCAAGACGGCGTGGATCGACAACGACAAGTATCTGGCCTGGTACAAGCGCTCCATCGACGACCCGGAGGGTTTCTGGGGCGAGCACGGCAAGCGCCTTGACTGGATCAAGCCATATACGAAGGTCAAGGACGTCAGCTTCCAGGCGCCGAACGTCCACATCAAGTGGTTCCACGACGGAACCCTCAACGTTTCGGCCAACTGCCTCGACCGCCACCTCGCCAAGCGCGGCGATCAGACGGCGATCCTGTTCGAGGGCGACGATCCGTCGGTCTCGAAGGCGATCACCTACCGCGAGCTGCACGAGCAGGTCTGCAAGTTCGCCAACGTCCTCAAGGGCCTCGGCGTCAAGAAGGGCGACCGGGTGACCCTCTACCTGCCGATGATCCCGGCGCTGGCAGTCGCCATGCTGGCGTGTACGCGCGTCGGCGCCATCCACTCCATCGTCTTCGGCGGCTTTTCGCCCGACTCCATCGCCAACCGCGTCCAGGACTGCGATTCATCCCTGCTGGTGACCGCCGACGAGGGCCTGCGCGGCGGCCGCAAGGTCGGCCTGAAGGCCAACGTCGACCAGGCGCTGGAGACCTGCCCGTCCGTAAAGAAGGTCGTCGTCGTCAAGCACACCGGCGGCGCCTGCAACATGGAAACGGGCCGGGACGTCTGGTGGGAAGAGCTGATGGCGAACGCTTCCGCCGACTGCCCGCCGGAGGCGATGAACGCCGAGGATCCGCTGTTCATCCTCTACACCTCGGGCTCGACCGGCAAGCCGAAGGGGGTGCTGCATACCACCGGCGGCTATCTCGTCTACGCCGCGATGACCCACCAGTATGTCTTCGACTACCACGACGGCGACATCTACTGGTGCACCGCCGATATCGGCTGGGTGACCGGGCACAGCTACATCGTCTATGGTCCCCTCGCCAACGGCGCCACCACGGTGATGTTCGAGGGCGTGCCCAATTATCCCGACGCCTCGCGTTTCTGGCAGGTGGTGGACAAGCACAAGGTCAACATCTTCTACACCGCTCCCACCGCCATCCGCGCGCTGATGCGCGAGGGCGAGGCGCCGGTGAAGAAGGCGTCGCGGCAATCGCTGCGCATCCTGGGTTCGGTCGGCGAGCCGATCAATCCGGAAGCGTGGATGTGGTACTACACCGTCGTCGGCGAGGGCCGCTGCCCGATCGTCGATACCTGGTGGCAGACCGAGACCGGCGGCATCCTGATCACGCCGCTGCCCGGCGCCACCGCGCTCAAGCCGGGCTCGGCAACCCGGCCGTTCTTCGGCGTCCAGCCAAGCATCGTCGATGCCGACGGCAAGGTAAAGGCGGGAGCGACCACCGGCAACCTGTGCATCGATGATGCGTGGCCGGGAATGATGCGGACGGTCTACCGCGACCACGACCGCTTCGTGCAGACCTACTTCTCCACCTACACCGGCAAGTACTTCACCGGTGACGGCTGCCGCCGCGACGAAGACGGCTACTACTGGATCACCGGGCGGGTGGACGACGTCATCAACGTCTCCGGCCACCGCATGGGCACCGCCGAGGTAGAGAGCGCGCTGGTCGCCCACCCCAAGGTGGCGGAAGCCGCGGTGGTCGGCTTCCCGCATGACATCAAGGGCCAGGGCATCTACGCCTACGTGACGCTGAACGCCGGCGAGAACCCGACGGAAGCGCTGCGCAAGGAACTGGTGGCCTGGGTGCGCAAGGAGATCGGTCCGATCGCCTCGCCCGACGTCATCCAGTGGGCGCCGGGCCTGCCGAAGACCCGCTCCGGCAAGATCATGCGCCGCA
>JAXMAU010000128.1:0-1514 GCA_046350215.1 Gemmataceae bacterium | reverse complement strand
GCCGGACCGCTGCCGCCGTACCGGCTGGCGCGGCACGTCTCGCCGATCCCCGAACCGCCGCATCGACCGCCACGCCACGACGCGTAGCGCCCCGTGTGATTGTCGCGGCAAACCCCATCCCTGCCGCGATCCCCGAACGAACGCTGCCGACGAGGCTCAAGCCCGATCATGATGATCCTTCCAAAGCTGCCGGCCCGGCTGGCCCTGCCGGCCGCGCTGGCCCTCGCACTCGCCGCACCGCTCGCCGCCCGCGCCGCGATGCCCGAACCGATGGCCGCGATGCACTGCGAACATCACCCCGACCAGCCCGCCTGCGGCCCGGCGACGACGCTGCCCGACACCACCAGCGCCCCGGCCGCAAGCGCGCCGGCCGTGGTCGAACTCGCCGATGGCGCCTTCTACGTGATGCGCGCCGCGCCGGTGACCAAGACCATCGACGGCGTGGCGCTGCGGCTGTTCGCGTACAACGGCTCGGTGCCGGGGCCGCTGCTGAAGGTGCGCCAGGGCACGCAGGTGACGATCGGCTTCGAGAACGCCATCGACCAGCCGAGCACGATCCACTGGCACGGCCTGCGCGTCGATTACCGCGAGGACGGCACGCCCGGCATCGGCCAGCCGGCCGTTCCGCCCGGCAGCCGCACCTTCTACCGGCTGCGCTTCCCGGACGAAGGCCTGTACTGGTACCACCCGCATGTGCGCGAGGATTACCAGCAGGACGCCGGCCTGTACGGCAACGTCTGGGTGCTGCCGGCCGACAGCGCCGCCTATGCGCCGGTCGCGCAGGAAATCCCGCTGCTGCTCGATGACATCCTGATCGAGAACGGCGCGCAGGTGCCCTGGGGCCGCGTGCATGCCGACTACGCGATCATGGGCCGCTACGGCAACGTGCGGCTGGTCAACGGCGAGACCGCGCAGCAGTTCAGCGCCAAAGCTGGCGATCGCGTGCGCCTGTACCTGACCAACGCCGCCAACGTCCGCAACTTCCGGCTGAAGATGCCGGGCCAGAAGCTGCGCCTGGTCGGCAGCGACGGCGGACGCACCGAGCGCGAGACGCTGACCGAGACGCTGCTGCTCAGCCCGAGCGAGCGCGCCATCGTCGAAATCCAGTTCCCGCGCGCCGGCAGCTTCGCGCTCTACGACGACACGCCGGCCGAGCGCGTCAAGCTCGCGAGCTTCGAGGTCAGCGGCGACGCCCCGGCCGATGCCGCCGATCCGGCGCTGCGCGACAACCCGCTGATGAGCAGCGATCTCGAACGGCTGCAGGCGGCGGTCGCGGCCGAACCGAAATTCCAGCTGACCATGGACGTGCGCTTCGGCGGTCCGGGCGGCGGCGCCCACGCCGGCCACGGCACTGCCGGGCAGCCGACGACGACACCGCCGGCACCGGCCGCTCCGGCGGCACCGTCGCTGCCGAAGCCGATCACGCTGCCCGATCCGCACGCCGGCCACGGCAGCCCGGTGCCGGTGCCGGTCGATCCGGCCGACAACCACAAGCAGAAGCTGGAAACCGCTCC
>JAXMAU010000127.1:0-11981 GCA_046350215.1 Gemmataceae bacterium | reverse complement strand
TGGTGGCGGCCATCGCCCAGGAGCCGCTGCTCCTGGTCGGCCCGCCCGGCACCGCCAAGTCGGACCTGGTCCTGAAGTTCAAGGACGCGCTCGGGCTGGGCGAGGGCGACTACTTCGAGTACATGCTCACCCGCTTCACCGAGCCGTCGGAGATCGTCGGCCCGATCGACATCTCCAAGCTCCGCGAGGGTCGGTACATCCGTCGCGAGCAGGGCAAGCTGCCGACGGCCCGGCTGGCGTTCCTCGACGAGATCTTCAAGTCGAACTCGGCCATCCTGAACATTCTGCTCACCATCATCAACGAGCGGAAGTTCTACCAGGACGGGGTACCGATGCCGGTGCGGCTGCGCGTGCTGTTCGCCGCCACCAACGAGGTGCCCGAGCAGGCCGAGCTGGCGGCGCTCAAGGACCGCTTCTGCCTGAAGGCCGAGAGCCGATCGGTGCAGGAGAGCTACTTTACCCAGCTGATCGACGCCGGGCTGCAGGGCGAGGTGTACAAGGGGCTGTCGCAGCGGCCGTGGTGCGAGGGCCACGCCACGCTGGACGACATTCTCAAGGCGAACCGTTACCTGACCTACCAGTTCTCGCGCCGGCACCGCAGCGGCCGCAGCAGCGACGAGCAGAACGACCGGCAGGTGTACTTCCCCGGCGACGTCTTTGCTGAGTTCCAGCGGCTGGTGAAGACCCTCGTCCACCAGGACCACATCTTCATCAGCGACCGCAAGCTGGTGAAGCTGTACAAGTTGTTTCGCGTCCGCGCCTGGCTGTTCACCGGCGGCACGGTGAGTCGCGATGACCTGCGGCTGCTCGCCTTCCTGGGCGAGACGCACCAGGAGATCGAGTTGCTGCGCGACAAGGTGCCGACGCTGCTCGGCGAGGCGTGAATACGGCGCACGCCGCCAGCGTCCACGTTCGTAGACTGCTCGCCGACCGAAGGCGAGTGACGGGGGCACATCCCGGTCCCCCTCTTGGAAGGAGACTGACCCACATGCGCTATGCGTACGTTGCGGGGTCGCTCCTGGCTGTGGCGGTGCTTGTCGGCACCAGCCCGGCCAAGGACGATCTCAAATCCGGCCCGCAGAAGGCGAGCATCAAGGTGCGCGCCTTCAACCCGCTGCACTGCAGCGGCTCGACCGCCGGCACCAAGGGGTGCCTGGTCTGAAGCAACGGGGGGAACCCGGTCGCTATGATCTTCGCTCGCGGGATCAGCGACAACTTGACCAGTTTGGTCAAGAAGATCGACGAAGCCACCCAGAAGAACGCCAAGGCCCGGATGGGCTCCTTCGTGGTCGTGTGCAACGACGACGAGAAGATGGAAGAGAAGCTGAAGGACATCGCCAAGAAGGAAGGGGCAAGGACCGTTCTGACCCTCGACGACAAGGCGGGTCCTTCCGGCTACGAATTGCATCCTGACGCCGACTCATGATCCGTTTCTCCTGATAACGAAGGCAGGCCGGTCACCCTGAGGGAGGCAACCGGCCAGCAAACCGAAAACCTGACTGTTCCTCGCCGATCAGTCCGACAGCCGTTCAGCAGGCGACGGGCTCGCCGCAGAACCGCCTCCAGCCGGAGTGGAACTCGCGCCGCAACTGGCTGATTCTGCCGGGGCTGACCCGGTGCCTGACGGCGAGTTCCTTGGTGCCGAGGTCCAGGGCCATGTCCCGGGCGATCCGGCGGTTGCGGTCCCCCAGCCGGGACAGCCACAGCGGGTAGTCGATCCGGAACGCGGCCTGGTCGGGCACCGGGCTCTGGGTGTTGTCGCGCAGCCTCTCCTCGAAAGCGTCGATGCGGTCCTGGCCGTGCGGGTCGCTGTAGACCTCTTCGTGCCGGCGCCGGGTGGAGGAGGGCAGGCCCTCCACCCGGAAGCCCTTCGCGCGCTGGGCGCGGGAGGAGAACACCTCCCTGGCCCGCTCCTGGCCGCACAGCCGCCGGCCCGAGCGCACGTGGCGAACGGCGAGGTCGGCCAGGGTGCTCACGAACTCGTCAACGTCCTTGCCCGCCTCCTGGAGGCGGAGATACCACTTCCACGTCACGGCGACGACCTCGGCGACCGCGTCGTCCCGCCGGCCGGGGCAGCGGAGGTGCCGGAAGCGGACCTTGGCGTGGGTCTCGATGCGGGGCAGGAAGGACAGGAAATGGGCGTGCAGGGCGTTCAGGTCGCTACAGGGGGCGCGAGTCTCGGCCAATGTGGACATGGCAACGTGCCTCCGGGGACGGACCATCCCCCTCGTCGGGGGACGGTCGTGCAGAACACGACCGCCCCCGCACGCTGCGAGGGCAGAGGAAGCCGGGCAGCGAGCCCAGGGCAAGCGAAAGAAGCCCCGTGGTCATCCCTCGAAGGGGTCACCACGGGGCTTCTGTCGTTCGCTGCTGAGGCCAGACGGTAACCGGATTCCGGCTCAATTATTATGCCATAAAAGAGGTCTTAATTTAGCCTTTAGGGCACGTGTGAGGCGACAGCCCGATGCCATGCCATCGTTCGCAGTACACCTGGCGGCCAAACTCCACCCTGGCCGGGAGAGGCCCACAGCCCCGGAGCCATGGGTCCGTCTGCTCGAAAGCCTCACGCCTCCGCTTGCAGAGGTTGCAGAGAAAACCATTGACTCGCAGCGAAAAGTTGTAGAATGTGGAAAGTGTGGATTCGCAGATGAGCTGAAACAGCAAGGATTTCCGCGTTTTGGGCGACGCGCCTGCCTGAATGGGGTTCAGGAGGTCGCTGGTTCGAATCCAGTCGCCCCGACATGCAGCGGAAGTCCTAAATCCAACCGGGTTTAGGACTTCCCTGCTTTAACACTCCGGTGGCCAAATACCGGGAAAGTTTGCAGAGTTTCTTGCAGAGTTGCAAAAAGGCCCTCCCCCGTTGCAGCGGAGGAGGGCACTTGCAGCGGACCTTTCAGCCCGCTACGGCGGATTCACCAGTGCTGGAGGGTTTGCTGATGTCTCGCAAGAAGAAGCCGGAGCCGTTCTTCCGCAAGTTCGACGGCTGGTGGTACGTCCAGATCGGCAAGGAGCAGATCAAGCTCGCCAAGGGCCAGGAGAACGACGAGCAGGCCTGGCGCGCCTACTACCGCGTCATGGCTGAGCGTGGGTCGGCCTCGCCGGCCGCCCCGCTCCGCGATCCGACCGTCACCGCCGTCTGCAACCTGTTCCTTGATTTCAGCGAGAAGGCCCACAAGCCCAGAACCTACGAGTTCTATCGCGACTTCCTGGAGGACTTCACTCGTTACGCCGGCAAGCTGAAGCTCTCCGAAGTGGACAGCTCGCACGTCGCCTCCTGGCTCGACCGGCACCCCGACTGGAAGGGCTGCCGACGGGCCGCCGTCATCGCCGTCAAACGGGCGTTCAACTACGCCTACACCGAGGGCAAGATCAACACCAACCCGATGCGGACGGTGAAGAAGCCGCCTGCCAAGGCCAGGGAACGCTTCCTCACTCGCGAGGAGCGGCAGAAGATCTTCGACAATTACCCGGAGGGTGACTGCTTCCGCGACTTCCTGTTCGCGCTGGAGCACACCGGCTGCCGACCCGGCGAGGTGACCATGGTCACCGCCGAGCACGTCGAATTGCGGAGCGGTGCCTGGATACTCGACGAGCACAAGACGGAACACGCCACCGGCTTGCCGCGTGTGGTGATCCTCACCCCAGAGATGGTCGCGCTCACCAAGAGGCTGATGGAGAAGCACCCCGCTGGCCCGCTGTTCCGCAACGAGGACGGCAACCCCTGGAACCGCAACGCGGTGCGCTGCCGCTTCCGCCGCGTCCGTGACAAGCTGAAGCTCGGCGGCGACCTCGTGGCCTACTTGTACCGCCACGCCGTCTGCACCGACCTGCTGGAGTCGGGCACCGGCATCGCCCAGGCGGCAGAACTGCTCGGCCACAAGAGCACGGACATGATCATGCGGCACTACAACAAACTCCGCGAGCGACGGCAGCACCTCAGGGACGAGATCACCCGCGCGACGCGGAAGGACGCCGGCGTGAGTGGCGGAACTCCCCATCGTCCCCCGGAGGCACCGGGGTGACCTTGAGCGTCTCCAGGAAGGCGTCCAGGTCGGCGGGGTCGATGAGGATGCGACCTCGCCGACCGCGGCCCCCCAGGCGGTAATGGGGCAGACGACGCTCCTCGCACCACAGGTAGATGAGCTGCGGGGACAGGCACTTCCGCCGCGCCGCTTCTTTCACCGTCAGCATGGCTGTCTCTCTGGTTGCCCGGCGCGACGCACGCCGTTGCCCCTCAGGCGCCGGAATCCCCTGTGTCACCCGCCGGCCGCCGGCGTCCCAGCTCGCGGACTTGCTCCCGCAGGTGCTCGCTCCACCCGCGCACCAGGGCCGCCGTCTCCTGGAGCAGGAGGGCCTCGCCTTCGTGGTCCCAGCCCATGTCCGCCAGCTCCCGGGAAGCCTGCTCCAGAAGCGTAGCCTGGTCGTGCAGCTCGGTCGCCGTCGTCAGGAATCGGTTTTCGGTTGCCATGGCTCCGCCCCTGGAGATAGAATCCCTGGAGATGGTAGATGATAACAGATTCTGTAGATGCTTCAAGAGTCTTCAAGATGCCAAAGAAAACGGACCACGGCAAAGCACGTTCCGAGCTGGCGAAGCTGCCGCCGGAAGCCCTGCAGGCGATCACCGTCCGGCTGCCGGCGGGGCTGTTGATCAAGGTCCACCGGCTGGCGGAGCGGAAGGACTTCGACCTCGCCCGCGCGATCCGGGAGCTGATCGAGCTGGGGCTGGAAGCCACCGCCCGCCCCGGGGAGCCGCCGGCCGGCGACGTCCGCAGGGCCGTGAAAAAGTGGGGCAAGCACGTCGAGCGGGCCCTGAGGGCGGGACGATCGCCCTTCGAGCCGCTGTTGGGGGAGGACGAACCGGGCCCTGGCCTGGACGCCCTGCCGGCCATCCTGACGCAGCTCGACTACCCGGCCCTCTTCGAGGAGGTGAAAGGGCAACGCGAGGAGAAGGGCCCGTGGATCGAACGGCGTTGGAAGCAGATCAAGGACGAGGCGCCGGCGCACCTGCAGCCGCTGATGGCCGGCCTCGACAACCTGGAGAAGCGCTTCCTGGCCCGCAAGAAGCTGTACTACCGAGAGGGCTCGGAGGGTGACTACAGCATCCTCCACTGGCTGCTGGCCCGGGACGTCATGCAGCAACTAAAGGATGTGTCCGACGACGCGGACGTCGAGGCGGCGCGGCAGCTGATAACCGCGCGTTACCTGGTTCCTGACTCCGAAGAGCGGCCCTGGGAGTTCGAGTGGGACGAGTGAGAGAGGTTCGGGGCGCCGGTCGCCGGCAGGGCGGCCCCGGAGTCCGCTTCCCGGGGGCGCCGTACCAGCCGGGAACCGGGTTCCGTGCGGGACCCTATTCCCGCCGCCCTCGCCTCCCGCGGACGCCTTCCCGGACCAGCCGGTCGATGGTGGGCCGGACGGGCACGGCCAGCAGGGCGGCGGTGAAGAGTTCGGCCAGGTCGCCGTCGTACTGCGGGAGGGTGGTGTAGGCTTCCAGCATCCGGTCCAGGGCGGCCTGTGCGGCCTCGACCAGTTTGGGGAAGTCCGGGTACTCGGTCGCGGCCGGCCGGCCGCCGTCGCCGCCGACCCAGGACGCGACCAGCCGCCGCACCGTCTCGCCGAGCTGCCCCTCGCCGCCAGCCCGGCGGGCGGCCGCGGCGAACTGGGCGGCGGTCAGGAACAGGATCAGCTCCTCGTTGGCCGGGTCCCCCGGCGTCGCCTCCCATGCGTCCACCAGGCGCTCGATGTAGCGGCGGACGACGGCGGTGAGCGAGCGGCCGGACCGATCGAGCAGACCGTCCAGCCGCTGCTTGACCTTGGTGTCGATCCGCACGTTGACCGGGGTCGTGATGCTGCTCGTTCCGCTCATCAACACACCTGCCCTTCCAGGGCTGGGCCGGACCCACGCAACGATCTCGCGGGCGGGGTCCCAGCCGCTGGCCAGAATGGAGTACACCCATTGTAACGTCTTACGGCTGGTAAGCCATTGCAGCTTGCCAATAAAAAAGTTACACTACCATCATGAGCAGCAGCCGTCTTCCCCATCTGCCGCCCCTCTACCCGCACCAGGCCCTGGCCGTCGAGGACTGCCTGGGGCGGGGCGACAACGTCTGCTACGCCGCCCCGACCGGCAGCGGCAAGAGCCGGTGCATGCTCGAGGTTCACGTCGCCAGGCCCGACAGCTTCCTGGTCACCCCCGCGCTGACCATCCTGGGCGGCCTGCTCAACAAGCTCACCGGCGCCGATCTCGCGGCCCTGAGCCAGAAGGAGTTCGAGGCCCTTTGCCTCCAGAACCGCATGGCGACGCCGGTCAAGGCCCGGAACCTGCTTGCCGCCGGGCAGCTGGACCCGTTGCCCGGCCTGTGGCAGTTCGACGAGGCCCACCACACGCTGGCCGACACCTACGCCCTGATCTCGGCCCTGTGCCCCGGCCGCAGGGTCGGCTGGACGGCGACGCCCTTCCGCGGCTCGCCGCAGGCGACCCTGGCCTGGCGGAAGTTATGGGACGACATCGTGCCGGTCCTGAGCTACCCGGAGGCTGCGGCCGGCGGCTACATCAGCGTCCCCACCCCGGTGGTGCAGCCGCTGGCCGACGACGACCAGCTGGCGGTCGCCAACGGCGACTTCGCGGTCACCAGCGCGGCCGCGCTGATGCGGAGCCGGCTCGACGACCTCGTCGAGATCAGCCGGCCCTGGGGCAGCGGCGCCTGGGACCGCCCCACCGGGTACGTGGTCCCGAGCGTCGAGGTCGCCCGCGACCTGACCGCCCGGCTGAACGCCGCCGGCCGGCCCGCGGCCCTGATCGACGCGGACACCCCCTGGGCCGGGCGGCAGGCGGTCCTGGCCGCCAACCTGCGGTGCAAAGTCGCCGTCGTCAGTATCGGCGTCCTGGCCGAGGGCGTCGATCACGCCTTCCGCCGCCTGGTTGACTGCGCCCCGACCATGTCGCCGGTGAAGGCGCTGCAGGTCTGGGGCCGGGTCATGCGGCCGGTGCCCAAGGGCGAGCCGCCGCCGGAGCTGGTCTGCTGCAACCGCAACGTCGAGCGGCACCTGTACCTGCTCTCGGGCTGCTGGCCGCCGGCGGTCCTGGCTCGGGCCCAGAAGGCCTTCGGCCGGGTGAGCAGGCGGGTCGGCGCCCGCGTGCTCGGCCTGGAAGCACTCGGCCGGCTGAAGGCAACCGAGCTGCCGCTGGCGGACGGCTCCCGGGGCCTGATGTGGTGTTTCGCGCGGACCGAGGGGCAGGCCGCGGTGCGGCAGTACGCCGTCTTGCTGCACCCGGGCAGCGGGGAGCCGGTGGTCGCCTCGCGCGTCAACGCCGACGGGACTTACGGGAAGTGGCAGGGCTGTGACCTCCCCGACCTGGAGGGCGGCTGGGCGTCGGTGCCGGCGTCGGCGGCTGACCGAGAAGCAGCTGGGCTGGTGGCGGCGGGCCGCCCGCCGCCACGGCCTGGACCCCGATTACGAACCCGACCGCCGGCAGTTCGCCGCACTGCCGGTGCTGGCCAACCTCAACCTGCGGCTGGTCACGGAGGCGTGATGCCAGACCTGCGCCTGTTCGCGTCCGAGACGTACCCGCTCCGCGCCAGCCGCCTGTACTGGTTCATGTGCCAGATGCGCTACGCACTCGAACACCTCGGCCTGTTCGGCCAGGACGCCGGCGGCGTCGCCGCCCAGACCGGCAGCCTGACGCACGCCGGCATCCAGGCATGGCACGAGCACGACCAGGACGTGGAGGAAGCACTGCGAGCCCTGCGCGCCGCAGTGCCGCAGTTTCCCCTTGCCGAGGAATCCGAGGCGCAAAGGAACCTCCTGCCCTACGCCAAGGATCCGCGTAACCAGGCGGCCAAGGTCATCGCCGTCGAGCAGCCCGTCACCCTCCGGCTCCCCGACCCCACCGGCGCCATCGTGATCAGCGGCACCCTCGACCAGATCCGCGAGGAGGCGGACGGGGTGTGGCGGGTGTACGACGTCAAGACGGGAGGCGGCCAGAAGTCGGCCGAGGACATGGTCTTCGAGTCGAGCATGCAGCTGTCCGCCTACGCCGTCGCCGCCACCGTCCGGTTCGGCCGGCCGGTCGAGCCCGGCTGCGTCATCTGGACCCGCGGGTATCGTCGCCGTGGCGTCGATCCGGCCACCTCGCCTCCCGGGGTCTTCCTGGACCTTGGCCTGTCGCTCGCCCATGCCGAAGCCCTCCTCGACGGCGTCCGCCAGCTCGTCGCCGCGGTTCGCCGCGGTGAGCCCGCCTTTGGCCCGGGCTCGTGGTGTAACTTCTGCCCTGCTGGGGGCTTGCGCAACTGCCTTCGTCTCTACCAGCGGGCGGCCGAGGACGTCGCGCGGCCGCCGGCACGCACCGACTGGACGCCGACTGAACTGCCGATGATCGGATTTCCAAGAAAGACAGGTTGACTGGTGTAGCACTAAAATTACACTGGCAGCATTCGCCCGTGCGTTCCGTATCCAGCATCCGCCTGTTGAGGGGAGTTAAAGCAAGATGCAGAAGAAAAGTCTGTTGACCAATGCCCGGGAGGCCGCGACGGCGGCGCTGAAGCCGTCGCCGGTGCAGCCCGGTGAGATGGCCCTGGCGCCGCTCGGATCGGGCGACGTCGCCCTGGCCAAGCTGATGGGGGCCCAGCCCCTGGTGCCGGGCGTCGTCGAGTCGGCGGGCGGCAGCACGCCGTACGTCTTCGGCTGGTGGGGCACCGGCAGCCAGCAGCCGATCACCGGCGTCAAGAAGGGTGACCTGGTGCTGGCCGCCTTCGGCGAGCAGGCCAAGCTGGAGCCGCCGATCAAGGGCTTCCTCTGCACCGCTCGCCAGCAGTGGTGCGAGCGTGTGGCGGCGACCGGCCAGTTGGTCCGCGCCTCGCTGGAGAAGCAGCCCAAGGGCACGAAGCTGGAGGAGGAGATCGAGGCGCTTCTGCTCATCGTCTCGCCGGCGGGCAGCCTGGTCCCGGTGACCTGGCGGACGCGCAAGGGGGCCTGCCGCGGGCTGGTCACCTGCATGCAGGAGCTGCTCGCTGCCGCGACTGCGGAGTGGCTGGAGCAGTCCGCGTCCCACCGGTTGACCGCGAAACTGCCCTCGCCCTGGATGCGGTTCACGGTGGAGATCGACCATCGGCTCGAGCAGCCGAACCGGTCAGGCGGTAACCCCTACCCGGTGACCTCCGCGGCTTGCTACCCGATCAACCCGGACATGTTCACCATGCTGAAGACGTTCCTCTCCGAGGAGGCCAACCAGAAGCTCCTGGCTGAGGTGTACGCGACCCACGAGGCCAAGCTGCGGGAGGTGGACGACCAGCTGTCGGCGTAGTCCGTCCGGCCCTCATGAGGCCTGCCCCGGTTCCCCTGGCCGGGCGGCCTTTTCGTGGAGTCAAACTTCATGCTGCTGCGGATGACGTTGCCCGCCAAGGGCAAGAAGCTGATCGCGGAGTTGCACGACGGCGGCAAGCTGGTCTTCGCCGACAAGCTCGACCCCACCGACGCGAAGGCCGTCGCCAGGCTCGTCGCCGAGGTGCTCGGCCGCGGCTGGCAGCTGACCGGCGAGCAGGTCCTGGGGCTGCGCCACGGGGGCGAGCTGGAGCTGACGCCGGTGGTCACCACCGGCGATGCAAACGACGACACCTGCAAGCTGCGTATCGTTCGCCGCAAGAGGCACCAGCCGGCATCGGCCGGGACCGTCTTCACCAGCCTCCAAGCGGCCCTTGCCGACGGGGCCGACGATGACGAGCTGGCGTGGGACGACATCGAGAAGCTGGCCGTCCTCGACATCGACTATCACAGCCTGCCACTTGAGCAGCGCCCCAAGCCTTTTCAGCTGGAGGCCCTGGCACTCATCGTCCGGCCCAGGCCGGTCATGTTCTGGATCAGCAAGGGCCGCGGCCTGCACCTGATCTATGAGCCCGCGGGCGGGCTGACCGCCGAGGAGGCGGCGGCCTGCGGCGGCCTGCACCTGAAGCAGCTCGACCCGCGATGCACCTTCGAGGTAATCGCACGGACCAGTTATCCGCCCGGCCGGGAGGTGTGGAGTTGAACAGCACGGACGTTGGGCCGGCCGTCGCCGGCCTGTTCTTCGCCCGCCAGGTTGATCCGGCGGCGGTCGAGGACTGGCTCGCCGCCCGGGGCCTGGAGCGGGGGCGCCGCTACCCGCACGAGTCCTGTCCCATCGACCCGCACGCCGGCAGCCACGGCGACCCGGTGGTCGTCCTCGACGGCGGCGTCTTCTGTCATCATTGCAACGCCGACGGCGACGGCTTCCGGCCGTGGCACCGGCTGCTGCCAGCGATGGGCGTCTCGGTGCTGGAGGTCCTGGTAAGGAATTTCGCGCACTGGCCTCACGCAGCGATCATCATCGAACAGCTGCTGGGACTCCAGGGTAAGCTGGCCCGGCTGGCCTACTCCTCCGCACTCAAGGCCTACCACGGCGCCGACGACCCGCGGATCCCAAGCGTGTTCACGGCGGGGAAGGACATGATCCGTCAGGTAGGCCGCTGGACCACCGAGGACGGCGCGGAAACCTACCCGCGCGGGATCAACGCCATCATCCGCAGGTTGCCGGCCGTCCAGTACAAGGTCCAGACGGCGGACGGCCCGGCCGTCGGCATCAGCGACGAGAAGGTGGAGCGGTTCAGCAAGACGCCCGTCGACCTCGGTCCCTACGGGTATCCGCCGGTCCTGGTGATCCCCGGGGTCCGCGTCTATTCGCAGCACAACGCCATCGACGGCAAGTTCACCCGGGCCGTGCCGGCCGCTGACTACCGGCACCGGCCCGATATAGCACCCAGGTACCTTGAGTCGGCGCAGCGAATGCCTCTCGACGAGGCGTGGGGGGTGCTGGAGAGTGTGTTCCCTGGGCTGCGCCGGGACTACCTTCAGCTGTGCCTGGCCGCCGCGGGCTGCTCGGAGGTGTCACGGGGGCAACCCTATTACGTCCTGGCAACCGGCCCCAGCGGCAGTGCGAAGTCCACCACGCCGCGTCTGGCTGCCGGCATCCTTGGGGTCCAGCCGCGGTCGATCGCCTGGACGCCGTCGCCGGAGCGGTGGCACCAGGCCCTTGCCGAGGCGGCAGACGTCACCAGCCTGGTGACGTGCAACGAGTACCTCAAGCTGGCCATGCGGCACGGCATGACGGCGAAACAGGCGCTCGACCCGTTCCTCGAGCTGGAGGTCGGCGTCGCCGCCCACCGCCTCTACGTCGGCCCGGTCCCGATCGCCCGGCTGCCCGGTCTGGTCGTCACGGACGTCCGCGCCCCGGCCGACCTCGCGGACGACCGGCAAATCGGCCGGCGGTTCGTCTACGCGCACCTCTCCAGCCGCGTGGAGTGGAACGGCCCCTGCCAGGCGGCCGGTTTCGGCGACGCCGCCCGGCTCCGGTTCGGCGGATCGCAACTGGTGGCGGCGGCCAATGCCATCTTGTCTGACCTGATCGATGTTTACTTCTCCTGGCCGCAGTCGCTGGCCCAGATCGCTCGACAACTGGGTTTCCCCCTGCTGGAGAACGCCGAGCTGGGCGGCGGGACGCAGGACCTGCTCGACCTGTTCGCCGCCGTGTGCGCGGCCCAGCCGCCGCTGGCGGCCGACGCCAACCGCTTCAGCGGGGCCGGCTGGAAGGTGATCACCCGCGGCAGCGAGAACGACCTGGCCCGGGCCTGGGAGAAGGTGTGCGACAGCGGCTGGATCAGCAGCCGCCGCTGCGAGGCGGAGGACTGGGCCCACGTGCTGCACACCCACACCACCGGCGAAATCGTCTGCGACGTCCGCCCGCACGGTCAGTCGAAGGTCGGGGTCCGCTTCCGCGTCGGCCCCGTCAACCTGCCGGCGGCCGTCAACGAGCAGATCGCCGATCCGGACGGCCTGGCGCCTGCCAATCCTCAGATGACCTCGTCGGCCCCGCCGCTCCCCGCCGGCACTCTCCCCGACTCCCTGTGACCGGGAAAGTTTCGTGAAAACGTGGCGGCAGCCGCCCGTCCGGCCGGCGCCACCCTCAACGAGCG
>JAXMAU010000126.1:0-2574 GCA_046350215.1 Gemmataceae bacterium | reverse complement strand
CGGCCACCGCCTTCACCGACGCGGCAAACGCCTTCGTGGCGAGGGGGCGGGAGCTGGCACCATACTCGGGGGCGTTGGCGGCGGCCGAGTCGCGCTCCGAAGTGTCCTCCTTCCGATCGGACGTGCGCGAGGCCAAGCAGCTCGAAGAATCGCTGGCCGCTCTGACCGACGCGATGACGCGGCAGGAGGCGTTCTTGCGCGAGGCGCTGCTGCCGATCAAGTCCTTCATTGTGGACGTGCTCACCGGCGTGGCGATCTTGGGCGAGGAGACGATGCGATCAATTCTGACGGTCATTGCGTCGGTTGATCTCCTGCCCGACAGGGCTCGCGATTTTGCCAAAGACCTTCTCAAGTCCCTCAACGGCGGCCAGGGCGGCGACCTGATGCAGGAGTGGGTCGAGAAGGCCCAGCAACTTCGGCCCGACCCGGCGGCCGCCCGCCCCGCCGCCCCCGCCCCCAACATGAACCTCCCGATCTTCACCCGGTAACCCCGCCATGCCCGGCTTCTCGTTCACCAACCTGCCGAACAACGCGGTCGCCCGCTACGGCGTCGGGGCGAACTCGTGGACGTGGCCCGTCACCACCACGACGGAGGAGATCAGCATCGAGCCGGTGCTGGACTCGGCCCAGCGCACGGTCATCTACAGCAACATCTCCTTGACCCTGCGGTGCGTGCTGACCGGCGACGACATCGAGGTGGCGACGCGGGCCGTCGCTCAGATCCTCACGAAGCCGGCCATGCCGTTCGTGTACGTCGGGAAGGGGTACGCCTTCCAGGTCAACGTCGGCGCCACGCGCGACGTGCTGTGGGGGCCGATCCCGCGCAACGTGAAACTCACGGAACTGACCGCCAACCGGTCGGCCGTGCTGACGTGGAGCGTGCGGTGCGCGATCCCCGACGGCCCGGGGGCGCGGTTCAAGTTCGCCCCGATGGCCATGAACTTCACCGTCGATTACGACATCGACGAGAGCGGGCTGACGACCCGCGTCGTGAACGGCCACCTGCGCATCCCGATGACGCGGAACTCGCCCACCGACCGGCGGCTCCCGGACAACGTGGACTCGTACCGCGAGGACATCTGCCCGCCGTTCGTGGAGGGGTTCCGCCGCGTCGTGCCGGGGTCTTTCCACCTCAACGAGGGGAAGGACCGCATCGACTTCCGGTTCGTGGACCAGCAGTTCGAGAGCCCCAACCTGCCGCCGGTGGGCTGCATCAAGGCGAACGCGACGCACCAGTTCAACTGCCCCCCGGGGAAGTTGACGCAGTGGAACCACACGATCAGCGGCAGTTACGAGATCGCCCGGACCGGGGCGGCCGGGGTCGCCAACGCCCGCAACGCCTTCCTGGCGCTGGTGGCCGACCGGGTGAAGGCGTCGCTCGACGAGATCGACCGCGCCCAGCCGACGCTCGTCAACGGCGCCCAGAAGAAGGCGTCGGCCGTCCCCCTGTCGTTCCGCGCCCAGGAAAACATCTACGGCAAGCCGACGATCGACTACAGCATGTCGTGGCGGGTCGCCGGCCCCGACCTGCCGACGATGCTCCAGGCGTGCGGCATGGGGCGGCCGGTGCCGGGCGGGCGGAACTGGAAGGCGTGGTCGGATTCGGTCGCCAGCGTGCTCGGGCCGCGGGGCCAGATCGGGCTCACGTTCGGGATCGGCGACGACAAGATCGTGGACCTGTTCCAGCCCGCGCCGGTCGAGATCGAGTTGCGGCAGCGCCAGCCGAATCGGGGCGGCGGCCTCAACCAGATCCCGCAAGGCGTCTTCCCGGAGCCCCACCCGGACAGCTCGTGGCTGGACTGGCGGATGCAGGTGTACCAGGAGACGGCCGGCGGCGTCGTCGAGGTGCGGACCCTGCCGACGGAGCCCCGTACCGCCGCCGGGGACGTGTACGGCGGGTCGGTGGCCGGCGGCGCCATCAACAGCGCCGTCGGGGCGGTGCTCGGCTCCGTCGCCGGCGCGTTCCCCGCCCTGTCCGCCAACCCGGAGTTTTTCTTCCCGCCGCCCCGGACCGCCGAGCAGCGGCAGAAGGGTGGCGAGAAGAAACCCTCGGCGGCGCAGCGCCGCGCCGCACCCATCACGGCGATCTACCTCATCGGCTCCGCGCTGCGGGTGAAGTGGCCGATTCCGGCCCCGTCGCTGTCGAAGTGGGGTGACGCCACGCTGACGCCGGCAAACCGCCAGGACCGCGGGGAAGGGTTCTGGACGGAGGTGGTCGGCAACGCCATCTGGCCCGTGTACGGCGCGGCGTGGTGCCTCAGGTTCAGCGCGTCGTACACCGTCAGCGACGCCCCGCCCGTCCCGCCCAACCCGCTGCTCGGCGGCGGCGGGCAGGCGCCGCTGCCGCCGTGGGTGGGCGACCTGCTTCACGGCATCGGCAACGCAGCAGCGGGCGCCTTCGGCGGGGAGAAACGCTAGCGGAGGGCGGCCAAAACGCGGCGGTAAAGGGTGCCGTCTTCATCGCGAATGATGAAGCGGCCGCGAGATTCTGCTTTGGGAAATGACGCAGCCCCGTCGCGTGCTGCTTGGTCGTTGGGCGTGAGGTAGCACAACACCCGATCCCCCGTGCTCTGC
>JAXMAU010000125.1:0-1551 GCA_046350215.1 Gemmataceae bacterium | reverse complement strand
GCGGATCGACCTGTTCATCCGCGAGGGCAAGGTGGGGCTGACCCTCAAGCACCCCAACATCGTCGAAGTGATCGCCATCAACCAGGACCCGGCTACCCGCCAGTACTACATCGTCATGGAGTTCGTCGAGGGCGGAAACCTCCGCGAGATTCTCCAGATCCGCAAGACACTTGCCGTGCCCGAGTCGCTCAAGATCATCGAGGACGCGGCGTCCGGCCTGGCCTACGCCTACTCCCGCGGCATCACGCACCGCGACATCAAACTGACCAACCTGCTCATCTCCAGCCAGGGCGAGGCGAAGCTGGTGGACTTCGGACTGGCCCAGATGTTCGCCGCCCTGGGCAAGGCCGACGAGCAGGTCGACCGCACGGTCGACTACGCCGGGCTGGAGAAGGCCACCGGCGTCAAGTCGGGCGACGTCCGCAGCGATATCTTCTTCCTCGGCTGCGTGTTCTACGAGATGCTCACCGGCCGCCCGCCGCTGGAGATGACCAAGGACCGTCACGCCCGCATGCAGGCGCGGCGGTTCATGGACGTCAAGTCGCTCACCCAGGGCGAGATCAACGCTCCGGCGGCCGTGTACGGGCTGTGCGACTCGATGATGGCGTTCGACCCGCAGCGGCGCTTCCAGACGCCGTCGCAGCTGGTCGACGCGGTGAAGGCGGCGCGCCGCGACGTCGGCGGCGGGGCCACCGCTGCGGCGGCCGGCAGCAAGAACGGGGCGAGCAAGACGATCTTTCTGGTGGAGGCCAACCAGCGGCTACAGGAGGCGCTGCGCGAGCAGTTCCGCGAGCTGGGCTATCGCGTGCTGCTCGCCGTTGACCCGATCCGCGCTCTCGACCGCTTCCGCCAGCAGCCCTACGAGGCGCTGATCGTCGACGTCGGCACCGTCGGCGACGACGGCCTGCTGGTGTTCGAAAAGGTGATGCAGGAAGCCGGCACCAGGCAGTTCCAATGCAGCGGTGTCGTCATTCTGTCCGAGGAGCAGGGTCGACTGGCCGGACGGGTCGTGTCTCGACCGAACTCCGCCGTCCTGGTCCGCCCGGTGACGCTCAAACAACTGCGCAAGAAGCTGGAAGAGTTGTCGGCCAAACAGAAGGTGTGACGCTCACCCGGACCGACCGGGGATCGGCCGGCCCATCCGCGTCAGCAGCAGCTTCATGTCTTCCCACACGTCCTTCTTCTTGTCCGGCGAGCGGAGCAGGTAGGACGGGTGGAAGGTACACAGCACCGGCACGCCGCGATACTCGAAGAACTTGCCGCGCAGCCGGGTAATGCCCGTCTCGGTGCCGAGCAGGTAGCGCGTGGCGGTGCCGCCAAGGGCAACGAGGTATTTCGGCGCCACCAGCTCGATCGTCCGCTCCAGATACTCCGAGCAGTGCGCCGCCTCGTCCGGCTGTGGTTGGCGATTCCCCGGCGGGCGACAGCGCAGGATATTGCAGATGTAGACGTCCTCTCGGCGCAATCCGCAGGCGGTGATGATACGGGTGAGCAGCTGGCCGGCCGGGCCGACGAACGGCTCGCCTTGCCGGTCCTCCTCTGCCCCCGGTG
>JAXMAU010000124.1:0-1909 GCA_046350215.1 Gemmataceae bacterium | reverse complement strand
GACAGCCCGGCCGGGGCGAGCAGGCCGTCCAGGCTGGCGAGGAAGAAGTTGTAGTACTTGAAGAACCCGAGCACGGTCAGGTTGCTGGTCAGGCTGAGCAGCAGGCAGGCGCGGCGCCGCCAGCCGGCCGGCGCCGCCTCGAGCCCCAGCCCGGCGACGTAGTCGATGACGGTGGTGCCGGCCAGCAGGCAGGCGAATCGCCAGTCCCACGCCGCATAGAATGCGTAGCTGGCGACGAGCAGGAACAGGTTTTGCCAGCGGAGGTGTCGCCGCAGCGACAGATAGACCATCCAGACGGCGAGGAAAAAGACGACGAACTTCCACGAGTTGAAGAGCATGCGGCGCGTCCTTTCGCCGGGCGAGCGTTCCGTCAAACCGACAAGATAGTCGGGATTGGCGGATCGGGTCAAGATGGGCAGGCGCCGGCTGGCCGCGGCGGTAAAACGGGGTACAATGCGGATCGGCTAGTCCTTTCCTGTTCGGCTCGCTGGGCCGCCGGAGTCTCGCGCATGCCGTCCCGCCGCCACTTCCTTGCCGCCGGCACATCGATCACCGCCGCCGCGTGCCTGGCCCGCGACGCGGACGGTGCCCCCTCGCCGCCGGCGGTGAAGATCGTTCGCGTCGAAACGGTGCCGGTCGTCTATCCGACCGTCGGCCGCTTCAAATTCTTCGAGGACGCCCAGGGTCGGCCAACCGGCCGGCAGACGGTGCTGGTCAAGCTGACTGCCGACGACGGGTCGATCGGCTGGGGGCAGGCGGTGCCGATCCACCGCTGGTCGTATGAGACGCTCGAAACCGTCCTCACCACCATCGACCGCTACCTGGCGCCGGTGCTGATCGGGCTGAACCCGTTCGACGTGGCGCGGGCGCACCAGGCGATGAATCGGGTGATCGCCCCGGCGTTCTCCACCGGCCAGCCGATGTGCAAGGCCGGCATCGACCTCGCCCTGTTCGACCTGACCGGCCGCATCCTCAAGCAGACCGCGGCCCAGCGCTGGGGCCGCAAGGGCCGCGAGCGGCTGACGCTCAGCTGGACGCTCAACCCGGTCAAGCTGGACGACGTGCCGCGACTGATCGCCGCGGGCCGTGAACGTGGCTACAAGCACTTCAACATCAAGGTGGCACCGGACCTGACGTTCGACATCGAGCTGGCGCGGCGGGTGAAGAAGCTCGTGCCGGACGGTTTCCTGTGGGCCGACGCCAACGCCGGCTACGACGAGGCGACCGCCCGGCAGGCGGTCCGCAAGCTGGCCGACGCCGGCGTCGCCGTGCTCGAACAGCCGCTGCCGCCAGCGCGGCTGACCGGCCTGCAACGGCTGCGCAAGATCGGCGCGCTGCCGATCATCCTCGACGAGAGCGTGGTGCATCACACCGAGCTGGAGGAGTACGTCGCGCTACGGATGCTCGACGGCGTGGCGTTCAAGCCGGCCAAGGTGGGCGGGCTGACCGAGTCACTCGTTCAGGTGGGCATCTGCGAGAAGAACGACCTGATTCGTCTGGGTTCCGGGTTGACCGACCCGGACCTGGCGCTGGCGGCGGCGCTGCTGCTCTACGGCGCCTGCGACTTCACTCGCCCATGTGCGCTGAACGGGCCGCAGTTTCTCAGCGGCAGCGTGCTGAAGAAACCGCTGACGGCCGAGAACGGAGAGATGGCGGTGCCTGACGGTCCCGGCCTCGGGGTGGAGGTCGACCCGGACAGGGTCGAGCAAATGCGGCTCAAACGCTGACAGGTCGGGACAACGGGCGTCAACGAGAGAACCAACGTCAACCATTCGCCTCTTGTACGAAGGAGATCGGCCGTGGATCTGTCTCGCCGCGAGCTGCTGTCGCAGGGTGCCGCCGCGATCGCCGGCATCGGGGTGCCGCTGGTCCTTCGCTCGGGCGTGCTCGGGGCGCCGGGCCGGCCAGG
>JAXMAU010000123.1:0-2165 GCA_046350215.1 Gemmataceae bacterium | reverse complement strand
CGACGCCGGCCGCCAGACGCTGTCTGTCGACCATCCGCCGTCCGGCTGGAAGGTCGACGTCGACGCCGACCGGGTCGACACCGTCGGCAGCCGCCTGTGGGAGATGCGGCTGACACGCACCCGCCCGCCCGTCGAGGCCGTGTCGGCCGGTGAGCAAGGGCAGCGGATCGCCGACCGCGTAACCGGGCTGCTCGAACCGCTCGCCCTGGTCGAGGCCGACGGCGAACGCAACGTCGCCCAGCTCCGCAGCCGCACGCCGACCCGGCAGGGCGATGCCGCCGACTACTACGAGGTGGTCCGCCACAGCGACGGGGCGACCCGGTTTGGCCGTTACCGCGGCCAGCGAACCGCCGGCGGCCGCGAGCCGGTGCCGTTCTCGCTCACCCACGAGGTGCTCGGCAAACTGCTCGGCGATCTCGCCGACTGACCCCCCACCGCCGTTCCCCTCACCTTGTCGTGAGGGGAGGGCGACGGGCTTTGCCTTCACCTGCCCGAACTCTCCCGGGCGGAGCGAGTTGCTCGTTTTTCCCATCGACCGAACCGGACCGTTGCAGCGACCGCGCGGCGGGATTACACTGATCCCGACCTTCCCGCCTGTTGCGAGGTTCCCCCATGCGACGTTCCTGCCTGTCGCTCGGTCTGCTCCCCGTCCTTTACTGGCTGTCGCTCCACGCCGCCGGGCCGGCTGACCTGCCGCCGCTCAGGAACAGCCGTCCGCTGACCCCGAACGAAGAGCGGGCCACCTTCGCGGTCCCGAAAGGGTTCCGGGTCGAGCTGGTCGCCGCCGAGCCGAACGTGGTCGACCCGGTGGCGATGACCTTCGACGAGCGCGGCCGGCTGTTCGTGTGCGAGATGCGCGGCTACCCCAACGGCGGACGCGGCACCGGCACCATCTCCTCCGGCGTCATCAAGCTGCTGGAGGATCGCGACGGCGATGGGGTGTACGAAACCGCCACCGTCTGGGCCGACGGGCTGCGCTTCCCCACCGGGTTGACGCCGTGGAAGGGAGGATTGCTGGTCGCCAATGCGCCCGATCTCCTCTATTTGCAGGACACCACCGGCGCCGGCAAGGCCGACCGGCGCACCGTGCTCTACACCGGGTTCGACGTCGCCAACATTCAGCAGCTGCTCAACAGCCTGCAGTTCGCGCACGACAACTGGATACATGGCGTGGCGGGCATGGCCGGCGGCACCATCACCTGCGTCGAGAAACCAGGCGTCGCCCCGGTCACCCTGCGCGGCCGTGGGGTGCGGTTCCGGCCCGACGTTCCCGGCAGTCTGGAGCCGACGTCCGGCGGCGGTCAGTACGGGCTGTCCGCCGACGCCCGGGGCGGCTGGTTCACCGCCACCAACAGCCAGCACCTGCGGCACATCATCCTGCCCGACCACTACCTGCGGCGGAACCCGGCGCTGCCGGTGCGGGAGGTCACGCTCGACATCCCCGAACACGGCGCCGCCTGCAAGGTGTTCCGCACCAGCCCGTTCGAGGCGTGGCGGGTCGAGCGGACCACCCGCCGCGCCGGCAGCGTCGACGCCAAACGGTTCCCGACCACCGAGCTGGTCCCCGGCGGCTACGTCACCTCCGGTTGCAGTCCGCTCGTCTACACCGCCGATCTGCTTCCTCCCGAATACCGCGGCACAGTGTTCGTCTGCGACCCGGCCAACAACCTGATCCTGCGCGACACCCTGACGCCGAGCGGCGCCACCTACGTCGCCCGCCGCGGCCATCCCGATCGCGAGTTCCTGACCTCCATCGACAACTGGTTCCGGCCGGTCCACCTGACGCTCGGGCCGGACGGGGCGATCTATGTCCTCGACTTCTACCGCGAGGTGATCGAAACCCCGCTGTCGCTGCCCGATGACATCAAGGCGCGGCTCAACCTGGAGAGTCGGGGCCGCGGCCGGATCTGGCGCGTCACCACCGCTCCGGCGGGGAGCAAGCCGGTGCGGCCGGCGCTCGACCGGGCGACGACGAGTGAGCTGGTGCGCCACCTTGGCGACGCGAACAGCTGGTGGCGACTGACGGCGCAGCGGCTGCTCGACGAGCGGAAGCCGGCGGACGCGCTCCCGGCGCTGACGTCGCTGGCCCGCGACGGCAAAACGCCGGTGGCGCGGATGCACGCGCTGTGGGCGCTCGACGGGCGGGACGCGCTGGAGCCGGGGTG
>JAXMAU010000122.1:0-2414 GCA_046350215.1 Gemmataceae bacterium | reverse complement strand
CTGGGCGCACTCCAGGCGCACGCCGAGGAACGCGGCGGCGGTCTTCTCGCCCCACTGCTCCGGCGGAACCCGCTGCTGCGACCGCCAGAACAGGTCGAGCGTTTCCCGGTCGGCGTAGGTCGACTTCTTGCCCTCGTCCTGCGCCGTCTCGATTGCCTCGACATCCTTGATGTACTCCTCCGGCGACTTGCCTTGCCGGCTGGTGGCGGTCAGGACGCCCTTGACGATCTGGTCGTAGGGCAGGTTGTCGGCGATGCGCTTGCGGAACCAGTCGTGCCACATCTGGCTGAGATACGGCCGGCGCTGCGGCGGGTTCTCCAGGCCATCGGTGTTGTTGCCGGTGATGTCGCAGAACTTGGTCGCCCATAAAGCGGCATGGAGCGGATGATTCAGCAACTCGTCGATCTTGCGCTCGCGCTTGTCGGGCCGGTCGTCGGCGAGGAAGGCGCGGACCTCGTCGGGCGTCGGCAGGGTGCCGATGGTGTCGATGGTGACGCGGCGCAAAAACTCGGCGTCGGACGACAGCTCCGACGGCACCATGTTGAGCCGCCGCAGCTTGGCGAACACCTCGCGGTCGATGAAGTTGGCCTCGGCCAGCTTCGGGTAGACGAACCCCGGCTTCGTCGCCGTCGGCACCAGCACGCGGACCGGCAGCACGGTGCCGCGGTAAGAGACGACGATCGCCGTGTCGCCCGGCCGCATCGCCCGCACCACGCCGTAGGTCGACACCTCGGCGACGGCGTCGTCATTGGTGCGGAAGTCGCACAGCGGGGTGATCTCCTCGGTGCTGCCGTCGGCGAAGGTGGCCTGAACGCGGAGCCGGCCCGTCTCGCCGGCCTTCTTGAACACCCACTCGCGCGGGGTGATCGTCACCGCCTTGACCTCGCCGGAGCCAGCGGTGCGCGGCGCGCCGCTGGCGATCCACGCGCGAAGCAGCCGGTATTGCCACGACTCCTTGCCGAAGCGGGTGAACCCGCCGTGCGGCACCTGGCCGGTGGCCTTGAGCAGCAGCAGACTGCGGTCCGGGTTGGCGAGGTCGAGGCGCCGGCCGCTGGCGTCGCGGACGAGCGCCTGGTGGTCCTTCGCCGGGTCGTAGCCGAACAGCGACAGTTGCAGCCCGCCCTTACCCTGGAACGACCCGTGACACGACCCGGAGGCGCAGCCGGCGCGGCCGAGCAGACCCATGACGTGCCGCTCGAAATCGACCTGCTCGACCACCCCACCACCGGGCAGCGGCACGGCGGCGCGGACGGGGGAGACGATACCCAGAACGGCGAAACCGAGAGCGAGGCCCAGACGCACGAAGAGGTGCATTGGTCGGTCCTCCGGGAAGTCACGCCCCGGTGCGGGCGAGTTAGGTTGGTCGTCGGCGGGCGGGGATGAGCGAAGCATACAGTGCCATTGAACCACACCTTTTTCAAAAGGTATCGCGCATTGGCAGGAAAAGTGAGAAAGATAGGGGTTACGGCGTTGGCCGGTGCCGCTATCCTGCCAGGGTTGACACCCGGGGCTATGGACTGTCGCCCCTTCGGGGCTTCGGCGTTGGGTGCCATGGCCACGCTTGCGTGGCCATGTGATGCGGGGACAGCTTATCCCAAAGGGGCCGGTCGGAGGAACGCCACATGCCCACGCCAGCGTGGGCATGGCACCACAGCAAGAATCGGTGTTACGCCGTTGGCCGGTGGCGCTTTGCTGCCAGGGTTGACACCCAAAGAGGAGCGAGCGGCCCAACGACGGAACATCGATTCAGAAGTGAACGTGACCGGCCGGGGTCGGCGCCAAGGGAGACCCTTCGCGTGCGACCTCGGCCGGGGGTTGGGCGCAACGAGGCAACGGATCCTTCCGGCTCAGTCGGTTTTCTTCTCGACCTTCACCTTGATGCCGACGTCGGTGGCGTTGCCCTTCTCCGGCGTCGCCTTGACGGTGACGGTGTGTTCGCCCAGGGCGGCGTCGGCGCCGGCGGTGATGGTGGCGGTTACCGTCTCGCCGTCGGACGCCTTGACGGTGGACGGGTCGAGGGCGACCTTCAGGCCGGCGGGGGCGTCGGCGGCCAGAGCGACGTTCTCCTTGAAGTTCTTGCCGCGGTTGACCGTCAGCTTGACCGTCTGCTTGTCGCCCTGCTTGATGGTCGTCGACGTCGCCGGCGCCTTGACGGTGAACGTCTCGCTGCCCTTGGTGTTCTCGTCCTTCTTACCGCCGCGGTCGCTCGAATTGCAGCCGACCACGGCCGCCACCGCCACCACGCCCAGGATCATCAGACGCTGCATTGTACACCTCTTTGGATAACCCATCAGTCTCATTCGCGACCGCGGCTCCTGTGGCGGTCGGTTCAGTCCGCCGGTGAGTAATGCAAGTGCGATGCCAGCCGCCAGGATCGCGTCGTCCCCTCGAAAAGTCGCGGTGGAACCGCGTCG
>JAXMAU010000121.1:0-2437 GCA_046350215.1 Gemmataceae bacterium | reverse complement strand
TACCTGACGGCGCGGATCAGCGACGGCGTGCTGCATCGCGTGCTGTCCGGCGACGTGATGGCGAAGTGGCCGTTCGGCGGGATGTTCGTGGCGACCGACCTGGAGGCGGAGCAGCGCCGCTTCGACGCCCGCGAGATCATCCCCGCCGGGCCGATCTACGGCCGCAAGATGTTCGCCGCCGCCGCCGAGGCGAGCGCGCGGGAGGCGCGCACGCTGGAGGACGCCGGGCTGACCCCCGCCGCGTTCAACGGGTTCGGCAAGCTGCTGTCCGGCACGCGGAGGTATACACTCGTCTACGTCGACGATCTGACCGGCGCGGTGGAACCGGACGGCGTGCGCCTGGCGTTCACCCTGCCGTCGGGCAGCTACGCCACCGTGCTGGTGCGCGAGCTGACGCACCTCGACGCCGCCGGCGGCGAGGAGGCCGACTGACGGCGGCGCAACGTAGCGGTTTTCCCGAGTCTGCCTCCGCCCTAAGCGGCGACCGCGGGGGGCGCGGAAGTCCTCGTCTAGCAACCCGAAAAGGGGCGGGTCACAATCGAGTGGGGAGAACAATCGCCGGTCGATCGCCCACGCGGTTAGGGGCCTGCCGTGAACCACCTCGCTGACTGCACATTGCCCGAGAAGATCCTGCTGGCCGCGTCCCACCTCGAGGAACAGGGCCAGTCGCCGTTCAGCGCCGAGGCGCTCATCGTCAGCGCCTGGCAGAAGTATCCGCGCACGTTCGGCCTGAAGGGGTTCGAGGAGGTGTACCCCGACTCGAACAAGGTGCTGTCCGGCATCATGGGCGAGAAGGGGTTGCCGCGCCGCGGGTGGATGGCGAAGGTCGGGCAGAAGCTGTACACCCTCACCCGCGACGGGCGGCAGGTCGTCCGCAAGCTGCTCCAGGGCGAGGAAACGCCGCCGCTGACCGCGCGCCGCAATCTCGCCGAGCTGACGCGCGACCAGGACCTGCTGCTGCAGAGCCTGTTCGCGTCGGCGATCTACTCCAAGCACCGGCAAAACCGCGACGCCGAGTGGACGTTCAGCGAGGCCTGCCGCTTCTGGGGTATGGGTGAGCGGCTCGGCCGGCCGTCGACGCCCGTCTCGACGAGCTGCAGAAGCAGCTGGTCGAGATCGAGGGCGTGCTGATGGGCCAGATGATGACGCTCGGCAACGGCCGCGAGGTAACCGGCAAGGAAGCGAGCCTGCTGTGTGACCTGCACCACCAGCTGGAACAGCGGTTCGCTCGCCACCTGCAACTGTTCCGCCCGCCCGAACGCGATTGAGGGACCGGCTCAGCCGTCCGTCGTCAGCAGCGTGAAGATCGGCTGGGCGAGGAAGTTGGAGCAGCCCGTCGAGCGGCGTCTGGTGTTTCTCCGCCGCCGCGTCGAACGTGGGGTCCGCCGGTCGAGGCTGAGCAGCGCCTTCAGGTTGGTCGGGTCGAACCCGCCGATCAGGAAGACGCCGCGGTCATCCATCCGCGCCGGGAAGTCGGTCGCCTCACCGTTGACGAACCACCAGATGATCCGCATGTCGCCCAGCTTCGCCTTGCGCAGCCGCGCCATCGCGCGCTCGTAGTTGGTCTGCGCGTTGCCGTCGACCGGGTTGAACTGCATGTCGGAGACGACCAGCAGCGTCGACGGGAACTCGGCCACCGGCGTCGTCGGATGCTGCCGCCGCGTTTGCACCAGCAAGTCGATGACGCTCTGGAAGTTGGTCGACCCCCACGCCGTTTCCATCGACTCGACCTGGTGCAGCCGCTCGCAGAACGTGCCATTGAGCCGGATCAGCCGGCTGGTGCTGTCGAAGGCGACGACGGCGTTCTGAAACAGCCCGACGTTCAGCGAGGAAAAGACCAGACCAAGGCTGACACAGACGTCATAAGCAGTCGTCTTGCCGGCGACCGCGGCAGCCATCGACCCGGACGTGTCGAGGGCGCACAGGACGTTGCCGAGCTGGTGCCCGCGCATCGGTTCGAGAATCGTCTCGAACTGCCGGTCGTAGATCGCCTGCTGCAGCGGCGTCGGCTTGCGGCGGCGCGAGGCGGCGCGGGTCAGCTCAAATGGGTAGCCGGTGAACTTCACCGTCTTCTCATTCAGCACCCAGTCGCGCAGCCGCTCGGTCTGGCCATGCCGCTCGAACGGCGTCAGCGGGTTATGGCCGCGCCGCGAGATCAGGTGCAGCATCGCCCGGCCGGGGACTTCCTTGAACGCAATTTGATCCCACTCGTTGCGGCCCATCAGCTGCTGGAACCGATGCGCCGTCCCCGCCGCCTTGAGTTGGCGGTACTCCTGCGGCCGGATGCCGAGGAAGCGGCACAGCCCCTTGGCCCAGTCGCTCCGGGCCAGATCGCGCTCGGAGCGGACACAGCCGGTCGAGCGGATCTGCGGCAGGTACTTGCGCAGCAGCGGATCGTCGAGGTTGTCGCGGACCAGCGCATAGACGCGGTCGCGGT
>JAXMAU010000120.1:0-2578 GCA_046350215.1 Gemmataceae bacterium | reverse complement strand
GAATTCGAGCGAGAAGAACTCCTTGCGGCCGAGCAGGTGCGCCACCGGCGTGCCGGCGGCGCGCTTCTGCACTAGCTCGCGGAATCGGCCGCGGTCGGCCTCGGCTGGCTCCTCGTCGTGGCGCATGTACAGGGCGGTGCGCGAGCAGCCCAGGGCGTGCGCCAGCAGCAGCTGCGCCTCCAGCCGCGCCGCCGACCCGGCGCCCTTGCCGGCCAGGAACTGCGTCGTCCAGTCGAGCAGGCGGCCAATCGTCCAGGGCTGGTCCGTGCTCACGCCGGTGATCCTCCCGTTTCGCTCACGGCCCGACCGGCCTGGCGCCGGCCTGTTCCAGCCGCTGCTTGCGGTCGTGGTCGCGCAGCGCCCGGACCAGATCGGCCATCGCGCCGGCGATGATGGCGTCCAGCTTGTACAGTGTCAGGTTGATGCGATGGTCGGTCAGCCGGTTCTGCGGGAAGTTGTAGGTGCGGATGCGGTCGCTGCGATCGCCCGAGCCGATCAGCGTTCGCCGCTGCTCGGCCCGCACGGCGTGCAGTTTCTGCTGCTGCCGCTCGTACAGCCGGCTGCGGAGGATGCGCATGGCGCGGTCAAAGTTCTTGTGCTGGCTCCGCTCGTCCTGGCACTTCACCTCCAGCTCGTCGGGGGTGCCCTTCCTGTACCACAGGCGGACAGCGCTCTCGGTCTTGTTGACGTGCTGCCCGCCGGCGACGCCGGCGCGCATCCGCTCCCACTCGATGTCCTGGTCACGGACCTCGATCTGCGTCTCGTCCGGCTCGGGCAGGACGGCGACGGTGGCGGCGGAGGTGTGGATACGGCCCTGCGCCTCGGTCGCCGGCACCCGCTGCACCCGGTGTCCGCCGCTCTCGTAGCGCAGGTGCTGAAACACGCCGTCGCCGCTCACGCCGAAGACGATTTCCTTGAAGCCGCCGGCCTCGCCGGGGCTGAAGGCGATCGTCTCCACCTGCCAGCCCAGGTCGCGGGCGTAGTGGTCGTACATGTCGAAGAGGTTGCCGGCGAACAGCGCCGCCTCGTCGCCGCCGGTGCCGGCACGAATTTCCATGATGATGCTGTCATAGTCCTCGTCGCCGGCGAGCAGGAACTCCTCCAGCCGGGCGACGAGCGCTTCGCGCCGCGCGTGCATGTCGCGCAGCTCCTCCTCGGCGACCGCCCGCATCTCCGGGTCGGTTTCGGCGGCGAGCAGCGCCTCGGTGGCGGCCAGGTCGGCGAGCAGCTTCTGGTAGTCCTGGTACGGACGGACCTTGCGCGCCAGCGCGCCGTGCTCACGGGCGACGCGGGAGTAGCGGACGCGGTCGCCGACCACGGCGGGGTCGGCGAGCTGGGCCTCGAGTTCGTGGTAGCGGGTCAGCGCCTGCTCGAAGAACGGCCACATGCCGGGCGGTCCTGCCGGATCGCGGCGGAAGGCGGGGGTCAAACCGATCCGGGGGATCGACCGCCCGACGCCGCGGGACGGCCCACGGCGCAGCCAGGTAGACAGCAACGCCCCCGAACGCGCCAGCCGGCGCGGTCGGGGGCGACGGGCTACTTGGCGGCTTCCGCCTCGCCGGCCTTCTTGCGCTTGTCCCAGTTGTACTTCTTCTGGAACCGCTCCATCCGCCCGGTGGTGTCGATGAACTTCATCTTGCCGGTGAAGAACGGGTGGCAGGCGGAGCAGATTTCGACGGAGATCGCCTTGCGGGTGCTGCGCGTGGTGAACTTGTTCCCGCAGCCGCAGGTGACGGTCGCCTCTTCGTACTTCGGGTGAATGCCTTCCTTCATCGATCCTCTCCGCGAACAGACCCATTCGGCATAGACTTCTGGAATACTGCATTCTAGAGGCATCCCGCGGCGAGCGGCAAGGGCAGAATGCACGGGCGCCGGCGAGACGCGACCGATGGACGCGCTGCAGGGGTACGACCTGGGGATGCTGGAGTTCTTCGGGTCGCTGCACCGACCGTGGCTTGACGTCCTGGTCATGACCTGGACGCACCTGGGCGACTTTGTCTTCCTGGCGCCGCTGACGCTGCTGATGGTGCTGGCGTTCGCCGCGGCGGGCCGGCGACGGGCGGCGCTGACGCTGGCGGCGGTCGCGGTGGCGTCGTTCGTGGTCCAGTACGGGGTGAAAGGGCTGGTCGACCGCCCACGGCCGGCGGTGGCATGGCGGCTGATCGCGCTGCCGAACGAGCCGAGCTTCCCGAGCGGCCACGCCCTGTCGCCGACGGCGATCTATCTCACCGCCGCGCTGCTGCTGGCGCGCGAACTGCGGCGCCGGTGGATGCGCGTGGCACTGGTGGCGGCAGGGGTGTTCCTCGGGCTGACGATCGGCCTGACGCGGCCGTACCTGGGCGTTCACTACCCGCTCGACATGCTCGCCGGCTGGACCGCCGGGCTGGGCCTGGCGTTCGCCGGCGTGTGGCTGGCGGAACGCGACCAGCGGCGTACCGACGCCGATCCGCCGACCGGCTCGATGACCGGCGCGTGAGCGATCGGGTAGACGACAATTACCCTTTCGTCCGCAGCCACGCCTCGATCTCATCGCGCGGCGGGAACGAGCTTTGCGCTCCGGGCCGCGTGACGGTCAGCG
>JAXMAU010000119.1:0-2580 GCA_046350215.1 Gemmataceae bacterium | reverse complement strand
CGAGGAGATGCGCCAGTGCCTCGCTCAAGATGACAAGGGGCAGCGCACGCTCTATGCGGCCGCCTGTGTCGCCGCCCTGACACGGCGGCCGACCGACCTGCACGGCGAGAGCGAGGCGCTCGACCTGCTGGAAAAGGCCGCCCGCGCCGGTTTCTCGATGCGCGGGGTGGCGAACGACCCCGACCTCGCCTCCCTCCGCAACCACCCCCGGCTGCGCCGCCTGGCGGCGACGGCCGAGGCCGGCGCTCGGCCTCCGGGCAAGGGCGGTTGACCGGCGGCTCTCGTCGCGGTTGTCTCACTCTCCCTGGAGTCCTCCCGTGTTCAACCCCTGCCGCGCCTCCCAGTCGACCAGTTTCCCGATCGAGGACCGGGTCCGCGCCTTCGCCCTGGTAGTGCAGGAGGAGTTCGGCACTCGCTTTGCCTTCTACCGCGGCGACACCGGCGCGCCGATCGCGGTCGATGAGCGGCAACCGCCGATGCCGCTTTCGTCCCGCACGCTGCACGCTCTGGAGCAGGAACCAGTGCAGGTCCTGGCGGTCGGCGCCGACCGATCGTTGTACCGGGTCATCCTGTGCCTGAACAACGGAGCGCCGGCCATCGTCGCCGTGGGCGAACTGGCGGCCCTGGGGACCGACCGCGAACTGGAACGCGGCCGGATCGAGAAATGGGCGAAGTCGTTCCGCCAGCGGCTGGCGGCGCCGGGAAGCTGCGGTTCGCACTCGGGCGACTCCGTCCCGGCCACCGAGACGCAGGCCTGCTGGCGGACTCTCCTCGCGTTCAAGGACGGCGTCCGCCGGCTGCGCGTCCATCGGGCGCCCGCCGCTGGGGTCCAGCACCTGCTCGAAGCGGCGGCGGCGGCCCTCGGGACGGAAGCGGTGGTCTGGCTGCCGCACGGCTCGGAGGAGGTGGCGACGCACGGCGACCCCGGCCTGTCGGTGGTCGAGTGCCGCCAGCTGCAGGGGCTGCTCGGCGGCAGCATGGAGGCACAGCGGACCGGGGTGCTGGTGAGTAACGCTGTCGAGGAGATGAGCTGGGGGAGCCGGTTCCCCGCCGTCCGCAATCTGATCGCTCTGCTGGTGGCCGACGCGCAGCCGACCGGCTGGTTGCTGGCCCTGAACAAGCGGCCGACGGCGGAAGACGCGGATGCTGCCTTCCACCGCAGCGACGCCGCGCTGTTCACCCCGTTCGCGTCGCTGCTCGGCTTCTTCCTCCGCTCCGCGGCACGCTACCGCGACCTGAAGGACCTGCTCGTCGGACTGACCCGGTCGCTCACCGCGGCCATCGACGCCAAGGACGCCTACACCTACGGCCACAGCGAGCGGGTCGCGCGGATTGCCGTCGAGTTGGCCCGGGAGATGGCCCTGCCGGCGGACGAACTGAGCGACGTCTACCTCGCCGGGTTGCTGCACGACATCGGCAAGATCGGCATCCGCGACGCCGTCCTGGCCAAGAAGGAAATGCTGACGCCTGAGGAGATGGCGCACATCCGCGAGCACGTCCTGATCGGCTACCGTATCCTCGCCGACCTGACGCCGATTCGCCACCTGCTGCCGGGAGTGCTGTACCACCACGAGCGCTACGATGGCAGCGGCTACCCCGAGGGACACGCCGGAGAAGCGATCCCGCAGCTCGCCCGGATCATCGCCGTTGCCGACGGCTACGACGCCATGACCACTTCTCGCCCCTACCGGGACGCCCTGCCGCCGGAGCGCGCCGAGGCGACCTTGATCGAGGGCGCGGGTATCCAGTGGGACCGGAAAGTGGTCGATGCCTTCCTCCGCTGCCGCGGGCAGATCCGCACCATCCGCCAGCGCGGTATCGGCGAATCGCTGCGGCACGCCCTCGACGGCGCCCTGCGCGTCGGCGGCGCCGCACCGGATCTGTCCGTCGGAATCAATCGATAAAAGCGATCGCAGTTGGGATGCTATGTCTCTCCCTGGTCATGGAGAGGCGGAGGGCGCACTGGCCGGCCGAATGGCGGCGGGGCGAATCCACAGATCCTTGCGGATGGCGTCGAGATCGGGGTCCTGTTCGGTGCGTTCGCGCGGGTAGCCTTTCCGCAGGGCGGACTGGATGAGACGAACCGCCTCGTTGCGGTCGTGGACATCCACCGGCGCGACCAACAGGTGGATCACCCCGACCCGATACAGAACGATGGCCGAGGCGTCGAGGGCCAGGGCGGCGTGGCCGTCGCGGTGCGCCTCGTCGCGCCGGCCGAGCCGAGCCAGCAGGAGGCCGCGCCGACACAGGACCGAAACGTTGGTCGGATAGACCTCCAGCAGAGCATTTAGCACGGCCAGGGCGGCCTCTGGTTGGTGTTTCTGCTCCTCGAGGATCGTCGCCCTGGCTAGCAGCGCCGTCACCGACTGGGGATAGCGGGCCAGGGCTGCGTCGAGGTCCGCCAGGGCCTGATCGGGGGCATCGGACATCTGCGCCTGCGCCCGCGCCACCCAGTCCTGCTCGCCGCCGGGCTGGAGCCGCCCCGCCGCCGCGTGCTCGCGTTGCGCCGCGGCCGCGTCGCCTCGTTCCGCGAACAGGCGGGCACGGAGAAGGCAGGCACGCAGCTGCGGACCGCCAACC
>JAXMAU010000118.1:0-2599 GCA_046350215.1 Gemmataceae bacterium | reverse complement strand
CCGCGCCGCGAGGTGGTCCACGACCTGACCGAGGCGGAACAGCGGTGCCCCTGCTGCGGCCGGCCGCGGGTGTGCATCGGCGCGCAGACGGCCGAGCAGCTCGATCTCCAGCCGGCCCAGTTCTTCGTCCTCCGCACCATCAAGAAGAGCTACGCATGCCCGACCTGCGACCCGGCCGTGGTGCCGGCGGAGCAGCGGCTGCAGACGGCCGGACCGCCGCAGGTGGGACCGCTCGCCAAGGGGCTGTGCGGCCCCGGCCTGCTGGCCCACGTCTTGACCGCCAAGTTTGCCGACCACGTGCCCATGCACCGCCTGGCCGGGCAGCTGGACCGCAGCGGCGTCTCCATCTCGCGCTCGACGCTGGGCGGCTGGCTGGCCCAGGCGGCCGAGTTGCTCGCGCCGCTGGTGGCACTGATGCACACCCGCGTACTGCTGGCGCGGGTGATCCACGGCGACGACACGGGGGTGAAGCTGCGCGCGCCGGGGGCGAGCCGGACGCGGAAGGCCCACCTGTGGGCGTACCTCGGCGATGCCGACTACCCGTACGTGGTGTTCGACTTCACGGCCGATTACACGGCGGCCGGGCCGGAGCGGTTCCTGGCGGGCTACCGGGGCTATCTGCAAGCCGACGCGCTGGCCCAGTACGAGGGGCTGTACGGCGACGAGCAGGTCCGGCACTGCTGCTGCTGGGCGCATGCCCGCCGCAAGTTCGTCGCCGCCAGCGAAGGGGGCGACGTGCGGGCGAACCCCGCTTTGGAGCTGATCCGGAAGCTGTACGCCATCGAACGGGCCCTGCCGGAGCTGCTGGGCCCCTCGGACGAGCCGGCGGCGCGGCAGCAACGCCCGCAGCGGGAGGAGCAACGGCGGCAACTCCGGCAGCGGCAAGCCGGGCCGATCCTGACCGAGCTGAAGCAGTGGCTGGACGAGTACCGACCGCAAGCGCTTGCCGAAGTCACCGCTGGGGCAGGCGATCGGCTATGCGTTGAACCACTGGGCGGCGTTGTGCCGCTACCTGGAGCAGGGCTACCTGGCGATCGACAACAACCTCAGCGAGCGGACGCTGCGGGCCATCGCCCTGGGGCGGAACAACTGGGTGGTGCTGGGCAGTGAAGCCGGCGGGCGGACGGCAGCGGTGCTGTACGCGGTGGTGCTGACGTGCAAGCACTTGGGGATCGACCCGTTCCGTTACCTGCGCGAGGCGCTTGCCGGGATTGTTTGCGTTGGGGGAGGCGCCGACGGCGGAGCAAGTGGCGGAGTGGTTGCCGGATCGGTGGCTGCTGGAAGCAGCCGTGCTCGCCGGCCAGATTGGCCGTCGGCCCGACCACCCCGATCTTCTCGTTCGCCGTCGCCAGCGCCGCCAGCTGCTGCAGCCAGAACTCCGGCACCAACACGTCGTTGCTCACCCAGGCCAAGAGCGCTCCCCGCGCGGCTGCGATCGCTTCCTGCACCAGCCGGGGGAACGCCGCCTCGTCGAGGCTGTGGAACAGTTGGACGAGCACCGCCGCGGCCGCCGCCACCCCGTCCAGGAAGTCGGCGGGTACGCGCCCGGCGGGTCACGTTCTTGACAGGTCGCGTATCTTCGGGAGGTCGCCCGACATTCCCGGAGGCCCGCCATGTCCGATCCCGTTGGCCGCCCGCGGCGCAGCCGCGCCGCCACCCGACAACTCTGGGCCGACCGCCTGGCCCGCTTCGCCGCCGCCGATCTCTCCGTGGCCGCCTTCTGCGCCGCCGAGGGCATCTCCGCCAACAGCTTCTTCTACTGGAAGCGACAGCTCGCCACGCCGCCCCGCACGCACGATGCCGAACCATGTTTCCTCCCCGTCCGCGTTCGCGCCACCGCCCCCGTCGAGGTCGCTCTGCCCAATGGCGCGGTCGTCCGCCTCGCCCCCGGCTGTGACCTCGCCTTCGTCCGCTCCCTGATCGACTCCCTGGCAGGTGCGCCATGCTGAGCGTCCCCGCTGCCGTCAAGCTGTGGTACTGCCCCGAACCGACCGACATGCGCCTGGGCTTCGACGGCCTCTTCGCCCGCGTGCGGTCCCGCCTTGCCGCCGACCCCCTCAGCGGCCACCTGTTCATCTTCCGGAATCGAAGTGCCAACCGGCTCAAGGTGCTGTACTGGGGCGGCCACGGCCTGTGCCTGTTCTGCCAGCGTCTGGAGGCCGGCCGCTATCACTTCCCCGACCCCGGGGACGCCGCCGCGGCCGTCGAGCTGACCGCCGGCCAGTTCCAGATGGTGCTCGACGGCATCGACCTCTCCCGCGTCCGCCGCTTCAAGCGCTTTTCTCCCCCGCCGGCGGAAACCGCGTTACCGCGCGGCTGATCCGGGGTTGGATGGGGCATGGAAGCCCCTTTCCCTTCGGCGGATTCCCCGCTGCCCGAGGACGTGCCCGCGCTGCAGGCGCTGGTCCGCCAGCTGCTCGCTGAGGTCACGCGCCTCCGCGCCGAGAACGTCGAGCTGCGCGGCAAGCTGGACGCCGCCCTGAAGCACCGCTTCGGTCGCCGCTCGGAGCGGCAGCCACGCCGCCGGGAACCCGGGGCCGACGACGAGCCGGGCAAGCGGCGCGACGACCACGGCCGGTCGCCGTTGCCCGCGCACCTG
>JAXMAU010000117.1:0-3149 GCA_046350215.1 Gemmataceae bacterium | reverse complement strand
GGGGCTACCGCCGCTGCGCGGAGCGGTCATCCGCAATCCGACCAGCCCGCACCCGCTGATGCGACACCTGAGCGGGCTGGACGAGATCGCCTTCGGCGAGGCGTTCCGCGTCGACCTCCGCGATCCGCGCCTGCCGCCGCGCATTCCGCGGCTGCTGGAAACCGACCGCGAGACGGCGGTGCTGTTCGTGGTGCCTAGAGGGGCGTACCAGGACCTGGTGCTGGCGTTCCCGCTGGTCAACGACCGTGGCGAGTGGACGACCAGCTGGAACCTGCAGCTGAGCTTCCCGGTGTTTTTGCGCAATGTGCTATACCTGCTGGGTAACGTGAGCGACGCGGCGGCCGAGGAAACGGTGCAGCCGGGTCAGGTGAAACGGCTGCGGCCGGACCGGGCGGTGCCGCGCATCGAGGTGGCCGACCCGGCCGGGATGACGCGAACGGAGGCGGCTGGCCCCGGCGGCGAGTTCGCTTACCCGGCGACCGATCGCGTCGGCGTTTACCGGGCCGCCTGGACGGGCGGCGGGCGCGCGTTCGCCGTCAATCTGCTCGACGCCGAGGAGAGCAACCCCCAGCCGCGCGACACCGTGCGGCTGGGTGATCAGCGCGTGGCGGCGGACCGGCCGCGGCAGAAAACCTACGATACCTGGAAATGGGCGGCCGCCGCTGCCCTGGCCTTCCTTGTGCTGGAATGGGCGGTCCATCACCGCCGTGCCTGGTTTTGACACCCCGAGAGAGCCATGACCCATATCTCCGGCCGGAAACGACCCCCCCACCTGCTGCCGCGGCAGTCCCCCGAGGCGCGCCGGCCGCCGCGGACGGACGGGCCGGCTCCGGCCGACGGCGACCGCCACGGTCGCGGCCGGTTCGCCCCCGCCCCGCTGCGGAACCGCTCCTACCTGGACTACCGCGGCTACATCCGCAACCACTACGACGGCCTGGCCGGCGCGCTCACCGGGCTGACCGGGCTGGTGACCGGCCACGCGGCCCTGGCCGGCCGGCTGGTGTGCCGCAGCGGCTTCGACGTCCGCGGCTGCAAGCGCATCCTCGACGCCGCCTGCGGCGACGGCCGCTACTCCAAGTTCCTGATGCGCCAGGCCGACCCGGACGCGGTGCTGACGTCGTTCGACCTGTCGGCCGTCATGCTCCGGCGGGCACGGCGGCGGCTGGGCGGCGACCGGGTCAGCCACGCGGTCGCCGACCTGACCCGGCTGCCGTACCCCGACGGCTGCTTCGACGCCATCGTCTGCGGCTGGGTGCTGGAGCATCTGCCCGACCCGCGGATGGGCCTGCGCGAGCTGGCGCGCGTGCTGGCGCCGGGCGGCAAGCTGCTGCTGATGACCACCGAGGACACGTTCTCCGGGCGGCTGTGCTGCTGGCTGTGGAAGTGCCAGAGTTACAACCGGCGGATGCTGCGCCAGGCGATCGACGAGTGCGGGCTGCGCTGGCGGCGCGAGCTGTGGTTCAGCGGGCTGCACCGGCGGCTGCGGCTGGGCGGGATCGTGGTCGAGCTGGGCCGCGAGGGGGCGGTCCATGCCTGAGCTGCTCGACTGGCGGCGCGTCGGCCAGCCGGAGCTGGTGGCGCGGTTCGTCGCGTCGACGCTGCGGCGGGGCGGCGTGGTCGGGCTGCCGACCGAGGCGTCCTATGTGGCGGCGGCGAACGGATTGCATCCGGACGCGGTCGGCCGGCTGCGTGCGGCGGTCGGGGCCGCCGCGCTGGAAGTGGCGGTGGCGGGCGCGGCGGCGGCTCGCGACTGGCTGCCGGGACTGGGCGGCGCTGGCCGGCGGCTGGCCGATCGGGTGTGGCCGGGGCCGGTGGTGCTGGTCAGCGGCGAGGGGGTCGGCGACGGGCTGGCGGCACGGCTGCCGGCCGCCGTTCGCGACGAGGTCACGGCCGGCGACCGGCTGCGGCCGCGCTATTCCACCCATCCGGCGATCGACTACCTGCGCGGCGCTGCCCTGGTTCGCCATCGTCGCTCCGTTGCCGGCCGGCGGCGGCGAGGCGTTCACTGTCCGGCATCTGCTGGAAAATGGCGGCCGGGGCATCGACCTGGTGCTCGACGACGGTCCCGGCCGCTATCGCCAGCCGGCTACCGGCGTCGAGGCCGACGGCGATCAGTGGGCGGTGGCGCGCGAGGGGGCGCTGTCGGCCGGCGAGATCGCCGCTCGCCTGGCGCGGCGGATCGTGTTCGTCTGCACCGGCAACACCTGCCGCAGCCCGCTGGCGGAGGCGATCTGCAAGCGGCGGCTGGCCGATCGGCTGAGCTGCGCGGTGGACGAGCTGCCAATGCGTGGCTTCGTGGTGGCGTCGGCCGGAATGGCGGCGGCGGACGGAATGCCGGCGGCGGCCGAGGCGATGGCGGTCGCGCGGGCGCTGGGTGCTAACCTGGATCGGCACCGCAGCCAGCCGCTCACGCCGGAACTGGCCCGGCAGGCCGATCACCTGCTGCTGATGACCGCCGGCCACGCCCGCGCCCTGGCCGATGCCTGGCCGGCCGAAGCTGCCCGCGCCGAGCTGCTCAGCCCGACCGGCGACGACATCCCCGACCCGATCGGCGCGCCGCTCGAAATTTACGAGGCGTGCGCCCGCCAGCTAGAATACTGCATCGACGCCTTCCTGGCGCGCGTCCTGACCGACGCGGACCAGGCAAGGAGGTGACGTCACGTTCGCAGGGAATCGCGTCCGGCTCCGATCTCTTCATCTCTTCGGCGAGCTGCGAGGTGAGCGGTGGCGGGCAACAACCATCTGGTCAGCGGGGTCGTGTGTCCGAACCTGCCGCAGTTACAGCGGCGGTTGCGAGTAGCGCTGGGGGAGGAGCCGGGCGACCTCCTGCTCACCGGCGGACGGGTGGTGAACGTGTTCACCGGCGAGGTCGAGCCGGCCGACGTGGTGATCGCCGACGGCTGGATTGCCGGCGTCGGCCCCGGCGGGTGGCAGGGAACGCGGACGATCGACGTGGCCGGCCGGTATGTCCTGCCGGGGCTGATCGACGCGCATATTCACATCGAAAGCACCCTGCTGGCGCCGGCCGAGCTGTGCCGGCTGATGGTGCCGCGCGGTACCACCGCGCTGATCGCCGATCCGCACGAGATGGCGAACGTACTCGGGGTGCAGGGGATCGACCTGCTGCTGCACGCCACCGAGGGGCTGCC
>JAXMAU010000116.1:0-3494 GCA_046350215.1 Gemmataceae bacterium | reverse complement strand
CTGCTCGGCCACCGGCACGGGCTGTCCGACACCGCCGAGGCGCTGCTGTTCATGGCCAGCCGGGCGCAGCTGGTCGCCGAGGTGATCCGCCCGGCGCTGGGGCAAGGCAGCGTGGTGCTATCGGATCGTTTTCTGCTCGCGAATGTCGTCTACCAGGGCTACGGCGGGCGGCTGAACGTCGACGAACTGTGGAATGTCGGCCACGTCGCCACCGGCGGGCTGCTGCCCGACCTGACGATCGTCCTCGACCTGCCGGTGGAAGCGGCGCTGCGGCGACGTGGCCGGCCGGCTGACCGGATGGAGAGCCGGCCCGAGGAGTATCACCTCCGGGTGCGCGACGGGTTTCTCACCGAGGCGGCGCGGCGGCCCGACCGCATCGCCGTGGTTGACGCCTCCGGCGACGTGAACGCGGTGCAGCAGGCGATCCGCGCGCGGGTGGCGCCGCTGCTCGCCAGGAAGGGGTGAGCGATGACGTGGCGGGTTCGCGGGCACGACGCCCTGATCGCCGGGTTCCGCCGCGTGGTCGAGCGCGGCCGGCTGGCTCACGCCTACCTGTTCACCGGCCCCGTCGGCGTCGGCAAGCACCTGTTCGCCACCGACCTGGCGCGCGCGCTGCTGTGCGAGAACCCGCCGGCACCGCTCGACCCATGCGGCGAATGCCACTCCTGCGTTCAGGTCGACGCCGGCTCCCACCCCGATTTCCACCCCTCGGCTCGTCCGCCCGAGGCGCTGGAGTTCCCCATCGAGCTGATGCGGTCGTTGTGCGCCAGCTTCGCGCTCAAGAGCGCCCGCGGCCGCGGCAAGGTGATCGTCATCGACGGCGCCGACGATCTGAACGAGGAATCGGCCAACTGCTTCCTGAAGACGCTCGAAGAACCGCCGCCGCGCTCGGTGCTGATCCTGATCGGCACGCGCAAGGAGCGACAGTTGCCGACGATCGTGTCGCGCTGCCAGGCGGTCAACTTCACCCCGCTGCCGCCACCGCTCGTCGACGCCATCCTCATCGAGCAAGGGATTACTGACAGCGCCACGCGGCAGCGGCTGGTGCGGCTGGCGGGCGGCAGTCCGGGGCTGGCGCTGACGCTGGCCGATCCGCGGTTGTGGGAGTTCCGGTCGACGCTGCTGGCGGGACTGACCGGCCGGCCGGTCGATGCGGTGGAGCTGGCGAAGGGGTGGACCGGGTTCGTCGAGGAGGCCGGCAAGGAGTCGGCGGCGCAGCGGGCGCGGGCGGCGCTGGTGCTGCGGCTGGTGGTCGATTTCCTGACCGACGCCCTGGAGGTATCGGCCGGCGGGACACCCCGGCGGACCGGCCCGGAGGACGACCGGCGCGTCCGCGACCTGGCGGCGCGCGTCGACGCCGAACGGCTGCTGGCGCTGCTCGACCGCTGCCTCGACGCCGACGACCAGATCACCCGCCGGGTCCAGCTGGTGCTGGTGCTGGAGGCGCTGCTCGACACCTTCGCCCAGCGGCTGCCGGCGTGACTCATCCTGGCGCCGGCTCGGCGACCAGCGCTGCCGGGTTCGGAGGGTGCCATGGCCACGCTTCGTGGCCATGCGATGCGGAGCCTCGTTCTCTCGACGGGGCCAGTCGGGGTAACGCCGCATGCCCACGCCAGCGTGGGCATGGCACCCAACGCCGTGAAGCCATTTCGCCCGTTCCGGCGTGTAAGTAGAAGGAGTGGAAATGGTTAGGGCCTCCCGTACACTGGGGTTATCTCTTACCACCCAGGCCAGGAGGCCCCTCCCATGCCGGCCCGCTCATCCTACCCAGACGATCTGCCCGCGGCCATCCGCACCTGGCTGCCCGCCCCCTTCTTCTCCTCGTGGACGCTCCGCCGCGGCCTCTGCTGGACGCCCCAGCGCCTGGTCTGGCTGGCGATCCTCCTCGTCTGGTCCGCCGAGCAGACCCTCGCCGACCGCTTTGACGCCGCCGTCCGCCTGCTCCGCGACTGGTTCCCACGCTGGTCGCTGGGCGACAGCTACACCGGCTTCAGCGCCGCCCTGGGCCGTTGGTCCGACACCTTGCAACCGGCCGTCGCGGCGCGCCTCCGCCAGCAGATGGCCCGCCTCCCCGGCCGCCGCCTCCGCCACGGCTGGCCCGCCTTCGCCGTCGACGGCTCGCGGGTCGAATGCCCGCGGACGGCCGCCAACCAGGCGGCCTTCGGCTGCGCTGGCAAGAAACGCACCGCCCCGCAGTTGTTCCTGACCACGCTATGGGACCTGGGCACCGGATTGCCGTGGGACTACCGCATCGGTCCGGGCACCGCCAGCGAGCGGCGTCATCTGGAGTCGATGCTGGCCGACCTGCCGGCCGGCGCCCTGGTGGTGGCCGACGCCGGCTTCGTCGGCTACGACCTGTGCCAGCGCATCCTGGCGTCGGGCCGCTCCTTCCTGCTGCGGGTGGGGGCCAACATCCAGCTGCTCAGGGAACTGGGCGCCGTGGTCGACGAGGACGAGGCGACCGTTTACCTGTGGCCGGGCAATCGCCGTTGCCAGCCGCCGCTGGTACTCCGGCTGATCGTGCTGCCCGGGGATAAGAAGGGGAAGGTCTACCTGCTGACCAACGTGCGCGACGAGGCGGCGTTGTCGGACACGGCGGCGGCCGAACTGTACCGGCTGCGCTGGGGAGTGGAGGTGTTCTACCGCGGCTGCAAACAAACGCTGCAGCGGCGCAAGATGCTCAGCCGGGCGCCGGCCCAGGCGAAAGCGGAGCTAGGGTGGACGCTGGTGGGGGTGTGGCTGCTGGGGCTGATGAGCGTATCCGCCATTCTGGCGGCCGGGGGCGATCCTTTGAGCTGGTCGGTGGCGCTGGCCCGCAAGACGGTGCGGCGGGCGATGCGGCCGACGGGGGGGAGCCGTCGGCAGCCGCCGTTGCAGGAGCAGCTGGCGGCGGCGACGCAGGACGAGTACGAGCGGCGCGGCAGCAAGCAAGCACGGGACTGGCCGCATAAGAAGCGGGAGAAGGGGCCAGGCGCACCCAAAATCCGAGCGGCGACAGCGGACGAAGTGCAACGCGCCACACGCTTTCAGTCGAAACGAGCCGCATAATTGCTCACGGCGTTGCATGGCACCCAGCGGCTGCCACCGCTCACGTCGGCGTCCGCATCCGCTCCAGCAGGTTGCGGGTGATCCGCTGCACCCGCGCGTCGGGGCCGTGCGGCCGGCCGTAGTGCGAGATCGGCGGCATGTGCCCCGGCGGAGACGACAACCCCTGCGCCCAGAAGATCGTCGCTGCGTTGAACACGATGTTCCCCTTCGGACCGGGGTAGACCGTCGCCGTGTACTCCGCCGGGGCATCGCCGCTGTTGATCGTCGGCCCGGACGCCACCACCTCCAGGCCGGAGATCTTCGCCGGCTCGCCGTGGAACTCCCAGCCGATCAGCCCGGCAATGCCGTCGCCCTTCTTCATCCCGGTACCGGCAAACAGCCAGTGCTCCGGCTTCGTGCAGATCCAGTCGCCCGAACCGTTGAACGGCGAGATCGTCTGCGCGCCC
>JAXMAU010000115.1:0-3500 GCA_046350215.1 Gemmataceae bacterium | reverse complement strand
TCTTCTGCTGCTCCGGCGGCTGGGCGAGCAGCTTCGCCATCCGCCCCTGGCAGTAGCCGAGCTTGAGCAGCGCGTCGGGCGTGTGCGGGGTGTCGCCGGCGCCGAGGTACGCTTCCAGCAAATCGCCGGCGGCCTTCAATCGCTCCTCCAGCCGGCCGGCCGCCACCGCGTCGTCGGCACGGGCCGGCAGGCCGCGGAGCAGCACGTCGGCCAGGTTGTAGTTGACCACCGCCAGCTCACCCGCGCGATCGGCCGACGGAATCGCCTCCAGCGCCTTCTGCGCACTCTCCAGGTCGCCCTTGCGGTAATGCGCCATGCCGAGGCCCTGCCGCGCCAGCTGGACGTGCGCATATTCCGGATACTTCTCGACGACGACCGCATAGCGCTTGATCGCCTCGTCGTTGTGCTTCTTCGTCTCGCGGGCACGAGAGGCGGGGTCGGGCAGCTTCTCGGCGGCGAGCGCCTGCAGCGCGCTGTTTTCGGCGTGGCGGAACAGGACGGCCGGCAGCAGCGTGCTTTTGGCGTGCTTGTCGACGAACGCCGCACACGTCCGGTCGGACGCCGGGAAGTCGCCGGCCAGCTGCAGGGCGGTGGCGAGGTTCAGCTGCACCTCATCGTCGCGATCGGGTAGCAGCTTTTCCTGGGCGATCTGCTGATAGGTGCCGGCCGCCTCGCGGAACTGCTTGCTCAGCTGCTGCGCCTCAGCCAGATCGAGCAGCGCATCGCCGCGCCGGCCGCGGGCACGCGGGTCGGGCGGATTCGCATGCACCCGCTGGTTGGCCCGGTCGGCGGCCTTGCGGAGCGTGTCGATCCCCGGCCGGTACGTCTCCGGCTTCGCCGGGTCGGCCTTGTTCAGCTCGGCGCGGGCGATCCAGTAGAGCGCCTGGTCCGCCAGTGCCGGCTCCTTGTCGACGAGCGGCTGAAGCGTGCGAATGGCGTCGTCGTTCTGTTTCATCTGCGCCTGGCAGAAACCGATCCGCAGCCGCGCCTCGGGAGCAAGCGGGGCGTTCGGGTACTGGGTGGCGAAGGTCTTGAAATGCTCCAGAGCCTCGGCGAACCGGCCGTCCTCGTACTGCAGAGCAGCCAGGAAGAAGGTGGCGCGGGCGACGTGGTCGGGCGGCGGACCCTTCAGCAGTCGCTCCAGGCGCACGCGCGTCTCGGGGTCGTTCTTGAGCTGCTCAGGCTGCCGCAGCCGCTCTTGCCCCGCCTTCTTCGCCGCCTCGTGGTCCGTCAGCACCGCCTGATAGTGCTGGCGAGCGTCCTCGCGCTCGTTCTGCTTCGTGTTCAGGTGGTGGATGCGCGCGAGCAGGTAGTGCGCGTGGGTGCCGAACACCTCGTCGGCCAGCACGTTCTTGCGCGACAGCGCCTTGCCGGCGGCGAACGGGTCGTCGAGCTGGAAGCTGGCGAAGCCGTGGTAATACAGCCCGAGCGCCAGGTAGCGGCTCTGGCCCCAGGTCTTGTCGGTGAGGACCGGGGCAACCGCCTCGCGCGCCTCCTTCGGCTTCCCGCCGTGCAGCAGCATCTCGGCCTGGTCGCAGCGGGCGCGGATCGCCCACTCCTGTTCGACGCTCGGCGCCTTGCCGTCGGCCTGCTCCTTCGGCATGCGCGCGGCGAATGCCGTGTGGGCCTCGGCAAACGCCCGCGCCGCCTCCTCGAACCGCTGGCGCGCAACCGCCTTGTGCGACGCCGCCTCGTTCGGTCGTTCCGCCGCCAGGTCGAGCGCCTTGACGCCCAGTCCGCGGCGGGCCAGCCCGGTGTAGTAGAGGACAAACGGGTAGTCGGTAAAGCCGCGATTGCCGGCGAGATGGTTCAGCTGCTCGAGCGCCTGGTCGTACTTCCGCTCCGGCCCCTCGGACAGACACAGGGCCAGCCCGTAGCGCGCCTGGCTGGCGTCGCGGTGTCCGCCGAAACGCGACAGGAACTCGCGGAAGCGGTCGGCGGCGAACGGGTAGTTCTTCTCATTGTACGCCCGTTTGGCGCTGTTGAGCAGCAGGGCGGCCTGTTCGTCGGCCGACATCTGCGCCCGCGCCGCCGGGACGGCGAGCACAGCCGTCAGGGCGAGCAACGGCAAGAGGCGCGTGGCGGAAGTGGACATCCGGGAACCCTCCGGGACGGGAATCGCGCTTCCACTCGCCGTCGCAGAGGGCGAGGCGGGCGGCGAGCGAGGAGGAATCAGCGGATCGGCAAAGGCTCACACCGATCCGTGCGGTATGGGGGCCGACCCATCGGGCAGCTGCCGACTCACGTCGCAGTGAGGAACATGATGGCGGTCCGCCTGCCAACCGTCAATCATATTCTCGCCCCGACCGGCCGATGCGTGAGTTTGCGCTTACTGCGTGCGGCACGCCACCGGGGTGTGGCCATGGGCCATGTAATGCTCGTGGACCGGGTAGTTGGCGAACTGAATGGTGTAGTACGACTCGAACCACTTCTTGATGTCGGCCATCGCGCCGTCGTCGTAGTTGGTGGCGGCGTGCAGCGTCGGGCCGTAGCGCTCGACGCGAACCTCGCCCTGCTCGACCACCACCTCGCCCGCCTTGAGGACGAAGCGCGGCAGTTCGAACATCGCCCGCCGGTCGGCCGACGGGGTGTAGATCGTCACGTCGCCGTCGGCGCCAACGCCCAGGTGCCCCTTGTGCGGCAGCCCGAGGATGCGCGCCGGCGAGGCGCGGGTGATGATGGCGATCTCCTGCAGGGTGTATTCGCGATCGAGGTCCTTCAGCACCGACCGCTCCAGCACGCGCGGATGAACCCGTTTCAGGATCTCCTGCCGGTACGTTCGGTCCATCAGCAGCTGAACGATCTCCGGGTAGGCGAGGAACGATCCGCCATTGGGGTGGTCGGTGCTCATGGCGATCCGCCACGGATCTTGCACCAGCAGATACCACTCCAGCCCTATCGCCCACTGCAGCGCGTGGACGAAGCTCTTCTCCTTGTAGGTGATCGGCACGATGCCGCAGCCGGCCTCCATCTCGGTGTCGGCGTTGGCCCACTTGCGGCCGGTCACCTTGTGCAGGTAGTAGCCGAGCGGGCCGTCGCCGGTCATCGACGTCGTCTCGCCGAACAGCACCTGGCCGACGTCGACGGTCAGGTTGGCGTGGGCGTTGACGTAGTCGGCCAGCGCCGGGACCTTCGAGCTGAACTTGCCCTGGTCGTCCGGGTCGCCGCCGTAGCTGTGGAACTGGATGTGCGTCAGGTGAGCGCGGCGGCCTTCCAGCGCCTCCATCGTGTTGAGCGTGGTCTTCCAGTTGCCCGGCAGCCCGAGGTTGTTGCAGTGGATGTGGGCCGCGTGCGGCAGGCCGAGGTCCATCACCGCCTGGGCCATCTCGGCGATGATCTGTCGGGGGGTGACGTTGAACGCTGGCACCGCCTCGTCGAGCGAGTGGATGTTGTCCGACCCCTCCTTCCACATCTCGACGCCGCCGGGGTTGACCAGTTTCACCCCGTATCCCTTGGCGGCGTGCAGCAGCCAGGCGACGAACGCGCGCAGCCGCGCCGGC
>JAXMAU010000114.1:0-3544 GCA_046350215.1 Gemmataceae bacterium | reverse complement strand
CTGGTGTACTGCGCCTCCGGCCAGCGGTCGTACAACGCCTGCCGCGTGCTGACCGGCCACGGCTACCGCTGCCGCAACCTGACCGGCGCCTACCGCACCTGGGCGCCGGCGACGAAGCGGTGACGGCGGGCTATAGTAGCCCGGCTGCCCTCCCTCGTACCCGGAGTCTGCCGTGGCGAAGAAGTACCGCGTCGGCATCATCGGCCACACCGGCCGCGGCGACTACGGCCACGCCGTCGACATGGCGTTCCGTCACGTTCCCCGAACCGAGGTGGTCGCCGTCGCCGACGCGCACCCCGCCGGACGCGCCGCCGCGCAGAAACGGACCGGCGCCCCGGCGGCCTACGCCGACTACCGCGACATGCTGGCGAAGGAGCGGCTCGACCTGCTCGCCCTCTGCCCGCGCTGGATCGACCAGCACCACGCCATGCTGCTGGCGGCGGCCGAGGCCGGCTGTCACGTCTACATGGAAAAACCGTTCTGCCGCACCCTGGAGGAGTGCGACGCCGTCGTCCGTGCCCTCGACATGCGCCACCTGAAGCTCGGCATCGCCCACATCAGCCAGTATTCCCCGGTGCTGGCGACGGTGCAGAAGGTGATCGCCGACGGGGTGATCGGCGACGTGCTGGAAATCCGCGGCCGGGGCAAGGAGGACGCGCGCGGCGGCGGGGAAGACCTGTGGGTGCTCGGGTCGCACCTTTTCGGCCTGATGCGCTCCTTGTGCGGCAGCGCCACGCGCTGTTACGCCACCGTCACCGTGCAGGGCCGGCCGGTGCGTCAGGCGGACGTGCGCGCCGGCGCGGAGGGGATCGGCCCGCTCGCCGGCGACCACGTCCAGGCCACCTACGCTCTCCCGAAAGGCGTCACCGGCTTTTTCGCCAGCCGCAAGGGGGCGGCCGGCAATCCGTCGCGCTTCGCGGTCCAGGTGTTCGGGTCGAAGGGAGTGATCGAGCTGGAGAGCGGCTATCTGGAGAAGGCGCAGCTTCTCCGCGACAGCAGCTGGTCGCCGGGCCGCACCGGCAGCCGGTGGGTGCCGATCACCTCCGCCGGCATCGATAAGGCGGAACCGCGCATGGACGGGTCGTACCAGGGCGGACACGTGGCGGCGATCAACGACGTGCTCGACGCCGTCGAGAAACACCGCGACACCCGCTGTTCCGCGCGCGACGCCACCGCCATCATCGAGATGATCGCCGCCGTGTTCGAGTCGCACCGGCTGGGACAGCCGGTCGACCTGCCGCTGACAACCCGCGTCAACCCGCTGACCCTGCTGACCTGACGGGCAACGCCGCTCAGGCGTTGGGGACCGGGCCGACCAGCGCGTCCTCGACACTGCCGTACAGTTCCAGCAGGGCAGTCATGCCGGTGATGTCGAACACGCGGCGAACGTGGGGGGTGAGGCCGACGAAGCGGATCGACCCACTGTCGCGGAGCCGGCGGAAGACGCCGAGGAACAGGCTCAGACCGGGGCTGGAGATAAACGTCAGCCGGTGCAGGTCGAAGATCAGCACCTTGTGCCCGTCGGCGAGCGCCTGATCGATCCGCGGCTGCAACTTCTCGGCAGTGGCGCTGTCCAGGGCGCCGTGGAGGTCGAAGACCAGGGCCGGTCCCAGTGGTCGGGAGAAAATCAACAACGCCATCGTGCGGTCCCCTTCGTCGAGAAAGCCGGCCCGGCGTGGAGAGACGACGGGAGGGGATCTTCTCCCCGCAGCCCCCACCCATCCTGCCGCCGGCTCACCTGCGACCCGGCGGTGCGCGGGACTACCATTCGCTTTCCTTCAGTATACCTCACAACAGGTCGGAGATCATCCGTCGGACGTGCGAGACGCCCAGCCCGTGAAAACCGAGCGGGCCGGCCGACCCGAAAGGGACGGCCGGCCCGTCGGGGCTGGCGTGCCGGTGAGCGGGCGGCTCACCAGCAGCGGAAGCCGCAGCTGTAGGTGTAACACGGAGTGTAACAGCTGGAGGTGTAACACGGGGTGTAGCAGGTCACCGGGGCACAGCTGTAGGTGACGACCGGGGCACAGCTGGTGACGACCGGCGCACAGCTGGTGTAGCACGGCGTGTAGCAGGGCGTGTAACACGGAGTGTAGCAGGCGCTGTAGCACGGCGTGTAGCAGGGGGTGCAGCAATAGCCGCCCCAGCCGCCACACCGCCCACGGGCCTCGGCCGCGCCGGGCGCGACGGCCAGCAACAGGGCCACCGCCAGGGCGACCACGACCAACGACTTGTTCATGGTGCGAACCTCCGAAGTGTAGAAACCTACCACCGGGAACCCGCGGCCGGAACGATCCGACCACGGCGGGCGCCGACGCGGCGACCCGGTGTCTCCCTCACGATGCCAGAGGCGAGTGTCAGGGGGGTGTCACTCGCCGGGCTTTCTCCCGGAACCTGGTCTTTCTGCACCAGTCCCTCCTGACGGCGGCCTTCACGCACGCCGGTCGGTAGGGACGCTGACGACGGGATGTCAGCACCGGCTATTATACCCGGCTCAGGCCGGATCAAAAGAAAATGTCGGAAAGTTCGGCAAATCCGCTACGACCGGAACAATCAGCAAAGGCAATGCCGCCTTCCCTGTTTCACCAAACGTATGAACAGATGACTTGACGGCGTCTCTGTCGCCAGTAACCATCAAGTGCCGCCGTCGCGGCGCAGTTCGCTCGTCTCGGAGACTGCTGTCGCAGTCCCCTGTCAAAATTAGATATAAAGGATCGTCGTTATGTCTAAGCTGCACGCTCGTCGGTGGCTGCCCCTGTGGCTGCGCGGCAGCCGGTGCCAGCCGGTCGTCTGCTCGCGAACGGGGTCGGCGTGGCGGCCAGCGGTCGAGTTGCTCGAAGACCGGCTCAGTCCGGCGGTATTCTCCCCGACGCCATCCGACCTCCTGGTCAGTAACTCGTTACGAGATTCGGTGATTTCGGCCAACGGCAACAATCAGAACAACCTGTTCATTCTGTCGGCCAATGTTCACCGCCTGACGCTCACCAATAGCGGCGGCCAGGAGAACGCGGCGCAGAAGGGCGACCTGGATCTGACCGGCGCCGGCCGCACCTACACCTTTCTCGGCGCTGGCCCGGACCTGACGGTGATAGACGCCAGCGGCATTGACCGGGCGTTCCAGCTGTTTCCCGGCGTCACCGCCGTGTTCGAGAACCTGACGATCATCGGCGGCGTCGCCGTGGACGACGGGAGCGCCGGCGCCTTTCCGGGGACCGGCGTGGCCCAGGGCGGCGCCATCCTCAACAATGGCGGCACCCTGGTGCTGCGGAATGTGAAGCTGCAGAACAACGTCGCCCGCGGCGCCGACGGGTTGAACGGCCTCAGCTCGGCCCCCGGCACCACCGGGCAGTCCGCGCGGGGCGGCGCCATCTCCAGCAGCGGTGATACCACGCTTGACGGCGTCACCCTGACGCTCAACCAGGCGGTCGCCGGCAACGGCGGCGCCGGCGGCAACGGCGACACCGGCGGCGACGGCGCGGCTGGCGGTAACGCCGGCAGTGCGCAGGGTGGGGCCGTCTTCAGTACCGCGGCGCTGACGGTTCGCAAC
>JAXMAU010000113.1:0-3747 GCA_046350215.1 Gemmataceae bacterium | reverse complement strand
GTGGTGGCGATGGAGCCGCCGTGGTCGCTCGCCCCCGACATCGTCCGCGACGCCAAGGCCGGCGTGCTCAACTGCCTGCGGCCGATGACGTTTACCGACATCGACCGCAACGTGGTCCGCGCCCAGTACATCGAGGGCGACGTCCACGGCCGGCGCGTGCCCGGCTACCGCAAGGAGGTCCGCGACTCGTTCGCCGCCATGAAACGGCCGCTGCCGCCGGAGTCGGTCAATTCCACGACCGAGACGTTCGTTGCGCTCAAGACGTACATCGACAACTGGCGCTGGTCTGGCGTGCCGTTCTACCTGCGCACCGGCAAGCGGATGCCGAAACGGGCGAGCGAGGTGGCGATCCAGTTCAAGGACGTGCCGCAGGTGCTGTTCAACCAGCACCCGGAGGTGCCGCTCGAACCGACGGTGCTGTCGCTGCGGGTGCAGCCGGAGGAGGGGATGGCGATGCGAATCGCCTCCAAGCTGCCCGGCCCGAAGGTCCGCATCTACCCGGTGCAGATGGAGTTCAACTACACCGCCGACCTGGGCGGCACCCCGCCGGAGGCCTACGAGCGGCTGCTGCTCGACGTGATGGCCGGCGATGCCACCCTGTTTCTCCGCAAGGATGCCGTCGAGGCGGCGTGGCGCTTTGTCATGCCGATCCTCGACCACTGGGCGCGCCTGCGGGTCCGCGACCTGCCGGAGTACCAGTGCGGCACCTGGGGGCCGATCGAGGCCGACCGCATCATCGTCCCCGACGGCCGGCAGTGGAGAACGCTATGACCGACGCCGTCCCGTTCGCCGACTTCCGCTACCGGGTGCCGCTGAGCGACGTCGAGCGCGAGCTGAACCGGCAGATGAAGGCGTTGCACTCCACCGACGGCCGACCGCTGCAGCGGGCGCGGATGTCCAACCTGATCATCTACTGCACCGGGCTGGAACAGTCGATCGACATCAACGATCAGGTGCCGGCGATCTCCTACGCCCATCCGGCCCGTGTCATCCTGCTGGTCGCCGAGGCCGACACCGAACGCGACCTGACCGCCCGCGTCACCGTCCGGCCGCTGCTGTCGGGCAAGAAGAGCTACGCCTGCGTCGAGATGGTGACGTTGCACGCCGGCGGGTCGAACATCGACCGGCTACCGTTCGCCGTGCGCTCGCTGCTGATCGGCGACCTGCCGGTCAACCTGTGGTGGGAGGCGCCGGTGCCGCCGCCGCTGGCCGGCCCACTGCTGGACGATCTGTCGGAGTACGCCCAGCAGATCATCTACGACAGCGTCGGCTGGCGCGAGCCGCCGCGGTCGGTATCGGCCACCGCGACGTGGCTGGAGCAGATCGAACGGCCCGGCGGTCGGTGGCGGGTGGCGAGCGATCTGAACTGGCGGCGGCTGAAGTACTGGCGGCGGATTCTGGCGCAGGCGCTGGCCGAGGAGTCGGCCCCCGGCGCCGCCGCGTCGGTCCGCGAGATCACCATCACCCACGGACCCCATGCCGTCATCCAGGGGTGGCTGCTCGGCAGCTGGCTGTCGCGCCTGCTCGGCTGGCGCGCCGGCAGCGGACGGGTCACGCCGGGGGTGGAAATGGCGTGGCATTTCCTGACCAGTCAGGGCGACGACGCCCACGTCCACATCCGCCGCGCCGACGCCGGCCCACCGCTGGTCTGCGACGTCCGCCTCCGCTGCGCCCTCGACGGCAAGCCGGTGACGATCGTCGCCACCGCCGACGAGCCGCAGCGATTGAGCGTTCAGATGGAAGGCATCGACGCCGCGCCGCGGACGATCTCCGTGCAATCGCAGACGCCGGTCGACCTGATCGCTCGCCAGCTGTCCGACCGCAAGCGCGACCCGGTCTTCCGCGAGAGCATGGTGGTGGCGCAGATCATGGCCCAGAGCGTGCTCGGCTGACCCGGAGGTTTCCGCCATGTCGCACCCGATCAAGCTGGCGCCGTCGATCCTGGCGGCCGACTTCGCCCGGCTGGGCGACGAGGTCCGCGCTGCCGAGGCAGCCGGCGCCGACCGCATCCACGTCGACGTGATGGACGGCCACTTCGTCCCCAACATCACGATGGGGCCGCTGGTGGTGCGCGCGATCCGGCCGGTCACCCGGCTGCCGATCGAGGTCCACCTCATGATTGAGCAGCCCGACCGCTACCTCGACGCCTTCGCCGATGCCGGCGCCGACACCCTGCTCGTCCATGTCGAGGGAGCGCCCAACCTGCACCGCACCGTGCAGCACATCCGTCACCTGGGCCGTCACCCCGGCGTCGTCCTCAATCCGGCCACGCCGGCGGCGCTCCTGTCGGAGATTTTGGCGGACGTCGACCTGGTGCTGGTGATGACGGTCAATCCGGGGTTCGGCGGGCAGGCGTTCATCGCCAACACGCTGCACAAGATCCGGCTGGTGCGGCGGATGATCGACCAGGCGCGGCCAGAGATCGAGCTGGAGGTCGATGGCGGAATCGACGCGACGACAGCGCCGCAGGTGGTGCAGGCGGGCGCGACCGTGCTGGTGGCCGGGTCAGCGATCTTCGGCGCCGCCGACGGGATCGCCGCAGCGTCCGCCCGATTGCTGGCGGCAGCGGGAGAACGGCCGTGACACCCGACCGGCTGGCGGCGGCGGTGGCGATCGTCGACGCGGCCTATCCCGCCGACGGCGCCGGGGCGGCGCTGCTGGTGGCGGTCAACGGCCAACCGGCGCTGGTTCACTGCCGCGGCCGGGCGCGGGTGGCGGACGGGGTGCCGATCGCGCCGGACACGGTGTTCGACCTGGCGTCGATGGGCAAGCAGTTCACCGCGTTCGCCACGCTGCTGCTGGCCAGCCGCGGCGCGCTGACGCCGGCCGACCCGGTCCACATCCACTTGCCGGAGCTGGAACCGCTCGCTCGGCAAGCGTACCGGCCGATCCGGGTGGCCGATCTGCTGCACCACACGTCCGGGCTGCCGGACTACGTGTGCGGCGTTTCCCCGCGCGACTGCGCCACCTTCGACAACCGGCAGCTGGTCCCGTGGGCGGCACGGCAGCGCCTGGAGTTCACCCCCGGCACGCAGGGAATCGCCGACTACTGCCAGGACACGTATTGCAACACCAATTATGCCTTACTCGCCTGCGTCGTCGAGCGCGTCGCCGGCCGGCCGTTCCCCGACTTCGTCCGCGACACGCTGTTCGCGCCGCTGGGGATGACCGACACCTTCTGTTCGACCGCCGGCGACACCCACCCACGGCGGGCCGCTCGCTACGGCGAGGACGGCGAACGGCTGACGGCGCCGCGGGAGATCCCGGTCTATGGCGACGGCAACCTGTTCAGCACGCTCGCCGATCTGGCGAAATGGGAGGCAGAACTATCCCGGCCGACGCTGCTCGACGCCGGCTGGCTGCACCAGGCGTTCGACCCGGCGACGCTGGACGACGGCCGCCGGACGCGCTACGGCTGGGGCTGGTTCGTCGGCCGGTACAACGGCCGTCGCGCCGTCTGGCACGGCGGATCGTGGGACGGCACCAGCACCTGTTACGCCCGCTACCTGGACGACGGGGTCTCGGTCGTGCTGTGCAGCAACACCCGCGTCGTGCTGGCGTATGACGTGGTATCGCTGCTGGAGCCGGCGCTGCTCGACTGACCGGACGCGCATCGGGCAGACGATGCGCGACCGCTCGAACGGTCGTTCTTAGCCCCCGGTGAACACACCGGGGGCGAATGCGAAGCGCCCTGAGAGGGTGGTCGCCGACACGCACTTGCCCCCGTTTCTTTTAGCCCCCGCTGAA
>JAXMAU010000112.1:0-3988 GCA_046350215.1 Gemmataceae bacterium | reverse complement strand
GGTTCTGGTCGACGAACCCACCCACGACGCAGCGCGACACACTCTCGCGCAGACCGTGTGGGGCACCATCGCGCGGCTCGCCAGTGGCGTGTGGATCTATACGTTGGCGGTGGTCCTGTTCTCCGCGTGGGTGCCGTCGTCGGCGTTGCGTCATCTGGCGCCGGTGTTGATGGCGCCGCTGCTGGTGCACTGGACTCGGACCTTCTTCCGGGTGCGCAAGCAGCTTCCGCGCGGCTACCTGGCCCGGCGGCTGCGGCGCGGTCCGATTGCGTTGGCCGGCATCGGATTGGCCGCATTCGCCGCGATGATCGCCACCTTGGCACCCGTGCTGATCATCGTCGGATGGAGCCCGGACGGGGTTCGCCTCGGGTACGACGCACTGATCGTCGCGTGTCTGCTGGCCGGGCTCGCGCACGTCATGGTGACCGTCGGGCGCCTTCGGAGCGACCGCGACGTGAGCCTGGGCGACCATCTGGCCGAGCAATCGGGTTACTGGTTGGTGTGGCTGCTCGGCTTGGGGCTGCCGGTCGGCCTCGGGTGGGCGTGTTACCGATTGGCAGCGCAGCCCGGCGCGCTGTGGTTCGCGCTGATGGTGCTGCCGATCGTGTTCGGGGTCCGCTGCGTGGAGTACGTCGTGGCTCTGGCCGGCCGGGGTCTGCGGTGGCCGGGGTACGTCGTGGCGGCGCTGTTCCTCGCCGGTTGCGTGTGGCTCGTGCTGTGGTGCGGCCACCGGGCGGCGGGCGTCGATTTCAAGTATCGGCCGGGTGCGTTGTCACCCGGCAACATTCAGGTGCCGACGTTCAGCCCGTTGCCGCCCATCCCGAACTTCACGGTGCCGGCAACACCCGGCCGCTGAACCAGCCGACACCGCCGATCGGTTGCGGGCCGCCTGCAGGGCTGAGCCAGTCCGCGGCCGTAGGCTCATGCGGTGCCAGTTCGCAGCCGCGCCGCCGTCTATGCCAGACGTCGCAAACGCCGGATGGCGAAGGTCGACCACGACCTGACGACACAGCAGTGGGCTGTCCTGCAAGAGATTTGGGGTGGTTGCGCCTACTGCGGCGCGGACGACGCCGACCTGCAGAAGGACTGCGTGCAGCCCATCTCCCGCGGCGGGCGGTACACGCTCGACAACGTGGTGCCGGCGTGCCGGTCGTGCAACGCCAGCAAGTGCAATGCCGAAGTCACCGGCTGGTTGCGCCGAAAGAAGTTGGACGAGGGCAGGTTTCTGCTCCGGAAGGCCACCATCGCCAGGGAACTGGCGCAATACGCCGACTCCTGACGCCGCCCGACGCCTACGCTGAGCCGATGGCCGCTACGCAGACGCCCGAAGTGCGCCTGGCGGAGCTCGTCGCCTCGCTCTCGCTGGCCACCGATCTCGGTCTGGGACAGCCGCAGGAGCATGTGTTGCGCCAGACGGTCATCGCGACGCGCCTGGCCGCGGCCGCGGGCATGGCGCCCGAGCATCAGGCCGCTGCCTTCTACGTGTCGCTACTGGCCTGGATGGGATGTGTTGCCGACTCGCACGAACTGGCGCACTGGTTCGGTGACGACCTACAGATGCGGGCCGACAGCTACCAGGTGGACAAAGTCGGACCCGGCATGGCGCGGTTTCTGCTGGGCCACCTCGCGCAAGGGCAGCCGGCGTTGCAGCGCATCACGATGGTCGGCCGCTTCCTGGCGCAGGGCGTCGCCGAGATGCCGAAACTGTTTGTCAGCCACTGTCAGACGGCCAGCGACATCGCGGACCGCTTGGACCTGCCGCCCGAGGTGCGCGCCGCACTGCTCGACGCCTTCGAGCGCTGGGACGGCAAGGGTGTGCCGGGCCGGGCCCGGGGTACGCAGATCCAGCCGGTGATGCGCGTCGTCCACATCGCCGACGACGCCGAGGTGCGCTCACCGCACCGGTGGCGTCGACGGCGCGCTGGAGATGTTGCGCAGCCGCCGGGGACCGAGTTCGACCCCGAGCTGGTGGACGTGTATGCCCGGTCCGACGAGATCTTCGGGGGACTCGACACCGTCGACGCCTGGGCCTCGGTGATCGGAGGCTGCGCGTCGCTCGATCGCACCATCCCCGACGCCGAATTGACCGCGGTGTTGCGGGTCTTCGCCGACTACGCCGACCTGAAATCGCCCTGGTTCCTGGGCTATTCACGCCGCGTCGCCGAACTCACCGCAGCGGCGGCCAGAGCGGCCGGACTCAGTGCCGACGACGTCGCCCTCGCCGAACGCGCGGCGTTGGTACACCGGATCGGGGCCATCGGTGTCTCGACGGGCATCTGGAACAAGCCGGGTCCCTTGACCATTGCCGAACGCGAGCGCGTTCGCACCGTCCCGTATCTCACCGAACGGGTGCTGTGCCGGCAGCCGCGGCTGTGCGAGATCGGCGCGGTCGCCGCGGCCGGCCATGAACGCATGGACGGCAGCGGGTACCCACGCGGGCTCACCGGCACGGCGATCCCGGCGCCGGCCCGGCTTCTGGCCGCCGCGGCGGTCTACCAGGCACTCGGCGAGGATCGTCCGCACCGGACCGCGTTGGCACGCGCCGACCGCGCCGAAGCCCTGCGCGCGGAGGTCACCGCAGGGCGGCTCGACGGCGCCGCAGTCGGCGCGGTGCTGACCGCCGCGGGCTGCCGGCCCACCCGCCGGACCCCACTCGTCGCCGGTTTGACAGGCCGCGAACTCGAAGTCCTCGAGCAGCTGGTCCGTGGTTCATCGAATCGGCAGATCGCCCAACACCTTTCGATCACGCCACGCACCGTCGGCACGCACGTCGAACACATCTACACCAAGATCGGGGTGTCGACGCGCGGTGCCGCCGCGATGTTCGCCATGCGCCACGGACTGGTCAGCGCCGCCGAATAGATCGGGTATTCACCCGATGTGCCGAGGCGACGGCGGGCCGTAGAACCGATACATGAGCAACGACATCGGCACGGGATGGGCAGTGGCGGGCGCCTTCCTGGAGGCTTTCGCCGGCCGGGATTTCGCCGCGCTCGCCGAATGCCTTGATCCCGACGTACATTTCCGCGCCCTGATCCCGCCCGGCCTCGTCGACGTGACCGGCGCCGACGACACCGTCGGGCGCTTCCGGCATTGGTTCGGCGCCGACACCTTCGAACTGGTCGATGCCTCCGTCGGCCGCGTCGGCGACCGCGTCGCGCTGAGCTGGCGGGTTCGCACCTCGCCACCCGGTGACCCGACCGCCGTCAGGATCGTCGAGCAGCGCCTCTTTGCCGCCGCCGACGACCGCATTCATTCAATCGACTTGCTGTGCTCAGGATTTCAGCCCGACCAGAAGGAGAACCGCTCATGAGCTCGAAAGTGGCGATCAGCCTAACCACCGGTCTGGAGGACGCCGAGAAGGTCACCATCGCCCTGCTCATGGCCGTCGGCGCGGCCGAACAGGGACACCCGACGATGATGTTCCTGGCCAAGGAAGCCGTGCGCCTCGCCCAACCGGGATTCGCGCTCGGCGTCGCATGCGACGGCTGCCCACCACTGCCGGACCTGATGGCCCGCTACGCAGCCGCCGGCGGCAAGTTCCTCATTTGCCCGATCTGCTTCAACGCCAAAGCCCTTGACGCCGAACACATCGTGGCCAACGCGGACCTCGGCGGCACCCTCCCGCTGTGGCAGTGGATCGGCGACGAACCGGCCACCACGTTCAGCTACTGACGTCCTCGGACAACTCCATCCAGCGGTCCTCGAGTTCGGTCACTTCACCTTCGAGCTCGCGCAGCGAGCCCGTGAGGCGTTGCAGCCCTTCGTAATCGCCTTGGTCATGCTCAGCCAGACGCTGGTGTGCCGTGTCGATCTGGCCGGAGAGTTTCTCCAGTCGCCGCTCGATGGCGGTGAGTTCCTTCTGCGCGGCGCGCAGCTCGGCGCCGGACAAGCCCCCGGATGAGCCGGCGGCCGCCACCGCCGCCGGCTTTGTCACCGCCGCACCGGTCTGCGCCGCGTGCGAGGCCCGCAGCCGCAGGTACTCGTC
>JAXMAU010000111.1:0-4256 GCA_046350215.1 Gemmataceae bacterium | reverse complement strand
CGCCGAGGGCAGCACCACTCGCGGTAACTCCGCCAGGGCGTCCGTCGGCGGGAGCAGTCGTGCCCGCGCCTCGGCGCGCTCCGCGTCGAGTGCGATCGCCTGTTCGGCGTGGAACGGGCCGACTCGCGTCCGCCGCAGTGTGGCGACATACGCCCCACACCCCAGCGCCGCCCCGACGTCCCGCGCCAGCGACCGGATGTACGTTCCCTTGCCGCAGTCGATCTCGACGTCCAGGTCCGGCGGGTCGTACCCGAGCACGCGGATCGCGTAGACCTGTACCGGCCGCGCACGCAGCTGCACCTCCTCGCCGCGGCGGGCCAGCGCATAGGCCCGCTGGCCGGTCACCTTCGCCGCCGAGTACACCGGGGGCACCTGCTCGATCGTGCCGACGAACCGGGCCAGCGCCGCCTCGACCGTTGGGCGGTCCGGGATCGGCGCGTCCGGCACCGGGGAGATCGTTCCGTCGGCGTCGTCGCTGTCGCTGGTGGCGCCGAGGCGGAACCGGCTGCGATAGGTCTTGCTCATCGCCTGCACGTACTCGACGAGGCGCGTCGCCTTGCCCAGACACACCACCAGCACGCCCGTCGCGAGCGGATCGAGGGTGCCGGTGTGGCCGATCCGGGTGCCGCGGGGGAACCAGCGCAGCGCCTGATCGACCGCTTCCCGCGAGGTGATTCCGCCCGGCTTGTCCAGTACCAGCAGTCCGTCCAACCCCCTCGTCATGCCACGTCTCTCATACATGTACCCAGGGGTAGTGTCCCGTCCTAATCTAGGAGGAGGGGAATACGAGTCCACGGGCAGGAAGCAGGTATGATCCACATTCGACTCCCGCAGGCCAAGGTCGAGCAGTTGGAGGAGGTGTTCCGCTCCACGGCGGACCGCAAGCTCCGCGACCGTGTCCAGATCGTCCTGCTGGCCCAGCGCGGCCGCAGGCACCAGGACATCGCCGCCGACCTGTGCATCCACCGCAGAGGCGTCCAGCGGTGGCTCAACGCCTACCTCGAGCGGGGACTCGACGGGCTGCGGCCACGCAAGGCCAGGGGGGCCGACGGCAACATCCCCGCCGAGATGGCCGACGAGATCAAACGTTGGGTCATCGAGGGGCCGGCCAAGCAGGGGCTGGACCGGGCCAACTGGACCCACGCCGAACTGGCCGACCACCTGCTGAAGACTCACGGCATCCGCACCTCCCGGTCGGCCATGCACCGCTTCTGCTCCCGCGTCGGCATCCGGCCCTACCGCCCGACGTACCGCTTCCTGCGCGGCAACCCGGACAAGCAGGCCCAGGCCAGGGAGGACATCGAGGCGCTAAAAAAGGGGCGGCGGCGGGCGAACTCGTCCTGTTGAGCCAGGACGAGGCGAGGTTCCAGATGGTGCCGACGCTGCAGGCGACGCTTGGGGTCAAGGGCCACCGGCCGGTGGTCGGGACGCGGGACTGCAAGGACGTGTTGTACGTCTTCGCGGTCATGAACTTGATCTCCGGGGTGATACACGCCAACACGCTGGAGAGCCTCCAGGCGGCCAACCGCAAGAGCACGGAGAGCAAGACCAGGAGGATGCAGCGAGCGTTCGCCGACCACCTGCGCCACGTCGGCCGGATGTACCCCGGCGACCGACACCAGCGGGTGGTGCTGCTGATCGACAACGCCCCCTGGCACCGGGGTAAGCCGATCGACGAGGCGATGGCGGAGAACCCGCACCTGGAGTTCAAGCGGCTGCCCAGCTACAGCCCGCAGCTCAACCCCGTCGAGCGGTTCTGGAAGGTACTCCGGAGGAGGGCGACGCATAACCGGCTATTCGACGCCATCGCCGACCTGAAGAAGTCCGTACGCGCCAGCCTGAGCTATTTCCAGACCGTCCGTCAGCGGGTGCTGACACTGATCAATGGCCGACGCAAGAAGGCAACCAAATGAGACACTACCCCTGGGAACGTGTATCCGTCGACCTTGGGCGCTCCGGCTCTCCCCATTCGGAGCCGCTGCCGGGCTGCCGGGTTCACGCCGGCGGCAATCCGCCGTCACCCGTCTTACGTCATATAGAACAGTTGACGTGTCATGGCACCTTGGCCGATCGACACGCTCCGGGTTCAGGGGAGACCGACCGATGCGAAAATGGGTGATAGCGGGAGTCGGGATGGCGACGGTGGCCGTGGCGTCGGTGTGCATGAGCGGCGTCAGCCTGCTGCGTGCCCGCGCCGCCGAGCAGAACAACCAGCCGCCGGCCCGGAGCGACGAGCCGGCGCCCCGCGCGGCCAGCTTGCCGATCGACCAGGTGGTGCTGTTCTCCTCCGGCGTCGGCCTGTTCCAGCGCCAGGGCACGGTCGACGGCGACGCCCGCGTCGACCTATCGTTTCCGGTTGCGGATATTAACGATCTTCTTAAATCGATGGTGCTCCGCGACCTCGACGGCGGGCACATCGCCGCCGTCAGCTACGACAGCAACGCGCCACTGGAACGAACGCTCAAGAGCTTCGCCGTCAACCTGACCGCCAACCCGTCGTTTGCCGAGCTGTGGAATCAGGCGCGTGGCGAGCGGGCCGAGGTGGCGCTGGTCCCCGCACAGGGCGGCAGCAGCGTGCTCACCGGCACCGTCGTCGGCGTGGAGAAACAGCGGCAGCCGGTCGGCACAGGCCCCAGCAAGGACGTGGTCGAGACGGCCGTCCTCAACCTGTGGTGCGCCGACGGCCTGCGTGCCGTCAAGCTGAGCGATGTCGGCCGGGTACGCTTCCTTAACCCGACGCTGGAGAGCGAGTTCCGCAAGGCGCTGGAGACGCTGGCATTGTCGCACGACACGCAGAAGAAAGCAGTGTCGATCCGCTGCGTCGGCGAGGGCAAGCGGCGCGTGAAGGTGGGCTACGTGGTGGAAAGCCCGATCTGGAAGACGAGCTATCGGCTGGTGCTGGGGACCAAGGCCGACGAGAAGCCGTATCTGCAAGGCTGGGCGGTGGTGGACAACCCGTCGGACGAGGACTGGCGCGAGGTGCGGATGGCGCTGGTCAGCGGGCGGCCGATCAGCTTCCAGATGGACCTGTATCAGCCGCTGTTCGTCAAGCGGCCGGTGGTCGTTCCCGACCTGTTCCAGTCGCTCAACCCGGTCGCCTACAGCGGAGCCATCGAGAAGGCCAAACAGGCGACGGTCATGGAACGCGGTGACATGGACGGCGTGGCGCTGGGGGACAGGATGGAAACCCTCTCTCGTGCCCGCGCAGCCGGGGGGTTGGCGGCGACCAACGGGGCCGTCGCGGCCAAGCGGTACATGGAGCAAACGCATACGCACCTGGCCGAACAGCTCGACCTGAGCCGCAGCGTGTCGACCGCGGCGTCGGCGGCCCGGCTGGGGGACTTCTTCCAGTACGCCATCGACCGGCCGGTCAGCCTGGCGCGGCAGAAGTCGGCGCTGCTGCCGATCGTCGGCAAGGACGTGCAGGCGACTCGTGTCAGCATCTACAACGAGCGCGTGCAGGGCAAGTTCCCGCTGCTCGGGCTGCGGCTGAAGAACACCAGCGGCGCCCATCTGATGCAGGGTCCGATCACCGTGTTCGAGGGATCGACCTATGCCGGCGATGCTCGCATCCTCGATTTGCAGCCCAACGAGGAGCGGCTGATCAGCTACGCCATCGATCTCGGCACCGAGGTCAACCCAGTGTCGGTCCCCAGCAACGGGCGAGTGACCCAGCTGAAGGCGGTCAAGGGACTGGTCTATCAGACGACCAAGCTCCGCGAGGCCCGCTCCTACACCGTGAAGAACCGCAACCACCAGGAGCGGCACATCCTGATCGAGCACCCGGTGCGCCACGACTTCCGGCTGGTCGACCTGAAGCCGGTGGAGACGGCCGCCGACGTGTACCGCTTCGAGCTGAAGGTGCCGGCCGGCGACGCCCGCACGCTGACGGTGAACGAGGAGCGCGACCTGAACACCACCGTCGCGCTCGCCTCCCAGTCCGACGAGCAGATCCGCCTGCTGATCCAGCAGCCGATCGCCAGCGATGCGCTCAAGGCCGGGCTGAAGCAGGCCCAGACGCTCCGCTGGGAGCTGGAGAAGACGCGGCGAGAGATCGCCGAGCAGCAGCGGCAGCTGAACACGATTGTGCAGGATCAGACACGGCTGCGGGCCAACCTGAAGGAGATGCCGAGCACGGCGGCGGCGTACAAACGCTATCTGCAGAAGTTCGACGAGCAGGAGACGCAGATCGAGAAGTACCAGGCGGACATCAAGAAGCTGCAAGGCGAGGAACACGCTCACCAGAAGGTGTTCGA
>JAXMAU010000110.1:0-5573 GCA_046350215.1 Gemmataceae bacterium | reverse complement strand
GCCCTTGTCGGTCGGGGCAACTGTAGTCCGGGCCGTGGCCGGTCCGAGCTGCGTCAGGACGCCGACCGCCGGTCCTGCCTTCGCCGCTCAGCGTCAGTCCGTGGATCGGCTGAGGGGAGGATCAGCCGAACCCGGAAACCGGAAGCACTCGGCCCGGTCTCGAGCGTGCCGCCAGCGAGCTGGGCGCGTTCGGCCATGCCGGCCAAGCCATAGCCCGGGATCGAGTCGGTCGGCCGGGCGACGCCACTGCCGGATCCGCCGCCGTCGTCCGCGACGATCAGCACGGCCTCGTCGGTACCCCAGTCCAGGCGCAGCTCGACGGCCGCCCCGGGCGCATGCTTGCGGACGTTGGTGAGTGCCTCCTGGGCGGTGCGATGCAGCGCGATCCGTTGCTCGGGCAGCAGCGGGAAGGGCTCGCCGGTGATCTCGACCTGCACCGGACAACCCGTGGCCAGACGGTGCTCGTCGGCCAGTTGCCGCAGACCCTCCGGTCCCGGCAGTTCGTTGCCGCGCAGCATGGCGACGGCGCGTCGCGCCTCGTCCAGGCCGGTGCGGGAGAGCCGGTGGGCGGCCTCGACCGCCTGCCGCAGTTGCGTCGCCGTGCCGTCCGCGGACGCCAGCAGCCGGGCCGCTTCCAACTGGATGGCCAGCCCGGACAGGGTGTGGGCGAGGATGTCGTGCAGATCGCGGGCCAGCCGGGTCCGCTCGGCCTGCGCGGTGGCGGCCCGCTCCGCCTCACGGCTGCGTTCCAGTTCCGCCATCAGGTCGGCGATCCGCTCCCGTTGGGCGCGTTCGCGCAGCACGAGGCGTCCGACCACGACGAAGAAGGCCACCCCGGCCATGGTCGCGGCCAGCGTCCCGCCGTCACGTCCCTGCGCGATCTCGACCGCGACGTAGCCGAGCGACGTAGCGCCGACCACGGCGAGCCCGGCCCCTGGCGGTCGCTGCAGCGGCGCCATCGCGCCGAGCAGGAAGAGCCCGAGCGGCACCTGGGCCGGGTCGCGCCCGTAGAGCAGCAGCACCGCCAGCCCCGCGACCACCAGCGACCCGAGACCCACGGCGAGCGGCAGTTCGCGCGCCAGGAAGATTCCCGCTGCGACGGCGAACGCCACCACGGCACAGACCAGCACCGGATCGCGCCCGTTCTCCGGATCGGCCAACGCGGCGGCCGCGACGACGGCCACCATGGCCAAGCCGAGAACGCGCAGCGGCGACATGACGCAACTGTGGCACGACCATGGTGGTTGAGCGCCTCAACCCGGGGGTGGAGGTCGGGTCCGGCAGCCTCGGAGTCCGGGGCGACGTGCCGTCGCCCGCGCTGTGCCACAGTGAGTGCCGTGACCGATGTTCGGGTACTCGTGGTCGACGACCAGACGGTGGTGCGCGAGGGCCTGGTCACCCTGCTCGGACTGCTCAGCGGCATCCGGGTGGTGGGTGCGGCGGCCGACGGCGACACCGCACTGGCCGAGATCGCGCGGCTCGACCCGGACGTCGTGCTGCTCGACCTGCACATGCCGGGGCGCAGCGGCATCGAGGTGGCCGAAGAACTGACCCGGCAGGGCTGCCGGACCCGGATCGTCGTGCTCACCACGTATTCCGACGATGACTGGGTGTTCGCCGCACTGCGGGCCGGGGCCCGCGGCTTCCTCACCAAGGACGCTTCCGGCGAGGAGATCGCCGCCGCCATCCACACCGTGAGGGAAGGTCAGGCCCAGCTCGACCCGAGCGTCCAGCGGCGGCTGCTGGAGGCGCTCGACCGGGTTCCGCCGCCGGCTCCGGCAGGGGCCGCAGGGCCGGACGGGCTCACCCCACGCGAGACCGAGGTGCTGCGGCTGGTGGCCGCCGGCCACTCCAACGACGAGATCGCCGAACTGCTCCACGTGTCCCGGGCAACGGTGAAGACCCACCTCAACCACCTGCTCGCCAAGACCGCCTCGCGAGACCGGGCGCAGCTGGTGCGCTACGCCTACCGGACGGGCCTCGCCCTACCCTGAGCGCGGGCCTGCGAGCGGCATCCACCCTCGGGTTGACCGCCGATTTCCACCCCGGCGGCGACGCGCCCGGCTCATCGCCACCGGCAACCTGAGGTGCATGACCACCCTGGACCGCTACCGCGCCCGGCTCGCCCACGGCGACAACCTGGAGCGCACCAGCTTCTTCAGCGACGCCGTCTTCGCCATCGCGATGACCCTGCTGGTCATCGAGTTGCACCTGCCCGAGAGCATCGACGCCGGGTTCGATGCAGCGCTGCTCACCCTGGTGCCGGGCTATCTGACGTTCGTGCTGAGCTTCGTCGTGGTGGGCATGATCTGGATGTCCCACCACCGCAAGTTCAGCGCCATCGTCCGCTACGACCAGGGACTGCTCCGGCTGAATCTGCTGATGCTGCTGTTCGTGGCCTCGCTGCCGCTGCCCACCGCGATTCTCGGCACCCACGGCGATCAGGTCGGGGCGGTCGTGGTGTATGCGCTCACCATCGCGGCGATCGGCTTCCTGCTCACCGGCATCTGGCTGTACGCGTGGCATCGCGGCTTGCTCGCGGACGGCGTCGATGAGGCGCTGTTCCGCATGGTGCTGGTGCAGTCCTTTCCGATCCCCGGGTTCTTCCTGCTGTCGGTTCCGGTCGCGCTGCTGGCCGGGCCCAATGCCGCGCAACTCAGCTGGCTGCTGGCGATTCCGGCGTCCGCGTTGCTTCCGCGGATCTACGGACGGCGGACCGAGGCGTGGGCGGCATGAGCCGGCGTCCGCTCACCGTCTTCGTCCTCTCCACCATCGCCACCGGTACGGCCGACTGGTGGCCCGGTTCACGACAGTGCTGGCCGGCTGACAGCATGGAGCCATGCAGCGTTCCGCCTCGGCTCACCTGACCGCCAACGTCGATTCCGCGGCCGAGGTGGTGCTCGCCGTCGCAGTCGCCGACGGGCCGCGCCGTACCGAGCGCCTGGGCGTCACCCTGGACGGCGCTCCGGTGGCCGTGCACGAGGTGGCGGCACCGCACGGCGGACGCCTGCACCTGCTCGCCGGCCTGCAGCCGGGGACTCTGCGCATCGACTACGAGGTCGAGGTGGACGGCCTCGCCGAGATCGAGCCGCACTCACCGTGGCATCGGATCGAATACGCCCGTCCCAGCCGTTACTGCGACTCGGACAAGTTGATGCCGGTGGCGCAGGCGGAGTTCGCCGGGCTGTCCGGCAAGGCGTTGCTGGACGCCGTGTCGAGCTGGGTCGGTTCCCAGTTGAGCTACGTGTCCGGGGCGTCCAAGCCGACCGATGGAGCGATCGACACCTATCTGTCCCGGCAAGGGGTGTGTCGCGACTACGCGCATCTGGTGATCGCGCTGTTGCGCGGCCTCAACGTGCCCGCCCGGCTGGCGTCGGTCTACGCGCCCGGGCTGGATCCGATGGACTTCCACGCCGTCGCCGAGGCCTACCTGGACGGCGCCTGGTGGGTGGTGGACGCCACGACGCTGGCCCCGCGGCCCAGCCTGCTGCGGATCGCCACCGGACGCGACGCCGCCGATACCGCGTTCCTGACCACGTTGTCCGGCTCGTTGAGCCTGCAGACGATGACGGTCACCGCCACCGTCGACGACCTCCCCGCCGACGATCTGACCCTGCTGACCGCGCTGCGATGACCCTGCTCTACGACGCCGACTGCGGCTTCTGCACCGCCAGTGCCGGCTGGCTCGGACGCCGCAGCCTGCGGACGGCGATCAGCCCGCTGCACCGCGCCGACCTGGCCGCGCTGGGCGTGGACGCCGACCGCGCGCGGCGCGAGATCCCGTTCGTCGAGGCTGGTGAGTCCGGAACCCGGGTGAGCTACGGGCACATTGCGATCGGACGCGCCCTGAGTACCGGCGGACCGGGCTGGCGGCTGGCCGGATGGCTACTGCTGCACCCGCCCGTCTCCTGGCTGGCACGCCCCGCTTACGCCCTGGTGGCCCGCAACCGGCACCGGCTGCCCGGTTCGACCGCCGCCTGCCGGATCGATCTCGGCTGAGGTTGGCTCACGGTGTCGGCTTGCCGCCGGTCACGCCCAGCGTCTCGCCGCTGACGTAGCTCGATTCGCCGGACGCCAGGAACACGTAGGCGGGCGCGAGTTCGGCCGGCTGGCCGGCACGTCCCAGTGGGGTGTCCTGGCCGAACTGGGTCAGCTTCTCCATCGGCTGTCCGTAGGAGGGCTGCAGCGGCGTCCAGATCGGGCCGGGCGCGACCGCGTTGACCCGGATGCCCCTCGGCGCCAACTGTTGTGCCAGCCCCTTGCTGAAGTTGTTGATGGCCGCCTTGGTGGTCGCGTAGTCGATCAGTGTGGGGGAGGGCTGGTAGGCCTGGATCGAGGTGGTGTTGATGATCGTCGAACCGGGCGGCATCTGGGCGACCGCTGCCTTGGTGATCCAGAACATGGCGTAGACGTTGGTGGTCAGGGTCTCGTCGAACTGCTCGTCGGAGATGTCCAGAATGCTGTCCTGGCTGACCTGCTTGCCGCCGTTGTTCACCAGGATGTCCAGGCCGCCGAACGCCTCCACCGTCCGTTCGACCAGCGAGCGGCAGTAGGCGGCGTCCTTGAGGTCACCGGGCAGCGCCAGCGCCTTACGTCCGGCCTGCTCGATCAGCGCGATGATGCGCTCGGCGTCCGGCTCCTCGTCGGGCAGGTAGCTGATCGCGACGTCGGCGCCCTCGCGGGCGAAGGCGATCGCGGTGGCGGCGCCGATGCCCGAGTCGCCGCCGGTGATCAGGGCGCGACGTCCGGTGAGGCGTCCGGCGCCGCGGTAGCTGTCCTCGCCGTGATCGGCCCGCGGCTTCAGGTCCCGGTCGAGTCCGGGCTCGGGCTGCCGTTGTTCGGGTGGCGCGATCGAGTCGTAGCGGGTGACCGGGTTCTCGAAGCTGTACTGGTCGTTGGTCATGCGGAAACACCTTTCGTCAGCGATGTCGTTGAGGGTGTCTGGGGTACCTACCCGCTGGACGGCGGCCGAAACTGTTGCGTGGCGGCGGGCGGGTCTTTGCGGAAGACCACCGAAACTTGTTGCCTGGCGACAGGCCCCCTGCAGAGGGACTCCCAGGGAACGGCACTAGGCTTGTCGCCCATGACCGCCGAGCTTGAGGATGACGTGCCCACCGACCACGACGAGGTGCTGGCCGAACCGACCTTCGACGCTCAGCGCTACCCGGCGCGGCCGGCCAAGCTGCGGCCCGCCGCCCGGCGGCGCAAGGACATGCTGCAGGCGATGGGCCCCCCGCCGTTCGAGCCGGACGGCCGCAACAAGGCCTACGTGGAGTGGCTGGTCAACCAGTCGATGCTGGGCGACTCGATCGCGATGGCCCGTCAACTCGCCGGCCTGCACACCATGTGGAGCAACCCCTACGCCGCGCCCGACCCGCGAGCGGCGGTCGACAAGACGGCGGTCTGGTTCACCGCCTATCCGCTGTCGCTGGTCACCGCTCCCGGGCAGTCGTTCCTGGGTGCGATCGGCGATGAGGAACTGTGGCGCACCTTCCAGCAGATCGGTATCGAGGGCGTCCACACCGGGCCGGTGAAACTTGCCGGCGGCATCACCGGGTGGAAGCTGACCCCGA
>JAXMAU010000109.1:0-5650 GCA_046350215.1 Gemmataceae bacterium | reverse complement strand
GAGAAGGCGTCGTCGTCGTGGACCTGGACCACCTCGTCGATGATGCCCACGTTCAGCACGCCGGGAATGAAGCCGGCGCCGAGCCCCTGGATCTTGTGGCTGCCCGCCCGCAGCTCCTGCTTGTTCATCGTCTGGGTGATGACCGGGCTGTTGGTCGGCTCGACGGCGATCGCCTTGAAGCTCGGTTTACGCTTCTTGAGCACCTCGCTGACGCCGGTGATGGTGCCGCCGGTGCCGACCCCGGAAACGAGGATGTCCACCTTGCCGTCGGTGTCGCGCCAGATCTCCTCGGCGGTGGTGCGGCGGTGGACCTCCGGGTTGGCCGGGTTCTCGAACTGCTGCGGCATGAACCAGTCGGGGTGCTCGGCGAGCAGTTCGCGGGCGCGGGAGATGGCCCCACGCATGCCCAGCTCCTTGGCGGTCAGGATGACCTCGGCGCCGAACGCCTTGAGCAGCCGGCGGCGCTCCAGGCTCATGCTCTCCGGCATGGTGACGACCAGCTTGTACCCGCGGGCGGCGGCGGTGAAGGCCAGCCCGATGCCGGTGTTACCGCTGGTCGGCTCGACGATGGTGCCGCCCGGCTTGAGCTTGCCGTCGCGCTCGGCGGCGTCGATCATCGATACGCCGATCCGATCTTTCACCGACCACAGCGGGTTGAAGTTCTCCAGCTTGCCGACGACGATGCCCTTGGCATCCCCCGTCACCCGGCGCAGGCGGATCAACGGGGTGTTGCCGACGCACTCGGTGATGTCGTTATAGATCCGGCCGCGGAATCCCGAGGATGCCGTCATTCGTGCTACTCCTTGCAATCCTGAAGGGTGAGAGCGCGCATTCGTGCCCCGTCTCCGCCGTTACCATATTCTGCCACGGCCGTTCGGTGCAAGAGAAGGCCAATCCGGGAGATGACCGAGTGAGCGGACCAGGCCGGCCGATGGGTGGCACGCCCTGAGGCTTGGCGAAGGGCGTGAGCGTGGGGATGAACGTGAAGCGCATCCACGCCCGTCGCTGCGCTCCGAGCGTGCCACCCGGAACCAGCGTCCGAAGGCGCTATTCTGGGTGGCACGCCCTGAGGCTTGGCGATGGGCGTGAGCGTGGGGATGAACGTGAAGCGCATCCACGCCCGTCGCTGCGCTCCGAGCGTGCCACCCAAGCAGGCGCTGTTCTGGGTGGCACGCCCTGAGGCTCTGCGAAGGGCGTGAGCGTGGGAGTGAGCGTGACACGCATCCACGCCCGTCGCTGCGCTCCGAGCGTGCCACCCGGCACAGGCGCAGTCTGGTCCATTCGTGACGATGGGCAACGTGGTGCGCTGACGAGTGTCGCTGGAACCTGCCTCGCCGCGAGCCGCACGGTCCCCTATCATCACTCCTGACGACTGGTAGCTATGGGGAGATGATCGGTATGCGACACGTTTTGTCGGCGCTGGTGCATAACCAACCCGGCGTGCTGGCTCACATTTCGGGGATGCTGGCCTCGCGGGGCTTCAACATCGACAGCCTCGCCGTCGGCGAGACCGAGGACGCGAACCTGTCGCGGATGACGTTCGTCGTCCGCGGCGATGACAACGTCCTCGAGCAGGTCCGCAAACAGCTCGACAAGATCGTCACCGTCGTCGGTGTACAGGACATCTCCAGCGAGGACCACGTCGAACGCGACCTGATGCTCATCAAGGTCAAGGCCGTCCCTGCGCAGCGGGTGGAGATCACCCTGCTGGTCGAGATGTTCCGCGGGCGCATCGTCGACATCGGGCAGGACACCCTCATCGTCGAGCTGTCCGGGCGCGAGGACAAGGTCGACGCCTTCATTGACCTGATGCGGCCCTACGGTATCATCGAACTGGCCCGCAGCGGCCGGATCGCCCTGATCCGCGGCCAGCGCGACGCTGGAGGCAAGCATGACTGACGCGAACACGTTGCCGTCGGCTACCCGGCCGGTCCGCGCGCCGCTGGCGGCGGTGCTGCGCGGCCTGAAACCGGGCCAGCGCATCCGCATCACCAAGGACGTGCGGATGAACTGCCGGTGGGGCTGGACCACCAGCGTCGAGGGGACGTTCCGGGACGTCAACTTCCTCGCCACCGGGCTGGCCACCGAGCGGGTGCCCGAGGACGATATCGTCGTCGTCACCGTCCACTTCACCAAGGACAACGGCGAACTGTCGTCGATCACCGTCGACGACAGCAGCCGCGTCGAGGTGGTCGGCAGCTAGCCGGCCGAAGGGGAGATCCGGCACAGGGTTGTCGCCATGCGGCTCGGGTGTCCACGCTGCGGCATCGACCTGGAATACTCGACGCAGCCGCCGCGGTTCTGTTCCAACTGCGGCCAGTCGCTGAGCACGGCGTCGGGCACTCCGCAGCGCGGCTCCGACGCGCCAACCCTGCCGAATCCACCGGGCGTGGATATCCTCGCCACGTTGCCCTACCAGCCGGTGCCGACCGGCACCCCGGCGGCGGGCCGGTACACTCCGGCCATGCCGGAGTCGATCGGCGGCTATCGCCTGCGCCGGCCGCTCGGCGGCGGTGGCATGGGCACGGTGTACGAGGCGGAGGAAACCGCCACCGGACGGGCGGTCGCGGTCAAACTGATCCGTCCCGAGTTCGCCGGGTCGGAGGAGACGGTCGAACGGTTCCGCCGCGAGGGCCGGCTGGCCAGCACCATCCTGCACCCGCGCTGCGTGTTCGTGATCGCCGCCGACGAGGAAGCCGGCCGGCCGTACATCGTCATGGAGCTGATGCCCGGCACCACCCTGCACGACCTGGTGGAGAAGCAGGGGCCGCTGCCGGTGCCGGAGGCGGTCGGTCGCATCCTCGACGTGATCGACGGCTTGCAGGAGGCGCACCGCTGCGGGGTGATTCACCGGGACGTCAAGCCGTCGAACTGCTTCCTCGACGCCGACGGGCGCGTGAAGGTGGGCGACTTCGGGCTGGCCAAGGCGCTGGTCGCCAGCGAGGAGCTGACTCGCACCGGCGGGTTCCTCGGCACCATCCTCTACGCCGCGCCGGAACAGATCCGCAACGACCAGGTCAACCATCTGGCCGACGTGTACAGCGTATGCGCGACGCTGTACTACCTGCTCACTGGCCGGGCGCCGTTTCAGGATCTCGACCCGGCGGCGGCGCTGGCGCGAGCGGTCAGCGACCCGGTGCCGCCGCTGCGCGACTTCCGCGCCGAGATCCCGCGAACGCTGGAAGAGGTGGTCCTGCGCGGGCTGAGCCGTAACCGCCGGCAGCGCTGGCAGGGGCTGGAAGAGCTGCGGCTGGCCCTGCTGCCGTTCCTCCGCGGGCCGGAGTGTGTGGCGACGCCGGGCTGGCGGATCAGCGCCTACCTGTGCGACATGCTGGCGGTGCTGCCGGCCGAGCTGCTGCTGATGTGGGCGCTGATCCGGCTCGGCGTAGGTGGCGGCCGCGGACTGGATCACCTGGTGCTCTCTTGCCTGGTCGGCCTCGGGATCGGGCTGCTGTACTTCGCGATCCCTGAATCGGTCTGGGGCTGCTCGCCGGGCAAGTGGCTGATGCGCCTGCGCGTGCGCGAGACGGCGTCGGCGGACCGGCCCGGCGTCGGCCAGTCGAGCCTTCGTACCGCACTGTTCTACCTGTTCAAGGACCTGCCCGCGCTGCTCATCGGCCCGACGCTCCTCTATCTGGGCGGCAGCCTGATCGACGACCCGGACACGCAGGTGACGACGCGGGTGTTCCTGAGCGTGCTGCTCGTCGGCGTGGTGCCGTTTTTGTCGACCGGGCTGGGGTTCCTGCTGCTGGCGATACCGATGCGGCGGCGGAACGGCTATCGAGCGCTGCACGACTGGGTGTCCGGCACCGAGCTGATCCGGCTGCCCAACCCGCGGCCGCGGCTCGTTGTGCCCACCCGGCCGGCTGTCCTGCCGGCGGCGGTGTCGGGTGAGCCGGAGCGGATCGGCACATTCCAGGTCCGCGGGGTCCTTCGGTCGACCGGCGACGAGCGGGTGCTGCTGGCGGAGGACACGCTGCTGAGCCGGCCGGTGTGGGTGTGGATGCGGCCAGCGGCGGCGGCCCCGCTGCCGGCGGCGCAGCGGGCGGTGTCGCGCGCCACCCGGCCGCGCTGGCTGGCGGCCGGCACGCACGACGGCTGGCAGTGGGACGCCTTTGTTGCTACCCCTGGCTGTCCGCTTGGCGACCTGGCCTCGCGCAAGCGGCCGCTCGGCTGGGCGGACGCCTGGCCGCTGCTCGACCAGCTGGCCGGCGAACTGCAAGCGGCCGAGGCGGAAGGCACCTTGCCGGAGCGTTTAAGTCCCGAACAGGTGTGGGTGCAGCCGGGCGGGCGGCTGGTGCTGCTCGACATCGCGCCGCGGCCGCCGGTCCCGGTCGACACGCCGCTCGACCTGCTGCGGCAGACGGCGGCGGTGACGCTGGAGGGCCAGCCGCGGCCGTCCGCCAGCCTGTGCCGGCCGGTTCGGGCGCCGGTGCCGGCCCACGCCATCGCCCTGCTCGACCGGCTGATGAGTCCCGACTGCGCCAACGTGGCGGCGGTTCGCGACGACCTGCTGCAGACCCGCGATCTGCCGGACGAGATCAACCGACCGGCGCGGGCGATCCAGGTGGGTCTGGGGGCGGTCGCCGCGGTGCCGGGGTTGCTCGTCCTGTTCGCTCTCGGCCCGGCGATCCTCATCGCCGCCTACATGGTGTGCGTCGTCGGCCACGCCGCCGGTACGCTCAAGGAAGCCCAGCTCGACGAGTGTCTGGCCGCCGCCGCACCACCGGCGGGGCCGGCGCGCGAGCAGTGGCTGGAGGACCAGCGATTGCGCGACGAGGTCTGCGCTGACCTGCAGCGGCTCACCCGCGACCGCGAGGCGGTGCTCGCCTCCTGGGGCTGGTTCATGCGCCGCGGCCTGCAGCCGCTGGAGACACGCTTCAATCCGGAGTTCGAGGAGCGGTTACGTCGTTTACAGGATGATCCGGAAGCGGAGGACAAGCTCGACTTCATCGTCACCGAGAGCGACGACCTGCTCAGCGGCCCGTCGGCCCTGGCCGGCGAGTATTTGCACGACCCGCTGCTCTTCGAGGCGCTGGCGTTCTGGCCGCTGTTGTGGGCGTTCTGGGCCGGGCTGACGCGCGGCGGGCTGGCGCTGCGGGTGGCGGGCATCGCCCTGGTCGGCCGCGACGGGCGGCCGGCGGCGCGGTGGCGGTGTTTCCTTCGCACCTTGCTGTTCTGGCTGCCGGTGCTGGCGCTGCTGTCCGCCTCGCTCGCGCTCGACCTGTGGCGAGTGGCCGAGACGCGGACTGGCTGGTCCGACGAGCGGATCGCCGTGGTCGGTTCGCTGGCGTGGCACGCCTGGTGGCTGACGGTGCTGTTCCTGGTCGGCTCGGTGTTCGCCGCCATCACCTGGCCGGGCCGGCATCTGCACGACCTGCTCGCCGGCACCTACCCGGTGCCGCGCTAAGAGGCTCTGCCAAAACCTACCTGGCTGAGGTGTCGTCGTCATGCAACAAGCGGAAGCAGATGACGCACGCAGCCAGGGTGGTCCAGGCGTCCCGGATGACATCCAGGCGGTCGTAGCGGACCCGCATCCGCCGCAGCCCCTTGAGCCAGCTGATGGTCCGCTCCACCACCCAGCGGATCTTGCCCAGGCCGCTGCCGTGCGCCGTCCTCCTCCTGGCGATGTGCGGCTCGATACCAAGCC
>JAXMAU010000108.1:0-6407 GCA_046350215.1 Gemmataceae bacterium | reverse complement strand
CGTCACCCCGGCGGCGCCGTTGAAGTTGGTCGGGGGGACGAACGTCAGGCCGTCGAGGGCGGCGTTGACGTTGACCAGCGTGCCGGTGAACGTCATCGTCGCGTCGGCGCTGCCGTCGCCGGCGGTGAATGTCAGCCCACTGGTCCGGCCGAGCGTCAGCGTGCCGGTCGTCGCCGTCAGGGTGATCTGCACGGCGTTACTGCCGGCGTCCACGTCGCTGACCGTGATGCGGTTGCCGGCAGCGGTGGAGAACACCAGCGCGACGCCCTCACTCGTTCCCTGCGGTCCCGGTAGGGTGATGATTGGCGAGTCGTTCACCGCGGCGACGCTGACGCTGGTGGTCGAGGTGCCGGTGCTGAACGCCGTGGTCCCGCCGCAGACACTGGCGTTGGCGGTGCCGCCGGCGGTCCCGCTGGTCTGGTCCCAGGCCTTGTAGGCGAGGGTGGCGTTGCCACTCCAGTCGGTAGTGGGGATAAAACGGATCCGCGTCGTGGCGTTTGCCGGCAGCAGCACGGCGGTGGTGAGCGACGGGTTCCCCAGCGCCTGCCAGGTGGTGCCGTCGAGGGTGAACTGCCAGGCACCGTTGGCGGAGTCGGCGGCGGTGACGGCGATCCCCTTCAGAGCGCCGGCATCGGGATCGCTCACGCCGGTGGCGACCATGTCGGTCACCCGCGTGCCGGCCGGGACGGCGTCCTCGTTTTGAACGCCCAGGAAGTACGACGACGACAGCGTGGGAGCGTCGTTCACGGGTCGGACGGTGATCGTCACGGTGGTCGCGTTCGAGTCCACCGTCCCGTCGGTCGCCCGATAGGTGAATGTGTCGGTGCCGGCATAATTGGCGTTGGGCGTGTAGGTGAACGACCCGTCGTGGTTAATCGCGAGTGTGCCGTTACTCGGTCCAGTGACGACCGCCAGGTCGACCTGCAACGTCGGCCGGCTGCCGGCGGTGTCGTTGTTCAACACCCCCACTCGGGCCAGTCCGCGCACCTCGGCGGCCGACAGCGCCGTGTCATAGATGCGAACCTCGTCGATCTGGCCGCTGAAGTGACGGGATGCGGCGCTCGGCCCGCCCATCAGCAGCGGACCACTCCATCCCGACCGATCGTTCTGAACGCCGGTGTCGGTCCCCTCCAGCACGCCGTCGACATAGAGCGCCGCCTGCAACACGCCACCGCCGAGGTCGGACACGGTCACGGCGACGTGGTGCCATTGCGTGGTGTCGGTGAAATCCGACGCGGAGACGATGTAGATCGGGTCGGTGGTGACAGTCGGAACGTGGTAGCCGAGCGAGAAGACAATCTTGTTGTCCTGGTCGTAGGAGCCGACGGACAGGTTCATCTCTGCCGTCGCCGGGGTGTTCACCGGGTCGCCGTAGCCGTTGCCGCCGTCGTAGCCGGCCCAGAGCAGGTGCTGCTGGCCGGTCGTCCGGGTGGTCTGAAACCACATCGACAGGGTGAACTGGTTGGCTGTCTGCAAATAGCCGCCGTCCACCGTGACCTGATCATTCACCCCGTCGAACGCCAGCGCACCGGAGCCGACGTACCCGGCGGTCCAGGTGGGATCGGCGGCGTCCGGCCCGCTGGTGCTGCCGAGCGTTGCCGTGTTCCCGCCCGGTCCGGCGTCCGCCGCGGTCTGGCTGGGTCCGCCGTCGAACGACCAGTAGTCGTGCAGGTTGGTCGTCCGCGGGCCGACGACCAGCGTGGCGTCCTCGTCGACGGTGTAGCTGTCGGGGTTGGCGGTCGGCGGGTCGTTCACCGGGATGACGGTGAGCGCCACCGTGGCGGTAGCCGTCCGCGGGCCGCCGGCCCCGGTGTTCCCCTGGTCGTTCACTGTCACCTGCAGCGTCCCCACGCCGTTGTAGTTGGCGGCCGGGGTGAACGTCAGCCCGTCGAGGGCGGCGTTGACGTTCGCCAGGGTGCCGGTGAACGTCATCGTCGCGTCCGCCGTGCCGTCGCCGGTGGCGAACGTCAGCCCGCTGGTGCGACTCAGCGTCAAGGTGCCGTTCGACACGGTGAGCGTCAGTTGCACCGGGTTGGTGCCCGCGTCCGGGTCTCCGACGGTGATCGCGTTGCCGGTCGCGGTCGAGAACACTCGGGGAGTGTCCTCGGCCGTCGTCTGCGCCGCCGGTGCGGTGACCGTCGGGGGCTCGTTTACGGGCGTGATGGTGACGGCGGCCACCGCCCAGTCCTGGGCGTTGACCGTCCAGGTGGGCGTGACCGTGGCAGCGCCCGCCTGAACGGTCCCGCTTCCGGTAGATTGATCGGCGAATACATCCCAGTATTCGGTCTGGCCGGCGCCGGGGGTGACTGTCCCGTTGGAATGCGAGTGGAGCACGCTGAAGACGAGATCATTCGCCTGCGAATTGATGGTTGTCGCTGCCGTGGTCGATTTACCCGAAGTGCCGGTGAAGTTGAACACCGGATTGACCTGATTGGCTCCGGTAAAGGTCATCACCCCGACGGTCACGCCGTGATGTCTGGTGCCAGTCATGGTGACGACGACATCGTGGGTGCCGATGGCGGGGGCAAGCAATGCCCAGATCTCGACACGCGAATGCGGACCCGCCTGCTGCTCCTCGGCACCGACGAACGTGAGGTTGACGCCGTTGTAGGTAACGGAGCTGACCTGCTCGCCGTGCGGGTCAGTCGAAACGCCGACCAGCATCAGACGGTTCGTCCCCGAGGTGGTGTGCGTGATGGTCACCACCGTCCCGTTCGCCGTCGATCCACTGGAGCTGGCATCCACGCCGACGTTCAAGAGGTGCATCCAGTCACGCTGCGCCGACTGGGTGAACACCACGCTGGTCTGAATGCTGCCCGTGGCGTATTCCAGGTCCCAGTTGCCGCCAAAGAGAACATTGCCGGTGTTGTCGGTGCTGGCGGCCACGTCGGCGCCGGTGCGATCGTGGATTCCCTGGACCAGCGCTGTCCCTTCGGCGCCGGCGGCCAGGTCGCAGCCGTAGAGCAGGACGTCGCCCAGCGGCGCCAGGGCGGCGCCCCAGCGGCAGTTCCGAGGTCGGCGGCGTGGGCGGCCAGGTGTCTGCCGTCGGCTACGTCGAACCAAGCTGTACGCCGTCGCGGTTGGCGTGGGTGACGAAGATGGTCGCGTCGACGCCGGCGGCACCCCTTGAGCGTGTCGGCGATCTGCCCCACCCCGTCGCGCGTCGGGTCGAGCAGGAAGACTTCCACGTCGACGCCGGCGAACTCGCTTGCAGGTCGCGGACCAGTCGCGCCCACGTCGGGAATCGTCGGGTCGAGGAACCTGCTCGGTGCAGCTTCCGCCGGCGTGCCGGTGCCGGAGCGATGGGAGACGTGACGGCTTGCGGATGGTTCACGCCCTGCGCCAGCAGGTGCGCGGGTCGTGCAAGTCAGTCGATCGCGGCAGCGGGTTCGTCATACCCGGGCCGCCGCGCGGCAGCCTCGGCGGTGGCGGCGCGGTGACCAGGTTGGTGAGCACCACCTGCGCCGTGTGAACGGGAGCGATCACCGCCGCCGGCGCGCGGTCAGCGGCGGCAGCACCGGCGTGACGCGCTGGCGGACTCGTCCGTCCTGGTCGCCCAGGCGTTCAGCATCCGCCTCCAGCGGCTGCAGCACGTCCAGTCCGCCGCCGGCCGCCGGGCGGTCGTCGGCCAGGCCGAGCAGCCCGCGGATCAGCAACCCGGGTGCGCGCCCGAGGGTCGAGTTCCTCCGCCCCGGGCATCGATGTGCGCATGGCGGCAGCCCTCGCGGCATGGACAGGCGTGGAGACACCCGCGATTCCCGACCCAAGGGGTAGCTTTTTCGCCGATCACGACGCCCGGCCGGACATTTCGCGCGCATCGTCTGAATCGGCTGCCGCCGCCGCCGGCGCGCCTCTCTGCCGATACTGTCGTCGAGCATCGTCGCCCTATTCCCCCAAGGAGTCTCCCATGCCTCGACCGTTCCTCCCCCGCCGCCGGTTCCTGCAGCAGACCGCCGCGGCCGCCGTTCCGCTGCTGCTGCCCGCCGGGCTGTCCGCCGCCGACCGGCCCGCCGCCAGCGAGCGGATCACTCTCGGCGTCATCGGCACCGGCAACCAGGGGCTGAACGACATCGGCGGGTTCCTCGGCGACCCGCGCGTGCAGATCGTCGCCGTGTGCGACGTCAACAAGGAGAGTCCCGGCTACTGGAACGGCGGCGTCGCCGGCCGCGAGCCGGGCCGCCGCCGCGTCGAGGGGCACTACGCCGAGCAGAAGAAGTCGGGCAAGTACCAGGGCTGTGCGGCGTATGTCGACTTTCGCGATCTGCTTGCTCGCAAGGACATCGATGCCGTCGTCGTCTGCACCCCCGACCACTGGCACGCCATCCCGGTGATCGAGGCGTGCAAGGCCGGCAAGGACGTCTACTGCCAGAAGCCGCTGTCGCTGACGATCGCCGAGGGGCGGGCGATGAGCGACGCGGTCAAGAAGTACCACCGCGTCTTCCAGACCGGCAGCCAGCAGCGCTCCGACCACCACTTCCGCCGCGCCTGCGAGCTGGTCCGCAACGGCCGCATCGGCAAGCTGCACACCGTCCGCTGCGGGCTGCCGGGCGGGCGGCCCGACTTCGGCAAGACCGGCGACCGCAAGAAGCCCGAGCCGGTGCCGAAGGACTTCGACTATGAGCGCTGGCTCGGCCCGACCGCGGAGAAGCCCTACGCGCCGGCCCGCTGCCACGTCAACTTCCGCTGGATTTACGATTACTCAGGCGGCCAGGTGACCGACTGGGGCGGCCATCACCCCGACTGCGCCATGTGGGGCATGGGCACCGAGCACACCGGACCGATCGAGATCGTTAATGCGAAGGGCGAGTTCCCGCCCGATCCGCTGTGGGACACCGCCACCGACTTCTCGTTCGAGGCGATCTTCGCCAACGGGGTGAAGATGATCGTGTCCAGCCGCGAGAAGAGCGGCGTTACCTGGGAGGGGAGCGACGGCTGGGTGTGGGCCAACCGCGGCACGCACGAGGCCAGCTCGAAGGAGATCCGTGAGTCGAAGATCGGCGACAGGGAGATCCACCTCTACAAGAGCGACAACCACTATCGCAATTTCATCGACTGCGTGCTCTCGCGCAAGCCGACCGCCGCCCCGGTCGAGGTGGCGCACCGCTCGATCACTGTCTGCCACCTGGGCAACATCGCGCTGCGGCTGGGCCGCAAGCGGCTCCGCTGGGACCCGGCAAAGGAGCAGATCCTCGACGACGCCGAGGCGGCGAAGATGCTCAGCCGGCCGTACCGCGCCCCGTGGAAGCTCGGCTGACCCGCGGCTATGTTGACCGTGCGGGGCCATCGCCCCGCGCGGTCCGATTCACACAAGGGAGATGCGCCGATGTACACCGCCTGTCTGCTGGCCGTGCTGGCCGTGGCCGGAGCCGATTCGTCGAAGGGCGACGGCTGGGTCGACCTGCTCGCCGGGGGCGACCTCAACACGAACTGGACGACGAAGGGCAACTGGAAGCTGGAGGACGGCGTGGTCACGCTCACCCCGCGCAAGGGCGAGAGCGGCTGGACCCGCTACGACATGTACCTGTGGGCGAAGAAGGAGTACAAGGATTTCGAGTGCGAGTTCGAGTACAAGGTGAAGAAGGGCGGCAACAGCGGCTTCTACTTCCACGTCAAGGACGTCAAGGAGCCGGTCGCCACCGGCATCGAAGTGCAGATCTATGACTCCGGCAGCAAGAAAAAGGACGCCAAGCTGACCGACCACGACTCCGGCGGCATCATCCCCGGCGTCCCGCCGACGAAGAACACCGCCAAACCGGCCGGCGAGTGGAACAAGATGAACGTCACCGTGAAGGACGGCAAGGTGACGGTCAAGCTGAACGGCACGGTGGTCAACGAACTGCCGCTCGATCACCGGACGATCAAGACCCGGCCGAGCAGCGGCGCCCTGGGCTTCCAGGACCACGCCCTGCCGCTGGCGCTGCGGCACATCCGCATCCGCGACCTCGGCAAGTGACCGTGTCGCCATCCGGGCCGGCACGTCCCCGGCCCGGACGGGCTTCTCTCATGCTCGATAAGATAAGTTTAGATACCGCAAAACACCGTATGCCGGGTGCCATGCCCACGCTCGCGTGGGCATGCGGCGTTTCTCTGACCGGCCCCGTCGGGAGAACGAGCGTCCGCACCCCATGGCCACGAAGCGTGGCCATGCCACCCAGAAAGCGGTGTCTGGACGCTCACTTCAGTCCAAGTACCTGGTCCACCGCCCAGCAGCCGCGGACGTGCGGGCCGGGGCCGCGAAGGTGGTCGGGCAGCGGTCCGGTGGCGCCGGCCTCTTCCAGGGCGTCGGCCAGGATCGGCAGCCGATCGAAGGCCCCCTCGTCGTAGAGGCCGCGCGCCAGTCGCCCCACCGTACCGCCGTCCCACGCCAGCCACGCCGGATCGATCGGCCGGCGGGCGAACGGGTTGCC
>JAXMAU010000107.1:0-6532 GCA_046350215.1 Gemmataceae bacterium | reverse complement strand
CAGCCCGAAGCGCCAGCGAAGGTTAACAGAAGCCCTCGCTGGCGCTTCGGGCTGTTGATGCGTTCTCCATCACATGAACTCTCAACGTCCACCGCGCGTCCTGCACTGCACGTCCGAGCCGCTGCTGTTCTTTGGCCGCCGCGACGAGCTGGCGCTGCTCGATCGTGCGGTGTTCGACGGCGGGCCGTCGTTGATCGCGCTGGTCGGCCCCGGCGGACAGGGCAAGACGGCCATCGTCCAGCACTGGCTGCATCAGGCACATCCCCCGCTGGCCGGCCTCTTCTTCTGGAGCTTCTACCGCGGCAAGAACGTCGACCAGTGCCTGCGCGAGCTGCTGGCCTACGCGGAGCGCTTGCCGACGCTGCCGGAGGTGTCGGGCAGCTGGTGCGTCGACCGGCTGCTGCCGCTGCTTCGCCGCGAGCGCTGGGCGGTGGTGCTCGACGGCGCCGAGGTGGTGCAGTACGAGGACGGCCCGTGGCGGGGCCGGTTCGTCCATCCCGACCTCGGACGGCTACTGGAGGAGCTGGCGTCGGAGCCGATGCCCGGCGCCGTGATCCTCACCACCCGCTTCGACGTGCCGACGCTGATCCGTCGCCCGTATTGCCGCATCGTCTCGCTTGCGCAGCTCGATGCCGACAGTGCCCGCGCCCTGCTCGCCGGGCTGGGTGTGGCCGGCAGCCAGGAGCAGCTCGACGCCGCCGCGCAGGCCGCCGGACGGCATGCCAAGGCGGTCGAACTGCTCGGCACGCTGCTCGTCAGCTTCCACCGCGGCGATGCCGGCGCGCTGGACGCGGTGCTCGCCGAGATCCCCGAAACCGGAACCGACGAGGAGGCGTGTGTCGCCCGCGTGCTCACCGCCTACCAGCGGGCGCTACCGCTGGAGCAGCAGGACCTGCTGGCGATGACGACTGCCTTCCGCGAGCCGCCCGAGGAGGCGCTGCTGCTGCGCTACCTCGCCAGTCCGGCCGTCCATAACCTCTTACACGCAAGCTGGGGGCGCACCTATCCGCCGTTCGCGTTGAAGCCGTCGGGTTGGCTTGATTCGCAGCTGGGCAACCTGACCCGGCTGCGGCTGCTGGAGCGTGTCGCGGGCGGTGACGGGCGGACGGTGGTCGATGCGCACCCGCTCGTTCGCCGGGCGTTCGAGCACGTCGCCGGATCGTCCGGGCGGCGCGAGTCGGCGCTGGCGCGGTCCGGGTTCCTCCGCGGCCGGCCGGACCGCCGCCGCCCCGCAACGCTGGAGGAGGCACGCGAGGAGATCGAGCTGTTCCACGCCCATTGCGAGGCCGGGTTGTGGACCGAAGCGGATGGCGTGCTGGTGGCGATGGAAAACCCGAAGCACCGCTTCCTCGCACCGACGCTGGAACGCGACCTGCTGCTGCGGTTTTTCCCCGACGGCGACTGGCGCCGGCCGCCGCTGTGGGGCGGGTTCGGCCGATGGCGGAGTTTGGCGATCTGCTTCGAGATGATCGGCCGGTACGAGGACGCGCTGGCGGTCTACCGGCCGGCCGACCAGGCATTGCGCGGCGATGCGCTGCTGGCGCTGGGCCGGATTGACGCGCTGGTGCGGACGACCTCGGTCGAGGCGCCGTGGCAGACGTTGTGGCAGGCGTACCGGGCGCACGCGCTGGCCCTGGCGGGGCGAACCGAGGCGGCGCTGGCGGTGGCGCGGGCGACGGTGCCGGTCGACATCTACGAGTGGGTGCATGTGTTCGAGGGACTGATCCGCAGCGGCGGGCTGCGCTCGGTCGACCTGCGCAGTGTCCTAGCTCGCCCTGCAGGCGAACACCGCTGGGCCGACCTGGCGCGGCGGCGCATGCACGCCGACTATCGTCGTATCCTGGACGGACCCGGCGTCGATTTGCACGCCGAGTACGCCGACCTGCTCGACGCCTACGATCGCGCCGGGTTGCCCTACGAGCGGGTGCTGACGCGGTTGAGTCACACCGCCTGGCTGCTCGCCGCCGGCCGTGTCGACGAGGCGGCGCGTCTGTCGGCCGATAGCCGGGCGCTGGTCGATGCACACGACCTGGGCGGATTGCGTGCCGACGTGCTGGAGCAGGCCGCCGACATCGCCGCGCGGCGACGCGCCGGCGGACGCCGAGGCGCTTCGCCAGGAAGCCGCCGGCCACCGTGCGCGGACGGGGCTGGCCGGGCCGCGCCGGCCGTGAGAATTCAGTAACCACCTATTCGAGACGTCGCATGCAGCCTCCCGACGACACGACCCGGCAGCACCTGGCGCCGGCCGACCTCGACCCGCGCATTCCGCTCGCGGCCGAGCGGACGCTGCTGGCGTGGATTCGCACCGGGCTGGCGCTGATGGGGTTCGGGTTCGTCGTCGCCCGGTTCGGGCTGTTCCTCCGCGAGATCGAGGGCTTGCACCCGCCGGCCCAGGGCGTTCCCCGGCCGATCGGTATGTCGCTGTGGTTCGGCGTTACCCTGACCGCCCTCGGCGTGGCCGTCACGCTGCTGTCGGCCCTTTCGCATATGCGCTTACTGGATCGGCTGGCGCGGCGCGAACCGTTTCGGCCGGGGCAGTGGTCGCTCGGCGTGGTGGTCGCCTTCGTGCTGGCGACGCTCGGCCTCGGCATGGCTATCTACCTCGTAGCCGTCAGCCGGTGACCTGGCAGGACAACAGTGGCCGGTGGGCGCATCGTCACTCGTAGACGAACGTCGCCGTCGCCCGACAGGCGCGGTCGGCGACCAGCCGCACCCAGTACGCCTGAAATCCCGGCGGGAACGCCACCGACAGCTTGCGGCCGGCGGGGACGGTCAAGGTGGCGAACGTCCGCCACAGGCCGGTGCCGGTGAGGTCCACCTCGACGCGCACCGCGACGTCCGCCTTCGCGTCGTGCCACAGCTTCAGCGATTTGCGGTCGTAGCCGGCCATCAGGTACGGGTCGGACGGGACGCCGGCCTTCACCGCCGTCGCCTTCCACGGTCCGCCGCTGCCGGTCGGCTTGCCCAGCTGCCACAGGTCGTCGATCGCTCCCAGCCAGACGGCGCACCTTCCGTCGGCAGATCGGACGACGTGCGGATCGTCGTTCCCTGCCGCCGGCGCCACGCCGCTCAGGACGAGCAGGCCGCGCCACGAACAGTAGTCCTGGACGAAGAACGGGTGCGTGGCGATCGGCCGGATGCGGGCGAACCCGCCGGCGTTGCGGGCCGGCAGTTCGTAGAACGTCCCCGCTGCCTGGAACAGGTCGCGCTCAGTGGCCGCCTCGCGGGCCGTCCGCTGCCGATCGAGCAGTTCCGGCCGGCGCAGGTACGCCGGGTTGCCGACCGGCAGCCGGAACCGCCGGCCGTTGTCGTCGTGGTAGAGTACCGAGTCGCCGTCGATCCGCAGCACCCCGCGCGGGATGGCGACGCGCTCGCTCATCAGGCGGCGCGGCTCCTCCGCTTCGACGCGCTGGAGCGTCAGGTCCGGCTTCAGCTCGTAGTACCCCGCCTCGGTGTCGTCCTCCAGCTGGCGGGCCAGCACCTGCAAGCCGCGGTCGCGCTCGCCGGCGCGGACCGGCCCGCCGATCCCGTCCAGCCGGTCGGCGCGCGCGAGCGACGCGAACAGGGCCGCCGGTCGGGCCGGCCGGTTGTCGGTATTGCTATACTCGAACCAGGCGGTCGCCTTGCAGTCGGTGTCGGCGACCACGCGGACCCAGGCCCCGATTTCGTCGGCGGCGAACGACACCCACGCATGGCCGCGCGCCGGCACTTCCACCGCGCGCAGCCGCGTCCAGACGCCGTCGCCCTTGTCGACCTCGAACCGGAAGCGCACGGCGCGGTCGGCGTCATGCGTCAGGTGCGCGCCGCGGCGGGCGAACCCGGTGAACAGGTACGGGTCGGACGGCTGGTTCGCGCGCACCGCTTCGTCCACCCACACCCCGCCGCGGCCGAGCGCCGGCCCGAGGCGGTCCAGTCGCCCCGGCTCGACGAACCACAGGTTCGACTGCGACTGCGCCGGCGCGGCCACCTTCCCCTTCGCCTTGCGAGTATTGAGGAACTCGTTCTTGGCGGCGTCGTCGCAGCCGAGGACGACCTGCTCTCCCCACCGGCAGAAGTCGCCGATCACCTTCAGGTAGGTCGACCGCGCCGCCATCCCGCCGGTGTGGCCGAGGCGGAAGCCGCGCGGGAACCGCCAGAACTGGCCGTGCATGGTCATCAGCAGATCACCGTCGCCCACCTCGCGAATCCGCGGCCACTCGGTGTTCCACCCGTGGGCACCGTCGTAGGTGTGGCTCGCCTTGGGCAGCCGGAACGAGTGCCATTTGCCGCCGTCGAGCAGCATCAGCAGCAGCGAGCGGTGGTCCCAGCCGATGCTCCACACCGGGTCGGCGTCCGGCCGCCGGTTGCCCTCGATTCCGCCCGGCCCCCTCACCTCGGTGAACTGGTTGCGGCGGACCACGCGCCAGTCGCCCTTGCCCGACCACTCCGCCAGCACCCCGGACTCGATGTCCGGCCGGGTCATCGCCAACGGACTGAGTTCGCCATTATTCGCATAAATCAGCCGCCCCTGCCCCGAGTACAGCCCCTTGCCGTGGTAGCCGGGCAGCAGGGTGCCGGCGTGGTCCTTCTGGCCGTTGGCGTCGGGGAACAGCGTCGTCACCGCCAGCGTGCGGACGTCGACCTCGTAGAACCCCTCCTCCATCGTCGCGTAGTAGACCTTGTGCGACGGGTCGGTCAAATGCCGGGCCGTGCCGGTCAGCCGGCCGGGCATGGCCGCCGGCGGGATCACCCGCACCTGGCCGTCGGCGTCGATGACGTAGGGGCCGATCAGCAATTGCCGCGACTCGCGGTGGATCATCCGGTTGGCGTGCGTCCCGCCAACGCTGCCGGGCAGAGCGAACAGGTTCCGTTCATCGTCGGTGGCGTAGAGGCGATCATCCGAGCCGCGCGGCCGGTGCGGCGGGTAGGTCACCCACCACAACCGGCCAGCCCACGGGACCACCGCCCCGGTGCCGCACTCGCCGTCGCTGTTGAAGTGGGCCAGGTGCGGGTAGATGCCGCTGAACGAGCGGGCCCCCTTTCCGGACGCCAGCTGCTTCATCGCCGCCGGCTCCTGGCGCGCCGGGGTGTCGGCCGTCGGGAGCAGCGATACGACGCAAACGACCGTTTGGATTGCGAACATGGCATTACTCACTTCTTCGCATGGTCGTATGGGGGGCACTTTCCCGGCACGGGCATCGTAGGGATCTGTCGCCCGGTCGGCCCGCTGGTCCGGCGACTGGCCGGCGCATACGTTAGGCACCATGAGTGACGCGACCGGCGCTCGGCCGGCCGGCGGCGCTCCACACCAGGGAGTTTGTGCGATGCGTAGACTGTCGGGCCGCCGCGGGGCGGTCGCCGTGCTGGTCGGGTTGGTCGGGATCGCGGTCGTCACGCCGGCGCTTGGCCAGCGCTATCTGAGCGGGATCATCTGGCCGCAGCCGCCGGTCGTCACCCCCGGCGAAAACAACGGCCCGCCGTCCGACGCCGTCGTGCTGTTCGACGGCAAGTCGTTCGACGCCTGGCATAGCGCCAGGGGGTGGAAAGTCGACGACGACGGCGGCTTCACCGCCAAGGGTGTGCTGCAGTCCAAGCAGTCGTTCGGCGATTGCCAGCTGCACCTGGAGTTCGCCTCACCGAAGCCGGCCCGCGGGCGCGAGCAGGGCCGCGGCAACAACGGCGTCGGCCTGATGGGCGGGCGCTACGAGATCCAGGTGCTCGACTCGTACGACAACCCGACCTACCCCGAGGGGTCGGCCGGGTCGGTCTACAACCAGCGGCCGCCGATGGTCAACGCCTCGCGCAAGCCGGGTGAGTGGCAGACCTACGACATCATCTTCACCGCCCCGCGCTTCAAGGACGGCAAGCTGGCAAAGCCGGGCTACGTCACCATCCTGCACAACGGGGTGGTGGTGCAGAACCACACCGAGATCCTTGGCTACACCTTTTACGATCGCGAAAACGTGTATTCGCCGCACCCGGACAAGGCGCCGCTGGTGCTGATGTACCACGGCGACCCGGTGCGGTTCCGCAACATCTGGATTCGCGAGATCAAGGAACCGGTCGGCAAGCCCGGCGGCAAGAAGGGGCCGGAGAACAAGTAGCCGCTCGGCCTCGCTCACCGTCCGGTCGGCCGCGCGATCAGCTCGAACGACCGGGCGGTGACGGTGGTTGCGCCGTGCCGCTCCTCGACCACGCCGACGGCGACATACGGCCCGAGCGTCAGGTACGGCACCTGCGGACAGGTGCCGGCGAACAGGGTCACCTCCACCAGCCCGTGCTCGTCTTCCAGGGTGACGAACTGCAGCGGCCGGCCGTCGGCGGAGAACGTGTTGCGGGCGGTCGCCACCAGTCCCTGCACCCGCACCAGCCGCCCGGCGTGCCGCGACACCTCGATCGATGTGAGTAACGGAATACCGCGAACCGGCGCGAGCGGACGGCGGAACAGGGCGAACAGCGGCGGTTCGAGCACGAACCCGAGCGTGTCCCACTGGTCGCGCCACCGCCGCGGCTCCGCGTCGGCGGGCGGCGCCCAGCCACCGGCCGGATCGTG
>JAXMAU010000106.1:0-6754 GCA_046350215.1 Gemmataceae bacterium | reverse complement strand
CATCAATGCCGTCGTCAGCGGCGGGACGGCGAGGGCGAGCTGCTGGGCGATCTCGTCGATCGCGCGCGAGCCGTCGGCGAGCAGTTCCCAGATCCGCCGGCCGGTGTCGTCCAGTCCCGGCGGTGGGCCGGTCCGTGGCGGCGGGGGCGGCGGTGGAGCGGGCTGCGGGACGGCCTCCGGGGCCGGGTCGTCGCGCTGCCGCAGCGTGTTCGAGAAGCCGTCCAGCTCCTCCAGAATGTCGTCGACACCGCGGCACAGGACGGCGCCGTCGCGCAGCAGGCGGTGACAGCCGGCGTGCTGCTCGTCGTCGACGCCGCCGGGGACGGCCATCACCAGCTTGCCCTGCTCGGCGGCGTGGTCGGCGGTGATCAGCGCGCCGCTGCCGGTCGGCGCCTGCACGATCACGATGACGCGCGACAGCCCGCTGATGATCCGGTTGCGCGCCGGGAAACGCCATTGCGTCGGCGGCTGCGTCATCGTCGCCTCGGTCAGCACCGCACCGGCGGTAGGGATGGCGGCGGCCAGGTCGGTGTGTTCGGGCGGGTAGATCCGCGATAGCCCGCCGGCGAGCACCGCCAGCGTCCGCCCGCCGGCGTCCAGCGCTGCCCGGTGGCAGATGCCGTCGACGCCTCGCGCCAGCCCCGACACCACCGCCACCCCGGCCCGCGCCAGCCCGGCGGCGAGCGTTTGTGCAACCCGCCGGCCATAGGTGTTCACATGCCGCGTACCGACCAGCGCCACCGCGCGTTCGTCGGCCGCGGTGATTTCGCCGCGGGCGAACAGCAGCAGCGGCGCCGACGGGATCGGCCGCAGCGTCGCCGGATAGCCGGGCAGCGTCGGCGCCAGCACGCGCACTCCCGCCCGCTCCAGCCGGTCGACCTCGGCGGCAATGTCCACTGCGGGCAGTTCGGCGTGGATCGTCCGCGCCGTGGCGTCGCCGATGCCGGGCACCTGGGTGAGTTCGGCAATACTCGCATGGCGGATGCGATCGAGGGTGCCGAAGTGGGCGAACAGGGCGCGGATGCGCTGCGGGCCGAGACCCTCGATCATCTGCAGCGCGAGCAGGTCGCGCACCTCGGCCGGCAGTGCCGCCATGACACCCTACTTCCCCTTCAGCTCGTCGGGCAGCTCGCCGGAGTAGCTGGCCCACAGTGCGTCGACCGGGTGGGCGACCCAGAAATGGGCGTGTTGCTCGCGCAGGTGGCGGGCGATCTGCAGCAGACAGCCGACGTTGCCGGTGAACAGCGCCCGTGCGCCGGTGGCGAGGACGTTCTTCGCCTTGCGCGCTCCCAGTTCGGCCGACATCTCCGGCTGCGTCAGGTTGTAGCTGCCGGCCGCCCCGCAGCAGTGCTCGCTCTCCGCCAGCGGCACCAGTTTCAATTCCGGGATGAGCGCCAGCAGCTGGCGCGGCTGGGTGCGGATCTTCTGCCCGTGACTCAGCCCACAGGCGTCGTGGTAGGCGGCGGTGATCGGCAGCGGGTGCGTCGGCGGCACCGGCCCCAGCTCGACCAGGAACTCGTGGATGTCCTTCACCTTGTGAGCGAACCGACCGCCGTCCTCGTCGTGCGCCGTCCCTTCCAGCAGATGCCCGTACTCCTTGAGCACCGGACCGCAGCCGCCGGCGTTGGTGATGATCGCGTCCATCTCGTCGAGCCGCTTGCCGAACGCCGCGGCGTTGTCGGCCGCCAACTTCTGCGCCGGCGCCACCTGCCCGGTGTGATAGTGCAGCGCGCCGCATCCTGGCGGGCGGAATCCACCTCGCAGCCGTTCTTTTGCAGGACGCGGGCGGTCGCGATCGTCGATTGCGGGAAGAAAGCGTCGGCGGCGCATGCGGCAGACAACGCCCCTCGCGCTGCCGCGGCCCTCGGCCGGCAGCACCTTCGGGCAGTCGTCCGTGGTGCCGGTGCAGCCGCAGCACGATCTCCTGCATGCGCGCAGCGACGCCGGCAGCAGGCCCAGCCGGTCGATCAGTCCGCGCAGCCCGAGCCGCTGCGCCAGGTACAAAGGCGCCAGCGCCCAGCGCATGCGGCTCGCATACGGCGTCAGGTGGAACAGCATCCACCGCTGCACGAAGTTGAGCCGCGGCGCGACGTGGCCCTGCTTCGCCATGTCCTTCTTGTACGACGAGATGATCTGCCCGTACTGCACGCCCGACGGGCAGGCGGTCTGGCAGGCCAGGCATTCGAGGCACAGGTCGAGGTGTTTCTGCACCTCGGGGGTGAGCGGGGCGCGGCCGTCGGTGACCGCGCGCCACAGGTAGATGCGGCCGCGCGGGCTGTCGTTTTCGTTACCCGTCTCGACATAGGTCGGACACGAGCCGAGACACAGCCCGCAGTGGACGCAGTCCATGAACACTTCGTAGTCGATGTTGCGGCCCAGTCCGGCGTCGGCCAGGGGCAACGGGGAGCGGGCGGTCACCGGGGGAGTGGACATGGCAGCCTGTGAGTAAGAAGTTATTCGATTTGATCAGATGCCGGCGACGAAGCGGCCGGGGTTGAACACCTGCCGCGGGTCCAGCTCGTCCTTCACCCGCCGCATCAGCCAGCCGTCGTCGCGCGGCCGGCCCCACACCGGCAAGACACGCTTCCACGCGGTCGGGCAGCGCGGCAGCGTCAGGTTGCCGGCCGCCGCGGCCGCCTCGGTGGCCAGCCGCTCGACCATCGTCCGCGCCGTCTCCAGCGTCAGCGCGGCGGTGGCGGTGCCGCGGACGATGCCGCTGGCGGCGTGGGCGTGCAGCTCCAGCGCGCCGGGCTGCGTATCGGCCAGCAGGCACCACGCCGCCAGCCGGCCGGGCAGCAGGTTCGCCTTCACGCTCAGCACACCCGTCGCCGCGTGCCCGCCCTCGGCCAGCGCCTGCCACAGCGGCGCCGCCGGCGTGCCGGCCAGCGCCTCGACGCCGTGAACGCCGGCGTCGGTCACCTCCTTGATCAGCTGCTGGACCTGCCAGTTGACCGCCGGCTCGCTGTCCTCGAACCCGACCACCAGCACCCACGGTTGCTGCGGCAGGGCGACGCGGGCGGCGGCGCGGAGGCGATCGGCGGCACGGGCGTTGAGCAGGTCGACGCACATCGGCCGGGTGCGCGTGCCGTGCAGCCGGTCGAGCAGTCCTTCGAGCGTGTGGTTGCCGCAGCCGAAGGTGAGCAGCGCCTGCGACTCCGGCACCGGCCGCACCTTGAGCGTCGCCTGGGTGATGACGCCGAGGGTGCCCATCGCGCCGGTGTGCAGCTTGCAGAAGTCGTAGCCGGCGACGTTCTTGACCACGCGCCCGCCGGCCTTCGTCTCGTGGCCGTCGTCGTTCACCGCGCTGATGCCGATGACGTAGTCGCGCATCGTCCCGGCGCCGAGCCGGCGCGGCCCGCTGGTGTTGGCGGCGATCGTCCCGCCCAGGGTGGCGCGATCGGCGGCCGGCACGTCGATCGGCAGCCGCTGGCCCTCGGCGGCAAGCAGCCGCTGCAGGTCGGCGATGCGGATGCCGGCCTGGACGGTGATGGTCATGTCGCGCGCCGGGTAATCGATTACTGCGTTCAGCCCGGTGATGTCGACCGCCACGCCGTCCTTCGACGGCGGCAGGCCGACGCCCAGCTGAGTGCTGCCGCCGACGGGGTAGACGGCCTGCCCGGCGGCGGCGCGGCGGCGGACCTCGTCGCCCAGCTCGGCGATCGAGGCAGGGCGAACGACCGGCAGCGGGCCGAAGCCATCGATGGTACAGGTGGGGGGAGACACGGCGGAGTTCCGGTTCAGGGTGAGAGGAGGGCGGTCAGACGGCGGCGCGGCGGCCGACTCGGCTCTGCTCGATGCAGGCGCCGGCGGTCGGCAGCATCTTGCCGGGGCTGCAGCGGTTGTCCGGGTTGAACGCCTTGCGGAGCCGTAGCATCATGCCGAGGTCTTCCGGGCTGAACATCCGCGGCATGAAGTCGATCTTCTCCACGCCGATGCCGTGCTCGCCGGTGACGCTGCCGCCCTGCCGGATGCACTCGTCGAGGATCTCGTGGCTGGCCGCCATCACGCGCTTGACCTGGTCGGCGTCGCGCTCGTCGAACAGCAGGATCGGGTGCAGGTTGCCGTCGCCGGCGTGAAAGACATTGCAGATCGTCAGATTGTACTTCTCGCCGATGCGGCTGATCTCGCGGAGCATGTGCGGCAGCTTGGTCCGCGGCACGCCGCCCTGGGGGCAGTAGCTCGGGGCCAGCCGGCCCAGGCCGCCGAACGCCTGCTTGCGCGACTTCCACAGGAGCAGCCGTTCGGCCTCGGTGTTCGCCTGGCGCACCTCGCGGGCCTTGTTCTTCTGAGCGATGATCATCATCCGCTCGGCGTCGGCGTCCAGTCCGGCCTCCAGGCCGTCGACTTCCATGATGAGGACAGCGCCGGCATCGAGCGGGAAGCCGAAGTGGAACGCCTCCTCGACCGCCTTGAGGATGGGGGTGTCGAGCATCTCCAGCGCCGCCGGGATGATGCCAGCGGCGATGATGTCGCTGATGGTGTTGGTGGCGTCGTCGACCGTCTCGAACACGCCGAGCAGCGTGCGGTACGCCTCCGGGTTGCGGGTGATGCGGACCCACGACTTCGTGACGATGCCGAACGTCCCCTCGGAGCCGACGATGACGCCGGTCAGGTCGTAGCCGGGGGCGTCCTCGGCCGGCCCGCCGGTGATCGCGACGCGGCCGTCGGGCAGCACCAGCTCGGTGCCGAGGACGTGGTTGACGGTGACGCCGTATTTGAGCGTGTGCGGTCCGCCGGAGTTGGTGGCGACGTTACCGCCGATGGTACAGGCGCCCTGGCTGGACGGGTCGGGGGCGAAGTGCCAGCAGTTGCCGCGGATGTGGTTGGTCAGCCACAGGTTGACGACGCCCGGCTCGACGACGGCGTAGCGATTGCGGTAGTCGACTTCGAGGATCCGCTTCATCCGCGCCAGCGAGACGACCACACCGCCGCCGACCGGGAGGACGCCGCCGGCCAGGCTGGTACCGGCACCGCGCGGGAGGAACGGCACGCCGAGGTCGTTGCACGCCCGCACGATCTGCACCACCTGTTCGGTGCTGGTCGGGAAGACGACGACGTCGGGCACCTGTTTTTCGATGGTGTAGCCGTCGCACTCATAGACGAGCAGCTCACTGGGCGAGTGGATCAGCCCGTTGGGGCCGACGATGGCACGGAACCGATCGACCAGGGTTTGCGTGGACGCGGTCATGGGGTGTTCCTGCGTGGGGATACCCTTCAGTGTAGCACCCCACCCTCGTCGCGTCATCAACAGCCCGAAGCGCAAGCGAAGGCTGCGAGGGCCGTCGGGTCAGTCTACGTGGACACCGAGGAAGCGGGCGATTTGCTCCAGTTCCTCGACCAGATCCGCGGCGCTGGGGAAGCGGTGCTCGGGTTGCTTGGCCAGCAGCTTGAGCACCACGGCCTCGAACTGGGTGGGCATGCCTTTCTGGTACTTCGTCGGCTTCTCCGGCGGCGTCCGGCGGATGTGATGGATCTTCTCCGCCGGGGTCGATCCGCCACAGGGCGGGTGGCCGGTCAGCAGGGCGTACACCGTCGCCCCCAGGCTGTACAGGTCCGACCGCGCGTCCAGGTCGGTCAGGCCCCGCGTCCGTTCCGGCGACAGGTACGCCACGTCGCCGACGACCTCGCCCGGCGGGGGGATCTGCCGTGCCAGCGGCCCCGCCAGCGCCTTGGCCAGCACCAGGTCGCCGAGTTTGACGTTTTTGCTGGCGGTGTCGCGCAGGATGTTGGTCGGGGTGACGTTGCGGTGGACGATGCGGTGCTCCGCCGCGTAAACGAGGGCGCGGCCGACCTGCAGTGTCACCTTGAACGCCTTGCGCCAGTCGAACAGGCCGACGACGCCGATGCGGTCGATGATCTGCTGCAGGTTTTTGCCGGCGACGTACTCCAGCGCCATCCAGCAGTGGCCATGCGTTTTGCCGGCGGCGTAGAGGGTGACGAGGTTGGGGTGGTGCAGCGGTAAGACCAGCTTGATGCCGCGGATGAACTGCTGCTGGTCGTCGTGGTCGTCACTGGCGAACTCCGGCTGCAGCACCTTGAGGGCGACCGGACGGTTGTCCTTGGTGTCGGTGGCATGGAACACCACGCCTGTCCGGCCGGTGCCGATGAGGGTGTCGATGGTGAAGTGCGCCAGCGTCTGGCCGACCAGGTCGTCGAGCGACTCGCCGGCGGGTGCGCCGGCCGCGTCGGGCGGCGGCTCGTCCAGTTGCAGCCGCAGCTCGGTGTCGCCGATTTTGAGCACGTCGCCCAGCTCGAGCTGGCGGCGGTCGATTTTGTGGCCGTTGACGAATGTGCCGCCGTCGCCGCCGTTGCAGATGACGGTGACGTGGTCCTTGTCCAGCACGACCTGGCAGTGGTTTCGCCCAACGTGGGCATCGCTCAGCTGATACTGCGCCTGGACACTGCGTCCCAGCATCAGGTCCGGGCCGGTGTTGAGCGTGAAGATGCGGTCCTTGTCGGGACCCGTCAGGACGGCGAGTTGCAGGCTCATGGCGACGGTGCCTCCAGGGAAGGTGCCGGCAGCTGCCCGGTTCGAGGTCGCGCGGGATCAGGTGGGACCGAGAGCGTCCTCGGATTATCGGGATATTACACTCTACCACATCTCTGGAATCGCGCGCAGAGGCGGCGCCATCTCGAAGCGTCGCGTCACACCAAACAGCCCGAAGCGCAAGCGAGGGCTGAGCGGAAGCGAGGGCCGTCGTCAGTTGGCGAGCGGCATGGTGCGCGGCGGGCTGTCGGCCAGGACGGGTTGGTC
>JAXMAU010000105.1:0-8545 GCA_046350215.1 Gemmataceae bacterium | reverse complement strand
GCGGCGGCCTCCACGCCAACACCGTGGTTGGCTCGCTCGGGCAGGACCTGTTCTTCGTCCGCTGGGGGTCGCTCATCACCGACTTCAACCGCTTCCTCGACCGCGTGATCAAGCCGGTGTAGGACCTGGCCTGACAACGAGCGCAACGACAACCGCCAGGGTTCCGAGAACCCTGGCGGTTGTCGTTGATGGGAGCGAACCATCGCCGGGCAAGGCTCAGTACTGGAACTGCACCCCGGCGGAGATGCCCTGCGCCCAGAAGTCGGTGCGGTAGAACGCCGGCAGCGGAGCGGTCGGGCCGACCGGCGTCTGCAACACCACGTTCTGCGTCGGGTTGATGGTCCGGTTCACCTGCTCGGCGGCGCGGATCACGTTGTTGCTGTACAGCAGATCGTAGCCGACGCTCAGCCGCAGATAGCGGGTGACGTCGCAGTTCAGTCGCACCGCCAGCTCCGGCAGCACGGTGAAGCTGTTGCGGGAGAACTGGCCGCTGTTGCTCGGCAGGGCGAACAGGCCCGCCGGCGTGTCGCTCAGCACTGACCCGAGCGGGCCGCCCATGATGGTCGTCTGGCCCGCCACTCGCAGCTGCTGGTAGGTCGGGCCGACCGCCACCTTGCCGCACACGTCGAGCGACACAAAGTCGTAGCGGAACCCGCCCTGCAGACCGAAGGCCAAACCGTAGAACTGGTTGCGGGTGAAGAAGCTGTCGCGCATCGTCAGACTGCCGCCGGCCACCGGGTCGAGGAACAGCTGGTTGAGGGTCAGCTCTTCTTCCAGGTTGAGGTACTTGAACCCGCCAACCGCCGCCAACCGTACCCGGTCGGACGAGTATAACCGGGCCTGGCCGAGGACGTCGGCGCCCCACAGCCGCGTGGTGCTGTTGACGGTGATCTGGCTGGGCGTGTTGCCGGGGTTGAGCGCCGTCTCGCCGGCCGCGTTGAAGTTGAACGGCACCGTGCTGTTGAACGGCACCGCGATCACAGGGCCGTCGCCGCCCGCGCCATTGACGACGAACGTGGTGCCCTGGCGCGGCAGGCCGAACAGGCTGGCCTCCACCCCGGCGACCTCGTCGGGCAGCAAGAAACCGATCCGGCCGCGGACGCCGGGGAGGTTGCCGAAGTCGATCCCGGTGCCGCCGCTACCGTAGAGCACGCGCGTGCCCGGCTCGTTCAGCGCGGCGATGGTGTTCGGGTCGGGGTTGGTGCTCACCAGCGGCACCACCGACGGACTCTTCACCCACCAGAACAGGGCGTCCACTCCGCCGTAGACGCTGCAGCACGACGGCGGCGCGGCACAGGTCGGCTCCGGCAGGCACCCGGCGGTCGGACACGCCGGTCCCGTCGGCAGCGCGGGCGGGATCGTGACGGCCGCGGCCGACGCGGGCACCGCGGGCAGGACGGTCGAGGCGGCCGGCGGCCCGTTCCACGTACTGACCGACGTCAGCGACGGGCCGGCGAGCGCGGCGGGCGCGGCGGACAGCAGACCGGCAAGGGCCAACCGGGCAACGAGCGACTTCCGATGGCGCATGGTAAGGCGACTCCTTATTCAACCGTTCTGGATTCCCCGGGGCTTGCCAGCCCCCCTCCGGTGACGCGGTCGGCGTCGATCTCCGCACTCGCGGCAGATTTCGTCCTGTCCGCATCTTCCCTACGCCACTACCAATCGGCACCCCTGGTTCGACCGGATCAGTCGTCCGGGCGAATTGGTGCGACCCGGATATCCGGCCGGGTAAACTGGCGCGGTCGCATCGATCCTGCGGCAGTGCTGGCGACCACCGCACATCCGGGTTGCCATTTCCGCCTTCGTCCGTTATGGTCCCGCCCCACATCGTCGGGGGGCCGGAACCCCCACGGGCCGGAGGAGGAGTCTCAAAATGGCGTGGCGATTTCCTGCCGCTCTGCTGCTGACGCTGGCAGTGGCGGCGCACGGGCGGGGCCAGACCTGCACCCTCAGCGAGCCGGTCAAGACCGGCGACTGCTTCCACTACACCATCGACATGACCCTGACCGGCGAGATGCGGTTCCAGAAGGAGTCCGGCAACGTCCCGGTCAAGCTGACTGCCTCCGCCGCCCATGTGTTTCCCGAGCGAATCCTCGGGCTGACCGGCAACCTGGTCGACAAGGCGGCGCGCAGCTACGACACCGCCCGCGTCACCATCGACCGCGGCAACGATCGGTCCGAGTGCGTGCTGCGGCCGGCTCGCAAGCTGGTCGTCGCCCAGCGGCACAAGGATGTGCAGATGGCGTACAGTCCCGCCGGCGCGCTGTATCGCAACGAGCTGGAGCTGATCGGCGGACACTTCGACACCCTCGTGCTGACGGCCCTGCTGCCCGGCAAGGAAGTCAAGGTGGGCGAGACGTGGAAGCTGCCCAACCTGGTCGCCCAGGCGGTGTGTGGGCTGGAAGGGATGACCGAGAACAAGCTGGAGGCGAAGCTGGACAAGGTCGCCGGCGACGTCGCCACCATCTCGATCACCGGCACCTGCGCCGGCGTCGAGGCCGGGGCGCTGGTGAAGACCACCGTCGACGCCACCGGCACGTTCGACGCCAAGGCGCATCATCTGACCGGGCTGACGTGCAAGCAGAAGTGCGAGCGCGACCAGGGGCCGGTCAGCCCGGCCAGCACGATGACGGTCACCGTCACCGTCGCTCGCAAGGCGGTGCCGCAGCCGGACGAACTGACCGACGTCGCCCTGGTGGCGGTGCCGCAGGGTTACGCTCCGCCTGGCCCGATGACGAATCTGGAGTTCCGTGATCCGAAGGACCGCTTCGCCCTGCTGCACACCCGCGACTGGTATCTGACCGCCGTCACCGGCGAGCACACCGTCCTGCGGCTGATGGACCGCGGCGATTATGTCGCCCAGCTGACTGTCACCCCGTGGACGGCGGCCAAGAAGGGCGAGCACCTGGCGCCGGAGCAGTTCAAGTCGGCGATGAACAGCACCTCCGGCTGGCGGCCGGAGAAGGAGCTGCAGGCGAGCGAGGTGCCGAGCGATGGCAAGTACGTCTACCGGCTCAGCGAGGTCGGCCAGCTGGACGGCGTGCAGGTGCTGCAAAACTTCTACCTGATCGCTGCGCCAACCGGCGAGCAGGTGGTGTTGACGTTCACCCTGGCGCCCAAGCAGGCCGACAAGCTCGGCGCTCGCGACCTGTCGATGGCCGCCAGCATCGAGGTTCCCGCCGCAAGCGCCGACAGGCCGGCCGCCTCGGCGAAGGCCGACGAACCGGCGAAGAAGTAATCGGGCAATGAGCTGCGACCGCTGTTGTGGCAAGGTCTCCTCGACCTTGCCACTCTGCACCGCAGGTCTCCTCTGGGGCGTAAGGGAGACCTTCGGTCGCCGGAGAGTGTAATCGGGTAACGAGCTGCGATCACCGTTGTTGTGGCAAGGTCTCCCGACCTTGCCACTCTGCAGACCGCAGGTCTCCTGCCGCGTAAGGGAGACCTTCGGTCGTCGGAGCGACTGGCCAGAGACCCGGCCACAACTGCCGTAGTCGGGCAACGAGTTGCGATCACCCGACCGCGCGTCCAGGCGCGGCCGGGTGCGTCTATTCCTCGACCGACCAGTCGGCCTCGCGGTAGTCGGTGGCAGTCAGCCACCAGCCGCGGACTGTCGGTGGGGACGAGGTCAGCGAGACGATCAGCGTCACCGTGTCCTCGCTGTAGTTGCGGGCGAGGTCCTTCTTGCTCGGCACCGGGTGCGACGTCGGGTGCGAGTGGTAGACGGCGAGAATATCCAGCCCTTTGCGCGTCAAGTCACGACAGGCCAGGAACATGCTCCGCGGCTCCGACTCGTACTCGACCGGGCTGGCGAGCGCATTCACCAGCGGATAGATCGCCTCGGCGCGGCCAACGCCGTCGACTACCCGGCCGGCGAGCAGTCCGCAGCATTCGTTCGGTTGTTCCGTTAATGCCTGCGCGACCAGCGCCTCGAAAAGCGGTCGCGGCACCACCAGCCGAAATGACGTTGACAACTCGACCCATCCTTTCCAATCTAAAATCTTTACGGGATTGGAAGTTCCGATACAGTCAACGCGGCGGGCAGCTGCACGGGGAATCCCACGATGGCGTCAGGACAGGCAGGCAAGCGGGATCGGGTCATTCTCGCCTACTCCGGCGGGCTGGACACTTCGGTTATGGTCCCATGGATTGGCGAGAAGTACAACCTCGACGTGGTCACCTTTACCGTCGACCTCGGGCAAGGCGAGGACATCCAGAAGATCAAGGCCAAGGCGATGAAGACCGGGGCGGTCGACGCCGTCGCCATCGACGCCCGCAACCTGTTCGTCGACTGCTTCGTGTATCCGGCGCTGATGGCCGGCGCGCTGTACGAGGGCAAGTACCCGCTCGCCACCGCCCTGGGTCGGCCGCTGATCGCCAAGCTGATGGTCGATGCCGCCCGCGAGCACGGCGCCAAGGCGGTCGCCCACGGCTGCACCGGGAAGGGCAACGACCAGGTGCGCTTCGACGTCACCTTCCAGACGCTCGCCCCGGACCTGAAGATCATCGCCCCGGTCCGCGAGTGGAAGATGTCGCGGCCGGAGGCGCTGGAGTTCGCCGCCAAGCACAACATCCCCGTCGAGGCGACCAAGGAAAGCCCGTACTCGATCGATCAGAACATCTTCGGCCGGTCGTGCGAGTCGGGGTTGCTGGAAGACCCGTGGGACGAACCGCCGGTCGACGCCTTCGCGTGGACCACCGACCCGGCCAAGGCGCCTGACACGCCAGTGTATGTCACCATCGACTTCGAGCAGGGCCGCCCGGTCGCCCTGGACGGCATGAAGACCGACGCGGTGCCGCTGATCGAGCGGCTCAACCAGCTGGGCGGCGCCCACGGCGTCGGCCGCATCGACCACGTCGAGAACCGGCTGGTGGGGATCAAGTCGCGCGAGCTGTACGAGGCGCCGGCGGCGGTCATCCTCCACGAGGCGCACCGCGAACTGGAGTCGCTGTGCCTGTCGAAGCAGGCCGCCCGGTTCAAGACTCTGGTCTCGCAAGAGTATGCGGATATCATCTATAATGGACTGTGGTTCAGTGCCTTCCACCAGGACCTGTTCGCGTTCGTCGCCAGTAATCAGCGTTTCGTGACCGGCCAAGTACGGGTGAAGCTGTTCAAGGGGAAGGCCACCGTCGTCGGTCGCAAGAGTGAGTTCAGCCTCTACAGCAAGCATCTGGCGACCTACGACCGGGCGGACCAGTTCGACCACGACGCCGCCAAGGGCTTCATCCGGATCTGGGGCCTCGGGCAGCAGACGCAGGCGGAAACGCAGCTGCTCAAGGGTGGTCAGGGGTTCAACCTGCCGGGGCTGATGGGCCCCGAGAAGGGGTAGTTGTTTCGAGCGACGGCCGCGTTCGGCAGTCGCATTCCGTTCGGGGCAAGACAGGGCTGCTTGACCTGGACGTGGTCGGGGTGGGGGGAGCGTGATCTCGCCCCGCCTCGCACAGAAAGGGAGGCAGTCTCATGGAGATGATGGACATCGCACAGCTCGCCACCTACATCTCCCGCGATGTGCGGGAGGTGGGGAAACTGGCGAGTCGCGGCCACCTGCCCGGTCGCCGCGTCAACGGCGAGTGGCGCTTCGCCCGCGCCGAGATCAACCACTGGCTCGAAGGCCACCTGCAAACCTGCTCCGCCGAGGAGCTGGAGGCGCTGGAGGTGGCCCACAGCCGCGACAGCGACGACCTGCTGTTCCCCGACCTGCTCGACGAGACGACGGTAGCCGTGCCGCTCGGCGCCGCCACCCGGTCGAGCGTGCTGCGCGAGATCGTCAAGCTGGCTGATAACTCGTGGAAGGTGTACGACCCCGACGCCATCCTCGACGCCATCACCCAGCGTGAGGAGATGGGCAGCACGGCGACGGTCGACGGGGTCGCGGTGCCGCACGCGCACCGACCGCTCGGCGACGGGGTGCTGGGCGAGGCGCTGCTCGCCTTCGGCAAGACGGCGCGGCCGATCCCGTTCGGTGGGCCGAAGGGGCAGATGACCGACCTGTTCTTCCTGGTGCTGAGCAAGGACGACCGCACGCACCTGCGAACGATGGCCCGGCTAGCGCGACTGTTCCGCCGCGACGGCTTCCTGGCTGAATTGCGCTCCATGGAAACGCCGGCGGAGGCATATGAACTGCTGACGGACGCCGAACGCGAGCTGTTCAGCGAGTGAACCGTGCTGACGCGCTCGCCGGGGCCATGTGGTGCGAGGAATGACCTCGCACAGGGTCAGTCGACGAGAGGCCGCATGCCCACGCAAGCGTGGGCATGGCACCTGGAAGGGCATCCGCAACAACTTCTGGGTGCCATGCAATGCCGATGACGAGTTTGGCCAAGTGGAGGACTACTGGCAAAAAAGCCGTCCCTCGATAGGGTGGGAGCTTACCACAGCAACCATCTATCAAGGAACGGCTTATGTCGAGCAATCCCAAAACACACCCTGACGGCGGACGACGGGTGACACGCCGGATGTGCCGCCCGACGGACCCTGCGGAGGCGAGCCATGCGTCGGGTCGTCGCGGTCGGGCTGGCGGTGTTGTGCCTCACCGGGTGCGGAGAGCAGCGGGTCGACTTCGCCGGCGCCGCCAAGGACAAGCAGGCGGCGCGCGACGGCAAGAATGCCGACCGTCCGGACCTGGCGGCACGGCCGGAGCGCAAAATCATCTACACCGCCCGTGTGGAGGCGGTGGTCGAGGACCTCGACGACGCCGAGGCGTCGTTGCACGAACTGCTCCAGTCGACCGGCGGCTACATCGCGAAGTCGGAGCGGACCGGCCAGCCGGGTGCCCGCCACGGGACGTGGACGCTGCGCATCCCGGTGGCGAAGTTCGACGCGGCGCTGGCTGCGCTGGCGAAGCTCGGCGAGGTGCGCCGCAACACCCTCGACTCCGACGACATTACGGATCGCTATTTCGACCTGCAGGCCGAGGTGACCAACCTGGAGGTGCGGGAGAAGGCGCTGCGCAAGCTGTATGAGGAGAAGATCGCCGGCAGCAAGCTGACCGACCTGCTCGACGTCGACCGCGAACTGACAAAGGTGCGCGGCGAGATCAACCAGCGCAAGGGCCAGCTGCAGCGGTGGGACAAGGAGACGGCGTTCGCCACCGTTCATCTCGACCTGCACGACCGGCGCGGCTACGTCCCGCCGACGGCGCCGGCGTTCACCACGACCGTCGGGCGCACGTTCGAGGCGTCGATCACGCTGCTGGTGAGCACTGGCAAGGCGATCGTGCTGATCGCCGTCGCCCTGGCGCCGTGGCTCGCCGTGCTGGTCGTCGTCACCCTGCCGCTGGCGCTGCTGCTGCGTCGCCGCCGTCCCTTGCCGCCGCCGCTGCCGGCCGTCGGCGAGGGCGGAAAAGAGACGTGACCTCTCCCCCACCGGCCCTGTCGTCTGTAGATCGGTAACGTCCGTCTTCTTCAGTCCGATGCGCGACGGGGAGGTCCGATGGGTTACATCCTCTATTCCCTCGACCCTGAGAAGTTTCGACGGCTCGTCGAGCAGCCCTCGCCACAACAGCTGGCGGCGCTGGCGGACCGTGTCCGCGACGGGCTGGACGAGCAGGACGGCGAATTCGACGAGGGCGACCCGGTCGCCGCCTGGCCGCGCGACACCGCGGCACTCACCCGGCTGGTGGCCGACCGGCTGGCCCGCCCGGACTGGTACGGCGACCTGTCGACCACCGGCAAGAACCTTTGGGAAGGCGTGATCTTCGGCGCCTGCATGAATGACGACGCCGTCGACGTCGACTTCCGCGTCGACAGCGACGGCGTCGACTGGGACGTGATCGAGCTGGCGTGGAAGCACCTCGGCGTCGTCCCCAGCACCGTCTCCGCGGTGGCCATGTCGACCTTTGGCATCCGTCCGTTCCGCTACCATCCGCCCGCTGGCCCGGCGAGGAGTCGCGACGACTTCGACCGCGAGCAGGAGGAGGGACGGGCGAGCCTTCAGGCCCTCGACCAGCTGCTCGGCCGCTTCCTCGACGACGTCAAGCAGGGCCGCGACGACCCGGACCGGCTGATGGAGGAACTCCAGAAGGCGGAGGGCGTCTCGGACGATCACAAGGACGCGATTCGCGACCTGCTCAGTGACGACGAGGACGACGAGGAGGCGTCGACGAACGACGAGGACGACGATTACACGCCGATGCACAGCATGCACCCGCCCGAGGAGGTGGAGCGCATGCTGACGGAGCTGCGGTCGGTGGAACGCCCACTGAAGGCGTCGAAGAACAAGGATGCGTGGCACGACTACCGCGACGAACTGCTGCCGGCGCTGGAGCGCATCGTCGCCGACCGGCGCATGCTGTTCGTGCAGGTCGACACATGACGGCACGGCGGCGCGTCACCGGCGGTCAGGGTGTCGAGTCGTCGTTCGTCAGCCACCAGTCGACGAACCCGCGGATGCCGCCAACCCGGCGCGCCGGGTCACGCCGCAGCCCGTGCCGCAGCAACCCCGGCAACACGATGGCCGTCGCCACCAGGCCGACGCAGCCCGACGCGATCGCCGCCATTCCCCGCAGCGCCGCTGGCAACTGCTCCAGGCCACACAGCAGATACTTCA
>JAXMAU010000104.1:0-8637 GCA_046350215.1 Gemmataceae bacterium | reverse complement strand
CCTGACCGCCGGCGGTCTCGACGTTCACCACCTCGAATCGCGGCGGGCTGCCGATGGCCTGGTCGATGTTCAGGCCGGTCTCGAAGTCGTTCCTGCCAACAGCGCCGAAGGAGACGAACGCCGGGAAGCCGTCGCGGTTCGGGTACGGGGCGGCGACCACGAATACGGTCACGGCGCGGGCGGCCGGTCCGCCGGCGGACCAGCGCAGGTGGGCGGCGCGGCCATCGAAGCGGACGGCGGCGAACCCATCGGCCGGCTGGTAGATGGGGCGGGCGGCCGGGGTCACCTGAGCGACGTCGCGCTTGCCGCCGGCGGCGTCGGGCCAGCGGTCGACCGGGTCGCCCGGCTTCAGCGCCGGCAGGCCGGCCGCCTGGCGGCCCTCGGCCAGCCGGGCAGCGTCGAGCCACAGCACCAGCCCGCGCGCGACCGGCAGCCGGCGGTCGGCCCACCGCGCCACTCCCGCCGGTCCGGCGGCCGGCCGGGCGATGCCGGAGGCGACCAGGGCGGTGATGACGACGGCAGCGAAACGCCATCCCTCGCGCGGTCGTGGTACAGCCGTCCCGCTCATGCGTATCTCCCGGTGTCGTCGCGATCGGTTCGCCCCGATTATGAACGGTGCGCCAGGCGCCGACAAGCGGTTTCCGGCCGGTGAGCGGACACCGGCACCGGCCACGGATAGGAAGGAGGAGGTGGCAAACGCGGCGACCCGGAAGGTAACAGCCATGCGCGCGACTGGCCCTCGACGGTGCGGATCTCTCCTCGTCCTGCTCTGCCTGGCGCTCGGCGGATCTCCCGCTACCGTCGGCGCGGAAGTCGACGTGGTCGTCTACGGCGGCACGTCGGCGGGGGTGATCGCCGCCGTGCAGGCCCGGCGGATGGGCAAGTCGGTGGTCCTCGTCTGCCCCGACCGGCACCTCGGCGGGCTGTCCAGCGGCGGACTCGGATTCACCGACACCGGCAACAAGGCGGTCATCGGCGGCGCCGCCCGCGAGTTCTACCAGCGAGTGTGGCAGCACTACGATCGGCCCGCGGCGTGGAAATGGCAGAAGAAGGCAGACTATGGCAACAAGGGGCAGGGCACCCCGGCCATCGACGGCAGCCAGCGGACCATGTGGATCTTCGAGCCGCACGTCGCCGAGCGGGTGTTCGAGGACCTGGTCCGCGAACACAAGGTTCCGGTCCACCGGGACGAGTGGCTCGACCGCGCCGCCGGGGTGACGAAGATCGGCGGACGAATCACCGCCATCCGCACCCTGAGCGGCGCTCGCTACGCCGGCAAGATGTTCATCGACGCCACCTACGAGGGCGACCTGATGGCGGCCGCCGGGGTGTCGTACCACGTCGGCCGCGAGGCGAACCGGGTGTACGGCGAGCGGTACAACGGGATACAAACCGGGGTGCTGCACCACCGGCACCACTTCGGCGTGCTGAAGACCCGCATCAGCCCCTATCGCGTTCCGGGCGATCCGAAGAGCGGTCTGCTGCCGCGAATCAGCGCCGATCCGCCCGGCACATTCGGCGAGGGCGACCGGCGCGTCCAGGCGTACTGTTTCCGCATGTGTTTGACCGACCACCCGGACAATCGCGTGCCGTTCGCCAAACCGGACGGCTACGACCCCGACCAGTACGAACTGCTGGCGCGCGTCTACGCCGCCGGCTGGCGAGAGACGTTCGACAAGTTCGACCCGATCCCCAACCGCAAGACCGACACCAACAACCACGGGCCGTTCAGCACCGACAACATCGGCTTCAGCCACGAGTACCCGGAAGCGTCGTACCAGCGCCGCCGCGCGATCGTCCGCGAGCACGAGCGCTATCAGCAGGGCTGGCTGTACTTCGTCGCCACCGACCCGCGTGTGCCGGCCGAGGTGCGGACGGCAATGCAGCGGTGGGGGCTGGCGAAGGACGAGTTCGCCGACAACGGCCACTGGCCGCGCCAGCTGTACATCCGCGAGGCGCGCCGCCTGGTCGGGCGGTTCGTCATGACCGAGCACGAGCTGCTGAAGAAGCGGCCGACCCCGGAGTCGGTCGGCATGGGGTCGTACACCATCGACTCGCACAACGTCCAGCGCTACGTCACCGCCGACGGCTACGTGCAGAACGAGGGCGACATCGGCGTGCCGACGAACGGTCCCTACCAGATCTCCTATGGCGCTCTGGTGCCGAAGCGGGGCCAGTGCGACAACCTGCTGGTGCCGGTGTGCGTGTCCAGCTCGCACATCGCCTTCGGCAGCATCCGCATGGAGCCGGTGTTCATGGTGCTCGGCCAGTCGGCCGCCACCGCCGCCGCCCTGGCGATCGACGGCGGCACGGCGGTGCAGGAGGTGGCGTACCCGAAGCTCCGCGCGCGGTTGCTGCGCGACGGGCAGGTGCTCGAATACCCGGCCAAACCCGGCACCGGCGAACGCCCCGGGAAGCCGTGACGCGGCTACGTTCCCGGAAACAGCTGGACCCCGTGCCACTGCCGCAGCAGGACGACCACCGGCACCACCGGGATCGCGGCAAGTTACGGCAGTCCGCGGCGTATCAGCAGCACGAGGCTGGCGGGTGGCGATGGGATTGCATAATCCATCCCGACTGGCTGGCCCGAGGCCGCCGGTTCCCCGGCCCTTGCGGAGCGTGTTTCCATGACCGCGTCGTTCGCTCTCGTTCTGCTGACGGCGGCTGGCCCGCTCGCCGCCGACGCGCCGCAGAAGGCGTTGCCGCTGCCCGGCGAGGTGTTCACCGTGGCCGGCCGGGTCGCGTTCCTCATCCCGGCGGCGCACCCGGCGGCGGCGAAGCCGTGGGTGTGGTACGCGCCGACGCTGCCGGGGCTGCCCGGCCCGGAGGAGCGCTGGATGTTCGAGCGCTTCCGCGCCGCCGGGGTCGCCGTCGCCGGCGTTGACGCCGGCGAGTCGTATGGCAGCCCGGCCGGCAACCGGGTGTTCGACGCCCTCCACCGCGCGTTGACCGCCCGCGGCTACTCGGCGCGGCCGGTGCTGCTCGGCCGCAGCCGCGGCGGGCTGATGGCGCTGTCGTGGGCGGCCGCCAACCCGACCGGGTCGGCGGGTTCGCCGGCATCTACCCGGTGTGCGATCTGAGCAGCTACCCTGGTGTCGAGCGGGCGGCGCCGGCGTTCGGCCTGAAGCCGGACGAGCTAGCGCGGCTGCGAGAGTTCAACCCGGTCGATCGGCTGGCGGGGCTGGCGAAGGCGCGGGTGCCGCTGTTCGCCGTCCACGGCGACGCCGACACGGTGGTGCCGCTGGAGGCGAACAGCGGGCGGCTGAAGACGCGCTATGCCGCCCTGGGCGGGACGATGACGGTCGTCGTCCCGCGCGGCCAGGGGCACAGCATGTGGCCCGGCTTCTTCCGGTGCGAGGAGCTGGTGGCGTTCGTCCTCGCCCACGCCGGGGTCGGGCTGGTGCTCGATGCGCCGCCGGAGTATCAGGTTATCCAGCGGACCGCGAAGAACGTCGGCGCCGTCCGGGTGCGCGGCCGGCTGGGCACGTCCGCCCGGACGGCCGACGTCGTCGAGTACCGGCTCGCCAACGGCCAGCCGGGGACGTGGGGGAAGCTCGACGCGGCGCTCAAGGACGGCCGGGTCGACGCGACGATCGAGGTGAAGGCCGGCGGCTGGTATCGGCTGGAGGTGCGGGCGACGGCCGGCGGCAAGCCGGTGGCGGAGGCAGCCGTGGCACACATCGGCGTGGGCGAGGTGTTCGTCGTCGCCGGCCAGTCGAACGCCGCCAACCACGGAGCCGAGCGCCAGGTCCCGAAGACCGGGCGAGTGGCGGCGTTCGACGGCATTCGCTGGCAACTCGCCGCCGACCCGCAGCCGGGAGCGAGCGGCACCGGCGGCAGCTTCCTGCCGCCGTTCGGAGACGCCATCGCCGAGCGGTTCGGCGTGCCGGTCGGGCTGGTGGCGTGCGGTGTCGGTGCGACCAGCGTGCGCGAGTGGCTGCCCGCCGGTGCAACGTTCCCCAACCCACCGACACTGGAAGGCCGGGTGCGCCGGCGGGCGGACGGCACCTGGGAGAGCAAGGGCGAACTGTACGCCACCTTCCGCGATCGGCTGAAGCAGCTCGGTCCCCACGGCTTCCGGGCGGTGCTGTGGCACCAGGGCGAGAGCGACGCCAATCAGCGAGACGCCAGCCGCACCCTGTCCGGCCGTCTCTACCGCGCCTACCTGGAACAGCTCATCCGCAGCAGCCGCAAGGACGTCGGCTGGGACGTGCCGTGGTTCGTCGCCCAGGTCAGCTACCACGGCCCCGGCGACGAGGCGTCGGCCGACATCCGTGCCGCCCAGGCGGCGCTGTGGGCGGACGGCGTGGCCCTGCAGGGGCCGGACACCGACGCGCTCAAGGGCGAGCTGCGCGACGCCGGCGGCAAGGGGGTCCACTTCAGCGGCGCCGGCCTCCGCGCGCACGCCGCCCGCTGGGCGGACCGGGTCGGCCCGTGGCTGCACCGGCAAACCACCGGCGCCGACCGCTGACGGGAAACCTCGCCCCTCACGTCTCGGTGGGCCGCTCGTCCGGCAGCACCTCGAACACGTAGCCGTCGGGGGTGCGGAAGAAAAAGCGGGGGAACGGCGTGGGCCGCTCCGCCTCGATCAGCTCCGCCCCGGCCGCCGCCAGCCGGCGCCGCAGTCCGTCCAGCGTCGCCGCCGGGACGGTGACGGCGACGTGCCGGCCGAACTCCGCCTCGAACGGCGACGGCTCAAACCCAGCCACCTCGACCAGGTGCATCTCCTGCCCCGGCCCGACCTCCAGCCAGGCGGCGGGTCGACCGACGTTCGCCGGTCGGTCGATCGACCGCCAGCCCAGGGCGGCGGTGAAGAAGGCGGCCGACCGGGCGACGTCGCGCGTGGCCAGCGTGAAATGGGCAATCGGCATAGATTCGTTTACCCGTATTGGTATCTGATTATGTCCGGCCGTGGACGTCCGCGCGGAGATGCGATCACTCGTCGCCCACCAGCTTTTCGAGGACGGGGAGCCGCTTCTTCGCCTCGCGGCCGGCAGGGGAGTCGGGGCTGTCGGCGACGACCTGCCGGTACAGCCGGACGGCCTGGCGCAGCATGTCCGCCTTCTGGTCCCGATAGCGAGCGTCGAGTGGGCCGGTGGCGTAGCGATCCAGCGCGCGGGCCTGGGCGACCAGGAAGCGGCGCTGTTCGGCGACGTCCTCGGCCTCCCAGGCGGTGTCCCCCTTTGCCTCGACCGCTTCGAGGTCGCGGCGGGCCTGCTTGCCCTCGTCCAGATCCGGCCACCGCTTCATCACTCCCTGCAAGAGCATCAGCCCGGCGTACCGGGTCGCCGGCCGGCCCATCCGCTTCCGCCCCTCGTCGAGGAGCCGCCGCGCCTGCCCGTCCCGGTCGAGGTCGGCGTACCGGCTGGCCGGCCACTCGGCGGCCAGCTGCCGCCGCTTGCTCAGGCCGTCGTCGATCCAGCGCACCGCCTCGGTCAGCGTGCGCTCGCCGGGGATCGCGTGCCCCATGCCGGCGACGGTCCACACCCGCGACCGCACTCCCACCTCGGTCAGGTACGGCCCGCGCAGCCGCTCCACCTCGCCGCGGTTGAAGTCGGTGGCGCCGGTCAGCAGGGCGACGCTCAGCCGGTCGATCACCCGCTGCCGCAGCCACGGCTCCTGCTGCAGATCGCCGGACGCACAGATCGGGATCACCCCGGCGAACAGCTCCGGCAGGGCGAACGCGATGGCGCAGGCGACTCGCCCGCCGCCGGAGAAGCCGACCAGGTAGGTGCGGTCCGGGTCGACCGGGAACTGGCGGCGGACGTCATCGAGCGCGTCGAGGGCGATGCGGACACGCCGCCGCGGCGGACAGTCGTTCCCGGCGGCTCGCGGGGCGACGTACAGCAGGTTCCGCGCGCGGGCCAGTCGCTCGAACGCCTGCCAGCTCCCTTCCGGGCCGGGGGACAGGTAGAGCAGCAGCGGGAGCGGCGCCTTCGCGTCCTTCCGTGGCGGGACGAACAGGTCGTAGGTCTGCGCCGTCGAGTCATAGTCGCCCAGCCAGTCGGCCGGCGGGCGGGCGAGGCTTTGTGTCGAGACGACGAACGTCCAGTCCAGCCGGGTCGGCTGTCGCACCTTCACCGCGGAGTGAAAGCCGGGACCGGGGGTCGCGCCGCGTGCGGCGGGGAGCAGGCACACCAGCAGCAGGAACGCGGAGCGGGACATTCGGAAACCTCTCGAAAGCGCGGGCGGCGGCGGGCTATCGCGCACGATAGCGGTATGCTACCGGCGCATTGTCGTGAAAGAAGCGGACAGCGGCGCGCTCGCCCTTGTCGGCGAAGTAGACGCGGACGATGTCGACCACCGTCGCCAGCGGCGCCTTGGTCGCCGAGACAGGCCAGTTGCTGCCGAACAGCAGGCGGTCCGCGCCGAAGTCGGCCCACAGGGCGTCCAGCACGGGCCGGTAATAGTCGACGTCGCGCGGCGGTGGGGTGCGGGCGGTCTGCTCGACCAGGGCCGACACCTTGCAGAAGACGTTCGCGTGCCGCGCCGCCGCGCGCATCCCGTCGCGCCAGCCGGCGGCACCGGCCGGCCGTCGATCTTCAGGTTCGCCGCATGGTTGACGACGATCCGCAGCTTCGGCAGCCGGGCGGCCAGGCGGGCGACGTCTGCCGGCAGGTCCGGTCCGCCGTTGACGTCCACCGTCAGGTCGTGGTCGATCAACCGCTGGCAGCGCTTGACCAGCTTGCCCTCCAGCCCGGCTCGCAGGTCGTCGTGGCCGATGCGGATGCCGCGGTAGAGCGGATTGCGGGCGAACCGTCGCAGGTGGGCGTCGAACGTATCCGCCGCCGGGTCGAGCCGGCCGACCACGCCGAGCAGGAACGGGTCCTTCGCCGCCAGGTCGAGCAGCCAGCCGTTGTCCTCGACCCACGGACTGGCCTCGACGACGACCGTGCCGACGACGCCGAGCGGCCGGGCCAACCGCTTGAACTCGTCGGGCAGGACGGGGCGGTAGAGCGCCCTGTCGCCCTTGCCCGGCCACGGCACGCCCTGCGGTCGGGTCGGATCGTAGAAGTGGGTGTGCGTGTCGACGATGGCAAGGGATCGCTGGTCGTCCGCCGCCAGGGCGTTCGCCGCGGTCCACCCGGCGCCGGCGAGGAGGAAGGCGCGCCGCTGCATGGTCGGTGTCCTGACAGGTCGTGACGAAGACCGCCGCGTCACTTCTTCGCGCCCCACAGCGGGGCGACGTTGCCGCGGTCCCAGCGCTCCCAGGCGGCTTGCAGCTCCTTCACCGTTTCGGGATGCTTCGCCGCCAGGTCGGTGGCCTCGCCGACGTCGTCGCTCAGGCGGTACAGTTTGGCCGCCGAGGCGCCCTTCTCTCCGTCGGCGGCGAGGTCGTAGCGGACGAGCTTCCAGTCGCCCTTGCGGATCGCCATCTGCCGGCCGAACCGCCAGAACAGCGCGTCGTGCGGCACGCCGGCGGCCTTCCCGGTCAGATACGGCAGCAGGTCGACGCCGTCCAGCTTCCACTCCGCCTTCACCGACACCCCGGCCGCCGCCAGCACCGTCGGCACCAGGTCGAGCTGGATCACCGGCGCGTCGTACACCTTGCCGGCCGGCAATCGCCCCGGCCACGCCAACAGGAACGGCACGCGGATACCGCCCTCCAGCGTGGTCCGCTTCGACCCGCGGAGCGGCGTGTTGATCGACCCGTTGATCGTCGTCCCGGCCATCGTCGGCCCGCCGTTGTCGCTCAGAAACGCAATCAGCGTGTTGTCCAGCCGCCGATCGACCGCCAGCCTGTCGAGCACCTTGCCGATGGCGTCGTCCATCGCCGTCATCATCGCCGCATAGGTGCGCCGGCGCCGGTCGGTGAGGGCGGCGAACCGGGCCAGCCGGGTGTCGTCCGCTTGCAGCGGCGTGTGGACGGCGTTGAATGCCAGGTAGAGGAAGAACGGGTCGGTCTTGTGCCGGTCGAGGAACGCCAACGCCTCGCGGCCGAAGGCGTCGGTCAGGTAGGCTGTCTCATTGATCGGTGTCGTGTCGCGCAGGACGGGGTCGTTCTTGGTGCCGGCGCGGAAGTAGTCGTGCGCCCCGCCGAGGAAGCCGAAGAACTCGTCGAACCCACGCCGGCGCGGGTGATAGCGCGGGCCGGAGCCGAGGTGCCACTTGCCGACCAGCCCGGTGGCGTACCCGGCCGCGCGCATCCGGTCGGCGAGGGTGGTTTCGGCCGGCGGCAGGCCGACGCCGCGGCCAGCCGGCGGGTTGACCTCGTGGCCGAAGCGCGTCTGGTAGCGGCCGGTGAGCAGGCCGGCGCGGGTCGGTGAGCAGTACGGCCCGCTGACGTAGCCGCTGGTGAACCGCACGCCGCGGCGGGCGAGTCGGTCAAGGTGCGGGGTCGGGATGTCCTTGCAACCGTGGAAGCCGACGTCGGCGAAGCCCATGTCGTCGCCGACGATCAGCAGCACGTTGGGCCGGTCAGCCGCGCCGCACGCCGCGGCGACTGCCAGCAACCCCACCCAACCGACAACCCAGCGTCCCATGCTCTGCCCCCCTCGAAGTGTGATGCCGCATCGTACCGGCGTCGACCGGCCGGCACCAGGGGGCAGGTTCGCGGTTTGCCCGGCTGACCGCACCAGGGCAGGGGATGACGGACCGGCTCGCCCGGCATAGGACAGTTCGGGGATCGCCCGCCGG
>JAXMAU010000103.1:0-8742 GCA_046350215.1 Gemmataceae bacterium | reverse complement strand
AAGTGGCTGCGCCGCCAGGAGAGCGCGCTGTGGGCGCAGGTGGGGGTGACGGGAGCGATTGCCGCCTGCCGCCGCGCGCTGTTCCGGCCGATCCCCGCCGGCACCCTGCTCGACGACGTGTACTGGCCGCTGCGGGTGGCGATGGCCGGCCGCCGGGTGGTTCACGACTGCCGGGCGAAGGCGTTTGACCGGCTGCCGGACCGGCCGCGCGACGAGTTTCGGCGCAAGGTGCGAACGCTGGCGGGGAACTTCCAGCTGGTCGCCCGGCTGCCGGCGGCGCTGCTGCCGTGGCGGAATCCGATCTGGCCGCAGCTGCTGTCGCACAAGCTGGCGCGGCTGCTGGTGCCCTGGGCGCTACTCGGACTGTTCGGCTGCGGGATGGCGCTGGCGATCGGTGGGGCGGGCGACCTGTACACCGCCGCCGTCGCTGCCCAGGCGGCGTGCTATGCCGTCGGCGTCGTCGGCCTGTTCACCCGCCGCGTCGGCCGGGTGGGGGCAGCGGCGTCGTCGTTCCTGGTGCTGAACGCAGCGGCCTGGGTGGCGTTCTGGGTGTGGGCGACCGGACGGGCGCGGCTGAGCTGGCAGAAGGTGCGGTATCAGCCAGCTGGGTGGGCCGTGCCGGCGGGTGAACGGCATCCGGCGGCCTCGTCCTGACGGGGTCGTCTGGTATAGTAGGGGAGGAGTCTGGTTGCTCATTCTCCCGGTGGCTCGCGGACGGCGGAGGCGAAGGTGACCCTGTTTCCCGCGGTGACGGCGCCCGCGCTGGCCGCCCTGCTGGTGGGTGGTTGTGGCTGGGGGCTGCGCCGGCGGAACCTCGACCGCTGGTTGCTGTCCTATCTGCGGCAGCTGCCGCGCCGCCGATCTCCTCGCGCCGAGGAGGAGGTCCACCTGCTCCTGTGTGTCGCCGACCACTGGGAGCCGAAGTACCAGGGCGCCTCACCGGAGCTGGCGCGCAGCCGCGTTCGCCGCTGGGTCGACGGCTATCCGCGGCAGTTCGCCCGCTTCCGCGACAGCGACGGGCGCACTCCGCAGCACACCTTCTTCTATCCGGCGGAGGAATACGAGGCCGAGTACCTCGACGCGCTGACGGGCCTCTGTGCCGGCGGGTTCGGCGAGGTCGAAATCCACCTGCACCACGACGCCGACACCGCCGACGGGCTGCGCACCAAGCTGGCGGCGTTCCGCGACACCCTGGCCGGCCGGCACGGGCTGCTCGGCCGGCAGCGCGACACCGGCGCCGCCGGCTACGCCTTCATTCACGGCAACTGGGCGCTGTGTAACTCCGACCCCACCGGCCGGCATTGCGGGGTGAACGAGGAGATCGTCGTCCTCCGCGACACCGGCTGCTACGCCGACCTGACGCTGCCGTCGGCGCCCAGTCCGGCGCAGGTCGGCAAGATCAACAGCCTGTACTACGCGGTCGATCGGCCCGGCCGGCCGCGCTCGCACGAGACGGGGGTGGACGTCGGCACGGCCCCGCAGCCGCCCGGCAGCCTGATGCTGATCGAGGGACCGCTGGCGCTCAACTGGGCGAGTCGCAAGTGGGGGCTGCTGCCGCGGCTGGAGAATGGCTGCCTGCAGCGATCGCAGCCGCCCGGCGTCGGCCGGTTGCGCTTGTGGCTGCGGGCGCGCGTCCAGGTGCCGACCCGTCCGGACTGGTTCTTCGTCAAGCTGCACTGTCACGGCACCATCGAAACCGACCAGGACACCCTGCTCGGCGAGCCGATGGCGCGCTTCCACGAGGCGCTGGCGGAGCTGGCCGCCGACAACCCGCACTTTCACTACCACTACGTCACCGCCCGCGAGCTGTACAACCTGGCCCGCGCCGCCGAGGCCGGCTGGACCGGATCGGTCGAATCCGCCCGCGATTTCGAGGTGCTGCCCGCTCCCGCGCTGGCGTTCCGGCCGGCCCCTCCGTCCGCCGGTGTGGCGACGCCTCCACGACATCCCTTGCCCCTGGAGTCCTGATGCCACCGTCTCGACCGACCGACCTGCCGCTTCGCGCCGTCGCGCTGATGGAGCGCATTCGCTCCCGCCAGGCGAAGGTCGGTATCATCGGGCTGGGTTACGTCGGCCTGCCGCTCGCCCGCACGTTTGCCGCCGGCGGGTTCCCCGTTCTGGGGTTCGACATCGACCCGAGCAAGGTCGAACGGCTGCACCGCGGCGAGAGCTACCTGCGGCACATCAGCGCCGAGCAGATCGCCGGCCTGCTCCGCCGCGGCTTCGAGGCGACCAGCGACTTCGCCCGGCTGGCCGAGGCTGATTGCGTGGTCATCTGCGTGCCGACCCCGCTCACCGAGGCGCGCGAGCCGGACCTCACCTTCGTGGTCAACTCCGCCCGGTCGGTGGCGCGCACCCTTCGCCGCGGGCAGCTGGTGATTCTGGAAAGCACCACCTACCCCGGCACCACCCGCGAGGTGGTGCTGCCGGTGCTGGAGGAGAGCGGTCTGGCGGTCGCCCGCGACTACTTCCTCGCCTTCTCACCCGAGCGCGAAGATCCGGGTAACGCGAAATTCAGTACCGAGAGTATCCCCAAGGTCGTCGGCGGACTGGAGCCGGCCAGCCTGGAGCTGGCGGCCGAGTTGTACGCGGCGGCGATCGTCAACGTGGTCCGCGTCTCCAACCCCGAGGTGGCGGAGGCGGCCAAGATTCTGGAGAACACGTACCGGGCGGTGAACATCGCTCTGGTGAACGAGCTGAAGGTGCTCTACGACCGGATGGGGATCGACGTTTGGGAGGTGATCGAGGCGGCGAAGACCAAGCCGTTCGGCTTCCAGGCGTTCTACCCCGGTCCCGGCCTGGGCGGCCACTGCATCCCGATCGACCCGTTCTACCTCACCTGGGTGGCCCGGCGCTACGGGCTGACCACCCGCTTCATCGAGTTGGCCGGCGAGGTGAACACCAACATGCCACACTTCGTCCTCGACAAGATCGCCGACGCGCTCAACGAACACGGCAAGCCGATCAAGGGCAGCCGCATCACTCTGCTGGGGATGGCGTACAAGAAGGACATCGACGATTGCCGCGAGTCGCCCGGGTTCGAGCTGATGGAGTTGTTGTTGCGCAAAGGCGCGATGGTGCAGTACAACGACCCCCACATTCCGCAGCTGCCGCCGACCCGGAACTACCCGCACCTGCGGATGCAGAGCCAGCCGTTGACGCCGGACTACCTGGCCGCCCAGGACTGCCTCGTCATCGTCACCGATCACTCCGCCTACGACTGGCAGCCGATTGTCACCGGGTCGCAGCTGGTGGTCGACACCCGCAACGCCACCCGCGGGGTCGCCGCGCCTCCTGGCCGGGTCGTCCGCGCGTGAAGGCACAGCCCGCAGAGGCGGCGCAGCCGACTCAGGCCGGACAGATTTCCTGTGCGGCAAGATTATTCGATCTCTCGATGGGTTGATGTAAGCTATAGTTTGTCAGGTTGAAGCTTACACAAGGACACGAGGTCGGGGGATGACGGCAAGGCGCAACTTGACCTGCTGTCAGGCGTGGACGCGAGCCGCGCTGTGCGGCGTCTACAAGTACAGCGGTGCGATGGCGGCCCACGAATGGCTCGCCCGCGCCTGCGGCCAGCAGTTTCTGTCCATCCTGCTGTTCCACCGTGTCACCGACGTCATCCCCGAGGACGGGCTGACCGTCTCGCCGCGCCGGTTCGAGCGAATCTGCCGTCTGCTGGCCGATCGGTTCCAGGTCGTGCCGCTGGCCGAGGTGTTCCGCCTCCTCCACACCGGCAGACCGTTCCCCGCGCGAACGCTGGCAATCACCTTCGACGATTCCTATCGCAACAACCTCGACGCCGCCGCGGTCCTGGCGCGCTATCGCCTGCCGGCCACCTTCTTCCTCCCCACCGCGTTCGTCGACACCACCCGCGTGTTCGACTGGGACCGCGGGCTGCCGCACCTGCCGAACCTGACCTGGGACGACGTTCGCCGGCTGGCCGACCTGGGGTTTGACATCGGCTCGCACACCGTCAGCCACGCGAACATGGGCGCCGTGTCGGCCGCGCAGGCGCGGTATGAACTGGCCGAGTCGAAGGCGGAGCTGGAGCGGCAGCTGCGGCGGCCGGTCCGCTGGTTCGCCTACCCCTATGGCGGCCGGCAACACCTGCGGCCGGAGTACCTGCCGCTGATCCGCGAGGTGGGCTACGAGGGTGCGGTGTCGGCATATGGCGGCTTCGTCTGGCCGGGGATGGACGACGCGGTGCTGCCGCGCGAGGCGGTGCCCTACTTCCGCAGCCTGGCGCACATGGAACTGTACCTCGCCGGCTGTTTGAACTGGCTGTACGCGATCAAGGGCAAGGCGTCGCAGCCCACGCGCGAGCCGTGGCCGTACCCTCCGACGGAGGGTGAGCCGCCGGTCGCTCCGGTGCTATCCTCGCCCGGCCGGCTGGCGGGCGAGGCGGACGCCTGGGCACCGCCGATGCCGGCCTCCTCGGTCGGTCCGCCCTGACCGCCTGGTACGCCATTTCTCGCCTCCTCGGTGCGGTCCCCGGACAGGTACAGTCGATGGGTACAATCGGCGCGGATCCCCTGCTGGCGTTCTGGACACGGTCGGTGCAGGCGTACCCCGACCTGCCGGCCGTGCGCTTTCGCGGTGAATCGTTCTCGTACACCGACCTCGACAGCCACTCGCGCCGCTGGGCGGCGGCCATGCGACACCTCGGTGTCACTGGCGGCGATCGGGTCGCCCTGTGTCTGGAGCGCGGCCTGAGCGTGCCGGTCGCGCTGCTCGCCGTCCTCACGCCGGCGCCCGCCTATGTCCGCTCGATCCGCAACACCCGGCCGATCCGGCTGGCGTTCATGCTGGAGGACAGCGCGCGGATCGTCCTCACGCAGCAGTCGCTTCGCGACCTGATTCGCTACCCTGCCGATCGCACCTACCTTGTCGATAACGCCTTACCGGAAACAGTCGATGCCAACCTGACGGCAGTCGATTACGGCCCGGCCTACGTCATCTACACCTCGGGTTCGACCGGCCGGCCGAAGGGCGTGGTGATGCGGCGGGCGTCGCTCGCCAACCTGATCGCCTGGCAGGTCGGCGACTCCGCACTCGGCCCCGGCGAACGAACGCTGCAGTACACGCCCGCTGAGCGACGTCCATTTCCGGGAATACTTCGCCACCTGGGCGACCGGCGGAACGCTGGTGCTGGTCGACGAGGAGACGCGCCTCGACCCGGTGCGCCCTGCTTCGCCACCTCGACGCCGAGCGGGTCGAGCGGTTGTTCCTGCCATTCGTCGCGGCTGCAGGCTTGGCCGAGACGGCCCCGCCACCACCAACCTGGTCCCGGCCGCGGCTCCACCTCGAAGTCATCACCGCCGGTGAGCAGCTGCATCACTCCCGCGATCGAGGCGTTCTTCACCCGCCTGCCCGGCTGCAGCCTGGCAAACCACTATGGCCCTTCCGAGACGCATGTCGTCACCGCGCACGCTGCGGCCCGACGTGGTACCGCCCGCCGAATGGCCGCGGCTTCCGTCCATCGGTAAGGCATTACCGAATGTTGACCTGACGGTACTCGACGACCAGGGTCGGCCGCTTCCAGCCGGCGAGGCCGGCGAGCTGGTCGTCGGCGGAGTCGCCCTGGCGGACGGCTACCTAAACCGGCCGGAGCTGACCGCCGAGCGGTTCGTCAACCTGGCTGGCCGCCGCGTCTATCGCACCGGCGACCTGGCGCGCAGCTGGCCGGCGGCGAGTATGGTATCTCCGGGCGAATCGACGGCCAGGTCAAGATCCGCGGCCACCGGGTCGAGCTGGGCGAGGTCGAGCTGGCCGAGCGCTGCTGGCCCGCGCACCCAGCGGTGGCGCGGGCCGGCGGTCTGTCCACGAGCCGGCGGCCGGCGACCGGCGGCTGGTGGCACACGTCGTCGTCCGTGACGGCGCGCCTGGCCTCGGTCAGACGAGCTGCGCCGGTTTCCTCGCCGGCCGCCTCCCGGACTACATGGTGCCGACCACGTTCGTCGCCGCTGTCGATCTGCCGCGGACGCCGAGCGGCAAGATCGACCGCCGCGGCTCTGCCGGCGCTGCCGCCGCGCCGGGCCGAGCTGGCGACCGAGTACATCGCTCCGGCGGCGGGGCTGGAATCGACCCTGGCCGCGGTGTGGGCCTGGCCGAGGTATTGAAGTCCGTCAGCGTCGGCAACCGCGACAACTTCTTCGAGCTGGGCGGCGACTCGTTGACGGCGGCGCGCATCTTCACCAGCTGGTTCACGCGGACCGGACACGATGTGCCGATCGCCGCCCTGTTTCGCCACCCGAGCGTGGCAGCGGCGGCGACGCACCTGGGCGGGCCAGCGGCGCCCGTCGCTGCTCGATGAGGCACAGCGGCGGTTCGGCCGGGCTTTCGGACGAGAGCGTGGTCGCCATCGTCGGCATGGCCGGCCGTTTCCCGGGCGCCGGATAGCGTCGATGCCCTGTGGGACAACCTGCTCGCCGGCGTCGAGGCGGTCCGCTTCCTGACCGACGCCGAGCTGGACCCGAGCGTGCCGGCCGACGAGCGCACGGCGCCGGGCTACGTCCGCGCGGCGGCGACGCTCGGCGACGTGGCCGGGTTCGACGCCGCCTTCTTCGGCATCACCCCGCGCGAGGCGGAGGTGATGGACCCGCAGCAGCGACTGTTCCTCGAAACGGCGTGGCATGCGCTGGAGCACGCCGGGCACGTCCCCGAGAAGACCGCTGGCACGATTGGCATCTTTGCCGGAGAACACAACAACACCTATCGCGAATGGTCGGTTTCGCGCCGGCCTGATGCCGTCGAGCGGCTGGGCGCCTTCCAGACAATGGTGGCGAGCGAGAAGGACTACCTGGCGACGCGGGCAGCGCACGCGCTCGACCTGACCGGGCCGGCGATCAGCCTGAACACCGCCTGTTCGACGTCGCTGGTGGCGGTGGTGCAGGCGGTCCACGCCCTGCGGACGCGGCAGTGCGACGTCGCCCTGGCCGGCGGAGTGACGGTGCTCTGCCCGCCCAACCGCGGCTACTTCGCCCAGGACGGCGGCATGCTGTCGCCCGACGGGCACACCCGGCCGTTCGACGCCCAGGCTGCCGGCACCGTGTTCGGCAGCGGTGTCGGGGTGGTCGTCCTCCGCCGGTTGGCCGACGCCGTCCGCGACGGCGACACGATCCATGCCGTCATCCGTGGGGCGGCGGTCAATAACGACGGCGGCCGCAAGGTGAGTTTTTCCGCCCCGGCGGTGCAGGGTCAGGCGGAGGTGATCGCGCGGGCGCTGGCGATGGCCGGCGTCGACCCGGACGCCGTCGGCTACGTCGAGGCGCACGGCACCGCCACCCCGGTCGGCGACCCGGTCGAGGTCGAGGCATTGACGCAGGTCTTTCGCGAGAAGACCGATCGAAAGAGTTTCTGTATCCTCGGATCGCTCAAGAGCAACGTCGGCCACCTCGTCGCCGCCGCGGGCGTCGCCGGGCTTATCAAGGCGACGCTGGCGCTGAAGCACGAGGTCATTCCGCCGACGCTGCACTTCCAGACGCCGAACCCGCGCATCGACTGGGCGAACAGTCCGTTCCGCGTGTCGGCCGTCGCCGTCCCCTGGCCGCGCGGCGACCGGCTGCGGTTCGCTGGCGTCAGTTCGTTCGGCGTGGGCGGCACGAACGCCCACGTCATTCTGGAAGAAGCCCCGCTCGCCTCACCGGCGCCGGACGACGACCGGCCACAGCTGCTGCCGTTGACCGCCCGCAGCGCCGAGGGCCTGGCGCAAGCGGTGGCGAACCTGGCGGCGCACCTGCAGTCCAGTAACCACTTACTCGCGGACGTCGCCTGGACGTTGCAGGTCGGCCGCCGCGACTTCGCCCATCGGCGCTTCGTCGTCGCCCGCACCGCCGCCGAAGCCGTCGACCTGCTCCGGCAGGCGCAGCCCGCCGCCGCGCCGCTCGAATCCGCCGCGCCGCGGGTCGTCGTTCTGTTCCCCGGCCAGGGCGCGCAGCACCCTGGCATGGGCCACGAGCTGTACGCCCGCTCGCCGGTGTTTCGCGAATGGATCGACCGGGCGGCCAACGTCCTGGCGGAGTCCGGCGTCGACCTGCGCGAACTGCTGTTCGGAGCCGACGCCGAGCGGCTGGGACAGACGGCCCACGCCCAGCCGGCGCTGTTCGCGTTCGGCCACGCGCTGGCGAAGCAGTGGCAGGCGTGGGGCGTCGAACCGGCGCTGGCCGTCGGCCACAGCGTGGGCGAGTTCGTCGCCGCCTGCCTGGCCGGCGTATTCTCCTTCGAGGATGGGTTAAGGCTGATTTCGCTCCGTGCCCGGTTGATGCAGGCGCAGGCGGCCGGCGTGATGCTGTCGGTGCGACGGCCGGCCGACGAGGTGCGCGGCTGGCTCGACGACGCCTCGGCGATCGCGTCGATCAACGCCCCGTCGCTGTGTGTCGTGTCGGGGCCGGAGGCGTCGATCACCGCGGTCGAGGCGCGCTGCGAGCGTGAGGGCGTCGCCTGCCGCCGGCTGCACACCTCGCATGCCTTTCACTCGCCAATGATGGACGCGGTGATCGAGCCGTTCCTCGCCGCGGTGCGCCAGGTGCCGCTCAACCCGCCGCGGCTGCCGATCGTGTCCACCGTCACCGGCGAGTTGCTGACGCCCGCGCAGGCGACGGACCCGGCGTACTGGGCCGGGCACCTGCGTGCCACCGTGCGGTTCGCCGATGCCGTCCGCCGCGCCGCCGAGAGCGCCGTGGTGTTCCTCGAATGCGGCCCGCGCAACACGCTCGCCGTGCTCGCCCGCCAGCAGACGTCCCG
>JAXMAU010000102.1:0-10782 GCA_046350215.1 Gemmataceae bacterium | reverse complement strand
GTTGGCGCCGAGGATATACGCCTGCGTGTTGTCCTTGAGGGAGTTGAGGGCAACGCTACCCGAGATGCCGAGGCCGAACTTCGGCTGGCGGGCCGTCGTCGAGGTGTCGTCGAGGCCAAGTTTGCCGGCGGCCTTGGGCGGCACGTCCTTGGGCGCCTTGTCCGGCTTCTCTCCCTGGACCTTCGTCATGCCCACGCCGATGGCGAAGAGCTTGGTGTCGGCGGTGGCCGCGACGGTCAGGTCGCCGCCAGTGTGGACGTGGCCGGCGGAGGCGATCGCGGCGGTCGCCGGGTCGTGGTTACCGATGAACGCCCGGGTGGTATTGCTGACCGAGTTGATGCCCACGCCGATCCCGACGGCTACCTCGCCGCCCTTCTGAACCACGGCGCACACGTTCACCGCGAGTACGCTGTTACTGGCGTTAACCCCAACGTTGCCGCCGGCGTCGATGCGGGCCTGGTCCTCGACGTAGGCGATGGCGGTGTTGGTGTCTCGGAAGATGGTGACCGCTCCGCTGATGCCGACGACCGAGGCCTTGGCGCCCTGCTGGCTGAGGGTGACGTAGAGGTTGCGGTTGTCGGCGGTGACGGCCACGTCGCCGGCCGCGCGCACTTCGGCGCCGTCGTCGACGAAGGCGATCGCCTCGTTGCTGAACGTCAGGCCGCTGAAGCTGCCGCCGACCGCGGACGCCCCCTTCGTCCCGGTTTCGAGCGGGTTGGGCAGTTTGGACAGACCCGCCGCGTCGACGGTTTCGATGCTGGTGGTGGCGCGGACGGCAACGCTCTGGTCCGGGGCGGCAGCGACGGTGAACGGGCCGTCGTTGGTGACCACGTTGAGCAAGGCCAACTCGCCGACGTCGGCGTGGGCGATGTTGTGCGCCCGGTGGATCTTGACCGACCCGCTGATCGCGGCCTCGGTCTGGGACACGACGCGCTCGATCTTCTTGCCCTTGCCATCGACCGCCGGCTTGCCCTGGGAGTCGAGGACTTTCTCCTTGACGGACTCCCCGGCGGAGGCGGCCGTCTGGGTGGTCGAGAAGAAGGTCGGCAGGGCCTTCTTCAGCTTGATGAGCGGCAGAATCCCGGTGGACAGCCACGTCATTTGCTCGGCCAGGTTGTCCTGCGCCCACCCCATCTCATCCTGGGATGCCTGCTGCGCCGACTGGGACGCGGCCAGCGGGTCGGAGTTGTCGGTCACCACCGTCGGCTTCGGGTGCAGCCCCGGCGGGTGGATGAGCGTGCGGAACACGTCGTCGAGGGTGATCTGATTGGGGATCTTCGCCTGGGCGAGCACGGACAGGGCGTGCCCGGCGGTGAGGACGGCGCCACCGGCGACGTGGGTGTCGGCGCGGTTCGTATAGTCGCTGATGAGGATCGCCCCGGCCAGGGCGACGGTCGAGTTGGCCTTGGCACCGGCGATGCCAATCGCCTTGTAGTTGTCCTCGGCGTAGCCGGTCACCGTGAGGTCGTGGCGGGCGAACAGGCGCGCGTCCGGGACGATCAGGGCCGTCGCCTGGTTGACGCTGCTGGCGATCAACACGGCGGCCCCGAACGAGATCTTGCCGGCGTTGGCGACCGCATCGAGGTTCAGCTGGGGCAACAGGGTGGTGACCTGGGACTGGACCGCCTCGCCGAGCTTGCCTTTCTTTTTGGCGTCCCGCTTCACCTTGGCCTTGCCACTCACCTCGTTGCTCAGGTTCACCGATCGCCCGGTCACCGCGATGTCGTTGGTGGCGTGGATGGTGCCGGCCACCTGGACGGTGGCACTGGACGACACATTGCTGACGATGATGGCCACCGCCCCGCCCGTGTTGGCGGCGGACATGCCCTTGATCCCCGCCTTGCTGGCCACCACGAAGGTGTTGGCGTTGTCGGCGGTGATGGCCACGTCGGTTGCGGAGATGAACGAGTTTGGCCCGCCGACCAGGGTTTCGGAGACGGACGTGGCCTCGCCCACGGCGGCGGTGAGGGCCGGCCCCGGAATCAGGCTGGCCCGGCCAGTGAGCCGCTGCTGGATGAACATCAGCTTGGGGTTCATCCCCATCTTGATCTTGGTCGCCACCTGCATCGTGTTGATGACGTTGGCGGCGATGTCCACCCGGCCGCCGGCGGTGATCGTGGTGCCGTCCTGGACCACGGTGCGGGCGGTGGCGTTGGACCGGCCGTAGGCGACGCCCAGCCAGATGCTCTCCACCTTGGCGCCGAGGGTGGAGTCGGCGACCGAGCGGATCTCGACGTCGCCGGTCGCCTGGATGTTGGCCCCGGTGGCGACCGTCAGGGTGCTGGTGGAGTCCTGCAAGGTCGCCTGGGCGATGAAACTGGACAGCGTGTCGCTGACGCCGGCCAGGCGGTACATCAGGCTGCCGCCCAGGTCGCCCACCGTCACCGGGCTGCCGTCGGTGTTTTCCAGAATCGTCAGCCCGTTGACCTCGACGAAGCGGGCGTACTCGGTGTTGAGCCGAATGGGCGTCCCGTCCGGCGTGGTGCCCAAATCGAGGCGGAGGGTGCGGCCGCCGTCGAGGATGTCGGCGATGATGAATTGTCCGTTATTGGCTGCCGTTTCGTTGACCGAGATCTTGCTGCCGACGGTGAAGCCGTCGTCGACCCAGTTGCCGGCTGAACGGGTGATGGTGTCGCCTGTGAACAGCAGCTCGGGGCTGGCCAGGGACGTCGTGGCCGTGATGGCGACGCCGGTTTCGCTCGGTGTCACCTGGGTGTCCTCGACCACGAGGACCGTGCCGGCGGCGAGGACCAGCGTCTTGCCATCCGGGCTGACAGACGCGATGCGGTAGGCGCCGTCGTTGCTGGTCGTGCCGGTGACGCTGATCGTCTGGCCAGCGACAAAGCCATCGGCGGTCCACGTTCGATCGTCCTTGCGCGTGATCGACCGACCGACGGCGCTGAACACCAGGAATGGGACGTCGTTGCCGTCGGCGGTGCTCAGGGCGGACGCGGCCTGGATGTCGACCTGGCTGCCGCTGACCGTCCGCTCGTTGTGCAGGGTGGCGTCGGCGGCGAGGGTGAGGGTGCGGCCATCGCCGCTGATCGAGGCGATGGTGTAGACGTTGTTGTTGAAGTTGGTTCCGGAGACGACGATCTGCTGGTTGGGGGCGAACTGGTCGGCGAGCCAGCTGCCGGCGGCGCGGGTGATGGTGTCCGCCGCGGCGCCGTTGTCGGAGAAGGTGAGGGTGACGGCCTCGGGCTGCAGCGCCACGTCCGGGTTGATCATGGCCAGCGGGATGTCGGCCGGCGACCCCTGGGCAGTGACGGTGACGCCGGTGACGCCGGTCTGGACGACGAGCGGTGAGTCGAGGTTGGCGGCGGTCGTGCCGGCCACGGCGGTGCCGGGGTCGACAATCAGGTCCGCGCCGGCGACGGCGTACACGGTGAAGTCGCCGTCGTTGTCCCCCTCGGTGTCGGCGTCGGGGCCGTCGGGGGTGCCGGTGACGGTGAACGTCTGGCCCTTCTTGAACCCCTGGCTGGCCCAGTCGACGCCGTCGCTGCGATGGATGACGCTGGCCTGGGTGGTCGGATCGATGCGGAAGTCGAGCGACGGATTGCCGGTCATCACCGTCACCGACTCGATCGTGACCGAGCTGGTGGCGGACTCTGGCCGCAGCGTGGCCGACGGGTCGAGGGAGAGGGTGTTGCCGCTGACGGCGGCGACCCGGTAGAGGCCGTTATTGAGTTGGCTGTTACTCACCTGGATGAACTGGCCAGCGACGAACCCGTCGTCCAGCCAGCTGCCGTCGACCCGGACGATGGTGTCCGGGCGGGGAAGGTTGGTCTGCGGATCGATGCCGTTGTCGACGAAGTCCGGCAGGACGTCGGTGCCCATGCTCGCCGGGAGGGCGACGTTGCCGATGGCGAACTCGTTCACCTCGAAGTCGGCGATCTTCCTGGTGTTCGACCGGGCGTTCACCAGCACGTTGTTGCCCCGCAGGCTAGCGGCGCCGATGGTGATGCCGCCGCTGGCGGAGCGGTCGCGGAAGAACGGGGTGACGGCACTCCAGCGCAGGTCGATCGAGGCGTCGACGGTGAGGACGACGTTGCCGTCCACCCCGGTGACGGAGGGAGCCGCCTGGTACTGGGTGACGAATGGCTGGAGGCGGTCGAGGGTGAGGGTGGTGCCGACGACGTCCGCGACCACAAACTTGCCGTCGTTGTCGGGCTTGCCGTCGTTGTTCAGGTCGGGGCTGTCGGTGCCGGCGATGGTGACCAGCTGGCCGGGCGCGAAACCGTCATCGGCCCAGGTGCGGCCGAACGGGCGGATGATGGTGTTGCCGCGGAAAGTGAGCGTCTGCCCGCCGGTGAAGGCGGCGCCGCGGGCCGGCTGGGCGGAGACGACCGCGCCGTCGCGCACGTCGATCGTCTGCAGCGCGCGGACGTAGACGGTGGCCGCCGACAGGCTGCCGGTCAGGGTCGCCTTCTCGGCGGCGTTGACCACCAGGCTGGCCCGCCCCAGGTCGACGGCGCCAACGGTCAGGTCGCCGCCGCCCATGTTGATGGTCAGCGACACGTTCGGCTTGAGGAACGAGAAGTCTTCGGCGAAGTTGGCGTTGAGCAGCAGCCGGTTGGGGTCGCTGGCGTCGGTGGACAGGGTGATGGAGTCATCGGTGTTCGTAAAGGTGACGATGACGGTATCGGCGTTCACCGACGAGGCGACGGGTTCCAGGCCGGCGAACGGGATCGTGTTGGCACCGTCGAGGACCACCGTCCCGGCGTCCGGCGAGGTCGGGTTGTACGCAACCGATCGATAAGCGCCGTCGAAGGCCAGGGTGTCGAACCCGCCGGCGCCGCCGTCGACGCCGCCCGTCATCTGCCCGGCCGGGGCGAACACGAAGGTGTCGCGGTTGTCGGCAGCGCCGACCAGCTGGCGCACCCCGGTGAACGTCACGAACCCCGGCCCGCCGAGGTCGCCGCTGCCCGACCCGGTGACGTGCCAGGTCTGGTCCCCGGCCGGGCCGACCAGCGTGCTGTTGCCCGACCCGTCGAAGGCGATCCCGCCAGCCAGTCGCGGCACGCTGGCGTCGATCGTCAGCCGCACGGCGTGGCCGTTGGCCCGGATCACCACCTGGCCGGTCGTGGCCGCCGGCTGGGCGGCCAGCACGATCTGCGCGTCGGTCGGATCGACCACGCGCAACTGGCCGTTCACCAGGGTCAGCTGCAGCGGGGCGTCGGCGACCGCCTGGTAGAACAGCGGGTTGGCAGCCGGCGCGAGCCGCTCCTCCAGTGCCTCCAGCGTCAGGCCGTCGCTGCGGCGTGCGAGCCGGTCGGCCGGGCGGGTGGTGCCACGGAGCAGGGCGCGAAGCCACTGGGGTGTTGTGATCGGTCGCATGCCATTCCCTCTGGAGGCGAGATGGGGGCCGCCCTGTAATGCGATCAAATGGGGCGAGGTGCGCAGAAAAAAGTGCGCCCGCCGAAAGAAGTGTCGCGCCGGGAAACGTCCGCCCCGAACGCCCTGGCCACGCGGCCGCCGCATCTTGCCGGTCCGGCCACGGCTGCCCAAGAATAAGGCGCGAAATGGGGAGAAGAGGATCTACTTGCCGTCGGGTCCGTCGGGGAGCATCTTGCCCAGGTTCCGCAACACCTTGCCGAAGGGGCCGCCGGTTTCCAGGTTGAACTCGGCGGCGAGCCGGGCGGCCTCCGAGAAGCGCCGCGACTTGACGTAGGCGTCGACCAGGTGCCGATGGACGTAGGCCAGCTCCGGGTGCTTGCGGGCACCGTGCGACGCCTGTTCGAGGAGCGAGATGCCTTCCTCGACGCGGCCGCTCTCCTTGTAAATGATGCCCATCTCACCCAGGATGCGGTAGGCGTTGCAGTGGTTGGGGCCGAGGGCGCGCGTCACCTCCGGCTGGGCCGCGCGCAGCGCCGTTAGGGCGCGGTCGAAGCGGCCGCGAATCCGGTCCAGCACCGCCAGGCCGAGCCGGCAGGTAAACGTTTCGGGGTGGGAGGGGCCGAACTGGGCCGGGCAGTTGTCCGCCGAGTGGCGGAGCAGCTGTTCCGCCTCGTCGAGTCGGCCGAGTTCCTGCAAGGTCCAGGCCCGATTGGTTTGCGCGACCAGAACGCGCGGATGGATGGGGCCGAGGTCCGCGCGCAGGCCGTCGACGGCGGCCTGGTAATGGGCCTCGGCCTGCTCGAAGCGGCGGAGCTGGAAATGAACGTCTCCCAGGGAGAGTTGCAGCGTCGCGAGATCCCTGGCGACGTGGCCCGGGTGGTCCCGGTGCCAGGCCAGCGCCTCGTCGAGTGGCGACTCGGCCTGGTCGGTTCGTCCGGCATCCAGGTACAGTCGCCCGAGCGTGTGCAGCAGGGCGGGCCACATCGGGTGAGCGGGGTCGAGCCGCGCGCGGGCGCGGGCAATGGCGTCCTCCAGCTGACGGAGGGCGAGTGGTCCCTGGCCGGTGCGGAAGCGGGCCACACTCAAGGCGCGAGTAACGCCATACGTGGTCGGGTGGTCGGGACCGTGGACCGCGCCGAAGGTGGCGAGCGCCTGCTCCAGAAGGGGGACGGCGGCGGCCGGGTCGCCGAGGTTGATGAGGGCTGCGCCGACGCGGCTCTGCAGGGTGGCGATGGTTTGCGGGTCGCCGACCGAGTCCCCCGCCAGCCGGTCGACAGCCTGCTTGAGCCGGTCGGCCAGGGTTTGCGGCAGCGGGCGGCGGTCTCCATGCTGGGGATCGAGGTCCTCGAACAGCAGGGCCAGCACCGCGACGGACTGCTCGACCTGGGCCTGCCGCTTCTCGGCGCGGGCACTGGCCTCCCGCTCCGCCTGCCGCGCCTGCGCGGCGTGCCACAGCCCGACCGCCGTGCCGGCCGCGCCGCCCACCAGGACCAGCAGCAGCACGGCCGTTACCACCACCGACCTGCGGTGGCGGCTCAGGAACTTGCGGACCCGGTAGGCGGCCGACGGCGGGCGGGCCTCGACCGGCTGGTCGGCCAGGAACCGCTCGATGTCGCGGGCCAGCCCGTTGGCCGTCTCGTAGCGCCGGTCGCGCTGCCGCTCCAGGCATTTCATGACCACCCAGTCCAGCTCGCCGCGGAGCATCGCCATCAGCTGGCGCGGCTCGGTCTGGCGCAACGAGGCCAGGGCGGGCAACGCGTCGGCGGTCGACAGCCGGGTGCTGGGGCTGACCGGCTCCTCGTCGCCCAGGCTGCGCAGGGTGTCGTCGCCGCCCCCTTCCGTGCAGACGTCCGTCGGTCGGCCGCAACCCGGTTAGCAGCTCAAAGGAGGACTCCCAGCGAGTAGATGTCGGCGCGGGTGTCGACGTCGACTCCGGAGAAGCCGGCCTGCTCGGGGGCCATGTAGTCGATGGTGCCGACCACCCCGCCGAACAGGGTGGAGACCGTCTCCTCGGTCAGCTTGTCGCGCGTCGCCTTGGCCACCCCGAAGTCGATCACCTTGGGCACCGGCCGGCCGTCGATCTGGGTGACGAGAATGTTGGCCGGCTTCAGGTCGCGGTGGATGATGCCCTTCTGGTGGGCGTGCTGGACCGCCTGGCAGATCGGCACCATCAGCTCCAGCCGGGCGCGGGGCGTCAGCCGGGCCTCGTCGCAGTACCTCGTCAGCGGCAGTCCGTTGACCAGCTCCATGACGAAGTACGGCAGCCCGGTCGGCCCCATGCCGGCGTCGAGCACCCGGGCGATGTTCGGGTGGTCCATCAGCGCCAGCGCCTGCCGCTCCTGCTCGAAGCGGGCGAGCACCGCCCGGGAGTCCAGTCCGGGCTTGAGCAGCTTGAGGGCGACCTTGCGCCTCACCGGAGCGGTCTGCCGGGCGACCCACACCTCGCCCATCCCGCCCTCGCCGATCTTCTCGACCAGCAGGTACGGGCCGACGGCCAGCCCCGGCTGAACCGCCGGTCGGCCGGCCACCGCGGCGGAACGGTCCGCCCCCCCGTGCCCCCCCGCCAGTTCCCCAAGCAGGGCTGCCGGCTCCAGATCGAGTAGCGACGCCTGCTCGGCGTGCAGGGCGAGCAGCTGGTCGATCCGCTCGCGCAGCGGGCCGGCCGTGCCGCAGGTCGTTTCCAGGTAGGCGGCCCGTTCGCCGTCGTCGGCTCGGGAGAGGGCTTCGGTAAAGAGTTCCAGCTCGCTCATGGTCGGCCACAGGAGAAGGGGACGTAGCTGCCACCAGTCATGCGACGGCCGCGGCCGAAACGCGCAGCAAATTCCGCGCAATCCATCACCGGGTCGCCGCCGTCCCCCCGCTGTCCCCCTGCCGCCGGATCTCGGCGAGCAGCCAGGCGCGGGCGTAGGCCCAGTAGGCGTCGGCCGTCCGCGGCGCGATGCCCAGCACGCCTGCCGCCTCCTTGTTGGTCAGCCCGCCGAAGTAGCGCAACTTGACCAGCTCGGCGACCGTCGGCTCCACGGCCGCCAGCGCGGAGAGCGCGCTGTCCAGCGCCAGCAGATCCTCGGCCAGTTCCGGCTCGGCGATCTGGTCCGGGTCGAGCGGCACCCGGGCGTGCCCGCCGCCGTGTTTCTTCCGCATCTTCCGCCGCGCCGACTCGATCAGGATTCGCCGCATGGCCTCCGCCGCCGCGGCGATGAAGTGGCCGTACCCGTCCCACCGCTGCGGGTTGGTCGGGTCCACGGTTTCCTTCGTCAGCCGGAGGAACGCCTCATGAACGAGGGCGGTGGGTTGGAGGGTGTGGCCCGGTTTCTCCTGGGCAAGTTGCAACACCGCCAGCCGCCGCAGCTCGTCATAGACCTGGGCGAACAACCGCTCGGTGGATTGCAGATCCACCGCCGGGTCGGCCGGCAAGCTCGGACGACCCGGAACGTCACGCAGGGGTTCCACGTCCGAGTCTCACGGGAAGAGGAGCGACCTTTTCTACCTAGCTTACCCGGTCGGTCCCCCTCGTGTCCATCGCACTGCCGCCTGCGACCGTGGCGATCTCGTCCGTGAGGCGGTCCATCCGGGAGGGCACACGCGCGAGCACGGACGTTCCAATGGGGGCACTGACGGTTGGGAGGGGAACGGAGAGGGACAGCCCTCCCCGCCTACCCCTCAAGGTCTGGCGACTCACCCCGAAGCGCACGAACGGTTGCATTCCACGTTGCTGCGCCGCCGTGCAACGCAGAGAAAACGCTGACAACCGCACGGTGGTTGCCTACAGAGGGTCGATTGACGTAACTGCTTGTGGGGATGAACGCAAAGACCCGCTGTCATCTCCTGACAGCGGGTCTGATAAGTCGGGGCGAGAGGATTTGAACCTCCGACCTCACGGTCCCGAAGCGAAGGGACCGCCAACGTCGACGGGCCTGAAAACCCCTGGGCTGACTTCACCTTACGACGAGTCGGCGGTCACGACAAGGGGTGCAAACGCGAACAAAGGTGAGCAAAGGTGCACAGTACACGGGACCATTGGCCAGTACAAACCCAGTACAGCGAGGTGGTGATACCCCGACTCAACGGCCTGGTCAGCGGCCAGGGCCAGCGCGCATAGCTGGGAAAGTTGCGGGGTCTGGCGCGAGGACCGGCGATGTGGTACACCAAGGGCTGAGCCGGCCCCGCGTGAGAGTGCGACCGTGGGTCGCGTAGCGAGGCCGCTCACCGCGCCACGGGCAAACTCGCATGACCACCAAGTGGGTGAACGTCGAAGCCATCGGCTCGTACTTCGAATCCCTCTCCGACCCCCGGCACACCCGCAACCGCAAGCACCGGCTGATCGACGTCGTGGTGATAGCTGTCTGCGGCATGGTCTGCGGCTGCGACGGCCCGACCGCCATCCACCGCTGGGCCGCCAACCGCCACGACTGGCTCAGGCAGTTTCTCCCCCTGCCCAACGGCATCCCCTCCCGCGACTGCATCCGCCGGCTGCTGATGGCGCTGAAGCCGGAGACCTTCCAGAGGTGCTTCCAGGGCTGGATCACCCAGGCCGTCCGCACCGACGAGCCCGGCCCCGGCCGGCTGGTCGCCATCGACGGCAAGACCTGCCGCAGCTCCCACGACGCCGGGCAGGGCCTGGGGCCGCTGCACATCGTCAGCGCCTGGGCCAGCGAGGAGGGGGTCGCCCTGGGCCAGGTCGCCTGCCAGGCGAAGTCCAACGAGATCACGGCCATCCCGGTACTGCTCGAGCAGATTGAGCTGGACGGCGCCCTGGTCACCATCGACGCGATGGGATGCCAGAAGGAGGTCGCCCGCAGCATCGTCGAGGGCGGTGGCGACTTCGTGATCGCTGTCAAGGACAACCAGCCATCCCTCCGTGAGGCAATCGGGGCATACTTCCAGGAGCAGTTGGAACGCGACCTGGAGGACCTCCAGTATCGGAGCTACGAGACAACGGAGCAGGGGCATGGCCGGGTGGATGAGCGGTCGTACTTCCTGACCAGGGTGCCGGCCGACTTCGCGCTGAAGAAGGAGTGGCCTCAGGTCAAGGCGATCGGCTACTCGGTGCGGGTGAGCAAGCACGCCGACGGCAGGGAGACTGACGAGGTGCGCTACTACATCCTCAGCCGGTACCTCAGCGGCAAGCGGTTCAGCGAGGCGGTGCGCGGCCACTGGGGCATCGAGTCGATGCACTGGGTGCTGGACGTCACCTTCCGCGAGGACGACAGCCGCACCCGCGAGCGGATATTGGGTAATAACCTCAGCTGGCTCCGCCGCTTCGCCATCACCCTCCTGAAGCGACACCCCATCAACGACAGCCTCAAAGGCAAGATGCTTCGCTGCATGATGAACACCGACTTCCTCACCGAAGTCCTCACACTTCAATGACTTCGATACGCGCTTGCCCTGGCGGACGCCCTGGTAGCTGCGGATGGTGCCCTCGCGACCGGGCAGGCAGACGAC
>JAXMAU010000101.1:0-11067 GCA_046350215.1 Gemmataceae bacterium | reverse complement strand
ACCAGGTGCCGCCGCGGCAGGGACCGGGGCAGTTGCGGCTGCTGATGGAGAAGCTGGAGAAGACGCAGCCCGGCGGGGAGACGACGCTCGCCGACACGTTTCACCGGCTCGCCGAAACGATCAAGCGGCGGTCGCTCGTCGTCGTTCTGTCCGACCTGTTCGACGACGCCGACAAATTGGTGGCGGCGCTCAAGCACTTTCGCCACGCCCGGCACGAGGTGATCGTCCTGCAGGTGCTCGACCCGGCCGAGGTAGCGTTCCCGTTCGACGACGTTACTCGCATCGAGGACATGGAGACCGGCCGCGAGGTGACCAGCGATCCGCGGGCATTTCGTAACGCCTACCTCGACGAGTTCGGCCGGTTCCTCGAAACCATCCGCGGCGGCTGCCGGGCGGCCGGCATCGATCACGCGGTGGCGCAGACCGATCAGCGGTTCGACCTGTTCCTCGGCAACTACCTCGCCCGGCGGCAGGGCATGACCGCGTGAGGCCCCATGAGCACTTTTTCCTTCCTCACCCCGCTCTACCTGATCGGCCTGGCGGCGGCGGGCATCCCGCTGCTGATCCACCTGAGCCGGTCGCGCCGCACCCGCAAGATGCGGTTCTCGACCACCCGCTTCTTCACCGACCAGTTCCTCCGGTCGTACCGGATGAGCCGGCTGAAGGAACTGCTGCTGCTCGCCTGCCGGATGGCGCTGTTCGCGCTGCTGGCGATGGCGCTGGCGCGGCCGTTCGTGCTGCCGAAGGGGTCGGTGACGGCGGGTCTGGGCGGCGGGCCGCGCACCGTCGTGCTGGTGCTCGACGATTCCGCCAGCATGGGCTACGTCGAGGATGGCGCGCCGCTGTTCCGGCGGGCGCAGGAGGCGGCGCGGGCGGTGCTGGCGACGCTGGCGGCCGGTGACACGGCGAGCGTGGTGCTGGCCGGACGCCGGGCGGGCGGGCCGGAGGTGCTGTTCGCCGAGCCGACCGACGACCTCGACGCCGTGCGCACCGCCATCGACCGCACCCCGGTGTCGGCGCTGGCCACCGACCTGTCCGGGGCGATCACCCGGGCGGAGGAGGCGGCCGTCAGCAGCCGCGCCGCTGGCCGCGCCGTGAGTATTTACATACTCAGTGATTTGCAGGAGTCGGGCTGGGAGGTGCCATCGCGCGAGACGATCCGGGCGGACGCCGCCGACCTGGCGTTCGTGTTCGTGAGCGTGCGGCCGAAGGCGGCGTCGCGGTCAATCGCGGCGTCACCGCCGTTCGCACGGGCGGCACGCGCCCGCGAGTCGGAGTGCCGGTCCCGCTGCGGCCGCTGTTCACCCTCGCCGGCGACAACGGCGGCGACGCCACCGTCAGCCTGCACGTCGACGGCGCCAAGGTCGGCGAGCAGCGGGTGGAGCGGCTGCCCGGCGGCAAGTGGGCGGCGTCGCGGTTCTACCACGCCTTCCCGACTGCCGGCTGGCACGGCGGATGGATCGAGGTCGACGACCCGGTGTTCCCGGCCGACAACCGGCGGTTCTTCGCCCTGGAGGTGCCGGCGCAGGCGCGAGCGGTGCCGGTGCTGGCGGTCAACGGCGCGCCGTCGAGCGTGCCGGAGCTGGACGAGCTGGCCTTCCTCCGCGCCGCTCTGACCGCCGGCGAGGATGCGCCAAAGCGCGGGTTTGACATTCGTGCCGTGTCCCCCGGCGAGGTGGCGGCCGCGGAACTGTCGACATACCCGCTCGTGATACTCGCCAATGTCGAGAGGCTGACGGAGTCGGCGGTCGAAAAGCTGGAGGGCTACGTCGACGGTGGCGGCAGCCTGCTCGTCTTCCTCGGCGACAAGGTCGACCGGGCGTTCTACAACGGCACACTCGCCGGCGGTAACCGGCGGAACGGCGGGCTGTTGCCCGCAACGATCAAGGAGGCGGCGGCACGGCCCGTCGGCCACGTCGGCGCGATGGTGTACGAACACCGGGCGCTGGCACGGTTCGCCGAACCACCGCTCGGCCGGCTGCTCGGGCCGGCGCTGACGTTCAAGGCGCTGGAGGTGGACGCCCCGCCGGCCGCCGTGCTGATGCGATCGAGCGACGGCCCGCCGCTGCTGCTGGAGAAGGCGTTCGGCAAGGGCCACGTGCTGCTGTTCACCTCGACGGCCGACCGCGACTGGGGCGACTTCGCGGTGCGGCCGGCGTTTCCACTGTGGGCGAACTTCGTGGCCGAGTACCTCACGCAACCGCCGCTCGCCCTGCAGGACCGGCATCGCACCGGCGACGTCGTTCGCCTCCGCCCGCCGGCCGATGAAAAGGGCGTGCTGTGGGTGCGCAAGCCCGACGGCGCGAAGGTCGTCGCCGCGCGAGCGAGCGACGGCAGCGGCGACTTCGAGGTCGCCGACACCCAGGCGCCCGGGGTTTACACCGTGCTGCGGTCCGATCAGGAGACGCCCGCCGGACTGTTCGCCGTCAACCTCGACGCCTACGAATCGGATCTGACTTATCTGGATGACGAGCTGCCGGACGACCCGAAGGAACGCGAGGCCGCTGCCGTCACCGAGCTGAAGGCGCGGCTCGGCCAGCCGCCGCTGGTCAGCTACATCGCCGACCCGTCAACACTGGAATCCAGGGCGGCGGCGGGCGGCGGGATGAAACTGTGGGACGTGCTGCTGATCGTGGTGCTGCTGATCGGCCTGTTCGAGCCGTGGCTGGCGAACCAGATCAGCGGCCGGCTGTACGCCCGGCAGACGGCGCCGCCGCAGGTGGCCGCCCCACCGGCGACACGAGTGATGAGCGAGCGGCTGGCGGCGGTGCCGGCGGAAGGGGTGCGCGATGAACGCCACGTCGCTCCTGGTGGCGTCGGTTCACCTCGAAGGCGTGTCCGCTCGCTGGGCGTGGGCGTGGCTGCTGCTCGTCCTCGCCGGCGCCCGGGTTCCTGATCTGGACGTACCGCGGCATCTACCGGCGGACCGGGCAGCGGCTCGCCTGGTGGCTGCTGGCGCTCCGCGGCGTTGGGCTGCTGCTGCTGGTGCTGATGCTCGCCAAACCGACGTGGATCCGCGCTCGTGAAGAAGTCGAGCCGGGCCGCGTTGCCCTGGTTGTCGACACGTCGCGGTCGATGAGCCTGGCCGATGAGTCGGGAGTAACCCGTTACGAACGAGCGCGTGAGGCAGCCGACGCACTGCGGCAGGCGTTCGCCGCACGGACCGGGGACGGGCGGCTGGCGGTCAACCTGTTCGACGTCACCGGCGCCCCGGTGAAGGAGCTGCCGGCCGACCCGACGGGCGATTTCACCGATCTGACAAGGTGTCTGCGCCGCGTGCAGGCACAGATGCGCGGCCGGCCGACGGCGGGGATTATCCTCCTCAGCGACGGCACAGACACCACCGGCCGGCCGGGGTTCGCCGACTGGGAGGACGCCGGGGTGCCGGTACACACCGTCGGCTTTCCGCAGGCGGCCGACTTCGACCTGGCGGTCCGCGAGCCGGCGGCGCGCGGCCGGGTGATCGTTACAACGAACTGTTCGTCGAGGTGCCGGTCGCCAAGAAGGGGACGGCGCTGGTCGACGCCACGGTGACGCTCCGCCGCGGCCGCGACGTGCTGGCGGCGGAGAAGGTGGCGCTGCCGGCCGGCGACGTCGAGCGGGTGGTGCGGCTGCCGTATCGGCCAGACCAGCCCGGCAGCTTCGAGCTGACCGCCGCCGTCGCCTCGGCCGCCGGCGAACGCGACACCGGCAACAACGCCGTCAACTTCCCGCTCGAAGTGGCGAAGGACCCGATCCGCGTGCTCTACGTCGAGGGCTTTCTGCGGAACGAATACACGTTCCTCGTCCGTCATTTTGCGGAAAACGACCCCGACGTCAGCCTGATCCGCGAACCGCGCCGCACCTCGCCCGACGGCCCGGATCGGCAGCTGCGTGACGGCGTGCTGACCGAGCGCACGCTGGAGAAGGTCGACGTCGTCATCCTCGGCGACATGGAAGGCGACTACCTGAGCGGGCCGCAGGTACAGGCGCTGGTGCGCTGGCTCGACGGCAAGAACCACTCGCTGCTGGTACTCGGCGGATACGAGTCGTTCGGGCCGAAGGGGTTCCGCACCACGCCGCTGGCCGACGTCCTGCCGGTCGAGTTCGCCGCGACCGGCACGGCCCAGAGCGACCGGCCGTTCACCTTGCAGCCGACCGAGAAAGGCATTACTCACCCGATCTTCACCCTGTCGGCCGACCGGCCGCGAACCGAGAAGGGGTGGAAGGAGGCGCCGCCGCTCGCCGGCATGCCGCTGGTGGCGCGGGCGAAACCGGCGGCGGATGTGCTGGCGGTGAACCCCGAGGCGACCGTCGACGGCCAGCCGGCGATCGCGGTGGCGGCACAGCGAGCGCCAGGCGGCGGGCAGGTGCTGGTGGTGTGCCCCGATACGACGTGGAAGTGGAGCCGTTTTCTCCGCATTCTCGGGCAGGATGACACGCTGTACAGCCGGTTCTGGAGCCAGGCGATCCGCTGGCTGGCGGGCCGCGGCAGCGACGACACCCGCCCGCTGCTGGCGGTCCGCACCGGCAAGCCGGTCCACGAGGTGAACGGCAAGGTGACAGTGCGCGTGGTGCGGCAGCGGCGGCCGGGCACCGATCTGTCGACGGCCCAGACGCGCGTAGATATTACCGATCCGAAAGGTCAGCCGATTGGCGGGCTGACGCCGCGAGTCGACGCCGCCGATCCGGACACCGCCACGGTGGAGTTCTACCCGAGCGCAGCGGGGCGATATGAGATCAGCGCGGCGCTGACGGCCGACGGCAAAACGCTGGCGAATCAGACCGCCGAGGTGCGCGTCCGCGGCGCCGACCTGGAGCTGGCCGACGCCGGCACCCGGCCGGACCACCTACGGGCGATCGCCGAGGCCACCGGCGGGGTGGCCGTCCTCGTGGCCGACGCCGCCACGCTGACGGACCGCGTGACGGGCGGCGCCCGGCGGACGGAGCGGGTCCAGCGGAGCGAATACTGGGACTCGCCGTGGCTGTTCGCCGCGTTCCTGGCGGCAGTCAGTGGTGAGTGGTTCCTGCGGCGGCGGCAGCACCTGGTCTGAGGTTTTCGCGGAGACGCAGCATGAGCAGCATGACCGACGCCTACCCCCGCCTGCTGGCCGCGCTCGACGAGGTCCGCGGCCAGTGGCGCACACAAAAGATCCTGGAAGGTGTACTCCTCACCGTCGGCGGAGCGCTGGCGGTCGTCGCGGCGCTGGTGGCGGTCGACAACCTGCTGCACCCTGGTCCGACTGGCCGATTGCTGCTAGCCACCGTGCTGTGGGGCGGGCTGATCGCCGCCGTGCTGTCGCTGGTGGTCAAGCGGGTGCTGGAGGATTATCGCGACGACTACTTTGCGGCACTGGTGGAGGCACGGTTTCCCGAGCTGCGGAACGCGGCTCCTCAATGCGCTGCAACTGGGACGCGACCACACCCCCGGCTTCTCCCGCCCGCTGATCGACGCCATCGTCCGCGACGCCGATCGGGCGGCTGGTCGACACCGAGCTGCGCGCGGCGGTTGACCGGCGGCCGACGCACCGGGCGGCGTTGATCGCTGGCCTCGGGCTGCTGCTCGTCGCCGGGTACGCGGCCGCCTTCACTCCGCGGTTCACCAACGGGCTGCTGCGAACGCTGCTGCCGTGGGCGGCCATCGAGCCGTACACCCGCACCCGCATCCCGGCATCCGCCGTCGAACCGGGTGACACGCGGGTGAACGAGGGCAAGCCGGTGGCGGTGACGGTGAAGGTGCAGGGGACGATCCCCGCAGCGGCGCGGCTGCACCGCCGCGCGCTGCCGGCGGCGCTGGCAGGCGCACGAGATGACCGCCGACCCATCCGGCGATGGCACCTTCCGCCACACCGTCGGTCAGGCTGTCGCCTCCTTCGAGTACTACATTACTGCTGGAGACGGCCGCTCGCCGGTGTTTCAGGTGGAGGTGGTTCGCCCGCCCCAGGTGGCGAAGCTGGCGGTGGTGTACACCTACCCGGCGTACACCGGGCTGCCTCCGCGGCGCATCGACGGCAGCGACGGGGAAGTGGCCGCCGTCGCCGGCACCGCGGTGCGGCTGGAGTTGACGCCGACCAAGCCGCTCCGCACCGCGCGCCTGGTAACGCGCGGCGACGCCCGCCGCGGCAGCGAGACGATCGACATGGAGAAGGCCGGCGACGCTCACACCGCCGGGTTCGTGGTGTGGACGCCGACCGCGAAGCCGACACCTGAAATCGCCGGTAAGACCTTACTCGTTGCGCCCAGCGCCTACCAGCTGCACCTGGACGCCACCGACGGCAGCAGCAACGCCGACCCGCTGTGGCGGGCCGTGATCCTGCGCCCTGATGCGCCACCGGAACTGGTGCTGCGTGCGCCCGACGATCGGCTGAGCGTGAAGTCCGATGCCGCGCTGCCGCTGGCGGTCGACGCCCGCGACGACTTCGGCCTGGCGACGGTGCGGCTGCTCTACCGCGTCAATGCCGAGCCGGCGGTCCGTGAGCTGGTCCGGTTCGACTACGCCGGTGGCCCGCCGAAGCGCGAGACGGCTGATCGTTACGAATGGCGGCTCGGCTCGTCCGGGTTGAAGGTCGGCGACCGCGTCGAGTACTGGGCGGAGGCGACCGACCGCAACGTCGTCACCGGGCCGGGGCGGGCCGAGTCGCGGCGCTTCCGCCTGGAGGTGGTCAACCCGCTCGACGCGGTGGCGAAGCTCGACACCCGTATCCGCGACTACGTCAAGGAGCTGCGCGACCTGCTCGCCCTGCAACGGACCAACCGCGCCGAGACCGCCGGCGGCGCTGCCGCTGCCGGGCTGGTGACGCGCGAGGTCGAGGTCCGCCGCCGCACCGGACTGCTGGCGCGGAGCATCGAGGCCGACGGCGTGCCGGTGTTCACCGTCGTCGATGCGCTCGACCGCCTCGCCGCCGGCCCGATCGCCGACGCGGTCCGCCTGCTGGAGTCGGCCCGCGACAGCAGGAACGACGAGCTGGCGAAGCGCGACCGCGCCGCCTCGCTGCCGGTGCAGGACGCGATCATCAAGGAGCTGGAGGAGTTGCTCGTTCGCCTGCAGCGCAACGAGGACGCAAAGAAGGCGCTGCGCAAGTTAGCCAAGGACGATCCGAAAAGTCACAAGATCGCCACGGGTGTGCTCACCGAGCTGATCAAGAGCCTCGACAAGCTGCTCAAGGACCAGACGGAGACAGCCGGCAAGTTCGAGCGCTTGCCGAAGAAGAACCCCGACGAGGTCAAGGACGATCTGCTGCGGGCGCTGGCCGACCTCGACGATTTGAAGCGACGAACGGAGAAGTGGGCGAAGGGCAGTGTGCAGGAGCTGACCAAGCTGCCGAAGGGGTTCACCGACGATTTTGATCTTCGTAAGGATGTGAACAAGGTGTTCGAGGAGATCGAGAAGGCGGCCACGCGCGACAAGGCGCAGAAGCTGGAGGTGTCGCTCGAGGACCTCGGCGCGGGGTTGGCGACGAAGATGAAGGAAGACCTGGAGATGTGGATGCCCGACGCCCCGGACAGCGTCAAGTGGGTGCAGGAGGAGCCGCTCAACAAGAAGCCGATGAAGATCCCCGAGATGCCGTTGCCGAAGGCGTTGCAGGACCTGGTCGGCGAATTGCTGCAAAAGGCGGACGAATTCGACGAGGACGCCGACGACATCACCTCGGCCTGGGGCGACAATCTGGACCAGGCCGGCTGGGGGGTGTCCGACGGGCCGATCAGCAGCTTCTCGGCGAAGGGCAAGACCGGCAACGACATGCCCAACAACATGGAGGTGTCGGGCCGGTCTGGCGACGGGCGGCGCGGCAAGTCGTCGGGGCAGATGGTCGGCGACACGTCGAAGGCGCTGCCCGGCCGCAAGACGCCGGCGCGGGTCGGCAGCGAGAACTTCGAGCCGGGCCAGCTCAAGAGCGAGGCGCAGGAAGACCCCAACGGCGCCACCGGCGGCGGCAAGAAGAGCGGCGCCGGCCGTCGCGGCTTGCAGGGCGGATCGCCGCCCGACCCGGTCCGCGACATCGGCCGGCTGAGCGCCAGGCAAGCCGGCATGCGCGAGAAGATGGAGCAGGTGGCGCGCCAGCTGGAGGCGCAGAAGGTGTCGTCGACGCGCGTCCGCGACGGCATCAAGCTGCTGACCGAGGCCGACAAGGACCTGGCCGATCGCAAGTACGCCGACGCCGCCCGCAAGCGGCGCGAGGCAATGCAGGCGGTGCGCGGTGCATACGGCGAGCTGAACCGCACCGGCGGCGACGTCAGCCGCGCCCGCGACCTGCCGCCGCAGCTGCGCAAGGAGCTGCTGCAGTCCGCCGACGCCGCCTACCCGGCCGGCTACGAGGACCTGCTCAGGAGCTATTACAAGGCGCTGTCGACTGGCTCGCAGCGCTCGCAGTAGTCAGGGCGACAGTAGTCAGTAGTCAGTAGAAAGACAGAAGACGCAGGCTGTTGTATCCCGGTCTCCTGACCGGGACACTCCGGCCGACCGAAGGTCTCCCGCACGACCCCGGAGGAGACCTTCGGTCCAACGCGGTGGCAAGGTCGGGAGACCTTGCCACAACTGCCGATCAGCCCTCACTGGCGAGTAGCTAGCAGAACGACGTCGCAGCTCAAGGAAGCTGGCACGTTGTGGCCGGTCTCCTGACCGGGACCTCTTTCGACATCAAGGTCTCCCGCACGACCCCTTCGGATGAGACCTGGCGGAATCTACGCGGTGGCAAGGTCGGGAGACCTTGCCGCAGCAACCGAGTTCTGGATTACTTCTGTACCTGATGGGGTCAATTGTGCCAGCAGCCGATCGGAGAGGCGAGGCATGAATCGAGTAACACGTTCCCTTGCCCTGATCGGTCATTCAGTTCACCGCCGCCGTCGCGTCCGCCGCCGAGCCGTGGCACCTGCCGGGGTGGAACGCCCGTGCCGTCGTCGAGGTCGGCAAGCCGTCGACCGACGCCGGGTGCGATGTGTGCGGCGTCAAGGTGCTCTGCCAGGGGCGAGCGGCGGCCGACGGGCGACTACCGCGTCGTCGACGCCGGCGGCAAACCGCTGCCGTTTCAGCTGACGTTTCACGACGCCGGCCGGTACTCGCTCGTCTCGTTCCGCGCTCCGCCGACCCGAAGGGGCGCTACTTTGTCTATTATGACAACCCGAAGGCGGCACGAGCGGCGGAACAGGTGGTCGACGATCCGCGGCCCGGCAGCGGTCCGGCGAAGGGCGCGTGGGTGCCGCGCTTCGGGTTTGTGTTGCAGACGATCGAGAGGCCGAAAGGCGATAATCCGCGGGCGGCCGAGGAGATGGGCAAGCTGATCGCCGGCAGTCCGACGCGGTTCGGCGGCCGCTATCAGCGGCGGGTCGCCGACGGATACAACAGCTTCGGCCCGTCCGACTACTACATCAGCGTCTATCGCGGCTGGGTCCACGTCGCGAAGGCCGGCAAGTACCAGTTCTGTACCGTGTCGAACGAGGCGTCGTTCTCGTTCCTCGACGGCAAGGAACTGATCCACTGGCCGGGACGGCACACCGCCGAACGCGGCAGTCGCGGCGAGGTGAACTCGCTTGTCGAGCTGACCGCCGGGCCACATTTCCTGGAGTACTACCACGAGGAAGTGACACTCGAACAGATGGCGTTCCTCGGCTGGCGGCCGTCGGCCGACGACGGGCCGTTCGCGCCGATCCCCGAGGCGTTCTTCACCGCCGCGCACGAGGGCGTCGTCCGTGGCTACGAGACACCGAAGGGACCGCTGCCGACGTTCGAGCCAGGTATCACGGACTCGATCTGGCCGGCGCAGCGGAGCGAGGGGCAGTACACGCGGGTGGCGTTTCAGCCTGGCCCCGGCCTGCCCGCCGGGGCGACGTGCCGCTGGGAATTCGGCGACGGGCAGACAGCCACCGGAAACCGGGTCGATCACGTCTACCTCACCCTCGGCAAGTACCCGGTCACGCTCACGGCGACGCTGCCGGGCGGGGAAAAGGTGACGGCGACATGGCCGTTGACGATTTTCGAGATCGAGCATGTCACCGACGAGTTCAAGGAAGGGCGGCCGACCGACTACCTGGCGGCGGTGAAGGGGTACGACCGCGGCAAACTGTCGGCGGCGGGCCTGAAGGAGCTGGCGTTCCTGCACGCCGAGGCCGAGGACCTGGCCGGCGCGCTGGCGGTCGGCCGCGAGTTCGTCGGCCGGTTCGCCGCGTCCGGCGATGCGCTGATGGTGGCGCGGGTGCGACGGTTGCTGGCCGACTGTGCGCTGCGACAGGGCGACGCCGGGCTGGAGGAGGCGATCACTCATTATCGGCAGGCGGTGGTGAAGGAGCTGCCGGCGACCGAGCGGATCGAGGTGCTCGGCCGACTGATCCGGCTGGTCGGCGTCGACCGCGGGCAGGGCGACCGGGCGGTCGAGCTGCTGGCGGAGGCCGAGGCGGTGATGAAGGAGAAGGACGTCGACGACGACGGCCGGCGGGCGTTCCGCAAGGCGGTGGCGGCGGCCGGCGATGCGCGGCTGTGGCAGGGGCGGCGAGCGGAGGCGCAGAAGCTGTACGCCCGCGCCGAACGGCTGCTGCCGCAGGTGATCCCGCCCCAGGTGCGGGCGGCCCGGCTCGGCGCCTACCCGAACTCGCTCCGCGAATACGTCGCCGCCGGCAACTACGGCGCCGCTCTCGATCTGGTGGAGCAGTGGGACGACCTGTTTCCGACCGACCGGCTCAACGGCGGGACGTTCTTCTGGCGGGGCAAGGTGCTGCTGCTCCGCGGCCAGCCGCGCGAGGCGGTCGGCTACCTGCAGCGGACGGTCCAGATCGCCCGCGGCGCCGCCTTCGAGACCGAGGCGCGCTGGCTGCTGGCCGAGGCGCTGACGGGCACCGGCAAACCGGACGAGGCGCGCAAGGAGCTGGCGAAACTGGTCGCCAGCGGCCTGCGCGACGAGTTCACCGCCAGGGCGATCGAGAAGCTGAAGGGGAAGTGAGCGGATGGCCGGGAAAGCCCGGCGCGCCGGTGGCGGCATGATCAATCGTTGAAACGTTCGCTTTTCTCTTGATGAGACTTGACGATCCGCATAAAGTGAACAGAGTCAAGCTGGGCAAGATAAAACAGCGGTTTACCGCGCCTCTGTCCGCCTGACA
>JAXMAU010000100.1:0-11183 GCA_046350215.1 Gemmataceae bacterium | reverse complement strand
CCCCTTCGACCAGGCACACGTCGACGCCGTCGGGGTACTCCTTGACGTCCATCAGCGGGCTGTACACCAGGTCGGCCCGTGCCGCCAGGTCGATCAGCCACTCGTCCAGGTCGAGAAACGACATGTGGCAGCCCGCACAGCCGCCCAGCCAGACGGTCGCCAGCCTCACACGGTCCATTGCTTCTTCTCCCGCGCCGTCACCAGGAACGCCAGCTTCTGCCGGTCGTGGACCATTTCGGCCACCGTCGACCCCTGTCGGAACAGTGCGCCGGTCGGGCACGCCTGAACGCACTTGCCGCACGACGTGCAGCTGGCGGCGGCGCCCCACGGCACGTTCAGGTCGGTGATCACCCGCGCCCCGCTGCCGCGGCCCATCACGTCCCAGGTGTGCGCCCCCTCTACCTCGTGGCAGACGCGGACGCAGCGGGTACACAGCACGCAGCGGTTGTGATCGATGCCGTACTGGGCGTGGGTCACGTCGACTGGCAGCGCCGGCGACTGATACGGGAAGCGGACGTGGTCCATGCCGACGGCGACCGCCAGGTCCTGCAGTTCGCAGTGGCCGTTGGCGACACACACACTGCAGATGTGGTTGCGCTCGGCGAACAGCAGCTCGACGATCATTCGCCGGTACTCCTGCAGCCGCGGATTGGCGGTCTGCAGGTCCATCCCCTCGGCCACCGCGGTGACGCATGCCGGCACCAGCCGGCGGGTGGCGGCCACTTCCACCAGGCACAGGCGGCAGGCGCCGATGGCGCGGACGCCCTCCATGTGGCACAGCGTCGGGATGACGATGCCGGCCTCGCGGGCGGCCTGCAGGATCGTCTGGCCGGCGGGGGCGTTGATCTCCTTGCCGTCGATCTTCAGGGTGACGACGCTCATCGCTCTCCCCCTTCGCGCACGGTGTGCAGACCGACGCGGCCGTTGCTGCCCGGCGGGCGAAGCAGCGCCTCGTACTCGTCGCGGAAGTAGCGCAGGGTGCTCAGCACCGGGTTGGGCGCCGACTGGCCCAGCCCGCACAGGCTGGTGTGCTTGACCATGTCGCACAGCGATTCCAGTCGGGTCAGGTCGCTGGCGGTCGCCTGCCCTTCGCGGACGCGCGTGAGCAGGCCGTGCATCTGGACGGTGCCGGCGCGACACGGGACGCATTTGCCGCACGATTCGTCCATGCAGAACTCCATGAAGTAGCGCGCCACGTCGACCATGCTGGACGTCTCGTCCATCACGATCATGCCGCCCGACCCCATGATCGAGCCGAGTGCCTGCAGCGACTCGTAATCGACCGGCGTGTCCAGGTGCGACGCCGGGATACAGCCGCCCGACGGCCCGCCGGTTTGCACCGCCTTGATCTGTCCCTCCGGCGCTCCGCCGCCCATCTCCTCGACGATCTGCCGCAATGGGGTGCCCATCGGCACCTCGATCAGCCCGGTGTTGACGATCTTGCCGGCCAGCGCGAACACCTTGGTGCCCTTGCTCTTGGCGGTGCCGATGGCGGCGAACCAGTCGGCGCCGTTGCGGATGATCGGCGGCACGTTGGCGAACGTCTCGACGTTGTTGATGAGCGTCGGACAGTCCCACAGTCCCTTCTCGGCAGGGTACGGAGGACGCGGGCGCGGCTGGCCGCGCTTGCCCTCGACCGAGGAGATCAGCGCCGTCTCCTCGCCGCACACGAACGCGCCGGCGCCGATCCGCAGGTCGACGCGGAAGTTGAACGGCGAGTCGAAGATGCCGGTGCCGAGCAGCCCGAGGCTCTTGGCCTGGCGGATCGCCGTCTGCAGCCGGTGGATGGCGAGCGGATATTCGCCGCGGACGTAGATGAACCCCTGGTCGGCGCCGACCGCGTAGGCAGCGATCGCCATCCCTTCGAGGACGCGGTGCGGGTCGCTCTCCAGCACCGAGCGGTCCATGAAGGCGCCAGGGTCGCCCTCGTCGGCGTTGCAGACGACATACTTCTTGCCAGCCGGCTGCTTGGCGACCTGCCCCACTTCAGCCCGCTCAACTGCCGCCGCGCCCGCGCAGACCGCTCCGGGTGATCTCGTCGATCACCTCCTGCGGCCGCATCTCGCGGAGCACCTGGCGGCTGCCGCCGCGTAACCGTCCAGGGCGATGTACGACTCGATCCGCTCCGGCTCGACCAGGCCGCTGTTCTCCAGCACCACGCTCTGCTGGCGGGTGAAGAACGGGTGGGCGAGATTGCCGCGCCGTGGCGGTGCCGCCGTTGAGGGCGGCGACGATCGACGGGGCATCGCCCGGCGTCACCTTTTCGTAGAGCGGGCCGTCCGGGTCGACCTGCACCAGCGGCCCCTCGCAGCACAACCGCATGCAGCCGACGGAAGCGACGTGAACCCGATCGGTCAGCCGCGCCTCGGCCACCGCCCGCACCAGGCGTCGCACCGCCTGTCCGTCGGACGACAGGCGCCGGCGTGCAGCAGCGGATCTGATAACGCTGCGCGCCTGGCGTTCGGCCTCGGCCAGCTCGTTTAGCTCAGCGAGATCCATGAGTCCACCCCTTCACCCGGTCGAGGGTCGCGTCGCGGTCCAGCTTGCCGGCGACGACGCCGTCGAAGACGACCGCCGGCGCCAGCCCGCACGCTCCCAGACAGCGCGCGGTGAGCAGCGACACCTTGCCGTCGGCGGTGGTGTTGCCGGGCGCGAACCCCCAGCTTCTGCTCCAGCCCCGCCAGCAGCGTCGCCGCCCCCTTCACGTGCAGGCGGTGCCCAGGCAGAGGACGCGCTGTGCTCGCCTCAGCGCCAGCGAGAAGAAGTGGTAGAAGGTGGCGACCCCGTAGACCCAGCTGGGCGGCAGCTTCAGGTTGCGGGCGATCAGCGTGAGCAGGTCGTTGTCGAGGTAGCCGAACAGCTCCTGGGCGGTGTGCAGCACCTCGATCAGGGCGTCGGGCCGGTACTGGTGGCGCTTCATCGTCGCCTCCAGCAGCTTGAACCGCTTGTCAGCCCCGAGCGTGTCCATTTTGGCCACGGATCACCGCCTTTCGGATTACTGCACCGCGTTGTCCACTTCCCGGTTGCCTTCCGTGAATGCAACCGCTATGCCCAACCTCGCCGGCGGGACCGCGGCGACGCTTCGGCCGCGCCAATCGGCCGGAAACTGGCCGCCCCGGCGTCGCCGGCTGGTGCTCCCGCCCCCGCGGTCAGGTGTGCGGGGACAGCGCGATGGCGGACGGGTCCGCACACTAGTGTGCGGTTTCGACACAGTTGCCGCGGTCGCCGGCCCCGCTTCCAGGGGGCGCCGTGAGCGGAATAGCCACAAAGCGCGCTGGCATGCTGTTTGCGGAAAAAGCCTGTATCAACGGCTACGAAGCCTCCTTCGAGTGCCGCCCTCTGGACTGCGGAGGTGTCCCATGGTCCGGTCGATTCTCGTGCCCCTGGACGGCTCGACGTTCGGGGAACACGCCCTGCCGCTGGCGGCCAGCCTGGCGCGGAAGGCGGACGGGGTGTTACATCTGATCCACGTTCATCAGGTGGTGCCGCCGGCGACCGTCGCCGGGGTGGCCATCATGGACTCACTCGACATTCACCTGCGGCAGGACGAGCAGGCGTACCTGGCCGACGTCGCCCGGCGGGTGGCCCAGGCGGGGCCGATCAACGTCAAGACGGCCCTGATCGACGGCGAGGTGGGGCCAGCGCTGGCCGAGTTCGCCAGCCGGGTCGGCGCCGAGTTGGTGGTGATGAGCACCCACGGCCGCGGCGCCCTGGGCCGGTTCTGGCTCGGCAGCGTCACCGACGACCTGGTTCACGAGCTGGCCCGCCCGCTCCTGCTGGTTCACCCTGGCGAGGGCAAGCCCGATCTCGGCCGCTCGGTCGAGCTGAAGAACGTCGTGGTGGCGCTCGACGGCACCAGTCACGCCGAGAAGATCCTCGACGCGGCGATGCTGCTCGGCGGAGTGTTCGGCGCTGCCTTCACCCTGGTGCGGGTGGTACAGCCGGTGCTGCGGCCGAGCTACCTGCCCGAAGGCACCGGCATCATGGGGCTGACCCACTCGGTGCTGGAGCAGGTGCAAACGTTACAGAAGCAGCAGCAGGACGAGGCGCAGGCGTACCTGGACGGGGTGGCGCCGCGGCTGACTGGGCGCGGCTTCCGGGTGCAGACGCGCGTGGTGGTCGACGAGCAGCCGGCGGTCGGCATCCTGCTGGAAGCGCAGGCCCGCAACGCCGAGGTGGTGGCGCTGGAGACGCATGCCCGCCGTGGGCTGGCCCGGCTGTTTCTCGGGAGTGTGGCCGACAAGATTGTCCGCGGCAGCGGGCTGTCGGTGTTACTTGCCCACCCGCAGCGGTGAGGCGAGGGCAGGGGGGGTGAGACGGCCAGCCGTTCGCCCCCCCTGTCCAATGGTGCGAGGCGCCGTCCCCGGCCGAGCGGGGCGGCGAGGATTATCCCTGCCCCCGCCCCTGTCGGGGGGAACCGTCGCCTTCAGCGGCGGGGGTGTTTAGGAGGTGTGTGATGGCAGGTGAGCGAGTGGTTCTGGACGGCAACGAGGCGGTGGCGCACGTTGCCTACCAGGCCAGCGAGGTGATTGCGATCTATCCGATCACCCCGTCGTCCCCGATGGGCGAATGGGCCGACCAGTGGGCGTCCGAGGAGCGGCCCAACGCCTGGGCGACAGTGCCGCACGTCGAGGAGATGCAGTCCGAGGCGGGGGCGGCCGGTGCCGTCCACGGCTCGCTTCAGGCCGGCTCGCTGACCACGACGTTTACCGCGTCGCAGGGCCTGCTGCTGATGATCCCGAACATGTACAAGATCGCCGGCGAGCTGACGGCGTTCACCATGCATGTCGCCGCCCGCGCCCTGGCCGCCCAGGGGTTGTCGATCTTCGGCGATCAGGGCGACGTGATGGCCGCGCGCGGTACCGGGTTCGCCCTGCTGGCGTCCAACTCGGTGCAGGAGGCGGCCGACCTGGCGCTGGTGGCGCACGCCGCCACGCTCGAAGCGCGCGTGCCGTTCATGCACTTCTTCGACGGCTTCCGCACCTCGCACGAGGTGAACGACATCGACCTGCCGACGCCCGAACAGATCCGCGCCGTCATCGACGATGACCTGGTTCGCGCTCACCGGGCGCGCGGGCTGACGCCCGACCGGCCGGTCATCCGCGGCACTGCCCAGAACCCCGATGTCTGTTTCCAGGGTCGCGAGACGGTCAACCCGTACTACCTCGCCTGCCCGGCCATCGTCCAGGCGGCGATGGACCGGCTGGCCGAGGTGGTCGGCCGCAAATACCGCCTGTACGACTACGTCGGCCATCCGCAGGCCGAGCGGGTGATGGTGCTCATGGGATCCGGCGCCGGCGCCGCCGAGGAGACGGTGCGGGCGCTGCAGGCGCAGGGCGAGAAGGTCGGTCTACTCAAGGTGCGGCTGTACCGGCCGTTCGCCAGCGAGGCGTTCGTCGCCGCGTTGCCGCCCACCGTCCAGACGCTGGTCGTCCTCGACCGCTCGAAGGAGCCGGGCAGCGTCGGCGAGCCGCTCTACCTGGACGTGATCGCGGCGCTGCAAGAAGTGCCGGACGGCCCGCGGCCGCGTGATCGGCGGACGCTACGGGCTGTCGTCCAAGGAGTTCACCCCGGCATGGTCAAGGCGGCGTTCGACAACGCCGCCACGGCCCGGCCGCGAACCACTTTACCCTCGGCATCAACGACGACGTCACCCACACCAGCCTGCCGTATGACGCCGACTTCTCGGTCGAGTCGCCCGACGTGGTGCGTGCCGTGTTCTTCGGCCTCGGCGCCGACGGCACCGTGGGCGCCAACAAGAACTCGATCAAGATCATCGGCGACGAGACGCCGTTCCACGTCCAGGGATACTTCGTTTACGACTCCAAGAAGTCCGGTTCGGTTACCACCTCGCACCTGCGCTTCGGTCCGCGGCCGATCGAATCGACCTACCTGATCCGCAAGGCGACATTCGTCGCCTGTCACCAGTTCAACTTCCTCGACCGAATGGAGATGCTCAACCTGGCCGAGCCGGGCGGCACGTTCCTGGTGAACAGCCCGTTCGGCCCGGACGAGGTGTGGGACCGGCTGCCGCGGCCGGTGCAGGAGCAAATCGTCACGAAGAAGCTGAAACTGTACGTCATCGACGCCTACACCGTGGCCCGCGAAGTGGGCATGGGCACCCGCATCAACACGGTGATGCAGACCTGCTTCTTCGCCCTCTCCGGGGTGCTGCCGCGTCCCGAGGCGATCGCGGCGATCAAGAAGACATCGTCAAGACCTATGGCAAGCGCGGGCAGGCGGTGGTCGACCGCAACAACGCGGCGGTAGACGGCACGCTGGCGCGGCTCTATCAGGTGAAGGTGCCCGATCACGTCACCTCCACCCACGAGCGGCGCCCGGCGGTGCCGGCGGAGGCGCCGGAGTTCGTCCAGCGGGTGACGTCGCTGATGCTGCTGGGCGAGGGCGACCAGCTGCCGGTCAGCGCCATCCCCGTCGACGGCACCTGGCCGGTCGGGACGACCAGGTGGGAGAAGCGCAACATCGCGCTCGACGTGCCGGTGTGGGACGAGTCGATCTGCATCCAGTGCGGCAAGTGCGTGCTGGTGTGCCCGCACTCGGTCATCCGCGGCAAGGTGTACGACCCGGCCGACCTGGCCGAGGCGCCGGCCACGTTCAAGTCGGCCGACGCTCGCTGGCCCGACCGCAAGCACCAGAAGTTCACCCTGCAGGTGGCGGTCGAGGACTGCACCGGCTGCCGGTTGTGCGTCGAGGTGTGCCCGGTCAAGAACAAGTCCGAAACCAAGCTGAAGGCGATCAACATGCGTCCCGTCGATCCGATCCGCGACGCGGAGCGGACGAACTGGGACTTCTTCCTCAAGCTCGACGACCCCGACCGCGGCAAGCTGCGGACCGACAGCGTCAAGGACGTGCAATTGCTCGAGCCGCTGTTCGAGTTCTCCGGCGCCTGCGCCGGCTGCGGCGAAACGCCGTACCTGAAGCTGCTGTCGCAGCTCTACGGCGATCGCATCCTGTGCGCCAACGCCACCGGCTGCTCGTCGATCTACGGCGGCAACCTGCCGACGACGCCGTGGACGGTCAACCGGGCCGGACGCGGCCCGGCGTGGGCGAACTCGCTGTTCGAGGACAACGCCGAGTTCGGCCTGGGGATGCGGCTGGCGCTGGACAAGCAGGCGGAGTACGCCCGCGAGCTGGTGACCCGGCTGCAGGGCATCCTCGGCCCGCACCCGACCACCGAGCTGACCGGCGAGGACGGCCGCGAGATGTCCGAGCCGAGCGTCGAACCGCTGCTCGCCCCGGACCTGGCGCGGGCGCTGCTCGACGCCGACCAGTCGACCGAGGCCGGGGTGAACGAACAGCGAGCGCGGGTGGCGGTGCTCAAGCAGCGGCTGGCGGCGCTCGACGGGCCGGAGGTCAAGGAACTACTGGCGGTGGCCGACGCGCTGGTTCGCAAGAGCGTGTGGGTGATCGGCGGCGACGGCTGGGCCTATGACATTGGCTACGGCGGCGTCGACCACGTCGTCGCCTCCGGCAAGAACATCAAGCTGCTGGTGCTGGACACCGAGGTGTACTCGAACACCGGCGGACAGATGTCGAAGTCGACGCCCCGCGGGGCGGTGGCCAAGTTTGCCGCCGGCGGCAAGCGCGGGCCGAAGAAAGACCTGGCGATGATGGCGATGACCTACGGCACCGTGTACGTCGCTCGCGTGGCGATGGGCGGCAGCGACGTGCAGACGCTGCAGGCGTTCCGCGAGGCCGAGGCGTATGACGGGCCGGCGCTGATCATCGCTTACAGCCACTGCATCGCCCACGGCTACGACATGGCGCGCGGACTGGACCAGCAAAAGGCGGCAGTGCAGAGTGGCTACTGGCCGCTCATCCGCTACAATCCAGACCTGAAAAAGGTGGGAAAGAATCCCCTCATTCTGGATTCCAAGCCGCCGAGTTTGCCGCTGCAGAAGTACATCTATAACGAAACCCGGTATACCATGCTCGCCCAGGCCAACCCGACGGCAGCGAAGGAGCTGCTGGCGCTTGCTCAGGAAGACGTCGAGGAACGGTGGCGGCTGTACGCCCACCTGGCGGCGCTCCCGGTCGGGGCGGCCCCGGTGGCGGCTCCTGGTAATGGCCAGAAGGCGGAATCGAAGGAGGTGAAAGCGTGATCGACCTCACCACCCACTACCTCGGGTTGAAGCTCCGCAACCCGCTGGTCTGTTCGTCCTCGCCGTTGTGCCAGGACCTGGAGTCGATCCAGCGCATGGAGGAGGCCGGCGCCGGCGCCGTCGTGCTGCACTCGCTGTTCGAGGAGCAGATCGAGCTGGAGAGCCTCGACCTGAACCACTACCTCGAGAGTCCCGGCGAGCACTATGCCGAGTCGCTGTCGTACTTCCCCGACATGGGCAGCTACAACCTCGGGCCGGAGGGGTATCTGGAGCACGTTCGCGAGGCCAAGGCGCTGGTCAAGATCCCGATCATCGGCAGCCTCAACGGCCACACGCGCGGCGGCTGGATCCACTACGCCAAGCTGATCGAGCAGGCCGGCGCCGATGCGCTGGAGCTGAACGTCTACGACATCCCGACCGACCCGGCGCGGACCAGCGCCGAGGTCGAGGACGGGCTGGTCGCGCTGGTGCAGGAAGTCGTCGGCGAGGTGAAGATCCCGCTGGCGGTCAAGCTCAGCCCGTTCTACACCGCCCCGGCGGCGCTGGCCAAGCGGCTGGACCAGGCCGGTGCCAAGGCACTGGTGCTGTTCAACCGTTTCTACCAGCCGGACTTCGACCTGGAGCGGCTGGAGGTGGTGCCGAGCCTGTGGCTGAGCACCGCCGACGAACTGCGGCTGCGCCTGCACTGGATCGCCATCCTGCACGGCCACGTCCACGCCGACCTGGCAGTCACCGGCGGGGTTCACACGTCGCATGACGTGCTCAAGGCGCTGATGGCCGGGGCAAACGTGGCGATGCTGACGTCAGCGTTGCTGCGGCACGGGATCGAGCACCTGCAAGCGGTGTTGCACGGGCTGCGCGAGTGGATGGAGGACCACGAGTACAGTTCGGTCAAGATGATGCGCGGCAGCATGAGCTTCCGGTCAGTGGCCAACCCGGCGGCGTTCGAGCGGGCCAACTACCTGAAGGTGCTGCGGTCGCACTCGTTATTCCCCTCCGAGGGCTGAGCGACCACCTCCGCCGACCGCCTCGCGACCCCCTTCGGGGGTGCTCGTGAGGCGGTCCGGCGTTTGTGAGCGTCACATGCCCCCTATTGTGGCGGCAAAGGTCTCCCGACCTTGCCATTCGGCGGGACCGAAGGTCTCCTCTGCGAAGGCGCCGGAGGAGGCCTTCGGTCGCGGAGTGGCCGGGTCAGGAGACCCGGCCACAACAATGCGGTCTCCTCTGCAATCGCCTCGCGGCCCTCGCAAGAGGTGTCGCGGGGCGGCCGGTGTTTTCACGTCACACGCCGATCTCGGCGAGCAGCTCTTTCACCTTGTGTTCGATCAGGTCGCGAATACGGCGGAACTCGTCGGGAGGCAGTTCCTTGGGGTCGGGGATGCCCCAGTCCTGGCGAATGAGCGCAGCGACCATCGGGCAGGCGTCGCCGCAGCCCATCGTGATCGCGGCGGCGTACTCTCCACCGGGCAGGTCAGCGAGCGCCTTCGACGTGTGCGTCGACAGGTCGTAGCCGACCTCGCGCATGAACGCGATGGCCCGCGGGTTGACGCGGCCGGATGGCCGCGAACCGGCGCTGTGTGCGTCGACTCGGTCACCGCCGTGGAGGCGGGCGAACGCCTCGGCCATCTGGCTGCGGTTGCTGTTCTCGACGCACACGAACACGACACGCGGGCGGGGGGTAACGTCACTCACGGTCCGGCTCCGTCGGTTCCGGGGGCCGCAGCAGCCGCCACACTGGTACGGCCAGCGCCGCCCCGAGCACCGGGGCGGTCAGGTAGATCCATAACACGTCGACTCGACCGCTGACCACCGCCGGACCGAGCGACCGTGCCGGGTTCATGCTGGCGCCGCAGATCGGCCCGGCGAAAAGCGCCTCCAGCGCGATCACGGCGCCAACGATCACGCCGATCAGGTGCAGGTGTCCCGGCGGACCGAACGCCACGCGCAGCACCGTCAGCATCAGGAACCAGGTGAGGATCACCTCCAGAACGAACGACTGCAGCGCCGGTCCCGCCGGACGGGTCGCGCCCAGTCCGGTGTGGTCGGGAAAAAGCACCTGTAACAGTCCGCTGGCGAGCAAGGCGCCGGCCGACTGGCATAGTGCGTAGGGCAATACCTGGCGAGGCGGGAAACGGCCCGCCAGGTACAGCCCGAGGGTGACCGCCGGGTTCAGGTGCGAGCCAGAGACGTCGCCGAAGGTGTAGATCAGGGCCAGCACCACCAGCCCGAACACCAGCGCCACGCCGACGTGGGTGATGGCCCCGCCGGACACGTCGTTGATGACGATGGCGCCGGTGCCGGCGAAGATGAGAAGGAAAGTCCCGATCAGTTCCGCGATCCAGGCGCGCATGTGCTCTCCAGCCAGTGTGGTGGTGTGGCTGGAGAAGTAGTATCGCGACCGGGCCGACGGACGGCCACGCGCAAAGCACGCTCGGGTGTGCCGCGGCAAGTCACCGGCGGTTGCCGATCCACGTCATCAGCAGGATCAGCAACATGACGATCACGATGACAAAAAACATCTGGCCCGGAAAGCCGCCGACCTGGCCGGCGTACTCCCAGATGCGGACGAACGGTCGCGTCAACTCATTCATGTGCGCGTCTCCCCACGGAGCAAAGGGCCTCCACCGGGATTATGCCCCGCGGGGGACGCGACGTCAAAAGAGCCGAAATTCGCTCAGCCGCCGACCGCCTGCTTGTACAGGGCGTCGAACTCCGCCGACGTCGACTTGGCGCCGGCCTTCAGCTCCTGCAAGAACTTCTTCTCGTCGTCGTCGATCTTGCCGTCGGCGTAGAGGAACTTCCGCAGCCAGCTCGCCTCACTGGCGCTGATGTCGCCGTCGGCCAGCACTGCCGCCTTCAGCGCGGAGAACAGCATGGTGTTGAACTCGCGGACCACCGACGTCGCCGACTTCTTGAGGTCGAGCAGGAACTCCAGCTCGCTCTTGTCGAGCTTGCCGTCGGCCCAGATGGCCTCCTTGATGATGTTCGTTTCCTTGGTGTCGATCCGCCCATCCGCCAGGGCGAGGGCCTTCGCGAGCTTGCGCCATTCAGCCATCGGAC
>JAXMAU010000099.1:0-11323 GCA_046350215.1 Gemmataceae bacterium | reverse complement strand
AACGGCCGGACCTGTTGGCTGCGCCGCTGCCGGCACCGCCGCCCACCGACGTCACCCTGCAGGAGCTGTCCCGGTTCTTCGCCAACCCGGTCAAGGGTTTCTTCACGGCGCTCGATTTCACTCTGCCGTGGGAGGTGGAGGGCGTCGACGACGCGATGCCCGTCGAGATCGACAACCTGCAGGAGTGGACGGTGGGCCAGCGGCTGCTCACCGACATGCTGACCGGCATGGACCCCGAGCGGGCCGGCCAGGCCGAATGGCGCCGCGGGTCATTGCCGCCGGGACGGCTGGGGTGGCGCAAGGCCGGCGAGTTGCGCGATCAGGCAACCGAACTCGCACGTTGTGCGCTGTCCTACCGGACCGGGACGCCGGAGGCCCACGACATCGACGTCGACCTCGGCGGCGGGCGCCGGCTGACCGGCACGGTCTCCCCGGTGTTCGGCAGCCGCCTCGTCGAGGTCACCTACTCCAAGCTCGACGCGCAGCACCTGCTGAAGGCGTGGATTCCGTTGGTGGCTCTGGCCGCCGCCCGGCCCGGCTCGTGGTCGGCGGTCTGCATCGGCCGCCAGCGCCGGCGCCGGGGCGCCGCCGAACGGGTGATCGGCTCGCCGGTGGGGGACCCGGTCGCCGTGCTGCGCGACCTGGTGGCCATCTACGATGCCGGCCGCCGGGAGCCGATTCCGTTGCCGGTCAAGACGTCCTACGCCTGGGCGGCCGCGCGGCACGCCCGGCAGGATCCCCGGGGCGAGGCGTGGGGGAAGTGGCGCTACGAGCGCGACGACCGCGCCGTCGAACGGATCTGGGGCCGCGAGCCGGAGCTGGACCGGTTGTTGACGCCGGTCCGCCCCGGTGAGGAGACCGAGGGGGAGACCACCCGGCTGGGCGCATTCGCGATGCGGCTGTGGTCACCCCTGCTGGCTGCGGAGGACGCCATATGATGGACACCTTCGACGTGCTGGGCCCGCTGCCCGCCGAGTGCTCGACGACCGTGCTGGAAGCCAGCGCCGGAACCGGCAAGACCTTCACCCTCGCCGCACTGGTCACCCGGTATGTCGCCGAGGGGCGGGCGCGACTCGACGAGATGCTGCTGATCACCTTCGGCCGCGCCGCCACCCAGGAGTTGCGCGAACGGGTGCGTCGCGCGCTGCACGAGGCCCTCGACGCGTTCGGGAATCCGGCCGGGATCAAGGACAACCAGGTGCTGGAGAACCTGATCACGGTCGAGCCGGAGGAGTTCGAGGCTCGTCGCGCACGGCTGCAGGACGCGCTGGCCTCATTCGACGCCGCCACCATCGCCACCACCCACCAGTTCTGCAACCTGGTCCTGAAGTCCCTCGGCGTGGCCGGGGACAGCGACAGCAGCGTCACCCTGGCCGAGAGCCTCGACGACCTGGTCACCGAGATCGTCGATGACCTCTATCTCCGGCACTTCGGGCAGGAGCGCGACGAGCCGCCGATGACCCGCGCCGAGGCGCTGCACCTGGCGCGCGAGGTCGTCGCCAACCCCTGCACCGAACTGCGCCCGCTCGACCCGCCCGCCGACTCGGAGCCGGCCATCCGGGTGGGCTTCGCCAACGACGTCGTCGCCGAGCTCGAGCGGCGCAAGCGCCGGCGCGCGGTCCTGAGTTACGACGATCTGCTCACCAGGCTGGCCGATGCCCTGGAACGCCCCGACTCACCGGCCGCCACCCGCATGCACCAACGCTGGTCGGTGGTGATGGTCGACGAGTTCCAGGACACCGACCCGGTGCAGTGGCAGGTCATCGAGCGCGCCTTCAGCGGTCGTTCCACGCTGATCCTGATCGGTGATCCCAAGCAGGCCATCTACGCGTTCCGCGGCGGCGATATCGTCACCTACCTGCATGCCGCCCGCACCGCCGGTGAGCGTCGGACCCTGGGGGTCAACTGGCGCAGTGACGCGGTGCTGGTCGAGCGTCTCCAGACGGTGTTGCGCGGCGCCGAACTGGGTGACGCCGACATCAAGGTGTTGCCGGTGCAGGCGCGCCATCGCGGCCACCGGCTGGCCGGCGCCCCGCACAACGATCCGTTCCGCCTGCGCGTGGTGTCGCGAGAGACGTTCGGGCTCAGCGGAACCCGCACCGTGAAGATGGACGTCCTGCGGCAGCACATCGCCAAGGACCTGGCTGCCGACGTGGCCGCGCTGCTCTACAGCGCCGCGACCTTCGACACCAAACCGCTTCTGGCGCATCACATCGCGGTCATCACCGAGAGCCACCTCGACGCCCGCGCATGTTTCGACGCCCTGGTGGAGGCCGGCGTTCCCGCCGTGTACACCGGCGACACCGACGTGCTGAAGTCGCAGGCCGCCGAGGACTGGCTATGCCTGCTGGAGGCCTTCGATCAACTGCACCGGCCCGGGCTGGTCCGTGCCGCCGCGGCGACGATGTTCTTCGGCGAGACCGCCGAGACGCTCGCCGCGGGTGGTGACGACCTGACCGACCGGGTCGCCGAGACGTTGCGGCAGTGGGCCGATCACGCCCGGGAGGCCGGTGTGGCCGCGGTGTTCGAGGCCGCGCAGTTGGCCGGGATGGGCCGGCGGGTGCTGTCGTGGGCGGGCGGTGAGCGGCATATGACCGACCTCGCCCACGTCACCCAACTGCTGCACGACGTCGCCGACCGCGAACACTTCAGCCTGACCGCCCTGCGGGACTGGCTGCGCACCCAGCGCGACGAGCGATCAGGGGCCGCCGAACGTAACCGCCGTCTGGACAGCGACTCCGCTGCGGTACAGATCATGACTGTCTGGGTGAGCAAGGGACTGCAGTTCCCGATCGTGTATCTGCCGTTCACCTTCAATCGCTATGTGCGCAAGGAGGATCTGGTCCGGTTCCACGACGACGAGCGCCGCTGCCTGCACGTCGGCGGTGAGAACAGCGCAGAACTGTCGACGGCGCAGACCCTCGGTCGGCGGGAGGCCGCCGGCGAGGAGACCCGGCTGACCTATGTCGCGATGACGCGGGCCCAGTCGCAGGTGGTCGCGTGGTGGGCGCCGTCGTGGGACGAGCCCAACGGGGGGCTCTCGCGGCTGCTGCGCGGGCGGCGCCCGGGCCAATCGGCCGTCCCGGACCGATGCGAGCCTGACAAGATCGACGACGCCGACGCCAGAGCCCTACTGCGGGAGTGGGAGACGGTGGGCGGCCTGGTGCTCGAGGACTCGGTGATCGCACCGAGGGCCGAATTGGCGATTCCGCCGACTCGAGATGATCTGGCGGTACGGCATTTTCACCGCGGTATCGACACCTCCTGGCGCCGCACCTCGTACTCGGGCCTGATCCGGGCGGCCGAGACGCCGAGCTTGGGCAGCGAACCGGAGGTGGTCGGGCTCGACGACGAGGTCGCCGACCTCACCGTGACGGCCCCGGCGGTCGGGGCGGACATCCCCTCGCCGATGGCCGATGTACCCACCGGCGCCAAGTTCGGTTCCCTGGTGCATGCCGTGCTGGAGACCACCGACCCCCGTTCCGGTGACCTGACGGCCGAGTTGACGACGCAGATCGAGCGCCACTCGGTGTGGTGGCCGGTCGACGTCGCCGCGGCCGAACTGGCCGCCGCCCTGGTGCCCATGCACGACACCTCGCTGGGACCGCTGGCCGGCGGCCTGACCCTGCGGCAGATACCGCTGTCGGATCGCCTGTGCGAGATGGATTTCGAGTTCCCGCTCGCCGGCGGCGACGTACGCTCCGCGGCCCCCGACATCCGGCTGGCCGCCGTTGGGCGGTTGTTGGGCGAGCACCTGACCGCCGACGACCCGATGGCGGCCTACGTCGACCGGCTGACCGGCGCCGCCCTCGGTGCCCAGCCGCTGCGCGGCTACCTGTCCGGATCGGTCGACGCGGTGCTGCGGGTGCCCGACGGGGACGGGCACCGCTACCTGGTGGTCGACTACAAGACCAACTGGCTGGGCGAGCCCGATCGCCCGCTGACCGCGGCGGACTACGACCGCGGCCGGCTGGCCGAGGCCATGCTGCACTCGGACTATCCGCTGCAGGCGTTGCTGTACAGCGTTGTGCTGCACCGGTTCCTGCGCTGGCGACAGCCGGGCTATCAGCCCGAGCGGCATCTCGGCGGCGTGCTCTACCTGTTCCTGCGCGGGATGTGCGGGCCCGACACCCCGACCTCGGACGGGCATCCCGCCGGGGTGTTCAGTTGGCAGCCGCCCGCAGCGCTGGTGGTCGAACTCTCCGACCTGCTCGACGGCCGGCGGGCGGTGGCATGAGCATCGACGATGTCGACCTGGCCACCTGGCGGCGCGCCAACGAGGCGAGCGGTCTGTTACGCGGCTTCAACGACGCGGGCGTCCTCGAGTCCGCCGATGTGCATGTCGCCCAACGGCTTGTCACGCTCGGCCGCGAGCCCGACGACACGGTGGCGCTGGCCGTCGCCTTCCTGGCACGTGCGGTCCGTGGCGGCTCGGTCTGCGTCGACCTCACCGCACTCCAGGCTCAGGTCGACCTACCCGAGCTGGAGTGGCCCGCAGCCCGCGGTTGGGTGGCCGCGGTGGAGGCCAGCCCGCTGCTGGGCACCCCGCCGGTTCTGCACCTCGACGAGGGCCTGCTCTACTTCGACCGCTACTGGCTCGAGGAGCGCCAGGTCGCCGAGGATGTCCTGGCGTTGACGGCCAGCCGGGGAGCTGGCGAAACACCGGACATCGCAAGGCTTTTCCCAACAGGTTTCGATGAGCAGCGTAACGCCGCAGAGGCGGCCCTGTCCCGTGGCCTGACCGTGTTGACCGGCGGCCCGGGCACCGGCAAGACCACCACCGTCGCGCGGCTGTTGGCGCTGCTCGCCGAACAGGCGGCACTCGACGGCAAGCCCCCGCTGCGCATCGCACTGGCGGCGCCCACCGGCAAGGCGGCGGCCCGACTGCAGGAGGCCGTGCAGATCGAGGTCGACCAGTTGGACTCTCGTCGACCGGGACCGGCTGCCGGCACTGCGGGCCACCACCCTGCACCGCCTGCTCGGGTCGCGGCCGGACACCTCGTCGCGGTTCCGGCATCACCGCGCCAACCGGCTGCCGCACGACCTGATCGTCGTCGACGAGACCTCCATGGTGTCGCTGACGATGATGGCCCGGCTTCTGGAGGCGGTGCGACCGGACTCGCGGCTGCTGTTGGTCGGGGACCCGGACCAGTTGGCGTCGGTGGACGCCGGTGCCGTGCTGGCCGACCTGGTGGACGGGCTCGCCGACGCCGAGGACACCCCGGTCGCCCGGCTGATCACCTCGCACCGGTTCGGTGAGTCGATCGGTGCCCTGGCGCAGGCGATCCGCGACGGCGACGCCGACGCCGCGGTGGAGGTCCTGCGCGCCGGCGGTGACCACATCGAGTGGGTGGACACCGAGGAACCGGCCGACTGCCTCCGTAAAATCCTTGTCCCGCACGCCCTGCGACTGCGGGAGGCGGCGATCCTGGGCAACGGCCCGGTGGCACTGGCGACCCTCGACGAACACCGGTTGCTATGCGCGCACCGGCGCGGGCCGTACGGAATCGCCTACTGGAACCGGCAGGTCGAACGCTGGCTGGCCGAGGAGACCGAGAGCCCGCTGTGGGCCTCCTGGTATGTCGGGCGGCCCGTACTGGTCACCGCCAATGACTACGGCCTGCGGCTCTACAACGGCGACACCGGCATCACCGTGCTGCGCGACGGCGCGCTGCGCGCGGTGGTCGCCGGATCCGAAGGGCCGGTGGAGTTCGCGACCAGCAGGCTGGCCGACGTCGAAACCATGCACGCCATGACCATCCACAAGAGCCAGGGCAGCCAGGCTGCCGAGGTGACCGTCCTTCTGCCGCCGCAGGATTCGCGACTGCTCACCCGAGAGTTGCTGTACACGGCGGTGACCCGGGCCAAGTCGCGGGTGCGGGTGGTGGGCAGCGCCACGCAGCTGCGCGCGGCGATCGAACGCCGGGCTGTGCGAGCCACCGGCCTCAGCCGACGACTGCGCTGAGCTGCCGCACAAGAAGCGGTGTATGATGTGGTGTATGAAGTGGACGAACATCTACCTGGATGAGGAGCAGTCCGCGAGCCTCGATCGGCTCGCGCGCCAGGAGGGCGTTTCGCGAGCTGAAGTCATCCGCCGCCTTCTTGACCGGGCACTGGCGGGCGACGACACCAGCCGAGCCGAAGACCTGACCGCGCTGGAGGATTCCTTCGGGAGTGCGCGCGACACTGTTGCTCCGTCTCGCGGTCAGAGTGACCGTGAAAAGCATTTGGCGGAGGTCTGGCGGCGGGGCCTGTGATCCTCGTCGACTCTGATGTCCTCATCGCGCACCTTCGGGGAGTACCGGCCGCCCGGGATTGGCTTGTCGCGGCGCGTAGCCGTGGCGCCTTGGCGATCAGCGTCGTGTCGATCGTCGAGATCATCGGCGGAATGCGTTCAGCCGAGCGGCGCGAGGTATGGCGTTTGTTCTCGGCTTTCCGGACCGAGCCGGTCAGCGAGTTGATCGCCCGCCGCGCCGGTGAATTGATGCGCCAATATCGGCGCAGCCATACGGGAATCGGGCTGGGCGACTACATCATCGGTGCCACAGCCGAGATTCGCGGTCAGAGCCTGGCCACGCTGAACGTGCGTCACTTCCCTATGTTCGAAGGACTCGAGCCTCCCTTTGAGCTGAACTGACGCGCGCAGCCTTAGGCCACCAGTCGCCGTAGCAGTGCCGACGCCGTCGCGATGCTGAGCACGGCGGCGACCACCAGCACCGTGATGTCCAGCCACGGATGCGGCGAGGGCAGGTCCACCAGCAGCATCCGCAGCGCATCGACCTCGTAGCTCAACGGATTCACCCGCGAGAGCCAGCGCAGCCAGTCGGGCATCACGGCCACCGGATACAGCGCGTTGGACGCGAAGAACAACGGCATGGTGATCGCCTGGCCGATGCCCATCAGCCGGTCCCGGTTGCGCACCAGTCCCGCCAGCGACATCGACAGGCAGGCGAAGAACGCCGAGCCGAGCATCACCACGCCCATCGCCGCGATGACCCGCAGGGGGTTCCACGTCATGTGGATGCCCATCACGTACGCCAGCACCAGCACGCCGACCACCTGCGCCACCGAGCGCACCCCCGCGGCGAATGCCTTGCCCGTCACCAGTGCCGACGCCGGAGCGGGCGTCACCATCAGCTTGGCCAGGATCCCGGCGTCGCGATCCCAGATGATCTGGATGCCGTAGAAGATCGAGATGAACAGCGCCGACTGGGCGATGATGCCCGGCGCGAGGAAGGCCAGATACGGCACCGGCCCGGTGTCGATGACATGCAGCCGGTTGAACGTGGTGCCGAAGATCAACAGCCACAGGGCGGGTTGCACCATTCGGGTGAGCAACTCGGTGCGGGCGTGGCGCAGCTTCTGCAGCTCCACCCACGCGAAGGTCTCCATCCGCATCGCGAGACCACGTACCCGCCGCCAGCCGTGCGGGGCGCGCAACAGGCCGGGGGCGGCCGCCGGACCAATCGGATCAGCCGCCATCGCCCGCCGCCCGTCGTCCGGCCCGGATCTCGCCGAGCCCCGCACCGGTGGTGTCCTCCGCCAGTTCCGACGCCAACTCGGAGCCGGCGTAGTGCCGGAACACGTCCTCCAACGTCGCCGCCGGACCCACCTTGGCCTTGAGCTCGGCCGGGGTGCCGACGGCGCGCAGTGAACCGTGGTGCATCAACGCCACCCGGTCGCACAGCACGTCGGCCTCCTCCATGTAGTGCGTGGTCAGCAACACGGTCATCCCGAACTCGCGCTTCATCCGCTGCACCTGTGACCAAACCCCATCGCGGGCAATAGGATCCAGGCCCACGGTGGGTTCGTCGAGGATGAGCAGCGACGGCCGGGTGACCAGCGCCTGGGCCAACTCGAGGCGTCGGACCATGCCGCCGGAGTAGGTGCTCGCCAGCCGGTCGGCGACGTCGAGCAGCTGCATCGCCGCCAGCGCCTCGTCGACCCGTCGGGCCCGCACCGACCGCCCTACGTCGTAGAGCCGGGCGAACCACGCCACGTTCTGCCGGCCGGTCAGGGCGGGCTCGATCGAAAGTTGTTGCGGCACATAGCCGAGGTTGTAGCGGATGTCCATGGTGTCGCGCCGGGCATCGAGGCCGAAGATGCACACCTCGCCCTGTTGAATCGGCGCCAGCGTGGTCAGCACCCGGACCAGGGTGGTCTTGCCTGCGCCGTTCGGGCCGAGCAGGCCCAGGGTTTCGCCGGTCTGGACTTGCAGCGAGAAGTCGTCGACGGCGGTGAAGTCGCCGTAGCGGTGGGTGAGGTGGCGGCAGTCGATGGCGGGTTTGGCGGACGTGCGTTCACGGCCGGGCCTCCTGCAGTCGCTCGGTGACGTCGGCCAGGACCCGCAGCCCGGCCGCCAGCGCGCGGGTGTCCTCGGCGTCCAGGCCGTCGAGGACCTCGGCCAGCGCCGCGCGCCGGGCCGCGCGCGAGGCGTCGGCCAGCCGCTGGGCCGACGGTGTGAGCGCGAGGCGGCCGACGCGGCGGTCCTCGGGATCGGAGGTGCGCACCAGCAGGCCGTCCGACGACAGCTTCGACACCAGCGTCGAGGCGGTGTTGGGCGCCAGCGCGAGTTCGGCGGCGGCCGCGCTGACCGAGATGCCGGGCTGGCGGCCGACCAGTCGCAGCAGCTCCGCCTGGGACTCGGTCAGCCCGGACAGCCCGTTCGGTGCGTTCCAGGACCGGCGCACGGTGCGCCGGAAGCGGCCGACGGTCCGGAACAGGTCGGTAACCAGATCGGTGCGGGTGTCCACCCACCCACAATAGCTCTGTTACAGAGCTATTGTCTGTCGATTTGGTGCAGGCCCACTTCCTGCAACGCGCCGCCGCGGGTCACCACGGTCATGTACGTGCAGAACGGCTGACGGCGGCGATCGGTCGGCGAGCCAGGGTTGAGCAGCCGCAAGCCCGTGCGTGCGGTGGTGTCCCAGGGAATGTGGCTGTGACCGAACACCAGCACGTCGGTGCCGGGGTAGCGCTGGGCCATCCGCGCCTCGCGGCCCGAGGCGGCGCCGGTCTCGTGCACCACGGTGAAGTGCAGGCCGTCCAGCATGACGTCGGCCTGCTCGGGCAGCCGCGCCCGCACCTCGGGGCCGTCGTTGTTGCCCCAGCAGGCGATCAGCCGACGGGCCCGATCGGCGAGCGCATCGAGCAGGTCCAACTCGACCCAGTCACCGGCATGGATGACCGCGTCGGCGCGCTCGACCTCGCCCCAGACCTGGGCGGGCAGATCTCGGGCCCGTTTCGGGACATGCGTATAGGCGATCAGGAGCAGCCGCATGGCCCGATCCTCTCACCGGCCGCTCACTGGCGCCCGCGCTCGCTGCGCGCCTCCGCGCCGGTCTCGCCGACGTCGATGGCATCGTCGGGGTCGGTCTCGCCGACATAGGTCCCGTCGTCGCAGTCCTTGCCCGCGCGTGACGAGGCGACCTTGTCGTCGGGGGAGACGTCTTCTTCGCTGTGGTCATCGGTGGGGTTGGTCATGCCGGGCGGGCTACCCGGTGGCTGCCGACGCCAACCGCTGCCACGGACGTTTATCGCGGCCTACCCTGGGAACGAGGTGATGATGACGAGCAACGACGTCGAGAAGCGCTGGCACGACCCGGCGATGTTCCGCGCGGCGGTCACCTACGTGGTGTCGATCGTCGCGGTGGCCGGTGTCGCGTTCGCGGCTGCGGTCGCCTGGCGCTCGCTGATCGCCGGGGTTCTGGTACCCGTCGTCCTGTTCGCCGGTGGCGTCGGCGCGCTGGTGCGGGCCTATCGGGTGTGGAAGGCCCAGGGGGTCTGGCCGATCTGGCAGGGAGCGGGCTGGTTCCTGCTGCTGCTGATGCTGGTCTGCCTGGGCGTACCGGTCGCGGTGGCCTAGCACGCGGTGCCCTATGTCGTCCTCCGCGGACTCCGGCCCTATGTCGTCCTCCGCCGACTCCGGCCCGCCATACTCGTCGGGTGAGCGCTGAACCCGAGTTGCCGCTGGCCGGCGTCCGAGTCATCGAGATCTCCAGTTTCGTCGCGGTGCCGTTAGCCGGGATGACGCTGGCCCAACTCGGTGCCGAGGTGATCCGCGTCGACCCGGTCGGTGGTGCGGCCGACTACCGCCGCTGGCCGCTGGCGGATTCCGGTGCCAGCATCTACTGGGCCGGGCTCAACAAGGGCAAACGGTCGGTGGCCGTCGACATGCGCTCCCCGGAAGGGCAGCGGCTGATCCAGCGCCTCGTCGTCGACACCGGCATCCTGATCACCAATGTCGCTGGGCGGCAATGGCATTCCGACCAGGCGCTGCGTGCCGAGCGGCCCGACCTCATCCATCTCGAGGTCGTCGGCCGTGCCGACGGGTCCACCGGGGTGGACTACACCGTGAATGCCGCCACCGGATTTCCGCTCGTCACCGGACCGCCGTCGCTGCGCGAGCCGATCAACCACGTGCTGCCCGCCTGGGACGTCAGCTGCGGCCTGTACGCCGTGATCGCCGTCCTGACCGCGCTGCGCCGGCGCGAGGCCACCGGCGAGGGCAGCAGCATCCGGCTGCCGTTGGACGACGTCGCGCTCGCCACCGCGGCCAACCTGGGCTTCCTCACCGAGGTCATGGTCAACGGCACCGAGCGACCGCGACTGGGCAACAATCTGTTCGGTCAGTACGGCCAGAACTTCACCAGCAGCGACGGCGTCTCGTTCATGATCGTCGCGCTGACCCCCCGCCACCTGCGCGACCTGACCGAGTTGACCGGGACCACCAAAGCCGTTGCGGCGGTGGCCGAAGCGCTCGGCGCCGACTTCACCGACGAAGGCCAGCGCTACGAACACCGCGATCTGCTCTCCGGGCTGTTCGCCGCGTGGTTCCGCGGCCACACCGCCGAGGAAGTCACCGCGGCGCTGGCGGCGAGCTCGGTGCTGTGGGATCGCTACCGCAGTTTCGCCGAGGTCGCCGAGGATCCGCGGGTCACCGCCAACCCGCTGTTCGCCGCTCTGGACCAACCCCGGATCGGCACCTACCTGGCACCGGGACTGCCGATGTCGGTCGACGGCGGGCACGTCGCGCCGCGGCCGGCCCCGGCCCTGGGTGACGACACCGCCGCCGTGCTGGCCGAGCGGCTGGGGCTGAATGCCCAGCAGATCGCCGATCTGGTCGAATCAGGTTCGGTGGCACTGTGACTCACGTCCTGGCGCACCTGCTCGACGTCACCGCCGACGGCGGCGACGTGTTCACCGGGCCGGCCGCCGGCCCGCCCGAGAAGCGGGCCTACGGCGGCCATCTGGCCGCCCAGGCGATGGCGGCCGCCTGCCGGACCCTGGATTCGGGCTTCGCTCCCACCAGCCTGCACGTGCA
>JAXMAU010000098.1:0-11379 GCA_046350215.1 Gemmataceae bacterium | reverse complement strand
CGCCTGTTGTGGCCCGGTTTCCTGACCGGGCCACTCCGGCGGACCGAAGGTCTCCCGCACGCCCCGGAGGAAACCTGCGGTCCGATAAGTGGCAAGGTCAGGAAACCACCTCAGCCGGCCAGGCTCGCTCAGAAAGCAGCGCTCGTCCTCGACTTCCCGTCACCCGGCCGGCCGGATAAACTGATCCGATCACCCAGTCACCATCGGTTATCCCGGAGGCCGTCATGTCGTCCTGCCGCCCGTTCCGACCGTGCGCGGGTATCGTCCTCGCGATCCTGGTCCTGGCCGCGTCGACCGGGCTGCCGCACGCCCGCGGCGAGCAGACGGCCATCCCGTCGGCGGAGCAAGTGGCCGACCTGCTCCGCCGCGAGCCGATCACGATGCAGACGTGGCCGGCGTGGAGCAAGCGGCTGCGCGACTGGATCACCGACCGCAGCCGCAACACCAACGCTGCCTACGAGGCCGCCCACGCCTTCTGCCGCCAGCAGGCGGAGGCCACCGGCGGACTGCCCGCGCCGCTCGCGACGGACGCGCTGGCGTGGTACATGCTCGGCTCGGCGTACCTGGGCGACGCCGGGAAGAACGACTTCCAGAAGCAGGGTGCCCTGGCCGAGAAGGCGCTGCGCGAGAGCATCCGTCTCGATCCGCAGTTCGCCCGCGCCCACCGCAACCTGGCGCGCGCTCTGCTGCTCCAGGTGCCGCCGGGCGGTGGGCCGCAGCCGAATCCGGAGCTGGCCAGGCTGCAAGAGCGGGTCAAGAAGCTGGTGCCGGGGGCCGGCGGACCGCGAGGGGTCCGCCCACTGGACCGATCCGCTGAGGCGCGGCGCGAGCTGGACGAGGCGCGGCGGCTGGAGCCGACGCTGGCGCTGGCGTGGGTCGAGGCCGAGGCGGCGCTGCGGCAGGGGCGGTTCGCCGACGCCGAACGCCTGTTCGCCGAGGCCGCCCGCCAGTCGCCGGAGGACGCCCAGCAAACCGCCCACGGGCAAGCGCTCGCCATCGTCATGAATGCGGGCCGGGCCGAACCGCGGGCGCCGGCCGTCAAGGCGCTACTCGACCGCGACCCCAACGATGGCATCCTGGTGACGCTGCACGGGGTAGCGCTGGCTGCGGATGACAACGCCCGCGCCGCCGTCCGCGAGTTCGCCCGCGCCCGCCAGCTCGGCACCGACCCGGCCGCTGTCCTTTCGCCCGATCTGGTGAAAAAGATCGAGGAGGCCGGGGCGCCGTCGCCGATTGAGTGGGCCGGCTGGATCGGCGTGGGATTCGTGGCGTTCTATGCGGCGGTGATGCTGCTGATGGCCGTCGCCGGCGTGATCCTGGCCAGCCGCACCCGTGGCACCCGCGCGCTGCAGATGGTCGAGGGCGAGGTAGAACGCATGGTCGAGGACGGGCAGGTGGCGCGGACGCAGCACGAGTCGTGGCTGGCGACTGCCTACGCCCTGGCGCTCATGCTCGGCCTGTTGCTGTTCTATCTCGCCATCCCGTTCCTGGTGGTCGGCCTGCTCGGCGGAACGGCGGCCCTGCTCTACCTGGTGTTTCTGCTGCCGCGCATCCCGGTGAAGCTGATCGTGATCGTGGTGGTGGTCGGCGGCGGTGCCGCCTGGGCGGTGCTCAAGAGCGTGTTCGCCCGGCCCGGCACCGGCGCGTTCGGCATCCCCAAGACGGCCGAGGAGTGTCCGCGGCTGTATGAAGCGCTCGCCGAGGTGGCCCACCGCGTCGACACCAGCCCGGTGGACGAGGTGTATCTGGCGCCTGGGGCATCCATCGGCGTGCATCAGGAGGGACGCGGGCCGTTCGGGCTGTTCGGCGTCAAGCGGCGCGTGCTGACGCTCGGGCTGTCGACGATGCACTTCCTGACCGTCGGCGAGCTGAAGTCGATCCTGGCGCACGAGTACGCCCACTTCAGCCACAAAGACACGTTTTACAGCCGGTTCATCTACCAGGTCACGCTGTCGATCCGCGAGGCGCTCAACGGCATGGGCAGCTCCGGCGGCTACTTCAACTACGTCAACCCGGTCTACTGGTTCCTGTTCCTCTACCACAAGTGCTACGACCTGCTGTCGGCCGGGTTCTCGCGCTCCCGCGAGTTCCTGGCCGATCGGATGGCGGCCACCCTGTACGGCTCGGACACGTTCACCAGCGCCTTGACCAAGGTGTCGACCGACGGCACGCTGTTCGAGATGACCATGTACGACAGCATCAACAGCCTGCTCGGCGAGGGCAAGGCCTATGTGAACATGTACACCGCCTTCCGCGAGTTCCGCGACGAACAGATGAAGACCGAGGATCGCGACCAGTTGTATCAGAAGCTGCTCGACGAGAAAGGTTCGCTGTTCGCCTCGCACCCGACCTTCCGCGAACGGATCGACGCGGTGGCGCCGCTGCCGTCGGCCGACCGGCGCGACGACACGCCGGCTGTCGGGCTGTTCGACAACGTCGAGGAGCTGGAGAAGGAGCTGACCGACTTCCTCACGGGCGTTGCCCAGTATATCCAGCAGATGCAAGCGCAGGCCGCCGCGGCGCAGGAGTAAGCCAGGCCAGCGGCGTCGGCGCCCAGGGTGCGGTGATGACGCGACGATTCGCGACGACGGGTGCCAACAGAACAACGGGTGCAGCCGCCGCGGAGGACGACTGCACCCGCCCCGGAAAGTAGTTGCGTCGACCGGCTCAGAACTGGTCGAGCCAGAAGTGGAACCCGCGGTAGTGGCTCATCGGCTCGTGCAGGTCGTAGCGCCAGTGCGGTTCGTGGAACGGCGGGTACGCCATGTACGCCGGCGGCTTGCGGTACGGCTCACCGGGCCGCTCCGGCCACGTCTGCGACATCGTCGGCCAGTAGCTGTGCGGGAAGTAGTAAAAGGGGTAGTAGAAGTAGTTGTTCATGTTGTAGTCTTGCGCCCCCGCCCCGGCGGGCAGCCCCATCCACAGGCCGACCAGCAGAACGCCGGCCCCAAGCGCAAGTCGCATCCGTCGCATCATCGGCAACCCTCCTGGTGACGCCCGGGGTACTCCGACCCCGCTGGCGAAACTCTACCCGACGCCACGCGGCGCGGCGGCGACGGCGGGGCGATTTCCTCGTAAAATGGTCGATTCACGGACCGGCCGCGCGGGTCGGGTTCGCCGGCGCGGTGGTGCCGGTTGGAACGACGCGACCGCGCCGGCGGCGAGGAGGCGGAGATGGATTCGCTGGAGGTTCACGACAACGTCCTGGTCAGCCGCTACGCCAGCCGGGAGATGGCCGAGCTGTGGAGTCCGCGGCGCAAGTTCTCCACCTGGCGGCGGCTGTGGCTGGCGCTGGCGGAGGCGGAAGCCGAGTTGGGTCTGCCGGCCGAGGGCGGTAGCGGCGCGCGCATCACCACGGCGCAGCTGGACGAGCTGCGCGCCCACCTCGACGACATCGACTTCGCCGCCGCCGACCGCTACGAGCGGCAGCTCCGCCATGACGTGATGGCCCACATCCACGCCTTCGGCGACGTCGCCCCCGCCGCCCGCGGCATCATCCACCTGGGCGCCACCAGCTGCTACGTAACCGACAATACAGACCTGTTATTGATGCGTCAGGGACTCGGCATGCTCCGCGACCGGCTGGTCGGGGTGCTCGACGCGCTGGCCCGCTTCGCCCGCCGCTGGCGCGACCTGCCGACGATGGGGTTCACCCACTTTCAGCCGGCCCAGCTGACCACGGTGGGCAAGCGCGCCTGTCTGTGGGCGCACGACCTGCTGCTCGACCTGCACGAGATCGAGCACCGGCTGGACACGCTGCGGTTCCGCGGCGCCAAGGGGACGACCGGCACGCAGGCGAGCTTCCTGGCGCTGTTCCGCGGCGATCACGACAAGGTGAAACAGCTCGACCGGCTGGTCGCCCGCAAGATGGGGTTCGACAAGGTCTACCCCGTCACCGGCCAGACGTACACCCGCAGGGTCGACAGCCAGATCCTCGACACGCTGTCCGGCGTCGGCCAGTCGATCCACAAGCTAGGCACCGATTTGCGGCTGCTGGCGCACCGGCAGGAGATCGACGAGCCGACCGAGCCGGGACAGGTGGGGTCGTCGGCGATGCCGTACAAGCGGAACCCGATGCGGAGCGAGCGGATGTGTGGGCTGGCGCGCTATCTGACCAGCCTGCCGACCAGCGCCGCTCACACAGCGGCGACACAATGGCTGGAGCGGACGCTCGACGACAGTGTGAACCGCCGGCTGATCCTGCCGCAAGCGTTCCTGACCGCCGACGCCATGCTGCGGGTGGCGCTGAACGTCGCCGGCGGGCTGGAGGTGTTTCCGGCGGTGATTGCCCGCAATGTGCAGGAGGTGCTGCCGTACATGGCGACCGAGAACCTGCTGATGGCGGCGGTGGCGGGCGGCGCCGACCGGCAGGAAGCGCACGAGGTGATCCGCAAGCACAGCCGTGCCGTCACCGCGGCGACGCGCGCGGGGGCGGTCACGACCGACCTGCTCGGTCTGTTGCGGACCGACCCGCTCTTCGCCCGCGTCGACTTCTCGGCGGCGCTCGACCCGCGCCAGTTCGTCGGCCGGGCGCCGGAGCAGGTGGACGAGTTCCTCGCCGACGAGGTCGACCCGGTGCTGGCGCGCTACGCCCACCTCCGCGGCCAGGCCGCCGAGATCGAACGCTAGCGGAACTCACCACAGTGGACTCAGAGGGACCCAGAGGGAAGACAGGAGGTCGAGAGACAGGGAGAGGAATAGAGCGGTGTGGCACCCGAAACAACCGCCACGAACGACGACGGGTGTCTCGACCTGAAATTGGCGTTTCGCCTTGGCGTGAGCCATAGTTAACGTAGGATCAGACGTCCCGGCGCAACGCCTGTTCCGTCACAGGCGGCCGGGGGACAACGGATTTCCGAAAGACCCCCTCATGCGCAACCGCCGCCTCGACCGCCTGGTGCAAATTTCCGGCAGGGTCCTGCTGCTGGGGTTCCCCGCCGTCATGATGGCGCTGGTCACCCTGCGCGTGCCGGCCGAGGTGGTGCCGGTGTTCTGGGCCGGCGCTGAGCTGCTGGCGGGGGCGGCGCTGCTGCTCGGCTGGCTGAACGGACGCATCGACGAGCCGTCGGGGCCGACGCTCATCCTGCTGTACATCACCGGGCTGTGCTGGCTGCTGCTGGCGATCCCGCGCCAGCACGACTGGATCGTCCACCTGGCTCAGGCGGTGTTCTTGATCGTGCCGCTGGTGTTCTTCGCCCGCCAGTGCCTGCGCGACTCCGGGGCAACCACCATGCGCCGCGCGCGGCAGCTGGCGAACGGGCTGGCGACTCGCCGCGACTGGCCGGACGACCTGCTGGATTGCCGCAACTTGCCCGAGGTCAAGGCGCTCCGCGAGTCGATGGTGATCGACGCCTCGCCGGCGCTGGAGCTGCTCGTCCACGCCTCGCCGGCGGTGCGGGTGGCGGCGCTGGCGGCGCTGGAGTATCGCAGCCACTGGCGGACCGGGCAGCCGCAGGTGGTGTTGCAGGTGGCTCGCCGGGCCGCCGAGCCGGAGGTGCGGGCGGCGGCGGCGCTGGCGCTGGCGAACAGCGACGAGCGGGTGATCATCGAGTCGCTCGCCGAACTGCTCCGCGATCCATCGCCGCGGGTGCGCGAAACCGCCACCGAGCGCTGCTGTGGAACTGCGAGCGCGCTGGCCGTGGATTCGCGACGCCGTGCGCCACGCCCTGGGCGACGCGAACTGTCAGGACGACGCGCCTTAAAGGTGACGGCGGTCAGCCTGTGCGACGAGCGCTGGAAGATCTGCATGTGTGGGCGGGGGAGAAGGGGTGCATTTCGATCCGCGTCGCCCTGACGCTGGGGGCGCACTACGCCCACCAGCTGCACGCCGGGGCGCCGCCGGAGCTGCTGGGGACGCTCCGTGGGCGGCTGACTGATCCGGCGACCCCGGCGGTGCTGCGGCTGGAGCTGGCGCACCTGCTGAACCGCTACCGGGAACTGGACCTGGGCGACCTGCGGCAGCTGCTCGACCCGGCGATGCCGGCGCCGGTGCGGCTGATCGCGGTGGAGGCGATGCTGGCGCAGGGCCAGTCGCCGGAGGCAGTGGCGGCGCTGCACGACCTGGCGCGGCTGCCCAACCGCGAGATCGCCCTGGCGACGGCCGAACTGGTGCAACGGCGGCTGGGCGTCGACCTGGGCCTGCCGCCGGGCCAGCCGCTCCCGCCGCCGCACACCCGCCTCGCCGCCGAGGTCGCCCGCCGGCTGATGCTGTGGGCGAACCAGCACGAGGTCGCCGAGGCGCACTCCCCCAGCGGCGCCCTCCGCCGCCGCCAGCCCTACGACGATTTCTGAGCCGCCCCGCCCGCATAGCTCACGCAATCAAAAAAGTCAAAAAGTTCTTGCTCTCTTGCCCACTTGCTGTACATTAGCACCTACCAACATGTATCGATCACTGGATGATCGACCCGCACGATCGCTCCCACGCAGGCTGCCTCATCAGCCGTTCGTGCCTCGATTGTTCGCCCCGACAGTCCTCCTTGACGGCTTAGTAGACAGTTGACGGCACCTCGGGACCTGCATCCCTGGGGTCGAACTGCGCGCGCACGTGCGGGCGTTGGTGGTCGGATCGGCAACGGAAGAAAAGATGGCCGGTCGCGACTGGTAGGAACGTTTCACTAGATAGGCCGATTGTGTCGTCGGCGACACCTGCGCAAAGCTGGCACCCCTTTTGCCAGCCCCGGTGGCGTATTGTCGCTGGTGAACCAAATCCCCCTTACGCGCTGGAGAAGAGAAGATGGCTACCCCGTCGAAGAAGCGGTCGTGGATGTGGCCCCTTGTCAATCGCCTGAATCGTGGCGATACCGCAAGACGGACAGCGAACCGAGGATCCGACCGGCGTGCGGCCCTCGTACACTGCCGGCTTATCCTCGAAGGCCTGGAAGAGCGGGTGGTTCCGACCATCTCGACGCTGCCGGCTGACCTGGTGCAGTTGGGTGCGGACCTGCAAGCTCAACTCAGTACCACGCCCATTACCGACCAGGCGTCCTTCGAAGCATTTGAGCTACTCTTCAAGCAACAATACACCGAAATCGTCATCGCGCCGGTGGTGAACTTCCTAGACCAGTTTAATCCGGTCCCTGACACCGTCAGCAACTTCCTTACGTCGGACCTGTTCAGCGGCGTACCTGTGCTCAGCGATATTATCACAGCTGCGAACGGCGTAATCGATCCTGACCTTCCAACTACCCCGAAAGACATTCTGACGACGTTTGCCGATGCACAGGGTCACCCGGAGGTCGGAGACGCATTCGACGCTTTGCAAATCTTTTTTGATCTGAACACCATTGAGACTCAGATCAACACCGTCCTGCCATCCACAAACATTCAGGATTTTGACGACCTGTTTACCCTGATCGAGGGCACCTACGAGATCCCGCTGCCGTTGATCGATCAGTTTAACAACGCGAAGGCGGCTGCGGCGGGGAACTTCGCTCAACTCGCCACGCAAGCTCAGGACCTTACAGACACCCTCGAAACCGCCCAGAGTGTTGGGTCGTTCGGCACCTCTCTGCTCTCGTACTCGGAGGCGCCGGCGCCAATCGACATCCCGATTTACACAAGCCCGAGCTTTCCCGTACCTGGAGCATCCATCGGGGTGCCGGGGTTCAGCGCGGGGTTTTCGATCAAGTTCCACATCGACGCGGTAATTAACTACAATATTGGGTTCACCGTCGATGCGACCAACGGGTTTGCCTTGACCAGTGGGAAGGTTTCCGCTGGTGCGGCGCTGGTGGGCGATGGCGATATCGGCCTGGTTATTGCCGGCCTGAATATCCCGGCCGCCACCCTGAGTGCGGGCCTGGTCGGCACGGTAGGCGGGGAGATCTCTCCGAGCCTGGATGCCAACGGCAACGGTCAGTTCGAGGCCAGCGAACTGATCGGCCAGTCCTGCTACTTCGAGACGAGCGGTGGGGTTAGCTTCACCGTCGATGCCTCGTACTGGAACCCGTTCGCCGTCAGCGGGCCCATCTATAACCCCACCATTGGGAAGACGGAAACAACGAACCTCTTCAACACCGTTCTTTGGAGTGCGGCGGCTGAGTCTTGCGACCCGGCCGAGCAGGCGCAGGCCGGGGTTGCGTCCCTGTCTAACGGTGTCTTGACGGTGTATGGCACTCCCCAGGACGACACAATCCTCATCACCCTCAACACTCTCGACCCGAACAACCCCCTGGTCAGCGTTAGCAACAACGGTGTGGTGCTTGAATACCCTGTCGCCGACGTCGAATCGATCTCCATCCTCACGCTCGACGGCAACGATACGGTGTTCGTCAACCCGGATGTTCTCATCCCCTGTACGATCATCGGCGGGGTAGGGAACCACACGTTTACTGGCGGTGGCGGGGACGACACGATTCGCGCCGGGGACGGCTATAATGTGCTTGATGGTGGCCCTGGCAACGACCTCCTCTTTGGTGGCAATGTCCACAACGTTTTCATCATCAACCCCGCCAACTTCGGCAGCAAGGGCTTGACGGGGGGTACTGGCGAAGATGTCATTCTGGTGCAGGGCAGTCAGTTTGATAACGACATTACCATCGAATCGTTGCCCCCCGATGAGGACAATGATGGAACGGAAGTGGGCGCCGGCGCTGCGTTCACGGTCGATGGCCTCACCCAGCGTGTCACATACCAGGACGTCGACGTATTCCACATCCTCGCCGGCGCAGGCAACGACAAACTCACCCTTGCCTTCAAGGACACCAACCTGATTCCGCCCGGCGGCATTTACTACGATGCCGGTAGCGGCGACAAGGACTCGCTCGCCCTCGTCGACTCACCCGACCCGTTTACGGATGAAACGGTGACGCTGCTCGGCCCCGACAGCGGCCAGATTTCCTTCGACGCCGGCCCGCCCATTAACTACATCGGCGTCGATGTCATCGATGACACGGTGGCCATCGATGGCACGGCCACGTACATCGGCCCCAATACCAGCGACGCCATTAACGTCATCAATGGCGGGACCGTCAACGGCTTCCAGACCACCCAGATTGACGGCATCGGCCCCGGCACTCCCGGCGCTCCCGGCACGTTCCCGATCATCTCGTTCGCCCAGAAACCCAAGGTGGTGGTCGCCGGCGGGAATGGGGCCGACACGATCCGCCTGGACAATCCGACACCAGCCGCGGGGTTGACCGACCTCACGATTCAGGGAAATGCAGGCAACGACACCATCCTCGTGGTGACGCCCATGCCAGGGGCGATCCCGTTGCACATCGACGGCGGCAATAACATCAACACGCTGGTCGGCCCTGACCTGACCAACTCCTGGAACATCCAGGGGCCAAACTCAGGAAACCTGTCCAATGTTGTCGCCGACTTCACCGCCATCCAGAACCTGACGGGTGGGCTGGCTGACGACACGTTCACCTTCGCCGCGGGCGGGTCGCTGACGGGGCAGGTCGACGGCGGCGGCCAGGGGCCGGCCGGCGATACGCTCGTCGGCGATAACACCGGCCGCACCTTCACCGTCACCGGGACCAACGCCGGCACCGTCAGCGTGCTGCTGCCGGCCGGGTTCGTCCACGTCGAGAACCTCACCGGCGGTAGCGCGGACGACACCTTCAAGTTCCTCGTCGGCGGTAGCCTGAGCGGCGCGATCGCTGGCGGCGGCGGTACCAATACGCTCGTCGGCAGTGACGCCGGCCATCGCTTCCTCATCAACGGCGGCGTCAATCCCGATGCCGCGGTGACCAACGCCGGCACGGTCGTCGGTCTGCTCGGCACCGGCGGGTTCACCTCCATCCAGAACCTGACCGGCGGACTGTGGGATGACACCTTCGTCTTCGTGGACGGCGGGAAACTGACCGGCCGCATCGACGGCGGCAGCCGCGGCCCCGGCGGAAATACCGTGGTCGGCAACGAGAACGGGGATTTCTTCAACGTCACTGGTACCGACGCCGGCACGGTCTCGGACTCCAGCGGTGTGCTCGTGACGAATGGATTCGTGCATATTCAGAACCTGACCGGCGGAGCGCTCGACGACCTCTTCACGTTCGTCGCTCCCGGCAAGCTGACTGGCCGGATCGACGGCGGCGGTCAGAGTGCCGACGGCAACACCATCATCGGCGACGACAACGGGGACGCCTTCACCATCAAGGGTACCGACGCCGGGTCGATCGCCGGCATCCTGGCAGCCGGGTTCGGCAATGTCCAGAACCTGGCTGGCGGGAGCAGCAACGATACCTTCCAGTTCGTCGCCGCCGGCCTGCTCACCGGGGTCATCGACGGTGGAGGGGGCACCAACACCATCGTCGGGAACAACGCCGGCGACCACTTCATTCTCAATGGAGGTGATCCCGGATCCGAGGTCTTCCCGGACGCCGGGGCCGGCTACATCGTCACCCTGCTTTACAACGGGTTCCTCAACATTCAGAACCTGACGGGAGGCCTCGGCGCCGACACCTTCTCCTTCCAGCCCGGCGGCTCGCTCGGCGGCAATATCGACGGCGGACTGGGGCGGGACACCCTCGATTACGCGCAGTTCAACCTGCTGGTGACTACCAACCTGCAAACGGGGAAGTCCACGGCCATCACCGGCACCGGCACGTTCGCCGCCATCGAGATCTTCGTCGGCGGCCCGGCCGACGCCAGCAATCTGGTCGGCGGACTCGTGCCCGGCACCCTGGACACCCTGATCGGCCTGAACAGCAAGGAGGTCTGGGCGATCACCGGGCCGAACGCGGGAACGATCAACCTCATCCCGACCGGAACCGTGGTGGGTGGGGTGTTCTATACCTTCTCGGCTTATGAGAACCTGACCGGCGGGACCGACCGCGACGTGTTCCGCTTTTCCGCCAACGGCCAGGTCGACGGCAAGATCGACGGCCAGGCCGGCCTCGACTGGCTCGACTACACCCTGATCCCGTCTGGCGTCATCGTCAACCTGACCACCCACAAGGCCAGCCGCACCGGCATCATCCGTGCGATCGAGAACGCCATCGGCAGCGCCACCGGCGGCGATATAATGGTCGGCGATGCGCTGAACAACATCTTCATCGCTCACGGCTCTCGGAACACGCTGTACGGCATGGCGGGGCGTGACCTGCTGGTCAGCGGCGAGGGCGGTAACGGACTACTCAACGGCGGCCTCGGCGACGACCTGGAGATCTCCGGCAGCACCGCCTTCGACGCCAACCTGGACGCTTTGGATGCGATCATGAAGGAGTGGTCGAAGGCCACCTCGTTCGCGTCGCGGGTGACGAACGTGCTCACCGGCGGCGGCTTGGCTGCGGGGAACAAGCTGCAGATGGGAACCACGGTGATCCTGTCGACTGTCCCGCCGGCCGCCCGCAACGCGCGGGGCGGCGGCCTCCACGCCAACACCGTGGTTGGCTCGCTCGGGCAGGACCTGTTCTTCGTCCGGTGGGGGTCGCT
>JAXMAU010000097.1:0-11928 GCA_046350215.1 Gemmataceae bacterium | reverse complement strand
ACAGCCCGCGGCTCCGCGAATACGAGTACACCTCGGCGCGCAGCCGGGCGTCGGTGGCCGCCTCCGCCTGCCGGCCGACCGGCCCGGCCGCCACCCCGGCGTCGCCGCCAAGCGTCATCTTGCCGCGGCCGTTGAGCAGCCGGTCGAGCGAGCGGGCGGTCTTGAACACCAGGATGACGTCGGCCGCCTGGACCCCGGCCTGCAGCCCGAACCCGCCACCGGCCAGGTTGACGAACACCGGGTCGCCCCACGTGCCGTCGGCCCGCCGCGGCAGCACGACGCCGCGACCGAAGCGGCCGCCGACCAGCAGACCCGCCTTTACCAGATCCGGGAACACCGCTACCCCGGTGGCGTCGCGCAGCATCGCCGGCGGGATGCCCGTCTCCGGCACCCGACCGAACTCGCGGACGACCGCCACCGCATCGCGCAGCGTGGCGAACTCCGGCCCGCCGGCCGCGGCGAACGGAGCGAGCAGCAAGGCGGCCGTCAGGACGGCCGGGACGGTGCGGACAGGACAGGACATGGCGGCTCCTTTCGGGACGAATCCGATCAACCGCCCGGCACGGTAGCCGCCGCCGGCTGGTGGGTCAAGGCGGTTGCGCGCGGGCGCGGCGATGTGGGCAAACGGCGCGGGCCAGGCAAGTGGGAGCACGTCCATGCACCTGGCGCCGAGGTCCTGGCTTGTAGCCCTGTCGGTTCCCAGAAAATAGTGGAGTGGTAGGGTGGGAGAAAACGGGTCGCCGTGCGCGGAGCGAAGACGGGGACAGGATTCCAGACACGCGCGAGTGGGCGGATTTCTGGGCCGCAAGGGCCACGGCGAGCCAGGCATCCGCGCGCTGGGGCGCGGCTACCAGCGTCTCCAGGATAGGGTCGCCGGCTTCCGCCTTCGCGGAGGATGGCGCCATACCCTACCTTGATAGTGAACTATTGTCTGGTAGCCGGCAGGCGGATTCACCGGGAGCTAACTCACCGGACGTTACCGGCCGACGAGCACCTTTTCCAGCTCGACGTCCTGGGCCGCCTGCCACGCCTCGACGTTGCCGATCGGCAGCCAGAAGCGGCAGCGCACCGGCGCTACCGTGCCGCGCTGGGCCAGTGTGGTGACGTAGTCGGTAATCTCATACTCGCCGCGAGCGGATAGCTTCAGCTCGATGTCGAACACGTTTTCGGGGAACACATAGGCGCCGGTGTTGGCCAGCTGGGGCGGAGTCAGCCCCTTCGGCTTCTCGACCAGGCGGTCGAGCGTGCCGTCCGGCTTGACGTAAGCGATCCCGTAACTCTCCGGCGTGTCGACCGGGGCGACCAGCAGGCCGGCCGGCTGGCGGGCCAGCTCGGCCAGGTCGGCGGCGCCGTACAGGTCGTCGCCATTCAGCGCCAGAAACGCCCCGCCTTGCAGCCGATCGCGACAACTCCGCAGCGCATCGCCGGTGCCGCGCGGCACCTCCTGCCGCACCACCTCCCACTGGGCGAAGTGCCGCTGATCCCGGAGGTACGCCTCGACCTGCTCGCCCAGGTAGTTGATGACCACCAGCACCCGGTCGACCGCCGGCGGCAGTGCGCCCAGCGCCCAGTCGAGGATCGGTCTACCACGGACGGGCAGCAGCGGTTTCGGGGTGGTGAGGGTGTGTGGGCGAAGTCGGGTGCCCAGGCCAGCGGCGAGAATGATGGCGTCCATTCGCGAAACGTCCTCCTTTGTGCTGCCCATCTTACCGCCCGTCGCTCGTTCGCCCAGCCCCGCCGGTCCCCTCCGGCCGGCGCGAACCGTGCGGCTCGCCCGATTCATTCAAGCTGTGCCCGTCACGGCGACGATGGTAGGGGTGTGAGTCTTCCCGCACAGGAGGCCCGAGAGTCGCAGGCCAGGGAAGTCAGGACGACTGGAAAGGGGAACTTCTCATGCGGCGCTGGTGGGTCCTGCTGGTGGGCACCGGACTGATCGGGTTTGCCCTGGGCTGTTCCAAGACCATGCACTGTCACCAGGGCGTGTGCGATTGCTACCCGCCGCCGGTAGAAACGCTCCTGCAGCCGTATCCGCCGCCGGCGGTTCACGGTTCGCCGGTGGTCGGCACGCCGATGGCCGGGCCGATCGCTCCGGTCCCGCATGCGGTGGCGATGCCGGCGACAACGGTCGTCCCCGCGCCGCTGCCGGCCGCTCCGCTGGTGTCGCCGGCGCCCGCGCCGCTGCTGCGCGAACCGCCGGCCGCCCCCAAGCCAATGCCGCCGGCCAAGTGACCGGACCGGCCGCCGCAGGCCCACCGCCTTTCGCCCGTCCCGGCGAGCGGTGGGCTTGCGGCGTTTTCACCGGGTCTGCCGCTTCTTCGTCCGCCGCATACTGACCGTTCGCGGATCGATCTGCGGCACCGGCTCGCGAGCGATCATCCGCGCCGTCTGCTGCGCCGCCAGCTCCAGGAACTTTTCCTGGCTGCGGACGCGCGGCTGCCCTTCCGCCGGCTGCACCCGCCGATAACTGCCGTCGGGCAGCAGTTCGCTGGCCTTGACGTTATCCTGGAGAGAAATACTCAGGATCTCGTCGATCACTCGCCGCTTCAGATCGGGCACCTCGACCGGAAACACCACCTCGACTCGTCGCCGCAGGTTGCGGTCCATCCAGTCGGCGCTGCCGATGTAGACCTGCGGGTCGCCATTGTTGCCGAAATAAAAGATGCGACTGTGTTCGAGGAAGCGGTCGACGATCGAGATGACGCGGATGTTCTCGCTCACCCCCGGCAGCCCTGGCCGCAACGCGCAGATGCCGCGGCAGATCAGGTCAATTTTGACTCCCGCCTGGCTGGCCCGGTAACACGCCTTGATGACCTCCGGCTCCAGCACCCCGTTCAACTTGGCGATGATCCGCCCCTTCTCGCCCAGGGCGGCTTCCCTGTCGATCATCTCGATCATGAACGCCTGCAACCGGCTCGGCGCCACCGCCAGCTTGCGCCACTGCGGCAACTCACAGTAGCCGGTCAGGTAGTTGAACAGCGCCGAGGCGTCCTCGCAGTAGTCGGGGTTGCAGGTGAAGTAGCCGAGGTCGGTGTAGATCCGCGCCGTCTGCGGGTTGTAGTTGCCGGTCGCCAGGTGAACGTAGCGGCGGATGCTGCCGTCCTCCTCGCGCCGCACCACCAGCGACACCTTGCAGTGCGTCTTCAGCCCGATGAAGCCGAACACGACGTGTACGCCGGCCTTTTCCAGCTCGCGCGCCCAGACGATGTTCCGCTCCTCGTCCAGCCGCGCCTTGATCTCGATGACCGCCGTCACCTGCTTGCCGTTGTCGGCGGCTCGCTGGAGGGCGCGGACGATGGGCGAGTCGCTGGAGGTACGGTAGAGCGTCTGCTTGATGGCCAGCACGCGGTCGTCGCGGGCGGCGGCCTCGATGAAATCGACCACGCAGCCGAACGACTCATAGGGGTGGTGGACGAGGATGTCGTGTGAGCGGATCACCGGCCACGGGGTCGAGTGGGCGGCGAAGTCCTGCACCGGCTGCGGGGTAAACTGCGGGTCGCGCAGGTGCGGGAAGCCGGGCAGCCCGTAGATCTGAAACAGGCCGGTCAGATCGAGCAGGCCGGGGACGCGGTAGACGTCGGTCGGGTCGAGGTCGAGGGCGCCGGTCAGGAACGTCTCCAGCTCGGCCGGCGCCTCGTCCTCCACCTGCAGCCGTACCGACACGCCGCGGCGGCGCTTGCGGACCTCCTCCTCGATCGCCTTGAGCAGATCGGCAACCTCGTCGTCCTCGATCTCGATGTCGCTGTTGCGGCTGACGCGGAACACGGCGTCGCTGCGCAGCTCCATCCCCGGAAACAGTTCCTGCATGTGCAGCCGGATGACCGTCTCCAGCGAGGTGAACACCAGGCGAGTGCCGTTACTGCCGTCGGATGGCAGCTGGACGAAGCGCGGCAGCACCGACGGCACCTGGACGACGGCGAACAGTGGGTCGGGGTCGCCCGGCCGGCGCAGCATCACCGCCAGGTTGAGCGACTTGTTGAGCAGGTGCGGAAACGGGTGGCCGGGGTCGATCGCCAGCGGCGTCAATACCGGGAAGATCTGCTTGCGGAAGATCTCGCCCAGGTACAGCCGTTCGGCGTCGGTCAGGTCGCGGAGGCCGTGCAGCACGATCCCTTCGCGCTCCAGCCCAGGCAGCACCTCCTCGTACAGACAGCGATACGCCTGGTCGCCCATGTTGCTGACCTTGGCGGCGATCTGGTCGAGCATCTCCTTCACCGGCGTGCGATCGGCGCCGGAGCCGTACAGGATGCTCAGCTGCACCTTCTGCTGCAGCCCGCCGACGCGGACCATGAAGAACTCGTCGAGGTTGGAGTCGAAGATGGCGAGGAACTTGACGCGCTCCAGCAGCGGCACGCCGGGGTCGAGCGCCTCGTCAAGTACCCGCTGATTGAATTCCAGCCAGCTCAGCTCGCGGTTGAAGTAGAGCGACGGATCGTCCAGCGAGATGGCGGACGCGGGTGCCTTCGTCATGTCCAGACCTCCCCTGTCAGTCAAACGGCATTATAACAACCCCGCGGTCCGAGACGACCCGCGAACCGGCCCGCCGCTTTGCCTTTCGCACCGGAGGAGAGAAACCGCGCATGGCTGACCCGTTCGTCCTCGCCGAGCAGACCCACGCCAGCGTCAAGCAGGTGGCGTGGCAGGTAGCCGTTCTGCCGTTCGGCGCCACCGAGCCGCATAACCTGCACATGCCCTACGGCACCGACACGTTCCAGGTGGAGGAGTTGGCCCGCCGCGCCTGCCGGCACGCCTGGGCGAAAGGTGGGCACGTCGTCCAGCTGCCGGCCGTCCCGTTTGGAGTGAACACCAACCACCTCAAGATCCCCGGCGGCCTGGCGTGCAGTCTTACGCCAACGACGCTGCTGGCGATCCTCAGCGACCTCGTCGAGTCGCTGTCGCTGCAAGGGGTGAAGAAGCTGGTGCTGCTCAATGGCCACGGCGGCAACGAGCTGAAGCCGCTCACCCGCCAGCTGTACCACCGCACCGACGTGTTCCTGTGCGTGTGCGACTGGTATCGCATGGCGGCCGACCTGTACCCGAAAATCTTCGAGCGGCCCGGGGAGCACGCCGACGAGGTGGAGACGAGTCTCGGCCTGGCCTACTTCCCGGCGCTGATGCGGCCGGAGCTGGCCGACGACGGCGCGGCGAAGCCGTCGCGGTTCGAGGCGATCAATCGCGGCTGGGTGAGCATCAGCCGCCCGTGGCACCTGGTCAGCGCCAACACCGGCCTGGGCGATCCGCGCGCGGCCACGGCTGAAAAAGGCGTGCGGCTGATGGACGCGCTCACGGTGCGCCTGGGCGACTTCCTCGCCGACCTGGCCGCCGCCGCGATGGACGATCGCTTTCCGTACTGATCCGCCGGCTCACTCCTTGCCCTTGTTGTGCAGCCAGGCCATCAGCTCGCACACCTCGCTGTAGACCAGCGGCGACACCTCGGCGAGCGGTAGCGCCCCCGCCGGCGACACCGCCTCGCCGTCCACCTCCACCCCGCGGAGGAAATACGCCGTGTGCAGCTCCTGTTCGGACAGGTGATGCGGATAGCCGAACTGGCCGACATTCGGGTGCCGCAGCACCGCCACCACCCGCGCGCCGGGGAACGCCTTGGCATGCGCCTCGCCCGGCCGGCCGTGGTCCACCGTCACCGGCAGCCAGTCGTGAATCTTGACGTGGCTCGACAGGGTCAGCCCCGGCACCCGCCGGCCGCGGAACCGCGTGATCTCGGTGTGCTGTCGCTCGGCGTCAGCGAGGGGGAACAGCCGCCGGCCCAGCTGGGCGAACGGGGCAATCAGCTCGTGGTCGCGCCACACCGCGGCCCAGCGCAACCGCTGCGGTTCGGCCAGCTCGATCGGGTGGACGACGCGCACACTGTTGAAGTCGGCGAGCGATACCCGCGACTCCTCGGCATCGACGAACGTCAGCTCGTCGGTGACACGGAAGGTGCTGGCCAGCCGGCCGCGGTCGTCGTAGCCGGCCCACAGCACCAGCCGGGCCAGCTGCGCCAGCAGCGGTTGCCGCAGCACGCCGGCGTGGAAATAGCGCATCGGCCAGCGCTGGCCCGACACCATCGCCCGCTCCAGCCGCGCCGACTGCTCCCGGGTCACCTCGCGGAGCGCCTTGCGCAGCAGCCGCCAGTCGGCGATCGCCTGGCGTGCGCGCTCGGGGTCATCGCGGGCGCCGGGGGCCGGCAGGTCGGCGCGGACCCGGCCGGCGGGGTCGCGCAGCACCAGCCGCAGCCCTGGCGCCAGCCGCGCCTCGAACCGCCGCTTGCCGAAGTCGAACACCGGCCCGCGCTCGCCGTCGAAGCCGAGCGTCGGCACCAGCTGGTCTTCCAACTCGGTGCGGCTCAGCCCGCGGGCCTCGGCGTAGGCGTCGAGCAGGTCGCGGGCGCGCTCGCGGAGCGGACGGGAGCGGACCTGGCGTGACAATGCCGCCAGGTGCGCCATCGCCAGCGAGCTGCCCAGCGCCAGCAAACAGGTCATCGCCACCCCGGCACGGTGCCGGCCGACCGTGCCGACGCTGTCGCGGATGAGGGCCGTCAGCCGCACCGCCGACTCGTCGCCGCCGAGCCAGCCGGCGGCGTGCATCGCCCAGCTGTCGCGGGTCGGCGCGCCGCCGCACTGCCACTGCTCGATCAACCGCCAGACGAACGCCTCGCGGCAGGCGACGTCGACGCGCTCGCGGAGGCCGCGGACCAGCTCGCAGTGGTGGTCCAGCTTCACCGCGCTGAGCGCGCGGATGAGAGTGAGCACCTGGCCGCGGTTCAGGCAGCGGTCGCCGACGACGAGTGGCGGCAGGTCCTCCGCCACCACCCAGTTGGGGAGCGCATCCTGCGGCAGCGCCGGCAGGGTGGAAATGCCGTAGCGCAACCAGCCCGGCGTCGTCACCAGGTCGAACGGCGGCGGCGCCGTCTCGGCGACTACCAGCACCGACGTCCGCACCCGTCCGGCGACGACCGTGTCGACCCCACCCAGCTGCTCCTCGATCGCCCCGGTCAGTCCCCGTCGCGTCAGCTCGCGGAGGTAGTTTCTCGCCGCGTCCGCCAGCTTGCCGCGGCCGCCAGCGAGCGGCAACAGGCCGGCGACGGCGTTGCCCACCTGCCCATGGAACCAGCGTTGCAGCGGCGGACAGGCGTGTCCTCCCAGCCGCAGCTCCAGCAGCGGGCGGGCCGCCTCCGGCGCTTCGACGAGGCACAACACCTCGGTCAGCTTGACGCTGTTGTAGCCTGGCCCAGCCACCGCCGACTCGCGGAGGTAGTCGAGCGCCCGCGTTTCGGTGTGCGCCAGCCAGGCGCGGCCGTCGGCCTCGTTGCGAAGCAGCAGCCCCAGCCGCCGCATGTGCTGCTCGACCAGCGTCGGATCGCCCAGGCCGAAGATCATCTCGCGCGGCAGCCGCCGCCACTCCTCGTAGCCGCCGCGTTTGGGGAAGGCGTTGTTCGGCCACGTCGACACCAGGCTGAGCAGCTCGCGGTGCAACCCGAGCACCGGGGCCAGCCGGTAGGCGAGCGTCTGCTCCAGGGTCGGCGGGGTGGACTGCGACCACAGCGACGACGGCACCCGCCCCCGCGCGATCTGCCGCAGCTCGTCGACGGTCGCATCGTCGAGATACGGCAGGACATACAGGCGAAAGCCGTCGATCAGCACGTTCTGCAGGTTGATGAGCTGGTAGTGGTGATAGCGCGTGCTGTCGAGGACGAACAACTCGTCGTCGAGCAGCGCCTCCAGCAGTGCCGGCGGCGACAGCAGGAAGGCAAGCGGGATCATCACCTCGGCGGTGAGGTAGCCAGCCCGCTGCCGCAGCCGCTGGCGGATCTCGTCGCGCTCGATCCGGCCGGTGAAGGCATCCGGGTCGGCACACGCGCGCTCGGCCAGCGGTCGCATGTCGATCTGTCCCTCGGTCATCGCCACGAACCAGAAGTGCGCCTCCTCCGGCGACAGCGACGCGATGTCGAGGGTGAGCTTCCAGTCCATCAAAGGGAGATAGTTGTACCGCGCCATGCCGTGGTTGCCGAGCCGGGCGAGGCAGCGGCGCGGGGCGAACTCAACCGCCGGCGGGCGCGTCAGCGGCTGACGGGGCCGCCACGTCGCCGTCGCCCAGTCCGCCGGGGAAAGGAGAATGTGGTTCGTCACCACGGTCTGAACCGAGTCGGCGTTCCTGTCGCTCATCGCTGCCTCCTCGCCCTCGATCCTTTCTCTTGTACCCGACCGGCCCTCCCGGTTCCAGCGCCGCAGCCAAAGAACGTGCGTCCGCGTCGTGCGCTGGCTCGGGACACGGACGCGGCTCCCGCCCGCCAGTTGTGGCCCGGTCTCCTGACCGGGCCACTCCGGCGGACCGAAGGTCTCCCAGGCGCCAGAGGAGACCTGCGGTCGGCAAAGCGGCAAGGTCAGGAGACCTTGCCGCAACAGAGCGCCTGGCGTCGCCTGAAGCGCGACGTCATGCTGCACGCGCTGCCTCGGGGCACTGACGTGCTCCCGCTCGCCTGGCAAGTCTGATCGCCGGCATCGCGCCGAGCGCGCCTTCTTGGCGAGCCCGGTCCCGTAAGGGCCGGGAGTACGTCACGTTGAGCGCCGTCGCGCGCTGCCTCGGGGCACTACCGTGCTCCCAAACGATCAGACCGGGGTGTTCAGCTTCACGTCGTCGCGATAGCCGGCGGGGAACTCCAGGCCGGCGGTCGGGTCGTCGGCCGCCGGCGTCTCGACCGGCGGTTCGGCGTCGAGGTATTCGTAGAACACGTTGCGCTGACGTGGAATGTAGCCGGCCTCGCGGATGGCGGCGCGGATCTGCTCCAGGCTCAGGTGATGCACCGTCCCGGCCGACGAGACGACGTTCTCCTCGATCATCAGGCTACCCATGTCGTTGGCGCCGAAGAACAGTGCCAGCCCGCCGATCTTCGGCCCCTGCGTCACCCACGACGATTGCACGTTCGACACGTTGTCCAGGTACAACCGGGCGATTGCCTGAGTACGCAAATACTCGAATCCGCCGGCGGTCGGCACGTCGGCCATCGCCGTGTGCTCCGGCTGAAACGTCCAGCAGATGAACGCCGTGAATCCGCCCGTCTCGTCCTGCAGCCGCCGCAGCCGGTCGAGGTGCTCGATCCGCTCGGCGGGCGTCTCGACGTGGCCGAACATCATGGTGCAGGTCGACCGTCCGCCCAGCTGATGCCAGACCCGATGCACTTCGAGCCACTCGTCGGTCATCACCTTGTTGACGGTGATCGCCTTGCGGACGCGGTCGACGAGGATCTCGGCCCCGCCGCCGGGCAGGCTGCCCATCCCCGCCGCCCTGAGCCGCTCCAGCACCGTCCGCAGCGGCAGCTTGTTCAGCTTGTGGAAATGCCACAGCTCGCTGGCGCTGAAGGCGTGGAGGTTGACCTGGGGATAGCGCGCCCGCAGGTCGCGCAGCAGTTCCTCGTACCACTCCAGCTTCAGCGACGGGTGGTTGCCGCCCTGCAGCAGGATCTGATCGCCGCCCAGGGCAATCGTCTCCTCGATTTTCTGGTAGAGCGATTCGCGCGGCAGCACATAGGCGTCGGCGTCGTTCGACTTGCGGTAGAAGGCGCAGAAGTCGCACACGGCGGCGCAGACGTTGGTGTAGTTGATGTTGCGGTCGATGCTGTAGGTGCGATACCGCTCCGGGTGCAGGCGGCGGCAGACGGCGTCGGCGGCGCGGCCGAGGGCGTGCAGGTCGCGGCAGTCGAACAGGGCCAGCCCCTCGTCCGGGGTGAGCCGTTCGCCGGCGACGGCGCGATCGAGGATGCGGCGAGTGGTCGTGCTCATGGGGGAATCGTCCGCTCAGGTCGTGTCAGGCCGGCAGCAGTGCGCGGCGGGCCTGCGGTTTTGCCTCGTCGTGGTAGAACTGCACCGTCGCCGTCCGCGGCGCCAGACCGAGGTCGGCGGCCAGCCGGTGATAGTGCTGTAACCCGGCCAGCTCACGCGGGCCGAGGTCGAAGTGCAAGATGGTGCTGAGATAGCGGCGACAGAAGCCGGCGTCCAACCCCAGCCCCGGCGCCTCGCGGGCGGCGATCAGCCCGGCCCGCGCCTGGCCCCGCGCCTTCGCCTCCGCCAGCGCCGCCGCCACCGGCCCGAGGTCCACCTCCGGCCGCACCGCCCACACGGCATAGACGAACGGCAGTCCGGTCCAGTCGAACCACTCCTGGCCGAGATCGAAGGCGTGGGCGAAGCCGGGCAGACACGCCCGCATCGCCCGGTCGCCAATCAGGAGCACGGCGTCGGCGTCGACGTCGTCGGCCGAGCGCTCGAGCGGCAGCGGGACCACCTCGGGAGACACCCCGTAGCGGAGGCGGAGGAGTACCTGCGTCAGTGTCGCGCTGGTCCGCGACCCTTCGTCGAGGGCGACGCGGCGGATCTGCGGCCACGGCACGCGACTGAACAGGGTGACGCTCAGCACCGGGCCGCGCGTGGCGATGGCGATGTCCGGGACGACGGTGTAGCAGCCGGCGCGCAGGTATTCGATTACCGGGATCAGGGCGACGTCCAGCTCGCCGGCAGCCAGGCGATCGGCCAGCCGGCTCGGGACGTCGAGGATCAGCTCGGCGTCCGGCGCCAGCACGTCGAGGTCGCAGATCAGCGGCCTGGTGTTCAGGTAGTTGACCGCGCCGACGCGGACCTTCCGTTCCATCACGCCCCTCTCCGAATCGCATCCCACGCCTGAGCATAGCGGAGACGGCGCGAGGTTTCAAACCGTTCTGAAACCTCGTGACGAACCGCTCGTCCCCAGGACAACCGCGAGCGCACCGGCGAGATAACGCGCCGAGCGCGGCGAATGAAAACGGGCGACCGCATCGGCGTATCGGAGAAGGGACGCGGCGTTGTGGAGGTGGGCGAGCGAGGTCTGCTACAATGCTGGAGAGCAAGGCGGCCCCTCTCCTCTCCGGGAACCTCCCTGACGCGCGGCGTGTCTGGCTCAGGTCCGATCGCGACAAAGTGACCACTACCTGGATTGTCGTCGGCAGGTGGCTGTGGTTGAATCACAGAGCCACTTTTCGGGGGAACGAGTCCCCCGGTGAGACGGGAGCACCGGGGGGAACCGAGCATGCACAACGTCTCACGCTTTGAAGCCAGCCTGCTGCGGCTGCTGTACTACTTCCTGCGACGCGAGCCGATCGAGCGCGCCCTGCCGCTGATCGAGGCGCGCTGCGACGTGCCGCCATGCCTTAGCCGGGTGTCGGTGCGGCTGGTGCAGGACGCTCTCGCCAAGGGGTGTACCTATCTGCTGGCGGTTCGCGGCGGGTGGCGGGACGAGCGGTTTCTGCGCGGGATGAAGGCGGTCCACGGCCGGCTGTGGCAGCGGACCGTGCCGGAGCAGCTGGGACTGTCGTTCACTCGTGACACGCTCGGCTTCCTGATCTGGATCACCGCCGCCCGCCCCGGCGACAAGACGCCGCCGTGGCAGCCGCCGCACGCCACGCTGAGCGTCGGCGACCTGCTCTTACTGTTCTTCGCGCACGAGGGGCTGCGCGAGACGGTGGAGGGCCTGGGCGCCGCCACGCTGCGAACCCGCGACCCGTACATGCGGCACGGCCTCTGCTGGCTGGCCTACCCCGAGGACTACCGCAACGCGCCGAGCGACACCACCCCCGATTTCGCCCCCTGGCTCGACGGCGTTGGCGGCTGTATCCTGGAGGCGCTGCAGCCGGAGCTGGCCGCCCGGTGGATTCACGTCGAGAGCGGTAAGGAGCGGATCGAGCTGTCGGCTGACATGCGGGCGCTGGGCACCTCGCAGGACCGCGTGCTCGACGCCTTCCTGGGGGCGGCCGAACGGGCGAATCGTCGCGACCTGGCACGCTTCCTCCTCCGCGCCGCCCACCACCTGCTCGGCCCACACGCCAACGCCGGTATGTGGACGGCCGGCCTGCAGACCACCGGCCAGCGCCTGGTCGACCGGGCCGCCACCTACCAGGCCGCCACCTCC
>JAXMAU010000096.1:0-12873 GCA_046350215.1 Gemmataceae bacterium | reverse complement strand
CGGCGCGGACCCGGCCGGGCTGCTCCAGCCGGCCGATTTCCTCGCCGTCCAGGTACACCCGCATCCACCGGCCGTCGAACGTGGCGGCGCAGTGGTGCCACTGACCGTCGCTGACCCGGGCCGGGTCGATGGCGGCGTCGCACTCGTCGTAGCGGCCGGTGTTCAGCCCCAGCGACAAGGTTCTGCCGTCGTCCTGAAACGAGAACAGGACCCGGTCCGCGCCGTCCTCCTTGCGGAAGATCTCGCGGTAGCCGCTCAGGTCGGTCGGCTTGACCCAGGCGGACAGCGACAGCCCGGCCGGGTAGACGAGCGGCAGGGCGGCCGACGCGCGCAGATGATGCCGACCGGCCAGCGCCAGCGCATGGCCGAACACCCCTCGCGTGCGACCCGGATCGGGATGGCCGGGTGCGGGTGTGGCGTTCCAGCCGTGGCCGCTGGCGTCACGACACAGGCCGCCCTGGACTTCATCGAACGTCCAGTGAGCGACCAGCGGCGGACGGGGCGGCAGGACGATCGGCGGGGCGGCGGCCGGCGCAGGCCACACGGCCAGGGTGGCGAGCAGAACGGCCGCCGGGCTGGTAATGCGAGATACGGTGGAGGCATGACCCATCGGTCGGCCCTCCCGGGCAGGTATGGACGACGGTCGGGGTTCTCAGGCTGTCAGGCTAGGGGGCGCTGACCCCGTAGTCGTTCTATCCAGGTCGGCCGCGCCCGGCCGTGCTTTCCGCCAGAGGCACGGCCCACCGCGACACCGTGGCGCGGGCGGCGCCACGCGGGCAAGCTCGTTACCTTTCCGTTACACAGCCGATCGCCTGGGGGGGTAGAATGCCACCGTGTGTCTTCGTCGGAGGAGGAACTCCCCATGTTGCGCGTTACGTGTCTGCTCCTCGCCCTGGCCGCCGTGTCGCCGGCCGGACCGGCTCGCGCCGCGGCCAAGGCCAAGGCTGCCCCCGTCGTCGATGTCGTCCTTTGCCTCGACGTTTCCAGCTCCATGAATGCCCTGATCGACTCGGCCAAGGTCAAGCTGTGGGACATCGTCAACGACCTCGGCACCGTCAAGCCGACCCCTCGTCTCCGCGTCGGCCTGTACAGCTACGGCCACACCACCTACGACCGGAACAAGGGGTGGGTTCGCAAGGAGGTCGATCTGACCGACGACCTCGACACCGTCTACCAGAAGCTGAACGGGCTGCGGATTCACGGCGGCACGGAGTACGTGGCCCGCGTCTGCCGGGATGCGATCGTGGAGCAGAAATGGTCGGCGGACGCGAAGACGCTGAAGCTGATCTTCGTCTGCGGCAACGAGCCGGCCGACCAGGACCGGGAGGTGTCCCTTGAGTCGGTCGCGCGGCTCGCCGTCGAGAAGGACATCATCATCAACACCATTTACTGTACCTACCAGGGGTCCAGCCCTGGCGAGGCGGAGGGGTGGCAGACCTTCGCCAAAAGGGCCGAGGGCCGGTTCGCCCAGATCGACATGAAGAAGGGGACGCTGGCCATCGCCACGCCCCAGGACAAAAAGCTCGTGGAGCTGGGTGTGCAGATCAACCGCACCTATGTCGCCTACGGCCAGAAGGAGGTCCGCGAGCGCGGCTTGCAGAATCAAGCGGCCCAGGACGCCAACGCCAAGAAGGCGGAAGGGGCCGCGCCGGGACGGGCCATCTCCAAGGCCACCGACCTCTACCGCAACGCCGGATGGGACCTGGTCGATCGGCTCAAGGACGATCCCACCTTCGACGTCACCAAGGTGCCCGAGGCGGAGCTGAGCGACGAGCTGAAGCGCTTGAAGCCGGAAGAGCGGGTGGCGCATGTGAAGAAGATGCTGGGAGAGCGCCAGGCCATCCAGAAGGAGATCGCCGAGCTGAGCAAGCAGCGCACCGCCTACATCCGCCAGGAGATGAAGAAGACCGAGAAAGTGGGAGACCGGGCCTTCGACGACGCCGTCCGCGGCGCCCTGCGCGACCAGGCCAACCGCAAGGGCTTCACCATCCCCGACTGACCAGCAGCCGCCGGCGGGGCGTGGCCAGCGCTCACCGCCCCGCCCGCGCTGCGATAGCCGGGGTTCAATGGGGTGAACACTTCCGGATTCACGAGGGATGACCTGCGAAGGAGTCCGCGAATGACCGACCCTGATCTCTTCCTGGCCGAGCATGCAGCCGCTGTCCCAAGCGCTTTTTCTCCGTCGCCGCGCCGCCGGGGCGACCGCCTATCCGTGGTCGGCCCCTGGCCGCCGCGCCCCGGCCAAGTCGGTACTCGGACAAGCTGAACCGTACTTCACTCCCGCGAACCAGTTCGGCGACGTGTCGCGCGGCAATCCGGTCCCGCACACCTTGTACCGAGGCGAAGCGGCGGGCAGTCAGGCTTACCCGCGACACCGCTGGAAGTCGTGGCCGACGCCGACCACCCGGCGGCATTGGCAGGACGTTTACCCGGGCGGCCGGCACCGCCTCCTCGACTTCGCCGCCGGCCTGCTGCTGGGGGCGAGGCACGCCGTCCGGTTCGCCAAGGTCATGACCTGTCTGAACATGGGCTGTCCACTGGGCATGGGTATCTGGGAGGGAGTGCCGCCGCGAACCGTGCGCTGGCTGACGCGGCCCAGGAAACCTGCGCCGCGTCTTCTACCACGGGTATCAACGACGACCCGAAGCAGCTGTTCCGCAGTTCGCTGCCGGTGGGCCGGGTGCTGGAGGATCCGACGGCCTACCGCCGGTGATCCGTGCTACAAGCTGAACGGCGGCTGGCTCAGCCCGCAGCGCGGCGGCCGGTACGCATGGTGGTGCCGGAGCATTACGGGTTCAAGTCGGTCAAGTGGCTGACCACTCTGACCCCGTCTCAACCAGGCCGCGGCGAACGACACGTACATCAGCGGCACAACGACATCGACAGCCCGCTCAAGACGTTCGCGGCCACCCTGCAGGCCTCGAACCGCGCGGGCGAACGAGCCATCTCGGTGACTGGCACGCCCAGGTGGGCGTCTCCGGGCTGGCGAAGGTCCAGGTGTGGGTGTCCCTGGCCGGGCAACGCTGGCCGGACAGCGATCCGTACTTCACGACCGCGCTGGACCGACGCCCACCTGCTGGCACCGCCGGCCCGATGGGGCGGAGAGCTGCCGGGGCAGCCGCCGTGCCGAAAGGAACGATCGGGTTCGATGCGACCGGCAAGCCGACGGCCTGGCCGAGTCGCTGGCGAAGGCCCACTGGGCCGCCCTGCTGCCCGGCCTGCCGCCCGGCGATTACACCCTGCGCCGTCGCACGATCGACGCTCGCGGACAGGCTCAGCCGATGCCCTGTCCGTTCAAGAAATCCGGCCGGTGCGACATCGAGGCGGTGTCGATTCAGGTCAAGCGAGCCGGAGCGTGGGCAGAGTTGGCCTTCCCGATGCGCGCGGCGGTCAACCTGGTGGACCTGCCCTCGGGGCTGTGCCGGCAGTCCAGCTTTTCTCGATCTCCTCCAGGGAGCGGTCGCGCGTCTCGGGGACGGCCAGCCAGACGATGAGGGCCAGTACGAGACAAGACGGCATAGAGGAAGAACGGAAGCCATGGCGGAAGTTCTCCACCAGCCAGGCGTTCTCGTCCATCATCGGGAAGGTTTGCGAAACGACGAAGCTGGCGGTCCACAGGGCTGAAGGTGGCGATCGACAGTGCCTCCGGCCGCGGATGCGGTTGTGGAAGATCTCGGCGAGAAGAACCCACGTCACCGGGCCGACCGACAGGGCAAAGAAGGCGATGTAGGCGAGCATGAACCCCAGTGCCCACAGCGGCGGCAGTGCGAGGAAGGGCCATAAACCCAGGGCGACCAGTGCCACCATGCCGAGCGAACCGACGATCATCAGCGGTTTGCGGCCGAGCAGATCCACGGTGAAGATGGCCACCAACGTGAAGGCCAGGTTGACTCCCCCGATGACGACGGTCTGCAGGAGAGCGGCATCGATCCTGGAGCCAAGCGTCTTGAAGATTTCCGGTGCGTAATAGAGGAAGACGTTGATGCCGGTCACCTGCTGAAGGATGGCCAGGACCACTCCCAGCACCAGGGGACGGCCAATGCCGGGGGTTTGAAAGCCCACCGATTGCTGCTTCTCCAGAGCGATGCTGGCGCGGATCGAGGCGGCCTCTGCGGCGGCGAAGGCGGCGCCGCCGACACGGTTCAGGATGTGCTCGGCCTGGTCGTTTCTGCCCTGTTCCATCAACCAGCGCGGACTCTCGGGAACCAGTCCCAGCAGGGCGAGGAACAGCACCGAGGGCAACACGCCCGAGCCGAACATCCACCGCCATCCGGTGCTGACGTTCCAGGCGTGATCGCCCAGCCCCTCGATCGAATAGTTGACGAAATAGATGAGCAGAATGCCGCTGACGATCGCCAGCTGGTTGACCGACACCATGCGGCCGCGAATCCGCGCCGGCGTGATCTCGGCGATGTACATCGGCGAGGCCATTGATGCCACGCCCACGCCCACGCCTCCGACGATGCGAAAGAGGACAAAGCAGAGGAAGATACTCGACAAGCTGGCCTCACCCTGGCCGATCCGCTGGCTCATCCATGCCGCCAGGGTCTGCGGCAAGGCCGTGCCAATGGCCGAGATCAGGAAGAGCAGCCCGGCCAGGACGAGTGTCTTTTTCCGCCCCAGTCGATCACTGAACAGCCCGGCGAAGGACACTCCCAGCACGCAGCCCAGCAGGGCGCTCGACGCCGCCCAGCCCTTCAGCGTCGCCGTCAGCTCGAAGTGCTCCTGGAGGAAGCCGATGGTGCCGGAAATCACCGCCGTGTCATAGCCGAACAGCAGACCGCCCAGGGCCGCTACCAGGCACACCAGGGCCACATACCCCCGTTGACCACCTTCGGTCGGCCTCATGGAAGTCCTCACTCCTCCGAGTGCGGAGTCTGCCGTGCCCGAGTCGTCACACAGCACTCTCGCGCAGCGCCCGGAACATCGCCTCGACGTTCTCCAGGGGAGAATTGCCCTGGACGTTGTGAACCGAGTTGAAGACGAAGCCGCCATCGCGGTTGAAGAGGGCGATGCGGTCGCGCACCTCGCGGTAGACCTCGTCCGGCGTGCCAAAGGCCAGGGTCTTTTGCGTGTCGACCCCGCCGCCCCAGAAGACGATGTCCTTGCCGAACTCTCGCTTCAGCCGCGGCGCGTCCATCTCCGCCGCCGAGCACTGCACCGGGTTGAGCACGTCGAAGCCGGCCTCGATGAAGTCGGGCAGCAGCTGGTAGATCGACCCGCACGAATGAATGAAGGTGCGCCACCGACTCCGGCTGTGAATGAGGTCGTTGACCTGCTTGTGGAACGGTTTGAAGAGGTCGCGATAGGCCGCTACCGAGATGAAGGGACCGCGCTGCGTGCCGAAATCGGTCCCGGTGATGAGCGCCACCTGGACGAGGTCGCCGAACAGGTCGATCAGCAGCTTCAGGTTCTCCAGGGCGTATTCGCACTGCTTCTCGAACACCTTCCAGACGTAGTCGCGGCGCGTTTTTGTGGAAATATACCACTCGGCTATATCGCGAATCCCTTTAGGGCGCTTCAGGAAGGGGGCAGGGACAAGGGCGATGTCGCCAAAGGCAGTGCCGGGAATGATCAGGATGGTCCCGCAGTCCGATCGTTCCTCGAACCACTGCTTCTTGGCACGGAAATACGCCAGGTCCTCGGGCTTGAGCAGCCCGAATTCCTCGGTGTTGTCAGCTGGGTCGAGGTGCTCGTCGTCGATCGGCTCCTGGCGGATGACCGCGTCGAAGAAATAGCCTCCCTCCGGCATGTGCCCGCTGGGCGGTACGGAGGTGTCGCCTTCGGGATACATGTGCCAACCGCCGTCGGGAGCTTTGGTCAGGTTGAACTGGCCGGGGACCAGGCAGGGCGTGCCGTCGAAGAGCGTGAATTCCTTCCAATCCTTCGACTCGGTGCCGAAGATCGACGTCCGCGGCAGCACGCCAATGACGTCGATCCCCAGCGCGGCACGCAGTTCATCGTCGACCTCGCCGAGCATCTGGTACGGCTCGATCACCCGAACGCGGTAGTCGGACTGTCCGAGTAGCTTTTGCCGCAGGCGGTGAACGATGGAGACGTGGATGCCGGTGACGAAGGTGGCGCCGAACTCGACACAGACCCGGTCGGGTTGGCGGTGTTCGAGGGTGGCCTGGAGGCGTTCGCGTGGTGTCATGATCGATCTCCCCTGGCGGTTCAGGCCAGGATCGTTCGGGCCAGGCGCGCGGCCGAGGCCGCCGTGTCGCTGTAACCGTCCGCGCCGATCTCGTCGGCGTACTTCTGGGTCACGGGTGCTCCGCCGATGAGGATCTTGACCTGATCGCGGACGCCGGCCTGCCGCAGAGTTTCGATGGTGGATTTCATGGCCAGCATCGTCGTCGTCAGCAGCGCCGACATGGCCACGATGTTCGGTTTCTTCTCGCGGACGGCGGCCAGGAACTGGTCCGGCGTGACGTTGACGCCCAGGTCGATGACCTCGAACCCATTGCCCTCGAGCATGGCGGCGACGAGGTTCTTGCCGATGTCGTGGAGATCCCCCTTCACGGTGCCGATGATCACCCTTCCGGTCGGCTGGGTACCCCGGGCCACCAGGAGGGGACGAATGAAGACCAGCCCGGCCGACATTGCCCGGGCGGCCAGAAGCAGTTCCGGGACGAAGTATTCGTTACACTCGTAGCGCCGGCCCACCTCGTTCATGGCCGGCACCATGTAGTCATTGACCAGTTTGCTCGGGTCCTGCTGTTCCGCCAGGGCCTGCTGGGTGATGGTGCGTGCCAGGGAGACGTTCCCCTCGATGATCGCGGTGGTGAGCTGCTGCAGGTCCACCATGATGGTTCTCCGAAGGACGCGGACAGGAGGTCCAGCGATCTCATCCGTCGAGCCAGGCTATCCTAAGCGATCCAGCCAGGGTGACCAGTCGGATCGCTGCCGGACGCGGCTTCTCCTGGCCAAATTCCACCGGGTCACCCTCCCGAAGACTTGCACATGCCCCCATTCGTCGGGTGGATTACAATTTCGTCATGTTCTCTTGACGCCCGGCTCTACCCAGGAGTGTGGTCTCATGCTGGTACCCCCACGCGCGACGTTACGCCGCCCCGGTCTGACCCTGATGGAACTGATCATCGTCATGACGATCCTGATCGCGCTGGCGGCGATCATCGTGCCGCTGCTGCCGGGCCTGATCGGCCGGGCCGAACGGGCCGCCCGCGCCACCAACAGCCAGGAGATCTACAAGACGATCCAGACGTTCCAGGCTGCCTGGACCAAATACCCCAACGACTGGGACGCCCTGACCGACGGGACAACCACCCCGCTGACCTGGCTGGACGGTACCGATGGCGTCCACGGGAACATCGGTCTGGGCGCCAATGGCCCTCTCGCGGTCACCCAGTTGACTGGCCCGCAGACCAACGCCCTGCGCGGCTCCGGGATCAACCGGCTGCAGCTCTTTTCCAACACCGCCCCGGTCGGCACCAACGTGACCTTCAACCCCTACAACGATCTGACCAGGTGCCTCTGCCGCCGATCGGCTCGGAGGCGGCCCGCCCGTTCGCCCCGACCTCGGTCGGCAGCCGGACCGCGACCAGCCTCCCGGTCCCGAACGGGCTGGAGGCGGCCCCGCCGGCCGCCCCGGTTCTGCCTCCGCCGCTGCCGGCTGACCCGGTCGTCCCGGCTGTCCCCGCCGATCCGCCGCCCTTTCCCGCCCCGGTGCCGGGCCTGCCGTTCGACGATTCGCCCGAGCTGCGAGCACCGCACCTGCGCGGCTTGCCGCTGGTTTGCGTCCCCGGCCCGATGCTGGATCAGATCGAGTTCCGCGACCTGCGGCTGGACGAGGCGTTGCGGCTGTTCTGCAGCCAGACCGGGCTGAAGGTGATCGCCTCGCCGGAGGCCGGCCGCCGGCGAGTGACGCTGTCGATGGAGAACGTCAACGCCTCCGCCGTGCTGGACGCGATCGTGCGCGCCTACGGCTTGATGCAGCGGTGCGACCCGGTGAGCGGGATCGTGACGCTGTACACTCCGCAGGAGTACCGGCAGGACCTGACCAACTTCCGCGAGGAGTTGACCAAGGTCTTCACGCTGATGTACCCCAATGCGTTCGACGTCGGCGCGGCGATTCGCGACCTGTTCGGCCCGTCGCGGGTGCGGCTGACCTACGGCCTGGACACCGACACCAACATGTACCAGGACCTGCAGTATCGCTTTACTCGCTTCGACCTGGTCGACCAGCGTAGCAACTCGAGCGGCATCTTCGGGGGGGCTTCGGCGGGACCGGCGGGTTTGGCGGAGTCGGCGGGTTCGGCGGCGGGGTCGGCGGCTTTGGCGGCTTTGGCGGAGTGGGCGGCTTTGGCGGAGCCGGCGGGGTGGGGACCGGCGTCGGCGGGCTGGGGGCCGGCGTGGGTACCGCGGGCGCCGGCGTGGGCACCGGCATCGGCGGAACGGGCGGCGGGATCGGTGGCGGTGGAATCGGCGCCGGCGGGGCGGCCGGGGCCGGAGGCGCCGCCGGCGGCACCGGATCGACCGCCCAGCAGGACCAGAACGTCTCGATCTACGTCACCGTCGTTCGCCGGCAGAACCAGGTCATCGTTCGCACCAGCGATCCCAGCGCGATGGCGCAAATCTGCGAGCTGATCCACCGGATCGACGTGCCGACCCCGCTGGTGTTGCTGGAGGTGAAGGTGCTGTCGATCGACCTCCGCGACGAGTTCACGTCGGTGTTCGACTACCAGTTCGGCGGACCCAACGGAGCGGCCGGGTCATTCAGCACCGGCGACATCCTGGGCGCCCCGCTCGGGGCCGGCTTCCGGGCGGCGCTGGCAGGAACCGACCCGACCTTCAACCGCGCCGGCAGCCTCATCTTCCAGGTGGTCAGCGACAGCTTCCGTTTTCGCATGCAGCTGCTGGAAGATCAGAATCGCGTCACCCAGATCGCCACCCCGATGGTGCTGACGGCGAACAACGAGGTCAGTCGCATCTTCATCGGCCAGACCCAGCCGATCACCGTCGGCTTCAACCCCGGCACGGTGGTCGCCAACGGCCTGGCCGCCAACGCCGTCGTCACCCCAACGCCAATCACCTCACTGCAGGACATCGGCACCACCTTGCTGATCACCCCAAACATCAACGCCGACCGCACCGTTTCGCTGCGGATCACCCAGCAGAACTCCAACGTGCTACCCAACGGCGGCAACATCCCGGTCGCCAACACCAGCGGGGGGTTCACCAACATCCCGATCGACATCGTCCAGCGGCGACTGTTCTCGGGGACGATCGTCGCCAAGGACGCGCTGACGGTGGCGATCGGCGGGCTGATTGAGGAGGGCCTCAACGATCACCGGCAGGAGGTGCCGGTGCTGGGGAAAATACCGTACCTGGGGTTCTTTTTCCGCCGCCAGCAAACCGTTCGGACCCGCCGGGAGCAGGTTATCCTCGTCCGCCCCTACGTGTTCTTCACGCCGATCGAGTCGGCGGCGCTAACGCACGATCTGATGAAACACCTGAGCATTCACCCGATGTCGCCCGACGCGATGGGGACGCTGAACACGTTCCTGCCGCACGAGGTGCTGCGGCCGAACCCGCCGCAAACGCCGCTGCAGACCATCTTCCGGGTCCACACCATCACCCCGAAGGACTTCTGACATGACGTCCCGATGCCTGTTCGCGGCAGCGGTGGTGGCGGTCGCGGGGTGTACCGTCTCGGCGCCGAAGCGCTCGCCCGCCGTCCCCGTGCCGGCGCCGGCCAGGACGGTGAAGATCGACGGCAACGGACCGCGGCTGATCCAGCCGGACGTGGCAACGCTCCGGCCCGACCAGCTGCTGGCCGGCGTCGAGGAGCGGGTGAACGCCGGTCGAGTGCAGTCCGCCCGGCGGATGATCCGGTCGTTCCCGGACGTCGCCCTGGAGGCGTTGCAAACGGAAGGGATCAATCGGGCCGGCAGTCCGGCGATGCGGGAGATCGCCGCCACCTATGACCAGCACGCCGGTGCGAACTGGGCCGCGGTTCTGGCGGCGGCGGGACCGCGGCTGGCGCCCTACGACCAGGCGCGGCGGCAGGTGGCGGCCTGTTTGAAAGAAGGAAAGGCGGAGGAGGCGCTGGAGGTCCGGCTGGTGGAGGCACTGCCTGCCGGGTCCGCTCCGTGCCTGACGGTCGACGCCTGGCAACTGCGCGGCAGCGCCCTGCTGGCGGCGTCCCGGGCGGAGGACGCGGTCGAGGCGTTTGCAAAGGCGATGGCGGCCGCCGTCGACCTGCCCCACCAGCGCGCCGCCGTCGCGATAGGATATAGCGAGGCGCTCCGCCGCGCCGGACGCAGCGAGGAGGCCGGCCGCGCCTGGCAGGCGGCGTTCGTCCAGGTGGCGGCGCTGCTCGCACGACCGACGCCGTTGTGTGACGTCACGCTGCTGGAGCGATGCGCCTTTCACCGACCGGCCGGCCAGGCGTGGCCGACGGAGGCGATGGCCGATTTTCGCCGTTCCACCCGACCGATGGGAGTGGGTGGGGGAGACGGGGACACGGCGGGGGAGTGTCTGCTCAAATGCTGTGTCGGCATGGCCCGGCTGAACCGTAACGAGGCCGACGCCGCGCTGATCGCGTTCAAACGCGCCGAGGCCGCCAGCCGTGTACCGAGCGAGCAGGGTCGGCTGCAGCTGGCGCAGGCGCGATCGCTGGCCCGGCTCGGACAAACCCCGGCGGCGGCCGCCCTGTTGACGCGACTTGCCGCGGAGAAAGAACCCGGTCTGGCCGCCGAGGCGCTGGCGGTGCTGGGAGCGGTCAAGCTGGAGGCGGGGAGCGTGGACCAGGCGATCACCTTGCTGAAGGAGGCGACTCGCCGGGGCGGCGACGGGTGGGCGGGCCGCGGCGACGCGGAGGCGAACCTGGGGTTAGCCGTGCTGATCCAGGGCCGGGAGGAGGAGGGGTTGAAGCTGCTCCGCGAGGCCCGCGAACGGCTGCGCGCCGCCGGCGACGACGCCGGGGTACGGCAGGCGCTGGCCAACGAGGCGCGCTACCAGGAAGCGAAGGGGCGAGCGGCCGCCGCCCAGGAGCTGCTGTTGCAGGGCGAGGCGCTGGACGGCGCCGGGCGTTGACAACATCGTGCAAGGACGTGCCGTGTACGAAAGCTCCCCGAGTAGGACTCGAACCTACAACAAACCGGTTAACAGCCGGTTGCTCTACCATTGAGCTATCGGGGAATGTCTATCCCTCGCGATGAGGAATAGTCATTTTCTACCGCACCATCGGCGGGTTGGCAAGTCAACTTCCACACGGTTCCCACCTCCCCGAGTCCGCCGACGTCGGTCCGGCGCTGCGTCAGACACGGCGGGCCAGCTTTCTTTCGCTTTTTTCCCTCCGTTTCGGGCAGCCGGACCGTTCTCACCCCACCAGAATCCAGCCTCGCTGCGACAATTCAAACGATTGATGCAATGGGCCGCGAACCCATCGCAATAATAGTCATGTGACGGCATACTGTCAACGCAAGTCTAATCAAATCAATTACTTGTCACAAATCGGTGCGGTGCGCCCGTCTTTTGACTTCGCCGCAAACTCAATTCATGCTAACTACACCGGCTCCCCTTCCGGCTGTTTCGCTTTCGCCATAACCGCACCCTCCCCGACTGTCTCTCCGAGGACCCGTCATGCCATCCTGGATCAAGCTCCTGCGTACTCGCTTCCTCCGCCCGTACACCCGCCGCACTCCCATCCGTCGCAACTCGCGACTCGGCTTCGAGTGCCTGGAGGATCGGGCCGTCCCGGCGGTCACCATCGGCGGACTAGACACCGTCACAGGTCAGGTGACTTTTACCGGAGACAACACCGGCAACACCCTCATCCTGGCCCGCGTCGAAACCTACCCCGGCTCCGGCATATCTGTGCTCCAGCACAACGTCACCGGCGGCGGGCTGGCGTCGTCCATCGACCTCGACCCGTCGAAAGCGGGCGATCAAACGCTGACCCTGGGTGCTGGCACCGATAAGAACATCGTTGTCAACCTCGGCAATGGCGCCAACGCCCTGATTCTCGACACCTCCTGGAACTTCAACCACAAGGTCACCCTCACCGGCGGGTCCGGCACCGACGAACTGATCGGCAACCAGCTCGGCGGGGTCTGGCAGATCACCGACATGAACACCCGCGCCGGCACCTTGGGCGGCAGCCAGGGCGTCGTGTTCAGCAGCGTCGAGACGTTGACCGCTGGGTCCGGCACTGACACCCTTCAGGGCGAAAATGCGGCGCGCACCTGGAACCTCGACGTCAGCCAGGCTTACACCGACGGCTCCACCTCCATCGCGTTCTCCGGCTTCGAGACGCTGCAGGGCGGCAGCGACGTGGACACGTTCGCCATCCAGGTCGACACCAGCATGGTGCTCAAGGGCGGCGAAGGAAGCGACGCCTTCGTCTTCTCGCTGAACGGCGACGTTCCGGCCCTTCTCAACGGCAGTATCGACGGCCAGGCCGGCAGCGACACCCTGGACTACACCGGCTACGGCAACACCGACAACGTCATCGTCAGCCTGAGCGGCCTCGGGACCACCGACGGCTTCCAGGGCGACGAGAAAAGCATCACCGGCAACCTCGACAACATTAATGCCATCCTCGCAGGGATTGGCAAGGTCGGTGAGGAAGAACTATACAGCTACGCCAACTCGATCACCGGCCTCGACGCCATCGCCACCTGGACCGTGGGCGCTTCGCAGTCCTACGCCACCGGCGGTCAGACCCTGGCCCTGTCCAACATGAACAACCTGGTCGGCGGGTCGGGGGTCGACACCTACAACGTCAGTGTCAATCACACCGGCAACCTCGACGGCCAGGGCGGCGGCGACGTCTTCAACCTGACGGGCGGCATCGTGACCGGCGACCTGATCGGCGACGCCGGTGACGACCACTTCAACTTCGATGGT
>JAXMAU010000095.1:0-13344 GCA_046350215.1 Gemmataceae bacterium | reverse complement strand
CGCCGGCCGTCCCGGCCGCGCCCCGCCGGCTGCGCATCCTGCTCGCCGAGGACAACCCGATCAACGTCAAGCTGGCGGTCACCTTGCTCACCCGCAGCGGCCACGAGGTGACCGTCGCCGGCAATGGGTTGGAGGCGGTCCGGCTGGCGGGCGAGGGGCCGTTCGATGTCATTCTGATGGACGTGCAGATGCCGGAGATGGACGGTCTGGAGGCGACCCGGCAGATCCGCGCGCGGGAGCGGGGCCGGCGCCGGCCGATCATCGCCATGACCGCGCACGCCCTGCAGGGCGACCGCGACCGCTGTCTGGCGGCCGGCATGGACGACTACCTGAGCAAGCCGATCCGGCTGGCCGATCTGGACCGCAAACTGGCCGAGTTGGGCGGCCGTTCGTAACGATCCCGACGATTCGGTTGCACGACTGTCCTGTTTGTTGCTGCCGATGCGTTCATCGGTTAGCATGCAATTGCATCTTCTCTTCTTCACATCAGCGAGGCAGCCATGAACAGGGCGACCTTCCTCCGCCTGGCCGTTTACACGGTGGCAGCCGCGTTCGGGTTGACCGGCTCGACCGCGTTCGGACAGTCTCGCCTCGGTCGGACATCGCCCGGCCTGATTCTGGAGACCGGCGCCCCGCGGGCGTTCACCGACGCCCTGGTATTCACCGCCGACGGCAACACCGTCCTGGCCGCCGGCGAGGACAAGGTGGTGCGGTCGTGGGACCTGGCCGACGACGGGTTCGCCACCCGCACTTCTCAGGTGCTGCGATGGCCGATCTACCGCGAACAGCGGGGCAGCATCTTCGCCCTCGCTCCACTCGACCCGCAGGCGACCCGCGTGGCCGTCGCCGGGTACGGCAACCCGACCAACCTGATCGCCGTTCTCAACCGGCGGACCGGCCAGGTGGAGAAGGCGTTCACCGATCCGCGAACGGCCGAGGTGATTTGGAAGATCGCCATCAGTCCCAATGGCAAGTACCTGGTGTACGGCACCGAGAACGGCCGGCTGCTGCGCTGGGGGCTGGACGCCGACGACAAGGCCGCTACCCCGTTCGTCGGCGCCGGCGGCCGGCTCGAGAACCGCATGCGGCTGATCGCGTTCCTTGACAACCGGCACTTCGTCACCGTCAGCCGGCTCGACCGCACCGTCCGGGTGTGGGATGTCGAGGCACCGGCCCAGCCGGCGGTGGTGGCCGGACGGTTCAGCCAGGTGGTCAACCTGTTTCGCGTCGTCCTCAGTCCCGACAAGCGGTGGCTGGCCGCCACCGGCGACCGGAGCACGGAGGACGATCCCCCGCCGAACCGGGTCGAGGTCCTGCGGCTGCAACCAGCCGGGGCGAGTTGGACCACCCGTCCGGGCGGAAGCGTCTCCTTCGCCTCGCCGCGCGATGACAAGCGGGCCTCCACGTTTGCCCGCGTGCTGGCGTTCTCCCCCGATAGCCGACGTCTGGCGGTCGGTTGCCGCGTGGCCCCGGAAACCGTGACCGTCAGCGGCACGTTCAACCCTCCCATCCGGAGCATCACCCACGTCTATGCCCTCACCGACGACGGGTTGAAGCGGCAGACCCAGAAGGGATTGCACACCGACTACATGGTTGAGCAGATCGCCTTCCGCCCCGGCCGTCCCAACCAGCTGGCGACCGCCGGCGGGGCCAACCACGAGTTGCGGCTGTTCGACCTGTCGACGGAACAGTTACTCGACGAGATCAAGGGGCCGGGCAGCTGCATCTGGCAGGTGGCGATGTCGAAGGACGGCAAGTACCTCGGCTGGCGGGAGGGGATGAACCTGCGGCCGAAGACCCCGAATGACCGCGCCGCCGGGCCGTGGCGCGCGTTTACCCTGACCGACGAGACACGCAAGATTCTGAATCGTCCGCCCGCCGGGTTCACCCCACTGCCGGCGCTGAATCAGTGTGACGGGTGGCGGCTGGAGACGACCGAGTCCGACTGGTTGTGGCGAATCCGTGGATGGCACCTGGCGGACGGAACTCCCATCGAGGTTGGCCCCAGCGGTGGAGCGATTGTTCCCGGTAACGCCATACAGGTAGAGACAAACAAGTCCCTGAAGGAAGCAGGGTATTTCGCCGTCGAGAACCAGGTGCCGCAATGCTACACCTTTATCAAGGGGACGAAAACCACGCCGACGCGGCTGGCGATCGGCCATCAATGGGGCGTCAGCCTGTACGAGCTGCGGCCGGGCAACGTGCGGCTGGCACGGATGCTCACCGGCCACGAGGGCAAGGTGATGTCGGTCGCTCCGTCACCCGACGGCAAGCTGCTGTTCAGCACCGGCCTCGACCAGACGATCGCCTGCTGGAGCCTGGAGAAGTGGCCGTCCCAATCTGAACTGGGCATGACACTGGCCGCCACCGACGACGGCCGGTTGCGAGTGCGGCAGGTCGATCCCGGTAGCCCCGCCTGGGAGGCCGGGTTGACCGACAATGACGTGATCGACCTGGTCGGGGTGTATGATCGGGACCGCCCGACCGGGCGGCTGTTCGACCCCGGCAGCCGGCTCAAGCAGGCAGACGACAGTCCCGTCGCCGCCGGCACCATCCCCTACCGCGGCGGCCTCACTCCGATCCGCATGCAGGCTCCCAAGCGCTGTTCGCCCGAGGAAATGATCGACCTGCTGCGGCTGGCTGAACCGCAACGCGAGTACGTCCTGGTGTGGCACAATGGCAAGACCTTCCAGAGTGCCAAGACGACGCTGCGGCAGCGACCGTTGTGGCGCTTCTTCCCCACCCGCGCCGACCAGGGCAGCGACTGGGTGCTGTGGCGATGGCGTGACTTCTATTACGACACCAATTCGGCCAATGCCGACCGCTATCTCGGCTGGCACGTCAACGCGGAAGACCCCCACCAGGCGCCCCGGTTCCATGCGCTCGCCAACTTCAGCGGTCGCGGCGCGCGGCAGGACGGCGGGGCACGGCCGGTCGGCTTCCACAACCCGGCGAAGGTGTGGCGGACCGTTCTCGACACCTTCCAGGCACCGGAGAAGGTGATCTTCCCCGACATCGAACCGCCGGTGCTGACGGTGACGGTGCAAACGCGGCCGGGCAAGGACGCCGACGGCAACCTGCAACACCTCCAGGTGCGACTGCAAGGCAAGCCGCGCGACGACCTGGCCGGCCAGCAGATCGTCCGCGCCTCGCTGTGGGTCAACGACACCCTCCACGACACCCCGATCACCATCAAGCCGGATGGGTCGGTGGACGAGTCGGTGACTGTCCGCCGGTCCGACCTGGCCCAGGGCGGCAACCTCCTCACGTTCACCTGCTTCAACCGCCAGGGCGGCCGCGCCGAGTCACGCCTCGACGTCCCATATCAGGACGACAGCCGCCCGACGCGAACCCTCTACGCCGTGTGCGTCGGCAACAACGAATACGGTCAGGTGAAGGGGTACCAAGGATGGATGGACAGGGACCTGCGCTTCTCCGCCACCGATGCGGCAGCGGTCGGACAGGTGTTGAAGGAACACGCGAAAAGCCGCCTGTTCGACCGCAGCGAGGTGGTGGTCATCCCCCCCAAGGAAGCGAGCGCCGACCGCATCCGCACCGAGATCCGCCAGCTTGGCGAGAAGGCGCATCCGAACGACCTGTTCGTCCTGTTCCTGTCCGGGCACGGGATGGCACGGCGGAGCCAGCAACGCGCTGAGGACTACGAACCGGGTACCTTTTACTACATCTGTCACGACACCGATGCGGCGAAACCGGAATCGACGGTATCCGCCCGCGACCTGCACGACCTGCTGGCGAAGATCAAGGGGCGCAAGTTGCTGCTGATCGACGCCTGCCACTCCGGAGCGGTCGGCAGCAACCCGCACAGCGACATCAGCGAGGGAGCGCCGTTCCTGATCCTCAGCGCCTGCCGGCCCAACCAGGAGGCGATCGAGCCGACGGAGTTGGCCCTCGTCCGCGGGGTGGACAAGCACGGGCTGTTCACACAGGGGCTGCTCACCGTCCTGGGGGGCGACGCGAACGGGAAACCGGCTGCCCGGCAGCGGACGGTGACGGCACGGCAGCTGGGGGTAGGAGTGCGATCCCGCATCGCGGCGCTGTTGCAGCTGCTCGAAAAGACGGAGGACGTGCAGGTGCCGGAGTTTACTCCGGCGGACCTGCCGCGCATCGACCTGTTGTGTCGGCCGTGACTGTCCGGCCAACCCTGGTCCGGTTGTAGGGGTTTCGCCCGAAACGCATCGCGAACGATTTTTCGGGTTGGCGTCACAGGGGGAGAGGGACGTCGTACTATGGGTAGACGCTTCCGCGACGTTCCGCTCCCTGCGCGTCCCCAAAACCGGGATGCGGCGCCGCCGCGACCGCCGTTGTCTCGTCCTGAATCGTCCAAGCGCCGGGTTCGGCGTCGTCCGGCCTGGAGGGAGTAGCCATGAGAGTTCGCATCGGCCTGCTGGTTGCCACCCTGATCGCCGTCGCGTCGTTGTCAGACGCGCGGGCCGATCGGGTGGACACCCGGCTCAACGATCGGATGCCCGGAATCGTTGAGCAGCTGAAAGAGAAATACCACAACGTCGGCGTCCTCCGCTTCCGCGTGCAGGAAGGGGCCGGCAAGGAGTCGTTCGACGCACCGCTGAGCGGCCGTCTCGCCGAACGAGTGGAAAACCTGCTGGTCATCCACGGCGGAGCGAACGAACAGCAGGCGCTGGGCGTCGTCCATCGTGCCGGCTGGTTCGCCGCCAAGCAGGGGGTCAAGGCGTGGTACAGCAACCCGGCCGACCGCCGCAAGCTGTTCGACGCCGATTACCCGATGGCCTGGGGCAGCAAGCAGGTCAAGGTCGACGCCTTCCTCACCGGCAAGGTATCGCTTAGCAAGGACCGCAAGACGACTGTCGTTCAGCTGGAGCTGTTCGACCGCAAGAACCCCGGCACCCTGCAGTCGCTGGCCACCATCAAGCTGCCGACCGATCGCTTCGTCCTGCGTGATCTCGGTTACAGCTTCGTGATGAGCCGCAGTACCAAGGACCGGCTGGCCCGGTCGCGGAACCCGTCGCTGGTCGAGGAAGACATCAACATCGTCGAGGAAGTGAACCGGCAGGGGGGGCAAGCCGGAACCACGCAGCCGACTCAGCCGACCACGCCAACTCAGCCGACTACCCCGACCCAACCGACCACGCCGACCCAGCCGGGCAGGCAGCAGCAGGTACGGCCCGACTCGATCGGCGGCATCGCTCTGGAGCTGCTGGCCGACGATGTGGCGGCGAGCATCCGCGAGGCGGGCAGCCAGGGGCAGCAGGCGATCCGCTGGGAAGTGCCCAGTCCGGGGTCGGGCCAGAAGGTGGCGATTCGCCTGCGGAACACCGGCGACCGCAAACTCGGGGTGGTGTTGCGCCTGAACGACGAGAACGCCATCAATCGCCAGAAGGACGCCCCGGAGGGCAGTGCCAAGTTCATCCTGCCGGCCGGCAAGTCGTACCTGATTAAAGGGTTCCTGATGCTCGACGAGGCCCAGGGCCGCGGCCGGCGGACTGCCCGGCGAGACGGCCAGCAGCCCGGCGAGCAGCCGACCGGCGGCGGCCAGTCCGGCGGCGGCCAGTCCGGCGGCGGCCAACAGCCGGCGGGCCAGCAGAAGACGGTTCGCCTGCTGCCGTTCAAGGTGCTGGTCGGCGACGAGGCGCGGCAGATGAAGGAGCAGATGGGCGACAAGGCCGGAGTGATCGACGTCGACGTGTTCGAGTCGGTGCCCGATCAGCAGCGGCGGGATGACGTCCTGATCAGCCCGAAAGGGCTGCCGCCGACCGCCGAGAAGGAGGCGCGGTCGTCCTACGTCGCCCTGCGGAGCGCGCTGCTCAAGAGCGCCAAGTTGACCACCAAGGTGGAGGTGGTCAAGCGGGACAACCTGGTCACCAAGCGCGAGATCATCGTCCCGGACATGGAGGCGATCAACCTCGCCAACGAGAACATCAAGCTGGTGGAGTTCCCGAACCCGCGGCTGGTGGCGCGCCTGTCGATCCGCCTCCTGCCGGCCGGCGGCGGCAGCGGTGGACAGCAGTCGGGACCGACCCCGGATTGACGCCCAAGCCCGCCGGGTTCGTCTTCTCGAAGGAGGCGAACCCGGCCGATGACTTCGCCCGGCCCGTCACAGTGTGACGGGCTGATCGTAGTTGATGTATCGAGCGGTTCCCCTCTGGATTCCGGCGGAGTATGGCCCATGCCCCGGTCGTTCGTCATCCCCCGACTGCTGGTCGTCGCCGCGGTCGGGGTTTTGGTCCTGACGGCAGGAGGCCCGTGGGCGTCTGCAGCATCGCCCGAATTGCGGAAGATTCACATCCTGACGGTACTGGACACCCAGGCGTCGGAGCTGGCGCCCAGCCTGATGCTCGACGAGCGGCGGCTGCGCGACCTGTGGCGGCAGACCATTCCGGCCGACCGCTACACCCTGACCGTGCTCAAGGGCAAGCAGGCCACCCGCGGCGTGTTCCTCGACCAGATTCGCGCCCTGGCAGTCCAGCCCGATGAGGGCCTGGTGGTTTACTACGGCGGGCATGGAGCGACCGACACTCGTACCAAACAGCACTTTTTTGACTTCAGCGACGGCAAGCCGCTGTTCCGGCAGGAGGTGCTGCGGGCGATGGAGGCGAAGGGGCCGGCGCTGGCGGTGCTGCTGAGCGACTGCTGCAGCACGCCGAAGAAGCTGAAGGAGCTGGCGACCACCCGCGCGGTCCCCGCGCCGCCGGCCCAGTCGCTGCACCCGACCGTCCGCAGCCTGTTCTTCCAGAGCCGTGGCACCGTGGACGTCACCGCCGCCACCGACAATGCGTCCTGGAGCGACAGCTTGCAGGGCGGGCTGTTCACCCGGTCGCTCGACAAGCTGTTGCTGGCCCCCGTCTCCGACCGCGACAAGCAACTCACCTGGACCGAGTTCTTCCCACGGCTGCAGCGAGAAACCCGGCTGCTGTTCGACTCGTGGCGGAAGGACATGACTGCCCGCGGCGAGCGGATCGACAGCCGCAACCAGGTGCCGCACCTGTTCGAGCATCGGCTGGCGGTGGTCGGCATCGAGAACGGCACCGCCGGGCCGCTGGCCTACCAGGTCCGCTGGCCAGGCCAGGCCGCCTGGGCCGAGGTGACGCTCCAGCCCGGCGAGCAGCGCATGCACCGTACCCTGCTGGCCGACGGCGACACCCCGCCGCGACTGGAGGCCAAGTTCACCGGGGTGCGCAAGCCCCAGGAGTTGACCGCCGGCCTGTGGACTGGCGTCGGCGAGCCGGCCGAGGCGCCGAAGCTGTACCGCATCCGGCCACGAAACTAGACAACCCGAAGCGTAGACAACCCGAAGCGCAAGCGAGGGCTTTTCACCGGAGGTAGCAAGCGATGATGTGGGATAGGCAATCGAGATCTGGCCGGCGGACGGGGCTTACCGCCCTGCTTCTGCCCGGCCTGGCGCTGGCGTTCCTGCTGACCGGCGCCATGACTGCTCAGGCGGGTACGCTCGACCTGGGCCTGATGGCCAACAGCGGCGATGTCCTCGAGTTCGTCAAGCAGCAGGGCTGGAAAAACGTCGGCGTGCTGCCGTTCCAGGTGCAGCGCGGCACCCGCAAGGCGTCGTATGCCGGCGGGCCGCTCAGCCACAACATCACCCGCCGACTGGAAAACGCCCTGATCATGTCGATGGAGGCCAACGAGTCCCGCGCCGTCGGCATCATCCGCGACGCCGCCGGCACCGCCAACCGGGCCGGGGTCGGCTCGTTCCTGACCGACGACCAGGCCTTTCGCAAGTTGTTCGCCGCCAACTACAACCTGGCCTGGGGCAGCAAGCAGGTGAAGGCCGACGTCTTCCTGACCGGCAAGGTGATCAACACCGGCGACCGCGACAAGACGGTGGTCATCATTCAGGCGATCGACGCCAACAGCCGCAAGGGCGGCAAGCTGCTCGCCCACCGGGTGAAGGACTTCACCGTCCCCACCGACCGCATGCTGATGGCCGACCTGGGGTACAACTTCGCGATGAAGACCGCCGTGGTCACCGCCCGCGGCGTGAAGGCCACCCGTCGCGACCAGAGCATCCAGGAGGAGATCCGCGACGAGGAGAACGGACTGCAGCCCGGCCAGCCGACCGGCGGCCAGGGCGGCGGGCAGTCCGGCGGCCAGGCGGGCGGTCAGTTGACCGGCGCGCAAAGCCAGGACCACACGCCGAGCAACATCGCTGGCTTCCGCTTCGAGCTGCTCTACGACGGCGTTGCGCAGACGCTGACCCCGGTCAGCGGCGGCCAGAAAGGTTCGCTGGCCACCGAGTACCAGGCGCCGCCGGCGATGGCCGGCTCCGCCATCAGTATGGCCCTGACCCGGCAGACCGACGAGCCGCAGAAGCTGGGCGCGGTCATCATGGTCAACGGCAAGAGCACCTGGCAGATGCAGGACATGGAGCCGATCCAGTGCCAGAAGTGGCTGTACGATCTGAGCCGCCGCGGCCAGCGCGACAGCTATGATGGGTTCTACACCGACGTGACCGGCCGCAACCTGCTGCGCTTCCGGGCGCTGACCGCCGAGGAATCGCTGGCCAAGGCGTCGGAGCTGGGCAACCGGGCCGGCTGGATCGACGTGTATGTGTTCGCCAGCTCCGAAGGCGGCAAGGGCGGCGGGGACGAGCAGCAGATGCTGATCTCCACCCGCGGCATGCCCAAGGCGCGGTCGCGGAGCCAGAGTCTGGCGCAGCTGCAGTCGGATTTGATGCAGTCCAACAACGTCCGCCAGAAGAAGGCGTTGGTCCGCAAGCGGTCGGTGGGCGGCCTGATCCTGCACGAGCTGGAGCCGGTCGAAAGCCCGGAGATCACCGTCGACTCGCTGCCCAACCCGGTGCTGATCGGCCACATGGCGATCCGCTACTGGGACGGCGGCAAGGGCCAGCAGGGCACCGGCCAGCCGGGCGGGTTCCAGCAGGGCGGGCGCCCGCAACAGGGCACCGGCCAGCCGGGCACCGGCCAGCTGGGCACCGGCCAGCCGGGTGGGCTGCCGCAAGATTAACCCGTAACCGCGGCCAGAAGGTTGCGGCGCGGGGGCGGTTTCCCATCGCGGAAACCGCCCCCACATTCTGTAGACGCCGCTGGTCGGACGCCGGGCCGGACAGGACCGGACAGGGACGGTATCAGCGTGCTTACTGGCCCCGCCGCGCGCGGGCGATCGACCCGGAGGCACCACCATGAACGGATGGGGACAGACGTTTCTTGGACGGCGGGCGGGCGGCCCCGTGGCGGTCGCTCTGCTTCTGACTTGCGGCCTGGTGACGACTGGCCGGGCGGGCGCCGGCACCCTCGACCTGTGGCTGCTGGCGAATAGTCGCCAGGTGCTGCAGTTTGCCCAGAACAGGAACTGGAAAACGGTTGGCGTCTTGCCGTTCCAGGTCAAGCGCGGCAACCGGACGTACTCCTACACCGCCGCCCCGCTGTGCCATGACATGACCCGGCGGCTGGAGAACGCCCTGATCATGGCGCTCGACGTGGACGCCCCCACCCGCGTGGGCATCCTCCGCGACGCCGTCGGGACAGCGAACAAGAACGGGGTGGGAGCGATCCGCACCGACCGGGCCGCCTTCGACCTCCTGTTCGCCACCAACTACGACCTGGCCTGGAACGACGTCGGCAAGCCGGTCCGGGCGGACGCCTTCCTCACCGGCGAAGTCAGCAACGACGGAAACCGCAAGCGGACCACGGTGGTCATCCAGGCGTTCGACCGCCACTGCTTCCGCAACAACCGCCTGGCTGCTTACGAGGTGGCCCGGTTCTCCGTCCCGACCGATCGCCTCCTCGCCGCCGACCTGGGGTACAACTTTGCTCTGAAATCAAACCTGGTCCGCAGCCGCGACGTGACAATCGGGCAACGGGACAACGCCATTTTGGAGGAGATCCGGCTCGAGGACGAGGAGCAGCGGCCGGGCCGGCCCGGTCAGCCCGGCCAGCCGCAGCAGGGTCAGGGCCACTCTCCGACCGACACCGCCGGAATCCGCTTCGAGTTGCGCTACGACGATCGCCTTCAGCGCATCAAGCCGGTCGCCGGCACGCAACAGGGGTCGCTGGCCACCGAGTACCAGGTGCCGACCGCCCCTGCCAAGGCCAAGATCACCATGACCCTGACCCGCGTGGCCAGTGACCCGCGCACCCTGGGAGCCGTCCTGATGGTCAACGGACGAAGCACCTGGAAAATGCAGGACATGGAGCCGATCCGCTGCCAGAAGTGGATCTACGACCACACCCGCACGGATAAACCCGACCCGTTCACTGGGTTCTATACGGCCCTGACCGGCGAGAACCTGCAGCCGTTCAAGTCGCTGACGGCGGAGGAGTCGGCGGTGCGGGCGGCAGAGCTGGGGAACCGGGCCGGCTGGATCGACCTGTACGTCTTCGCCTCCGGGGCCGAGAACCAGGGCGACGAGTCACAGATGCTGATCTCCATGCGTGGGGTGGCCGGGACCAGCAACCTGAGCCGACGAGAGGTGCAGGACCGCTTGCGGGAGGCCAACCATGTCGACGTCGCCCGGATTAAAAAGCTCCAGGCGCTGGCGAACACATTGGCCAAAACTCGCGACGTCATCGACTACTCCCAGTTCACCGTCGAGGGAGAGCGCATCACCGAAGGCGAGCTTCCCAACCCGGTGCTGATCGGCCACCTGGCGATCCGCTACTGGGACGGCGGCAAGGGCCAGCCAAGCACCGGCCAGCCGGGCGGACTACCGCAGGACAACCCGTAACCGCGGCTGCCTGGTCGCGCGAGAAAAACCGACCGGGTCACGTCTCGACCTGCGGAGGGCGGGAACGCTCCCGCAGGTCGAAGACGGTCAGCAGGTCCTGGCAGCGGAACGGCTTCAGGAACAGTCCGCGGGCGCCGAGGTCGAACAGGTCCTGTTCCGAGTACCGGCCGAGATCGCCGCTCATGAAGTAGCACCGCACGCTCGGCAACAGCTCGCGAATCGCGGCGAGCGTGGCTGGCCCGTCCAGCTCCGGCATCTGCACGTCGAGTAACAGCACCCCGACGCGGCCGGGGTTCTCCCGAACCACCGTGACCGCTTCCTTGCCGCCGATCGCCGACCAGGCCGGGTAGCCGGCCGACTGAAAACACCGCCGCACGAGATCGGCGATGATCGGCTCATCGTCGACGATGAGAACGCCCGGGTGTTCGTTGCACCCCTCACTCACGGCCCGCCTCCGTCCCGAAAGTCCTGCGCGTGGACCTTCCGCAGCCTGGACATGAACTGGGCACTCAAGTCGCTCGCTCCGTGTGCGGTGGGTGAAAGCTGCTGACGCAATCTCCATCGGCGGGCAGCCGGCGGACGGACGAGTCCGCTCGGAATTCTCCGGCAGGGCGATGATCAGCCTGACCACACGGCCGGCCGAGGCGATAGAATGGCGGCGGTGCGCTCGATCGGCCCTGGGCGGCGGGTGAGACGCCTGACCGGAAGGGCCGGCGAGGAAAGGTCATGACGCACCCGATGGAACACACGAACGGCGCCAATCGATGATTTCAAACCTTGAGAGACCCCTAAAGGGGACCATTTTCCTGTCCGGTCGGGTGACGTTCGCCCTGCTGGGCGGAGTGCTGGCGGTCGCCGGCTTCGCCGCGCCGGCCGCGGAATGGCCGCAGGCACGGGGAGAATACGTGACCGTCGGATCGCTGCGGTCGCCGCACGCGACGCAGGCGGCGGCCGCCGATGCCGCAACCGTCTATGCCGTGTCCAGCACCACCGTCGCGCGGTACGACCGGGCGACCGGAAAGGCGCTGGGCGTCAGCACCGGCCAGGCGGAGCATCTGAACAGCGGATTCCTGTGGCAGGGCAAACTCTACTGCGCCCACTCCAACTACCCCAAGCGGCCGCACCGCAGCGACCTGCGCGTCCTCGACCCAGCGACGATGCGGCTGGAGATGTACCACACCTTCGCCGACCCGCCCGGCAGCCTCACCTGGGCGGTACGACGAGGCGATGCCTGGTGGTGCCACTTCGCTCACTACGGACGCGATAACCACCGTTCCGTCCTGGTTCGCTACGACGACCGCTGGCGAGAGATCGGCCGGTGGACCTACCCGAAGGAGTTGGTCGCGGACTGGGGCAGCTACAGCCTGTCGGGCGGGCTGTGGGACGGCGACTCCCTGCTCGCCACCGGGCATGACAAGAAGGTGATTTACCGGCTACGGGTGCCACCGACCGGCCGCGTCGTCGAGGTCGCGGACGTGGTTCGCTCGCCGTTTCCCGGCCAGGGGATTGCCGCCGACCCGAATACCGGCGGGCTGGTCGGCATCGACCGGGACGGGGGGGCAGTCCTGTTCGCCCGGTTCGTGACGAAGTAACTGCACGGAGCCGCCATGTCGCCGTCGCACCCCGAAGCCCGACCGCCCTTTCCCGCCCTTGTCCCCAAGGTCAAGGTGTGGCTGGAGCACGGCGGGGACTATGTGTTCGGGCTGGGCATCGCGCAGATCCTGCAGGCGGTGGACCGCACCGGGTCGATCAAGCAGGCGGCGGCCGAGCTGGGCAAGAGCTATCGGCACGTCTGGGGGCGGATCAAGGAGGCCGAGGCGGCGTTCGGCCGGTCGCTGGTCGAGTCGCACGTCGGCGGCCGCGGCACCCACCGCACCACGCTGACGCCGCAGGCCCGTCAGATGACCGCCCGCTTCCTCGAGCTACGCAGCCGCATGTATGGATTGATCGAGGCGGAGTTCATCCGCCTTTTCGACGACGACGACGCGCCGCCGGCCTGACCGCACTGCTCTTGCCGTCCCGCCACGGAATGATACACTGCCGCCAAATGGTACGGCAGAGCATATTGCACAATCGTGCCACCCGCTCCGCCCACCCGAGGATCGTCATGAAACGCAGGCAGGCGTTCACGTTGATCGAACTGCTGGTGGTCATCGCCATCATCGCCATCCTGATCGGCCTCTTGTTACCCGCCGTCCAGAAGGTGCGCGAGGCCGCTGCCCGCATGCAGTGCTCGAATAACCTCAAGCAGCTGGGCATCGCCGCGCACGCCTACCACGGCGACTACGGGGCGTTTCCGCCGGGAGTGCATCAGCTGTCGTTCGCGGCGGCGCCCAAGTACCGCGGGGTGACGCTGTTCGTCCATCTGCTGCCGTATCTGGAACAGGACAACCTGGCGCGGAACTGGGACCGCACCGATCCGCTGACCAACACCACGGGCGGGGCGACCTCGCGGACGGCGACGGTGCTGAAGGGGCTGCTCTGTCCGTCCGACACGATTGGCCAGAACCCGATCGACGGCGGCAGCGGCCGGTGGTACGCGCTGACCAGCTACGGCGGTAACGGCGGCACCCGGTCGTATGATCCGCAGTTCGCCAGCAACGACGGGCTGTTCTTCGTGACTGGCCCCGGCTCGCAGACCGCCCCGA
>JAXMAU010000094.1:0-13632 GCA_046350215.1 Gemmataceae bacterium | reverse complement strand
GCGGAGAGCGCGACCGATCTGACCGCCGCCGTCGACCGTCTCCGCCAGTTCCACACCGCGCTGTCCCAGGTGCCCGACGGACACGCGCAGGACCACCTGTCGGCCGGCACGCGCAAGCGGGTCTACACCGCCTACCTCGACCGCGAGATGAAGCAGATCGAGGGACAGTTGCCAAAGGGCGACCCGGCGTCCATCTACCGCCTGCTCGACGACCTGTCGACCCGCGTCGGCCACGATGCCGGCGACGTGCTGCCGTGGCAGGATGTGCAGGCGAAGCTGAAGGGGCTGCGCGAGCAGACGGTCCGCAAGCACCTCGCTGCCGCCGAGGCGACGTTGCGGCAGCTGCTGGCCCGCGGCGAACTCGTCCGCATCGCCACCGAGGGCGAACGGCTGACCGAGGAACTGCTGCCGCCGGCGAAGACGGTCGAGCTGGAGAAGGAGGTCAAGGCAGCGATCACCACCCTCCGCCGCGAGGCGCTGGAACGGCGCATCACGGCGGCGACGCATCAGCTGGAGGCGGTGCTGAAGGAAGGCGCGGCGGAGCAGGTGGCGAACCTGGCCCGCGCGCGGATGGAGGAGCTGAAGCCCGAGGCGCAGCACCTGCGCATCGTCCACGAGCTGGAGCCGCTCCACGACGTTCGCGTCAAGGCGTTCACCACACGGCTCGACCGCGCTCGCAAGACGCTCGACGGCCTGCTGGTGAAGGGCGATCATGCGGCGGTGGCGACTGAGGGCGCGCGGCTGTGGGACGAGCTGGCCGACGAGGCGGCCGCGTGCCGCCGGGAGGGCGAGGCGCGCGAGCAGTTGCGCGAACCGCGGCGGGTGGCGCTGGTGGCGCGGCTCGACGCGGCGCGGCAGCGGGTGCGCAAGCTGCTCGTCGCCGACCGTTACCAGGCGATCGGCGAGGCCGGCGAGCAGGTGTACAGGGAGCTGGCCGACGAGGCCCGCGAGGTCGGCAGGCAGGCCGAGCTGTGGCGGTTCCGCGACAGCTGCCGGGTGTTCGCCGACCTGGCCCGCCGCGCCAAGGTGGCCGACGCCAAGTGAGTCCGCGCCCCCTGCGTCGTCTTGTTGGCGGCCCGATTTCGACAGACGAGGGGCGACGATGCGACGACGGTTGAGAAGCGGACTGCTCATCGGCTGCGCACTGCTGGTCGCAGCAACGGCGGGCGCGCAGCGCGTGACGAGGCCCGAGGCGCTCGTTCAGGGGCGGCTGATCAGCGCGTGGGCGAGCGACCTCGGCGGCAAGGAGCTGCTGCCGCGGCTGCGGGCAGTGCAGGCAGCGACGCAGGCCGGCCCGGAGGCGCGGGCGGCGGCGCCGGCGGCGGTGGCGGTGTTCCGCGACCGCGACGCGCCGCTGCTGCATCCAGCTGGCCGCGGTCGCGGCGCGGCGCGGGTGGGCAGCGATGCCCTGCCGGCTCTCGAACCGGCGGCGGCTACGGATGACGCCGAGACGGTGCGCGGTGGGGCGGCGGCGGCTCGGGCTAATGGGTGCCAGGGCACGACCCGTCGTGCCCCGTCTGACGCGGGCGGCACCAGGTGACAGGTCGGCGGCCTGGTTCGGCAGGCGGCGCGCGCGGCTCGGCCGGATCGGCGCGGCGGCCAGTCGTCGGCCGGCGCACTCCGCGAGGCGCTCAGGACGCCGACGCCGGCGTGCATGGAGGCCGCTGGCGGCGGCAGCGGGGGGCGGAGAAGAGTACGGGTATATCGGTTTTGACGACAGTGCTGAAGACGCCGGATCCGAGCGATTCTGCCGCGGGCCGCGGCGATCCTCGCCGAGATGGGGGCAAGAGCGAAGCAGCGGCCCCGGCCGTGCGCGGCCTGCTGCGTGACAAGGAGGCGTCGGTGCGCATCGCCGCGGCAGAGACACTGTACCGGGTCAGCGAGGAGGTTGAGGCGCGCTGCGCGTGCTCCGAAACCGCCGCGACCGACGGCGACGCTCGCCGACCGCCGCGCCGCGGTGGCCGCACTGGGCACCCTCGGCGGCGCGGCGAGCAGTCGCCGTGCTGAAGCGGCTGCACGCCGCCGAGCCGGAGGTACGCCGCGAGGCGGCCTGCGCGGCAGCGAGCCGCTCGACGGCGGACTGAACGACGCGGACGCCGGGGTGCGGCTGGTGGTCGGCGGTGGCCTGGCCGGGTCGTCGGTCGACGTCCGCAAGCAGGAGGAGACGCTGCTGCGCTTGCGGGCCGCGCTTGCGCGCGTCGGCGACAGCGAACCGGAGGCGCGCTCGTCCTCGACGTGCAGGCGCGCACCGCGCCCGCACCGGCCCTCGCTCGCGTCCTGGCTGGTTCGTCGCCGCGGCTGCGGCTGGAGGCGGCGCGGCTGCTCGCCGGACTGGGCGTCGACGTGCGGCCAGCGACGGCGGAGCTGCGCCAGGCGGCGGAGGGAGACGACAAGCGGTTGCAGCAGGCGGTGTGCGCAGCGCTGGCGACGCTCGGCCTGGACGCGGTGCCGCGCAGCGTCGGCGAGCGGCCGCGGCAGCGCGAGGCGTGGGCGCGGCTGGTGGGGCACGTCGGTGTGCCGGCCCGGTCGTTGACTGGACGGCTGCGCGAACTGCTGGCCGACCCCGAGGCGCCGGTTCGCGCGCAGGCGGCCCTCGCCCTGTGGCGAGTCGACGGCCAGGCCGACGCGGCGCGCGGTGCTGACGGCCGTGCTCAGGGACGTCGACAACCCGGAGCGGTGGGAAGCGATCGAGGCGATCGGCACCATCGCCGTCGAGGCGCGTCCGCCGATTCGCGGTATCACCGAGGTGCTGGTGCGGGCACTGGAGGACCGCGACGTGCGGGTGCGGCGGTGGCGGCGCGCGCTGGCTGTGGCGACGCAGTCGCGACGGCAAGGCGGTCGTCCCGCTGCTCCGCGACGGGCTGGCCGACCGCGACCCGTTCGCCCGGCTGACCGCCGTCGAAAGCGCTGGGCGAGCTGGACCCGGAGGCGCGGGCGGCGCCGCTGCTGGCGGCAGCGGCTGCGCCGACCGCGACGTCGGCGTGAGGCTGGCGGCAAGCGAGGGGCTGGCCCGCGGCGGGTCCGACAACGTGGCGGCTCACCGAACTCCTCGGCGATCGGCGTGCCGGTGCGCGTCGGGGCGGCGCACGGCGCTGGCGTGGATCCGGCCGGCCGGCGACGGACGCGGCACAGGTGGGATGGTGACGGACGCGGAGGCGGCGGTGCGGGCGGCGGGGGAAGAAGGCTTGTTCCGTCTGATGCCGGACGATGCGGCCACGGTGCAGGAGCTATTGGCGACCCTGCGGCAGATCCCCCGGGCATCGGGAGCCGAGCGGACGGCCCTCACGACACGCCGCGACGAGCTGAAACGGCGGCTGCTCGGCGGGAAGTGACGGCGTCCTCCGGTCAGGCGACCTCGGGGCCGGCCATTCTGTCCTCCTCGACGACCATCACCCAGGCGATGACCGCGTGCTGCTCCTCGTCGGACAGGCGGGCCATCGCGGTCATGGCGGCGTCGAAGTCGAAGCTGCGCACCCTGCCGGCGTAACACGACTGCAGAAACGCCAGCAGGTTGCTCCACTGGCGGGAGTTCTTGCCCAGCTTGTGCGCCGCTTGCGTGACCAGAGCGAACATCGACGGCCTACGCTCCATCGACGAATCCTCCTCACGGCCTCTCCGGAGTGGTGCGCCCCGCCGTCGCGGTGACGGGCTGCGGGCGTGGCGTCGTGCCGAACTCATCAATTGCAACACCCGTGCCAATCGCGCCGCAAAACGAGCGTGCTTGCTTCAGCTACTCGGTGCAACGCGGTCGTAAATAAGACCGAATCGACATCCGTTTGCGTTTGCAGGTTTCGGAAGTTTTTGCGGCGAAACCTGCTGGCTGGGGTGACAACGTGGGCCGCCGGGACACCCGGAGGGAGGCGGCGAGGTGAGCCACCACCCGGACGCGGCCGGCCACATCGGGGGCGCGCCCCGCGGCCATTCGGATCACCGCGCTGGGAGGATTTACAGTTGGGAGATCAGCCTACCGGAAACGCCAGCCGGAGTGCAAGCCCAATGCTGGCTGGGGCGACGGAGCACCGACGGCAGACTCCGTATCGCCGATCTGTGCCTCCCGTATCAGGAACTTGCCGCCTTTCGCGTAACAATTCCGCCGTCGTAGCGTATTCAGGGTGAGGCCGACGATCCACGCGCCGGGAGACCAGTTCGCCCACTGGCCTCCGGGCGCACCGCTGGCGGGGTGTTCGCCCACACCCCGGCGGGCAAGCGAACCCGCCACCGCGCCGTGTCTCCTATCTGACGTCTGCCGGACTCCCGTTATCTTCGATCGATCCCGCACGCCGCGCCCGCTCGCCCACGGGCGCGGCGTGTTTGCGCGCCGGCGAAAACGATCGGCCTGTAGCGAGCGAACCGCTCTTGTCGAGAAGGCGCAGGACGCCCGGCGCCGGTCTGTGGAACCTGCCCCGGATTTTCTTCAGTCGGTTGCTTGCCCTGGCGCCGCCGGGCATGATTGGGTCGTCGGCCGGTCCGGGAGCCGGAGCCGGGAGGACGCCCTCCCCGCGCCGCTTCCCGACCCCGGTCCGCGACGGCCTGACCCGCGGTCCCGCTCGTGCCGCACCCGTCTTGCGCACCCGTTCGGGAAGGTATCGCCAGAGGATACGCACATGAACCGTCTACGTCTCGCGACATGGGCCGCGGTGGCTGGCCTGGGGTTATTGGCGGGTTGCCGCAGCACGAATCCGTGCGACCCGTGTGAGCAGCAGCAAGGGTTCTTCAGCCGGCTGTGTGGGCGACGAAACGGCTCGCTGTGCGGGTCGGTCGTCGGCACGCCGGTCAGTTCGATGAGCCTGGGCGGCGACTGCTGCGAGGGCGGTCCGGTCCTCGGCGACCCGCCCTTCGGTGGAGTGAGCGGGCCGGTGATGCACGGCGGCTTCGACTCCGGGATGGCACTGCCGCCGATCAGCACCAGCCCCGACCTGGGCTTTCCGCCGGGCGCCATCGCTCCGCCACTGAGCGCTCCGCCGCTGAGCATGCCGCCGATGAGCATGCCGCCGATGACGGCGCTACCGGCGCCCACGCCGAGCGGCCCGCCGCCGCTCGCTCCGGTGCCCAACGGCAACGGCCTGGCCACGCCGACGCCGGCCGGCCCGTCGTCGATGTCGCGGACTCGCTGAAGCTCGTCTCCGCGCGGCCCCGGCCGTCCGGATTCCGGACGCCGGGGCCTTTTTTCACTTCCTGGCGAGCGGGGTCCCGTTAGGGCCCCAAGTACATCGCCGCAAAGCCGCGACGTCGCGCGTTATGCCCTACCCCTCGTTGTGCCGCGGTCTCCCGACCGCGGCGGCTGCGGACCGCAGGTCTCCTCTGCGTCAGGGAGACCTTCGGTCCGCCGGAGGCCCGGTCGGGAGACCGGGCCACAACGTGCGCCCGGCAAGCCTGATCGGGCTCTTCCTGGCGAGCGGGGTCCCGTGAGGGCCCCGAGTGCGTCGCCCAGGCCGCGACGTCGCGTTTCACGCGGCTGACCCGGGGCACTGACGTGCTCCCCGCTCGCCTCGCCAATGGGACTGGCGATAACAACGACTGGCTGCTGTTTTCCTACTGTCTCCTCACTTCTTCACCACCAGCGGTACCGGGGCGAGCAGACGGTCCAGTCGCGGCCGTCGTGCTTAGTCGTGCCCTGGACGGTCAACAGCGTTTGGCCGATCTTCACGTTTGGCGGCAGGTTGATCGTCACCTTCGCCGTCGTCTGGTTGGCCGGGATCTTCACGCCGGGGGCGCTCGGCGGCAAGCCCTGGACCGTCGCCGCGATCTCGGCGCCGAAGCCGGCGGTTCGCGTCGCCGTCACGGTGGCGGTCGCCGGCTTGCCCGGCGGCGCCGTCGCCGCGTCCAGCTTCGCCGCCAGGGTGAACGGCGGCTTGTCGGTCACCGCGACGGCCACCGAACTCCACATCGTTCGCGGCGGCACCGGCAGATTGCCCAGCGCTGTCGACACCAGATTCCGCACGCTGGCCAGGTGAACCACCGGCTTGCCGGCGATCGTCGCCTTGCCGGCGATCACGAACGCCACCGGACCGGCCGGGCGATCCTCCGCCTTCAGCTCCAGCACCGCCGACGGCTGATTCGCTGGCTTGGCCGGGCCGGCGGGGATCGTCACCGTGCCGGCGATCCCCTTGCCGCCGACGGCGGTCACCTCGATCGGCCCGTCGTAGCCGGCGCGGGTCAGGAACAGCGGGATCGACACCGTCCCGGCGGCGGGTACGTCCCAGCGGTCGGCGTTCAGCGTCAGCGTGAAGCCCGGCTCGAACGGGGTGACGGTGAGGCGATACACCTCCTCCGGCCCGCCCCACGAGTGCAGGTGCTCGACCGCCAGCGTGTATTCGCCATCGGCCTGCGGGGTGTAGTCGAGCCGCCGCCGCCTGCGGGTTAGACGCCGCCACCTGGTTGCCCTTGGCGTACTTGAGCACCATGTAGACCTCGGTGGGGGTCAGCAGCTCGGTGGTGTGCGCCTCGATGATCAGCCGCTGGCCCTTCTTCGCCGCGAACACATAGTGATCGAGGTCGTCCTTCTGCTCGAACCGGCCGGTGACCGCGGACGGCACGGCAGGCGGGCCGCCTGCGGCGGGTCGTTGTTCGGCTCCTTCTCCAGCGTCTCGTTCAGGTCGGAGACGGCGACGTGGACCGGCCAACCGTGCAGGCCGCTCGGACCGCGCGGCGCCACCGCGATGGCCTCGACGGTCGGGTCGGCCGCGCCTGCTCGACCGGGGCCACGCCGTCGACATACGGCCCGGCGAAGCGGACGGCCGCCTTCGTGCCGCGGCGGATGGCCAGCGGCACGGCGGCGGTGGCGCACGGGAAGTCGCCAATGCGGAGCCGATAATGGAAATCACCCCCGCCGTGGTAGCTGACATCACGGACCGCCACCAGCACCTCGCCGTCGGCCTTGAACTGGTAGTGCAGTCGGGCGTCGGTCTGCAGGCCGGGGGCGTCGTTGCTGTGCCCGCCGGGCAGCTCGCGGCCGGTCGCCGCATCGAGCAGCGTCAGTTGCGGGTCGAACCCGCTGCCGAGCCGCCGGCCGAGTATCTCGAAACTCACCCGCTGGTTCGCCTTCACCGCGATCTTGAAGTAATCGATTACTTCCGCGTCGGCGCGGCCGACGACCACGCACGGCACCGGCACCGGCTGCGCCGTCTTCGGATCGTGGTTGTTCGCTGCCTCCGTCACTTGCGGCAGGTCATCGACGCAGAACAGCCGGGCGTTCGACATGCCCCGCCGGGTCGCCAGGCGCACGGTGTGGAAGCCGAGCGGGGCGTCCTTCGGCACATCCAGCTTCACCCGCAGCGACGCCGGGTTCTTGCCGTTGTTGGCGTCGGTCGGGACGGTGACGGTGGCGGGAAACTCGTCACCAGTCCGGTCGGGTCAGCCAGATTCGCGCCGGTGAGCGTCAGCTCCAGCGTGGTGCCTCGCTGCATCCCGAGTGGGACGACCGGGTTGAGGGTCGGCGCCTGCGGATTGACCGGGGCGGCGGGCGGCGGCTGCGCCGGCAGGCGGGAAGAGCAGACGAGCGCCAGCAGCAATAGCGGGAGAGAGGCGCGGTTCATGGCAGGCGGGTCCTGGTGCGAGCGAGTCGGCGGGTATGCCACGGATGATACCCGTCGCCGGCGGTGGCGGAAAGCAGGAAAATCGGCTATCCCGGCGGGCCGTACAGGTGGGCGTCGAGCCAGTCGCCAGCTGGCTTACCGGGACGGCCGGGTCGCCGGCGCGGTCGCGGTCGCCGCAGGTAGGTCTCCAGTAGCGTCAGCCGGCGCGCCGCGTCGTCGGGTCGCGGTGCAGGTTGGTCACCAGCTGGGCCTCCGGCGCGTGCCAGTCGCCGCGGCCGGTGTGCGGGTCGCGGTCCAGGTGCAGGCTCAGTGCCAGCCCGGTGCGGCAGTGGCGGAAGTACATGGTGGTGGCGAAGTTGCCAAGTGAGTAGGCGATCAGCGCCTTGCGCGGCACGCCAGCCGCGTCGGTCATCCGGCAGCCGGTCCCCGGCAGGTCGCCGCCGTAGCGCGTCTCGTAGCCGTTGAGGAAGCACACCTCCATCGGCTGCACGACGTGCGGGTGCGTGCCGAACAGCACGTCGGCGCCGGCGCGGACCACGGCGCGGCCGACCTTCATCAGCTCCGGGCACGGGTAGAACTCGAACTCGTAGCCCCAGTGCAGGTGAACGATGCGCAGGTCGACACCGGCGGCGGTCATGTCGGCCAGCGCGGCGGTCACGCGGGCCAGGTCGACGGGGTGGCGGCCGCGCAAGCGCCAGGCCGGGGATTACCTCGATGTGATGCGCGCGCGGCGGACGGCGGACGGGTCGTTCAGCCCCCAGCAGGCGGCTAGAAGCCGATCGCGCTCGCCGGCGCAGCTCTACCCACGGCCGATCGGCGGCGCTCGGGCGAACGCCGGCGTGAGCGATCCCGAGCCGATCGAGCAGCTCCAGCGTGTCGGCCAGCCCGGCGTCGCCGCGGTCGAGGCTGTAGTTGTTCGCCGTCGCCAGGGCGGCGAACGCGCCGCCGCCGTCGGGCCGGCGGAACGAGGTGACCAATCGCGGGTCGGAATTGTAGGTAAAATAGTCCGGGCAGCAGCCGCGGCACGCGGAACCGCGCCGAGATCGGCGTTTCCAGGTTGCCAAGCACCAGGTCGTGCCCATTGAGGTAGGCGAGCACCTCGGACGAAAGAAACTCGCCCCAACCGCTGCGCAGCCACATCAGGTCGCCGACCAGCGCCAGCCGCGCTTCGCCCGCCGGCCGGCCGCGCAGCCAGCGCAGCAACCGCCGCTGGTCGTCGAAGTGGGCGACTTCCTCCGACGGCGCTGTCCACTTGGCGTGGCGATACTTGCGCAGGTAGCCAACGCCGCTCCACGCTGCCTCGCGGAGCGGCAGCCCCTCGGCGCGGACGTGCAGATAGGCCGGAGCGTCGGCCTCCGGGGTGTAGCGATCGGGAAACGCCGGCGGCGGGTCGGCGTCCGGCGGGAGCGGCGCGGCGGTCATCGAGCGGCCTCGGCGGCCCCAGGGCGGTCGATGGGGGCATTGTACGCCACGGCGGCGGTCACACCAGGCGGGCGATCGCTCGCAGCGGACTGAGCAGGAACGTCGGCACCGGCAGCGCCCGGCGGGCCGCCGGCGTCACTCCCGCCTCGGCCGCCTGCAGCGCGTCGACCGAGTAGAAGACGTTCGGGTCGAACCCCTTGAGCATCGCCACCACGTCGCCCAGCTGGCGGCGCGGCACCACCGTGAACACCACCTGCACCGGCCCCTTCGCTCCCTGCCCATTCAGGCAGGTGACGCCGTAGTTGGCCGCCCGCAGCATCTCCAGCAGCGGGGCGGCGTCGCGGTTGGTGATGGTGCGGACCACCACGCTGCCCAGCGCCAGCCGCTGCTCGATCAGGATGCCCAGGAACGTGCCCAGGGTGAATCCGCCGGCGAACGCCAGCGAGCAGCGCGCATCGGCCAGGTTCTTCATCACCTCGCCGATGGCGAACAGCCAGATCGACACCTCGAAGAAGCCGAGCACCGGGGCGACGTACTTCATGCCGCGGGCGATGAAGATGGTTCGCAAGGTGCAGATGGTGACGACGCACATCTCGGCGACGAAGATGAACGCGGGAAGGTACGGCATCTCGAGAAGGTAGGACGGGAAGACAGCGAGCACGCCGGGCCTCCTGCGGCAGGGACGAGCCGCGCGACGTCCGGTCGCCGCGGCGGGGCGGCCGTGCCGGCCGCCCTCATCCATCAGCCTTCGCTCATAGGAGAATTCCGCCAGCCGAACAAGACCAGATCCCCCCCATAGGCTACAATCGGGGAGTGGGTCCTGCCCCCCGGGAGACGCTGGCGATGCAACGCATCGGCGACACCTATATCGCCTCGAACGTGGTGGTGACCGGCGACGTCGTCCTCTCCGGCGGGGTCAACCTGTGGTACGGCTGCGTGATCCGCGGCGACCTCGCCCGCATCACCCTCGGCGCGCGGGTGAACGTGCAGGACGGCACCATCATCCACACCGACACCGACGCCCCGCAAACGATCGAGGAGGGCGTCGTCGTCGGCCACCGGGCGCTGCTGCACGGCACCCTCATCGGCCGCGACACCCTGATCGGCATGGGCGCCGTCCTGCTGTCGGGGACCGAGATCGGCGCCGAGTGCGTGATCGCCGCCGGCACCCTGGTCACCGAGCGCCGCCGCATCCCGCCGCGGAGCGTGGTCATGGGGGTGCCCGGCAAGGTGGTTCGCGAGGTGACCGACGAGGATCTGCGGCGAACGCTGACGATCTCGGCGCACTACCTGGAGATGGCCCAGCGGTACGTCTCGGGGGCATTCCCCCCTCCCTGGCACCGGAAGGTCGGACGTGACGAGCAACCTAAGTGAGCGGATCGCCCTCCCGCCGGACCTGGAAACGACCGCGGTGGTCTCCCCGCCGACCGAGGCGAACGGGTTCACCATCGACGTCAGCTCCGACCGGCGCGTCGACATCGAGGGCAAGCAGGCCCGCGTCGCCACGTTGCTCCGCGACATCGGCCGCGACGGGCTGCTGCTGCTCGAGCCGGAGAACGTCACCTGGTTCACCGCCGGCGCCACCGCGCGTGGCATCCTGACGCCGGCCGAGGCGCCGGTCGTCTACTGCACCCCGGAGGCGCGCTGGCTGATCACCGGCAATGCCGACACCGCCCGCATGTTCGACGAGGAGCTGGACGGCATGGGGTTCCAGCTGAAGGAGTGGCCGTGGCACTGGGGCCGCGACCAGTTCCTCGCCGATTTGTGTAACGGCCGCAAGGTCGCCTGCGACCTGCCGACCGGGCCGAACCTGCCCGGCGACTTTCAGCCGGTCGCCGACCAGCTGCGGACGATCCGCCGTGTCCTGACCCGCTACGACCAGGCGTGTCTGTTAGCGCTCGGTCAGCTGCTGGCGCACGCGCTGGAGGCCACCTGCCGCACCCTGCAGCGGAACGACACCGAACGCGAGGCGGCCGGCCATCTGGCGCACCGCCTGATGCACCGCGGCGCCGTCCCAATCCACATTGGCGTGGCGGCCGACGGCCGATCGCGGACGTACCGGCGCTTCGGCTACACCGCCACCCCGATCGAGCGCTACGCGGTGCTGGTGGCCACCGCCCGCAAGTACGGGCTGCACGCCACCGCCAGCCGCACCGTCAGTTTCGGCGAGCCGCCGGACGACCTCAAGGCGGAGCAGAACGCCTCCATCCGCGTCAGCGCCAGCTACCTCAGCTCTACCTGGCCGGAGGCGGTGCCGCCGAGGTGCTGGCCGCCGGACGGCGGATCTATCAGCTGAGCGGCGCCGGAACACGAGTGGCTGCTGGCGCCGCAGGGACACCTGGACCGGCCGCGCGTCGAGGCGACGTTCACCCCGACCGGCAGCGAGCTGCTGCAGCCGGGCTACGCGGTGGTGTGGACGGCGTCAGCCAGGGCGGCGGCCAGCTGCGACACTTACCTGGTGACCGAGCGAGGGGCCGCGGGCGATGACCCCGCCGGAGGTGTGGCCGGTCAAGCGCGTCCGCCCCAGGGCAGCGACTGCATCCGCGACATCCTGATCCGTACCTGAGCATGTCCGCCGCCGACCTGCCCGCCCTGCTCGGCGGACCGCCCGCCTGTCCCGACGGCCCGCCCGACTGGCCGCCGCCCGACCCGGCCATCCGCGCCGCCCTGGAATCATCCTTTTCCGATGGCAGTTGGGGCAAATACAGCGGCGGTAACGTCGAGCGGCTGGAGCGGCGGCTGCGGGCGTGGTCGGGGCGAGCGTTCGCGTTGACCTGCGCCAGCGGCACCCTGGCGGTGGAGGTGGCGCTGCGGGCAGTCGGGGTGGCGCCGGGGGACGAGGTGGTCCTGGCAGCCTACGACTATCCGGGCAAAAAAATCTGTCGGTCCACGCCATCGGGCGCGCGGCCGGTGCTGGTGGACGTGCGCCGACGACTGGCAGCTGGCGGCGGATCGGCTGGCGGAGGCGATCGGCCCGGCGACGCGGGCGGTGGTTGCGTCGCACCTGCACGGCGGGCTGGCGGACATGCGGGCGATCACTGGCCGCCTGCGCGCCATGGCCGCGGCGTGGCGGTGGTCGAGGACGCCGCCCAGTGTCCCGCGACGCGTCGGTGCAGGGCCGGCCGGCCGGGGCGCGTGGGGCGACGTCGGCGTGTATAGCTTCGGCGGCTCCAAGCTGCTGTCGGCCGGTCGCGGCGGCGCTCGTCACCCGGCGCCGACGTCCACCAGCGGGCGAAGCTCGTCCTCGGCCGCGGGCCAAACCTCGTCAACCCGCTGTCGGAACTGCAAGCGGCGGTGTTGCTGCCCCAGCTGGACGCCCTGCCCGACCGGCACCTGACCCGCCCGCCGCCGCGGTCGCCCGGCTGACGGCGCTGCTGGCATCCCTACCGGGGGTGCGGCCGGTCCGCAAGCGCCGTCGACGGGTCACCGGGGTAGCTACAAACTCGGGTTCCAGTACGACGAGGAGGCGTTCGGCCTGGTGCGGGGCGGCTGGTGGCGGCGCTGCGGGCCGAGGGGTGGCAGTGGACGAGGGGTTTCGGGCGCTGCACGTCGGCCGGTCGGCGAACCGCTGGCGCCTGGCGGGCCGCTCGGCGAGGCCGACCGCGCCCACCGCGGCGCGCTGGTGCTGCACCACCCCGTCCTGCTCGCCGGGGACGCCGCCGTCGACCAGGTCGCCGCCGCCTTCCGCCGCATCCACGCTCACCGCGATTTGCTGCGCTAACGGCCCGTCTTGACACGCCATGACCGGAATACGGGTGCCACGACTGCCGGCTGGCGCGACTGAAGCGATTATGCCGGTTGCACAGGCGCTCGCTGCGGCCGGCGGAATCGGCGGAATTCGCTTACCGCCTTGTAGACGGTGGTAGAATGGTGGTTGATAATACCACGGGGTCGACGGCTCGGAACCGGCGGCCTCGCGTGCAGGGAGCAGAGAAGATGCACCGCCTTTTGCTCGCCGGGTTGCTGCTCGGGGCGGGCTGTCAGGGAGTGGTGGGACCGCTGCAGCGGCGGTCGCTGACCGACCCGATCGACAACCCGTGTCTGACCCCCGAACAGCAGCAGCAGCGCCGCCGCGACCGGCTGGCGCTGCCCGAGGCGTCGCCGGCCATCGGGCCGCGAACCTACGCCGAGGAACCGGCCTTGCGTGGCCCGTAAGGACCGACTGGCCTCTGCTCCTAACCAGGAGATGCACCGATGCGACGGATGCTGCCGATTGGCGTACTGGCGCTGGTACTCGCCTGCCAGGCCGGCCCCGACACCCGCCCCCCGCTGACCCCGCTCCCCGACACCGGCGAGGCGCCGACCTACAAGATCCTGCTCGACCGCGCCCGCAACCTGGCCGGCACCGCCACCGACGCCTTCTACGCCGACAACTGGGTGCGGCTCGAAGAGGTGGCGCTGCGCCTGGAACACACCGCCACCTTCCTGCCCAAGGCGAAGGACGCTCCGGACAAGCAGAAGGACGCGCTCACCACCCTCGGCGGCGACCTGGTCAAGCTGTCGCGCCAGCTGAAAGACGCCGCCACCGGCAAGGACGTCGAGAAGACCAACGAGGTGATGAAGCAGATCAACCTCAAGGTCCGCGAACTCCGCCCCGGCGACGGCACCTGAGCGGAAGAAGAAGACTCACCACAGAGGACACAGAGGGACACAGAGGGAAGAAGAGAAGGAAGAG
>JAXMAU010000093.1:0-14225 GCA_046350215.1 Gemmataceae bacterium | reverse complement strand
CCCGTCACGTCCGTCGTGCGGAAGTAGAACTGCGGGCGGTAGCCCTTGAAGAACGGGGTGTGACGGCCGCCCTCTTCCTTCGACAGCACGTACACTTCCGACTCGAACTTGGTGTGCGGCGTGATCGAGCCCGGCTTGCAGACCACCTGGCCACGCTCCACGTCCTCGCGCTTCAGACCGCGCAGCAGCAGGCCGACGTTGTCGCCAGCGCGACCCTCGTCCAGCAGCTTGCGGAACATTTCCACGCCCGTCACCGTCGTCTTCTGCGTCGGACGGATGCCCACGATCTCCACTTCGTCGCCCACGTGCACGATGCCGCGCTCGACGCGACCCGTGATCACCGTGCCGCGGCCCGAGATCGAGAACACGTCTTCCACCGGCATCAGGAACGGCTTGTCGATCTCGCGCACCGGCTCCGGAATGTACGTGTCCAGCGCCTCGACCAGCTTGATGATCGCCGGCACGCCGATCTCGCTCTGGTCACCTTCCAGCGCCTTCAGCGCCGATCCCTTGATGACCGGCGTGTCGTCGCCCGGGAAGTCGTACTTCGACAGCAGCTCGCGAACTTCCATCTCGACCAGCTCGAGAAGTTCCGCGTCGTCCACCATGTCCGCCTTGTTCAGGAACACCACCACGTACGGCACGCCGACCTGGCGCGCCAGCAGGATGTGCTCGCGCGTCTGCGGCATCGGACCGTCCGCGGCCGAGCACACCAGGATCGCGCCGTCCATCTGCGCCGCACCCGTGATCATGTTCTTCACGTAGTCCGCGTGGCCCGGGCAGTCGACGTGCGCGTAGTGGCGCGACGGCGATTCGTATTCCACGTGCGCCGTCGAGATCGTGATGCCGCGCGCCTTCTCTTCCGGCGCCGCGTCGATCTGGTCGTAGGCCTTGAACTCGCCGCCGAAACGCTCCGCGCCCACCTTGGTCAGCGCCGCCGTCAGCGTCGTCTTGCCGTGGTCGACGTGGCCGATCGTGCCCACGTTCACGTGCGGCTTGGTGCGCTGGAATTTTTCTTTAGCCATGGCTAGGAACCTTCGATCTCAGCTCGTTGGGTGAAAAAAGGGTCCGACGCGAGAACGCCGGACCCGGGATTGGTGCTCACTACTGGAATCGAACCAGCGACCTCTTCCTTACCAAGGAAGTGCTCTACCGACTGAGCTAAGTGAGCGATGAAACCTGCTGATTGGCGATCGGATCCGTTACGAACTCACTTCATCTGCCAACCAGGTACCGCAATCGTCCTGTCCAATGGAGCGGGAGACGGGAATCGAACCCGCACAATCAGCTTGGAAGGCTGAGGTTCTACCATTGAACTACTCCCGCTCTGGGAGCCTGGAGCATTGCACCGCCGGACGAAAACCATCAACCGGCCCGCGGGTCACACGTCACGCTTCGAGGCTGCTGCGGCGGTTCGAATCCACCTCACCACTCCTGTCGCGCTTTCCGATGGTGGAGGGAGGTGGATTCGAACCACCGAAGGCGTAAGCCAGCAGATTTACAGTCTGCCCCCGTTGGCCGCTTGGGTATCCCTCCATACGGAGCCGCGCATTCTGTCGTCGGATTGGGTGGGTGTCAATGGGTTTGTGCGCTTGTCGTGCAACGGAGCGTCGCGGCGTCGACGGAGCGAGGGCCCAGGGGATAGGGCCCAGGGCCCGGAGAGGCCCAAGCAGACTGGATTTCGCGCTTCGAATCGCGCCTGACGGAAAGAGGCCTCGAATCTCGCCCCGATCCAGCCGGGCCCTGGGCCCTATACCCTGGGCCCTGATCTGTTCACGCGCTGTACGGCCGGTGCGTCCAAGACGCATCCTACAAGACCTGAATCAGCCTCAGCTCCTTCGGCAAGGCAAAAACCATGTCCTCCGGCTTCCCCGACAGCTCGGTGACGCTGGTCGCCCCCCACTCGTTCAAGCGGGCGATCACTTCGCGGACCAGACTCTCGGGAGCGGAGGCGCCGGCGGTGACGCCGACCGTGGTGCAGCCCTTCAGCCATTCGCGGCGGATGTCGTCGGCGCCGTCGATCAGGTAGGCCGGCACGCCGTTCTTTTCGGCCAGTTCACGCAGGCGGTTGGAATTGGAGCTGTTCGGCGAGCCGATCACCAGCACCCGCTGGCAGCGGGCGGCCAGTTCGCGGACCGCGTCCTGGCGGTTCTGGGTGGCGTAGCAGATGTCGTCGCGGCGCGGCCCCTCGATCGCCGGATAACGGCGGCGCAGGGCGGCGATGATGTCGCGGGTCTCGTCCACCGACAGCGTGGTCTGGGTCACGAAGGACACCTGCTCCGGCGAGGCCACCGCCAGCCGCTCGGCATCGTCGACCGACTCGACCAGGTGGATGCTGCCGGACGAGCGCGCCGCGTCCCACTGCCCCATGGTGCCCTCGACCTCGGGGTGGCCGGCATGGCCGATCAGCACGACATCGCGGCCGGCCTTGCCGAGCCGGGCGACCTCGATGTGGACCTTGGTCACCAGCGGACAGGTCGCGTCGAACACTCGCAGCCCGCGCTGGCCGGCCTCGGAGCGCACCGCCTGCGAGACACCGTGGGCCGAGAAGATCACCGTCGCGTCGTCCGGAACCTCGGACAGCTCGTCGACGAACACGGCGCCCTTGGCGCGCAGCGACTCCACCACGAAGCGGTTGTGGACGATCTCGTGGCGCACGAAGATCGGCGCGCCGAAGGCCTCCAGCGCGCGCTCGACGATCTCGATCGCACGGTCGACGCCGGCGCAGAAGCCGCGCGGATTGGCGAGCAGCACGTCCATCAGGTCGTCTCCCCGTGCGCCTTGGGATGGAACAGCCCGGCGGCGAGCAGCAGCACCGCGCCGACGCAGATCGCCGAGTCGGCGACGTTGAACGCCGGCCAGTAGTGGTCACGCCAGTACCACAGCACGAAATCGACCACGTGGCCGAGGCGCAGCCGGTCGATCGCGTTGCCGATCGCGCCGCCGATGACCAGCGCGAAGCACAGCGGCGACAGCCGGTCCTCCACGGGCAGGCGGCGCATCCAGGCGACGAGGCCACCGGCGACACCGACCGCGAGCAGGGTCAGACCATAGCGCTGCAGGGTCGAGCCCTCGCCCATCATGCTGAACGCGACACCCTCGTTGTAGGCCAGCGTGAAGTCCCAGGCCCCGTCGATCACCGGCACCCGCTCGCCGAGCACGAGCCGCGCCAGCACCACCGCCTTCGACCACTGGTCGAGGGCGATGATGACCAGCGACAGCGCCAGCCAGCGCAGGTTGCGATTGCCGGCCGGCATCAGAACCAGCGCCGCTGTTCGCCGCCGCCCGCGACGTTGGTCACGCAGCGGCCGCACAGCTCGGGATGCTCGGCATTGCGGCCGACGTCGCCGCGCAGGTGCCAGCAGCGCACGCATTTCGGAGCGCCGCTCGGGGCGACGCCGACCTTCACCTTGCCCGCCGACAGCGTCACCTCGTCACCCGCCGCCGGCTCCACGAACTCGACGTCCGAGGTGATGAAGTAGAAGCGCAGCTCGTCGGCGTAGGGCGCAAGACGCGGCGCCGCGGCCGCATCCGGCGCCAGCGCGACCTTGGCCTCGAGCGAGCCGCCTAGGGTCTTGGCATTGCGCGCGACCTCGATCTGCTTCAGCGCGGATGAGCGCAGCGCCTCGAGATCCGCGAACAGGTCGACCTCGTCGGCCGTCAGGATCACGCCGTTCAGGTGATCGAGCTCGGCCCAGGTCGAGAACAGCACCGAGTCGTTGACCCGGCCCGGCATCTGCTTCCAGACCTCGTCGGCGGTGAAGGCCAGGATCGGACCCAGCGCGCGCACCAGAATCTCGAGCGTCCAGTACATCGCGCTCTGCGCCGAACGCCGCGCCGGATGGGCTTCCGGCAGCGTGTAGAGCCGGTCCTTGGTCATGTCGAGATAGCCCGCCCCCATGTCCACGGTGGCGAAGCGCATCAGCTCCTGCACCAGCACCTGGTAGGCGTAGGTATCGGGCCCGAAGCCGCCGACCCCATGCGCCTCGGGGCCATAGACCCGCCGCGCCACCTGCATCACCTTCACCGCCTGCGCCAGCGCCCAGCGATCGAGCAGCAGCATCCTGTCCGGCGCGACCAGATCGCGCGCCGGATCGAAGCCCGCGAGGTTGCCCAGCAGGAAGCGCGCGGTGTTGCGCAGGCGGCGATAGCTGTCGGCGACGCGCTTCAGGATGCCGTCGGAGACCGCCATCTCGCCGGCGTAGTCGGTGGAGGCGACCCACAGCCGCATCACGTCGGCGCCGAGGCTGTCCGACACCGCCTTCGGGGCGACGCCGTTCATCTGCGACTTCGACATCTTGCGGCCCTGCTCGTCCACGGTGAAGCCGTGGGTGATCACCTCGTTGTAGGGCGCGCCACCGGTCATCGCGACCGCGGTCAGCAGCGAGGAGTGGAACCAGCCGCGGTGCTGGTCCGAGCCTTCGAGGTACATCACCGAGCGCAGGTCGTTGTGCTCGGGCGACAGCTCCAGCCGCGAGTTCACCACGCCGTAGTGGGTGACGCCGGAGTCGAACCAGACGTCGAGGATGTCGGTGACCTTCTCGTAGTCGTCCGCCTCGTCGCCGATCAGGCTGGCGATGTCGAGCGCGTACCAGGCATCGGCGCCGGCCAGTTCGACCTGGTCGGCGACCTGGCGCATCAGCTCCACGCTGCGCGGATGCGGCTCGCCGGTCTGCTTGTCGATCAGCAGCGCGATCGGCACGCCCCAGGTGCGCTGGCGCGAGATGCACCAGTCCGGGCGGTTGGCGATCATGCCGCGGATGCGTTCCTCGCCCCAGGCCGGCTGCCAGCGCACCCGGCCGATCGCGGCCAGCGCCTGCGCGCGGAGCTGCGCCTGGTCCATGCTGATGAACCACTGCGGAGTGGCGCGGAACGCGACCGGGGTCTTGTGGCGCCAGCAGTGCGGGTAGCTGTGCTCGAGCTTGCGGCTGGCGAGCAGCGCGCCGCGCTCGCCGAGCACCTCGATGATGTGGTCGTTGGCCTTCCACACGTGCTCGCCGGCGAAGATCTCGGTGGCGGGCAGGAACACGCCGTTGCCGCCGACCGGGTTCAGCACCTCGAGGCCGTACTTCTGGCCGACCGCGAAGTCCTCCTGGCCGTGGCCGGGCGCGGTGTGCACGGCGCCGGTACCGGCGTCGGTGGTGACGTGGTCGCCGAGGATCACCGGAACCTGGCGGGCATAGAACGGGTGCTGCAGCAGCAGTCCCTCCAGTGCGGCGCCCTTGACCCGGCCGAGTTCGGTGACGGTGTCGATGCCGTAGCGCGCCAGCGCGCTGGCGGCGAGGTCGGCGGCGAGGATCAGGAGGCGACGGCTGTCGCCCTGCTTCGGCCCCTCGACCAGCACGTAGTCGAAGTCCGGATGCAGGGTGACGGCAAGGCTCGCCGGCAGCGTCCACGGCGTGGTGGTCCAGATCGGCAGCGCGATCGCGGCGCCCTGGCGGTCGACGCCGAAGCGCTCGGCGTAGGTGTCGGGACCGATCACCGGATAGGCGACGTCGATCGCCGGCGAGGTCTTGTTCTCGTATTCGATCTCGGCCTCGGCCAGCGCCGAGCCGCAGTCGAAGCACCAGTGCACCGGCTTCACGCCGCGGGAAAGGTGGCCGTTGGCGATGATCCGGGCCAGCGCGCGCAGGGTGTCGGCCTCGAAGCGGAAATCCATCGTGCGATAGGAGTGGTCCCAGTCGCCGAGCACGCCGAGGCGCTTGAAGCCGGCGCGCTGCACGTCGATCTGCCGGGTCGCATACTCGCGACACTTGACCCGGAACTCGGCGGCGCCGACCTTCTGGCCGACCTTGCCGATCTCCTTCTCGACCGCGTGCTCGATCGGCAGGCCATGGCAGTCCCAGCCCGGCACGTAGGGCGAGCGGAAACCGGCCAGCAGCCGCGAGCGGACCACGATGTCCTTCAGCACCTTGTTGACCGCATGGCCGATGTGGATGTCGCCATTCGCGTAGGGCGGGCCGTCGTGCAGGATCGAGGTCGGGCGCCCGGCGGTCGCGGCCTGGATCCGGCCGTAGAGGTCGCTCGCGTACCACGCGGCCAGCATCTCGGGCTCGCGCTTGGGGAGATCGCCCTTCATCGCGAAGGCGGTCTGCGGCAGGTGGATGGTGGCCTTGTAATCGTGACTCACGGGCGGTCCTGGTGGAGCGGGAATGGGAAATCGGGAATCGGGAGAGCGGGATTAGGAGTTAGGGGCTAGGGAAAACGGGATTCCACGTCATGCGGGCCTCCGCTTTTCCCAAGTCCCTAGCCCCCAATCCCTGACCACGCTCTGCTTCGTCTCTTCATGCCGACCGGCAATGCTAGCGGCTTCGGTGTTACCGGGCTTATGACGCGGCGACGATCCGCCGGGCCTGGGCGGCATCGGCGTGGATCTGCTCGACCATCGCGTCGAGGCTGCCGAACTTGGCCTCGTCGCGGAGCTTGTCGACGAACTCGACGCTGATCCGGCGGCCATAGAGGTCGCCCTCGTAGTCGAACAGATGCGCCTCGAGCAGCGGCTCCACCCCGCCGACGGTCGGCCGGGTGCCGAGGCTGGCGACGCCGCCGTGCACCGGCAGGCCGTCGCCGCCGACCCGGACGGCGAAGATGCCGGCGAGCGGCGCCCGCCCGAACGGGATCCTGAGGTTGGCGGTCGGGTAGCCGAGGCGGCGGCCGAGCTGCAGCCCGCGGACGACGTGGCCGGTCATCGCGTAGGGCCGGCCGAGCAGCCGATGAGCCTCGTCGAAGGCCGAGCCCGCCAGCGCCGCACGGATCCGGCTGGAACTGATCCGCTCGTTGTTGTCGAGCACCGGGGCGACCGTGCGGGCGGTGTAGCCGTACTGCTTGCCGAGCGCCTCCAGCATCGCGAAGTCGCCGCGTCGCGCGTGGCCGAAGCGAAAGCCCGGGCCGACCCAGACCTCGCGCGCGTTCACCCGGCCCACCAGCACGTCGCGGACCCAGTCCTCGGCCGCGGTATGGGCGAGCGCCGCGTCGAAGCGCGACAGCATCACCTGGTCCGCGTGCTCGGCCAGCCGCACCGCGCGCTCGCCCGGCGAGGACAGCCGCGCGACCACCTGGCGCCCCTGGAAGAATTGCCGCGGCAGCGGTTCGAACGACAGCGCCACCGAGACCAGGCCGAGCTCGTGGGCCCGGACCCGCATGGCATCGAGCAGGGCCTGATGCCCGCGGTGCACGCCGTCGAAGGCGCCGATCGCGACCACGCTGCCCTGCGAATTGATCGGCGCTCCGGCCGGGTCGCGGTGGATGGTTCTCATGAACCCCACATTGTAGGGCGGGCACTGCCCGCCTGCACGATGCACCTCGCGGTGGCGGGCGGGGCCCGCCCTACGTCGCTGCCCGCCTGCACGATGCGCCTCGCGATGGCGGGCTTGCCCGCCCTACGTTGCGCCTCGCGGCGGCGGGCTGTGCCCGCCCTACGGCTCGTGGCGCTCGAGCACGTCGCGCGGCCTCAGGCCCGACAGCAACAGGGCCGCCCCGAAGGTCAGCGCACCGCTGCCGATCAGCACCGCCAGCCAGATCACACGCGAGCTCGTCGGCATCACGGTGAAATCACCCGCGTGACGGCCGACGAGCAGCAGTTCGGCAACCATGGCCGCCCCGGCGAAGCCCAGCTGCAGCCCGTATTTCCGCCACCCCGCCGCGGGCGCGTAGTGGCCCTGGCGGCGCAGGTACCAGGCGAGCTGGGCCGCATTCACCAGGCCCGACAGCGCCGTCGACAGCGCGATGCCGGCATGCGCGCCGTGCACCGCCAGTTTCCACAGGGTGCCGGTGATGACCAGGTTGAGCAGGATGTTGATCACCACGGTGACGACGGCCGAGCGCACCGGCGTCTTCGTGTCCTGGCGGGCGTAGAACGCGGGCGCCAGCACCTTCGACAGCATGAAGCCCGGCAGGCCGCAGCCGAGCGCCATCAGCGCCAGCGCGGCCATCCGCGTGTCCTCGGCACTGAATTTGCCGTGCTGGTAGAGGGTCGCGCTTGATCGGTACGGCGAGGGTGACGACGCCGAGCGCCGTGGGATCGCGACCAGCAGTGCCATCCGGCAGCGCCCAGTCCAGCGCCGCCGAGTAGCCGGCCGGATCGGTCGCCGCGTGGCGGCGCGACAGGTGCGGCAGCACCACGGTGCCGAGCGCGGCCCCGAAGAGGCCGAGCGGGAACTCGAGGAGCCGATCGGTGAGGTACAGCCAGGTCTGGCTGCCGGTTGCCAGCAGCGAGGCGAACACGGTGCCGACCAGGAGGTTGATCTGGGCCACCGAGGAGCCGAACAGGGTCGGCAGCATCAGCTTCAGCACTCGGTTGACCTCGGGATGGTCGCGGCGGAACCGGAAGCGCGGCAGCACGCCGAGCCGCGCCAGCGCGATCCACTGCACCACCATCTGCACGATGCCGGCGGCGAACACGCCCCAGGCCAGCGCGTGGATGCTCATCCCCAGGTGCGGCGCCAGCCACAGCGCCGCCGCGATCACCGACAGGTTGTGCAGGATCGGCGTCGCCGCCGGCAGCGCGAACTTGCCGTAGCTGTTGAGAACGCCGGCGGCGAGCGCGGTCATCGAGATGAACGTGAGGTATGGAAAGGTGATCCGGAGCAGCTCGGTGGTGAGGTCGAACTTGCCCGGCTCGTCGAGCGAGCCCGGCGCGAACACCAGGGTCACCAGCGGCGCCGCGAGGATGCCGAGCGCGGTCACGATCAGCACCGCGGCGCACAGCGCCCCGGCGACGTGGTCGAGGAGGTCCTTCAGCGCCTTCTCGTCTCCCTTCTGCTTCAGCTCCGAGAACACCGGCACGAAGGCCTGGGAGAACGAGCCCTCCGCGAAGATCCGGCGCAGGAAGTTCGGGATCCGGTAGGCGATCAGGAAGGCATCGGTCGCCACCGAGGCGCCGAACACCTGGGCCTGCACCATGTCGCGCACGTAGCCGGCCACCCGCGACAGCGTGGTCATCGCGCTGAACGCGAGGGTCGATTTGAGCAGTTTCATCCGCGCGAGCTTACGCAAAGCCGATGGCCGCCGGGATCGTCCGAAGCGGGCGGATCGAGGGCAGAAGCTCCGGCGCGTCCGGAGCCCTGGGGGCCGGATCGAATGCCGGGGGCGTCCCGGCCGCGCGCCGGCGCACCGCGAATTTTCGAAAGTTTCAGCCGGGGCGCGGCGCGTGGCCGGGACCGAAGGCCTAGACTGCCGGCACTTTCCCCGGCCCCACGACCATGTCGAACCCATCGCGTCGCCCCCTGCAGCTGCCTGCCGCTCTCATCACCCTGCTGGCCGTCCTGGTCCTCAGCCCGTCGGTCGGCGCCGCCGAACCGGATCGGGACCCTGACCAGCGCCGGGAATCCGCGGGCGAGCGTGATCCGGAGCGTCATCGCCCGACGCCGAACGCGGTCGCCGCCCCCGACGCGGAGGCCGAGCAGCGGCACAAGCCGACCGACCAGCCGGAGGGCGCGCTGGCCCACTTCCTGAAGCGGCGCCAGCCGGTGACCACCCGCGAGCAGGGCCGCGGCCTGGACTACAGCCTGTACGAATCGGCGATGGCGCATTCGCGCCTGATGCCCGTGGTCTCCAGTGCCCGTCCGCCGCGCACCGGCGACCCGAATGCGCCCGACGCCACCACGGCGGTGCCGTGGACCCCGATCGGACCGGGCAACATCGGCGGCCGCACCCTGTCGTGGGTCTTCGATCCGGGCAATCCGGCGACCATGTACACCGGCACCGCCGGCGGCGGTATCTGGAAGACCACCAACAGCGGCAGCACCTGGACGCCGATCGGCGACCTGCTGGCCAACCTCGCGATCGCGAGCCTGGCGATCGCGCCGGGCGGCACCACCCTGTACGCGGGCACCGGCGAGGGCGCCTTCAACGTCGACGGCATTCGCGGCGCGGGCATCTTCAAGAGCACCGACTCGGGCGCGACCTGGACCCAGCTCGCGAATACCGCCAACAGCAACTTCTACTACGTCAACGACCTGGTGATCAGCCCGAACAGCGCGAGCACGCTCTACGCAGCGACCCGCACCGGCGTCTGGCGCTCGCTCGATGCCGGCGTCACCTGGACCCAGTTCGCCGAGACCACCGGCCACGTCGGCGGCTGCTTCGACCTGGTGGTCAAGCCGGCGACCAGTCCCGACACCGTGTTCGCCGCCTGCGGCTCGTTCTACTCCGGCTCCTTCAGCAAGCCGACCGCCGCGGTCTACCGCAACACCAATGCCAACGGCGCCGGCACCTTCACCTCGGTGCTGTCGAACACCGGCATGGCGCGCACCAGCCTCGCGATCGCCCCGTCGGCGACCAACACGATCTATGCGGTCGCCGCCTGCTCGACGCCCGCCTCCGGCTTCACCTGCAATTTCGAGGACGGCCTGCGTGCCGTGTACCGCTCGACCGACGGCGGCGGCACCTGGACGACGCAGTACGACCGCAGTCCTCGACCACCTCGGTCAACTCGATGCTGCTGTCGAATATCAGCGTGGCGAAGTGCCAGAATTCGGCGACCTACGGGCAGGGCTGGTACGACAACGTCGTGGCGGTCGATCCGACCAATGCCAACGTGCTGTGGGTGGGCGGCATCGACCTCACCCGTTCCGACGACGGCGGCGCCACCTGGGGCGTGATGTCCTACTGGTGGATCAACTCCACGCTGTTCCCCTACGCCCACGCCGACCACCACTTCATCGCCTTCCACCCGAACTACAACGGCAGCTCGGAGACCCGCTTCTACGACGCCAACGACGGCGGCGTGACCGTCACCAGCAACCCCAGCGCGACCAAGGGCACCTCCGCCAACGACATCTGCCCGAACACGGTCGGGCAGCTTAAGGGCGCGACCTACGGCAGCCTCAACAACGGCTACCAGGTCACCCAGTACTACGACGGCGCGGTGTATCCCGACGGCTCGACCTTCTTCGGCGGCGCGCAGGACAACGGCACCACCAAGGGCACGACGGCGGGCGGCCCGGCCACCTGGACCTCGATCCTCGGCGGCGACGGCGGCTATGTCGCGGTCGACTCGTCGAACACCAACATCCAGTACGGCGAGTTCACCGGCATCTCGATCTACAAGTCCACGACCGGCGGCGGCAGCGGCACATTCAGCGCCTCGACCACCGGCATCAGCGATGCCCGCGGCGGCCAGTTCATCAACCCGTTCACCATCGATCCGAACACGCCCGCCACGCTGTGGACCAGCGGCGGCCAGTTGTGGCGCACCACCAACAACGCCACCTCCTGGACCGCGGCCAGCACCCCCACCATGCTGAACCACAACAGCGCCTGCGCGGTCAGCGCCTCGGCGACCGAACAGTTCACCTCGCACGCCGTGGCGACCGGCAACTCGAACCGGGTGCTCGCCGGCACGGATTGTGGCTACATCTACCGCAACACCGCGGCCCTGTCGGCGACCAGCGCCACGGTGTGGTCCTCGGCGCAGCCGGCCACCGGTTACGTCGACGCGATCGCCTTCGACCCCAACAACCAGCTGATCGCCTACGCGGTCTACGGCACCTTCGGCGTCGGCCACATCTGGAAGACCACCGACGGCGGCGCGACCTGGACCAACATCAGCGGCAGCGGCGGCACCGCCCTGCCCGATGCCCCGGCCCATACGGTCGTGGTGGATCCCGACAATGGCTCCAAGATCTACGTCGGCACCGACCTCGGCGTCTACGTCACCAGCGACGGCGGCGCCACCTGGGCGCGGGAGAACACCGGCTTCGCCAACGTGTCGACCGAGCGCCTGCTGATCCGCAAGAGCGGCGCGGTGAAGGAGATCTACGCCTTCACCCATGGCCGCGCGGCCTGGAAAGCCGATATCTCGAACGCCCTCATCACCACCACCACCACGGTCGTTTCGAGCGCCAACCCCAGCGTGGTCGGCCAGAACGTGACCTTCACCGCGACGGTGAGCGGCAGCCCCGGCACGCCGACCGGCACGGTGACCTTCAAGGACGGCGCCGGCACGCTCGGCAGCAGCGCCCTGGCCGCCGGAAGCGCGACCTTCTCGACCAGCAGCCTCACCCTCGGCAGCCACAGCATCACCGCCGTCTATAGCGGCGATGCCACCTTCGCCACCAGCACTTCGTCCGTGCTGACCCAGGTCGTCAACCAGGCGGCGACCACCGCCGCGATCAGCAGCGACACCCCCGATCCGTCGGTGACCGGACAGGCGGTGACGGTGAGTGCGTCGGTCACGGTCACCGCGCCGGGCAGCGGCACTCCGACCGGCACGATCAGCGTCACGGCACCGGGATCCGGCGGCTGCAGCATCGCTCTGCCGGCCACCTCCTGCGCGCTCACCTTCACCGCGGCCGGCGCCACCACGATCTCGGCGCAATACACCGGCAACGCCAATTTCGCGGCGTCCAACACCGCGACCGCCGCGCACCAGGTCAACAAGGCGGACACCAGCACCGGCCTCGGCCTGTCGACGTCGACCTCGGTATTCGGGCAGTCGGTCACGCTGACGGCGACCGTCACCGCGACCGCGCCGGGTGCCGGCACGGCCAGCGGCACGGTCACGTTCTTCGACGGGGCGACTACGCTCGGCAGCGGCACGCTGTCCGGTGGCGTGGCGACCTTGTCGGTCTCGACGCTGGCCGTCGGCAGCCACCCCAACCTGACCGCGAGCTATGGCGGCGACGCCAACTTCAACACCTCGGTGTCGAGCGCACAGAGTCTCACCGTGAGCAAGGCCGGCACCGGCAGCGCGCTGGGCGTAGCGCCGGCCAGCAGCAGCTTCGGCCAGATGGTCACGCTGACCGCGACCATCACGGCGACCGCTCCGGGTGCCGGCACCCCGACCGGCACGGTGACCTTCTTCGACGGCGCCAGCAGCCTCGGCACCGGCACGCTCAACGCCTCCGGCGTCGCGACGCTCAGCAAGTCGAACTTCACCGTCGGTACCCACGCGACCCTGACCGCGCAGTACGGTGGCGACGGCAACTTCAACGCCTCCACCTCGTCGGCGCAGTCCTTGACCGTCGGTCCGGCGGGCAGCAGCACGGCGCTCAACGTGAGTCCGAGTTCGGCCAGCTTCGGCCAGACGGTAACCCTGACCGCGACGGTCACCAGCGCCGCCGGCACTCCGACCGGCACCGTCACCTTCTTCGACGGTGCGGTCAGCCTCGGCACCGGCACGCTCAATGCCTCCGGCGTCGCGACACTGAGCAAGTCGAACTTCACGGTCGGCAGCCATGCGACCCTGACCGCGCAGTACGCCGGCGACGGCACCTTCAGCGGCTCGACCTCGTCCGCGCAGTCGCTGACGGTGTCGCTGGCCGCGAGCAGCACGACGCTGTCGCTATCGGCCACCAGTGTCACCGCCGGCACCTCGGTCACCCTGACCGCCACCGTGAGTGGCGGCGTCGGCACTCCGACCGGGACGGTGACCTTCCTCGACGGCCCCAGCACCCTGGGCACCGGCACGCTCGACGCCTCCGGCGTCGCGACCTTCAGCACCGCGGCGTTCAGCATCGGCAGTCACAGCCTGACCGCCAGCTACGGCGGCAGCGCGGTCTATGCCGGATCGACGTCGACGGCGAAGACGCTCGACGTCACCGGCGGCGTCGACCTCTCGGTCACGATCGGCAACGGACTGAGCTACCTGATCACCGGCACGACGGTGACCTACACGCTCGACGTCGCCAATGCCGGACCGCTGACGGCCACCGGCGCACTGCTGTCGAACGGTGTGGCGGCCGGCCTGACCGGGATGACCTGGACCTGCGCGACGCTGTCCGGCGCCAGCTGCCCGAGCGCCTCCGGCAGCGGAGCGATCAGCGAGTTCGTCACCCTCGCCGCCGGCCAGTCGCTGCGCTACACCATCACCGCCACCGTCAACGGCGCGGCCGGCGACACCGTGATCAACACCGCAGGCGTCGAAGCCAACAACGGCGATTTCGAACTCAATGCCGCCGACAATTCCGCCACCGATTCCGACCTCGTGCGGGCGGTGCCCTTGTTCTCGGACGGCTACGAATGAGGCTCCGAGGGGAGTCGGTGTAACGAGAGCGGCCCGGCGGGTGCGGGCCGCGTTCTTCGAGGACCCGGCGGCGGCGTAAGCACCCCCGGGTGCACTGGGCCCTGGGCCCTGTCGACGCGCACCCCATGGGCAATGCGGAGTCGCCCCACGCCCCATCGTCCCCGCGGAAGAATTCGGCTTTCCGGTTGAAATCGCACGCCCCGCCGCCACCTAGCCGCCATCGCGTGCATTCGTGACGGCCGGCCCCGCGCCGTTGCCT
>JAXMAU010000092.1:0-14532 GCA_046350215.1 Gemmataceae bacterium | reverse complement strand
CGGCTTTCCTTTCGGCCCGTTCCCGCCCGTCCTTTTTCGGCCGTTGTTCGAGCCGCTTCAGGCCGGTGCGCGCCGCCTCCAGGCCCGGCTCCAGCGCCAGGGCGGCCTCGTAGCGCGCCCGCGCCTCGGCGTATTTGCCCTGCGTCGCCAGCACGAACGCCAGGTTGCACTCCGCCTCCGCCGGCCGGACCGCCTTGCGGAAGGCGTCGCCGCTCTCCTCGTAGCGCCCCTGCTGGCCGAGCGTCAGCCCCAGGTTCATCCACGCCTTCGTGAACCCGGCCTCGGCCGTCACCGCCTGCCGCAGCGCCGCCTCCGCCGCCGTCCACCGGCCGCGCTCGTAGTGGTGGTAACCCAGGTCGTTCCACAGCGAGGCGTCCTTCGGATGCGCCTGCGTCGCCCGCTCGAAGGCGGCCACCGCCTCGGCGTCCCGACCGGCCCGCGCCAGCAGCCGCGCCAGCCGCAGATCGACGTCGGCCTTCGTGTCGTACTGCTGCGCCTGCCGCAGCTGGTCGATCGCCTCCGGCAGATGCCCCTGGGTGGCCAGTGTGTCGGCCACCGTCAGGCACAGCTGCGCCGAGTCGCCCGCCGGTAGCTGCGCCGGCTCCTTCGGCTTCTGCGCCGTCGTGCTCCGCGTGTTCAGGCTCAGGCACCCGGCCTGGCAGCTCGCCAGCGCGATCCCCACCACCAGGCATGTCCACCGTCTGCGCATGCGCCCCCCTCCCGCAGCTCGTGGCGGCGGCCGATCAATACCCCAGCCCGCGGTAGCCGGACACCGGCCCGGTGGCGCCATAGCCGCCCATGCCGTAGCCGCCCATACCGTAGCCGCCCATACCGTAGCCGCCCATACCGTAGCCACCCATCCCCATACCGCCCATGCCGAAGCCGCCCATCCCCATACCGCCCATGCCGAAGCCACCCATGCCCATGCCGCCCATGCCGAAACCGCCCATACCCATGCGGCCCATCATGTTGTTCCACATGCGGACGGTGATCATCGCCGGATAGATCATCACCGCTTCCTCGCCGTACAACCCCTCGGCCTGCGGCGGGCCGACCAGTACGCGGGCGTCGGCGTCGGCGATGCCGGCCTTGAGCAGCCAGCTGACCACCTGCCGGCGACGCGCGGCGTTCACCGTGTCGTCGGGGTGGATCTGGATCACCACCGGATACTTGGTCAGCGGCAGCTTGCGGATGATCCGATCCAGGTGCAGCCGGCCGGACGGGCCGAGGTCGGTGGAGTCGCCCTTCCACTCGTTCTCGTACAGGACGAAATGATCCTGGTCGGCCCGCTCCACCTGCATGGCGAACAGGCGGTGGGAAGCGGACCCGAGCGGCTCCGGCACAGTGGCCGGGGGATGATCGCCGGCGAAAGCGGCGGCGGGGCTGAGTACGGTGAGCAGGGCGGCGGCCGCGAGCCGGCGGCCAACGCGACGCCACATGCGATCCTTGCGCATACCAGGCTCTCCTGCCAGGACGTTCGTGTGCGGTCCAGGTCACGACAGAGCCGCCGCGGGACGGTGCCCGCCAACGGCCGACGCGGTTACTTGCTCGGGGCGGCCGGCGTGTTCGCCGGCGGCACCACCATCGCCGGTCCCGGCACCGGCGCCCGCGGCGTCCAGGTGGCGGCCGGTCGGCCGGTCCCGAGCGGAGCGGGGGTCGGCTGCGGCAGCGGAGCGGCGGGCACCGGGATCGGGCCGTCCACCGAGCCAGGCACCGGGGCCAGCGGCAGCCCACCCGGCTGCGGCACGCCGACCGGCTCGCCCGGCAGGTCCACGCTCGGCCCGCTCGGGCCGCACAGGTACGTCTGCTCCAGCTGGCGGAACTGCTCCTTGCGGCTCTTGTCGGTGCGGATCGGGCTGCGGTAATCCAGCCCGGTGTGGCTCTCCAGCCGGCCAAGGATGTAGAACTCGAAGTCGGTCGGTTCGAGCAGGTCGTGGCCGGGCAGCGGCGGAATCTCGTTGCACTCCAGCGGATGCACCAGCCGCGGCGTGACCAGGATGACCAGCTCAGTCTCCCGGTTGCCGATCCGGTCGTAACCGGCCAGCCGGCCGAGCAGCGGAATGTGACTGAGCAGCGGCAGCCGGTTGGAGTCGGCGTCCAGCTTGGACTCGATCAGTCCGGCGACGGCCAGCGTCTGGCCCTCGCGCAGCTCGACCGTGGTCTGGAAGTTGCGCGTCATCAGGCTGGGAATGGCCGCCCCCTCGATGAACGTCGGCGTGACGTTGAGGTCGCGATCGCTGATCTCGGCATTGATCGCCAGGCGGATGCGATCGCGGTCGGTGATGAACGGAGTGAACCCCAGCTGCACCCCGGTGGGGATGAAGTTGACGCCCTGCATGTTGGCCACCGCGGTGCCGGTGACGACCGGGACGGGGAACATGCCGCCGACCTGGAAGGCGGCCCGCTGGCCGTTGATGGCGACCAGATTCGGCTCGGCCAGGTAGCGGGCGTAGCTCAGGTTGCGCAGGGCGGCGATGGCCAGCTGAATCTGGCCGTTGTCCAGCGTTGCCACCACCGGCGGGTGGGCAGGTCCGCCCAGCCCGGTCATGGCCAGCCCACCGCGGGCGAACCCGGAGTCGAAGGCGGCGAACTGGCCGCCGCCGTTCCCCCCGGTGCCGGCCAGATTGCCGGTGGTGCCGCCGACGAAGAAGCCGCCGCCACGCCGGAGGCGGAGAAGTTCAGGCCGATGCTGCGCGCGGCCGGTCGACCTCGTGCACCTGCACCTGTAACATCACCTGCTGCTCGCCCGGCACGCGCATCATGTTCACCACGTTGCGATGCGACGCGCCGGCAGGACGCGGTTGACCTGGTTGATCGGGTCGGCGTTGGCCGCCGGCTCAGGTCGACCCGTCAGCCGTCTCCGGCAGCACGTTGGAGGTGACCATCCGCATGATCATGTTGGCGTCGGCGATGTCCTTCACCGCGGCCGCACACCGCCAGCTTGTCACCCACCAGGGTCAGGTAGATCTTGCTGTCCGGGAAGACCCGGTTGATCTCCTTCTCGAATTCTTGTAGGCGCGTTCGAGGCGGCTGGCGAGCGTCCGGGTCGGGGCAGCACGCGCCAGGAAGCTGACCATCTTGGTCTTGTTCGGGTCGTCCAGGTCCTTGAACCACAGGTTCAGGACGGTGGAGCCGACGCGCAGACCCTGTAGCGACAACTCGGTGGTGCTCAGCAGCGCGTAGTTGGCGACCGTCTCGTCGCCCACCTGCACCCGTTTGGGTGCCGCCTGCAGAGTGAACACCTGCAGCCGGCCGACGATGATCTCGAAGGTGTTGTCGGCCGCCCCGGCCTGCTTGATGTAGCGGCCGGCATCGGCGATCAGCAGCAGCGGCTGCGGCGGATAGGCAAGTGCAGCGCGCAGGTTGGCGGCCACCTCGCCGGGCGGCACCTCGGCCACTGGCGGAGGCGGCACTACGACCGGCGCGCTGGCAGCAGTGCCGGCGCCGGCGCCGGCGGCGGTGCTGCCGGGCGGCGATCGGTCCGGCAGGCACATTCGTCGCCCAGGTCGCGAGCGATCACCCGCTTCGGCAGGTCGCGGCCCACCGCCGGCGGTCCGTCGGCCCTGTACACGGGCGATCCGCCCCAGGCGACCACGGCGAGGGCGGCGGTCAATGACCAGGCGGCAGCGCGCCACCCCGAACAAGACGCCGGAGCCAGATGGGCGGTCGTGCCTCTCAGTCCTTTCCAGGTCGACATTCCAACCCCTCCCCCTGTGGGCGCGGCCGGTGCGTGGCGGAGCGGCAGCGCCAGGTATTCCCCGGATCGATAAAACGTGCCCGGCCACGCGAGCGCCTCGGTCGCCGTTTCCGCCCGGAGTGATTCCCCCACCCCGGCGGCGGCAGACCGCGGCAGCTCGTCCGCGGTGGCGGACGCGAACCTGCCTGGTGCGTATTCGTGCGAACGATGGGGGACCTCATAAAGACAAGGTCGCCGCGTGTCAATCCCAAATCCGTCGCTTTTTCGGCCGCCAGAGCCGGACTAGGGGGAGCCGCCGTCGGCGGTATAAGTACCGGCGCGTCGATAGCCAGCCCGCCCATCCCCACTTTGGCCAGGAGCACGCCCGATGCGTACTGTTCATTCACCCCGCCTTCCCCGCCCAGTTCGGCCTGGATCGCCCACTACCTGGCCACCGCCGCGGCTGGCCGACCACCTTCCTGACCGCCGTCGACACCACCCAGCTGAGCCTGTCGTTCAATCACCTGAACTACCGCCTCGTCGACCACGCCCCGCAGCCGAAGGTGTTCACCAACCCCGAGTCATTGCAGGAGATGCTCGACCACCTGGCGGCCATCTACCGCGGCATGCGCGGCGTGCCGCAGATCCAGCCCGATCTCGTCGTCGGCCACATGTCCTACGGCACCATGCTGTACCTGCGCAACCTGTACCCGTGCCACTTCGTCGGCTACTTCGACTACCTGCCGCCTCCGTTCTGGACCGACGCCGTGGTGCTGCGCAAGGAGTTCCCGCCGCCGGAGGGCGTGCGCCTGTTCAACGCCACCTACCACGCGATGACGCACCTCCACCTGCACGCCTGCGACGCCGCCTACACGTCGACCGAGTACCAGCTGTCGACCTGTCCGCCGGAGTGGCAGCACAAGCTGCGGGTGATTCGCGACGGCGTGGACTGCCAGCTGTTCCAGCCGCGGCCACGACCGACCCGGTTTCGCGGCCGCACCATCGACCCGGACACGCGCGTGGTCAGCTTCACCAGCCGCGGGCTGGAGGCGGCGCGCGGCTTCGACGTGTTCATGCGCGTGGCCAAGCGGATCGCCGCGCAGCACAAGAACGTGCTGTTCGTCGTCGCCGGCGGCGAGCGGACGCTGCACGGTCACGAGGGGCTGCACCTGGGGGCGCAAAGTTTCAAGCAATGGGTGCTGCAGCAGGACGAGTACGACCTGAGCCGCTTCCTGTTCGTCGACTTCCCGCCAGTCAACGAGCTGGCCGAGCTATTCAACCTGACGGACCTGCATCTGTCGCTGAGCGTGCCGCACCTGGCGCCGTCAACGCTGCTGCCGGCGATGGCGTCCGGCTGCCCGCTGGTGGCGTCGCGGACGGCGGCGATCGCCGAGCATGTCGACGACGGCACGCACGCGGTGTTGCACGCTTTCGCGGATGAGGACGCCCTGACCGAGACGGCGGTGGCGCTGCTGGCCGACCGCGAGCGGGCGCGGGCGCTGGGAGAGGCGGCCCGGCAACGGGTGCTGGAGCGGCACGAGCTGACCGCTTGCCTGGAGGCGCATGCGAAGTTCTTCGACAGCTTCCCCCGGCCGGTGAGCCGCCGATGCGGCGTTCACCGGACTCGGAGAGTAAGCGGAGAGGAAAGGGGCCACGACGGTCACGGCTTCGCCGCGATCACCGGCGGCCGGCTCTGCCACAGCATGCGGTACAGGTTGCCGCGAATGCTGTAGAAGAACGGCGGGGTGTCGTAGGACGTCAGCAGCCAGCCGGCCAGGACCGGCGGCTGGTCCAGCCCCGGTCGCCCCTGGATCATCTGCCAGCGGCGGCCGTGGTCGTCGACAAACCCGCGGCACGGCAGACACTGCACGATACGCAGCGTGGCTGTCTCCACCGTTGCCGTCCCGGCCTTGCCGCCAGGCGGCAGCAGGATCGGCGGAGCGGCGACCGGCTGTACCGCCGGGGCCGCTGGCGGAACCGCGCGCGGCGGCGGCGGTACGACCGTCGCCGGCGGGAGGACCCCCGGCGCCGGGACGACCATCGGCGGCGGGTCGTCGTCGAGGACGGTGGTAATCCGCTGGCGGTTCTGCCGCATCTCGACCGTGCGCAGCCGCTGGTCGGGGAGTAGCCGATCGCTTCCATCCCGTCGTAGAGCCGCTGCCGGTTCACCCGCAGCTCCTGCCGGATGATCTGGGCCCAGCGACGGGAGCGAGGCGAGCATCGCGACCACGGCCGCCCCTCCGGCGGGGACGGCCAACCAGCGCCATTTCATGATGAGACCTCCACAGAGCGTTCGCACCGCGCCGGCTGAGACGGTGGTGCCGATTACTTCAATTTATCCCATCTTGCCGATTTTGACAAGCTTAACGATTGTCCGGATTTTACCAGCGAGCGGGGAACCGTGGTAAGGTGGGAGACGGTACGGGGCCTGGCTCCGGTTGCCTCATTGGAAGGGTCCATGACCGACGACGCCATTCCCTCGGTCGACGAGTCGCCCCGCCGCTGGGCGGCGCCGGTCAGCTGGCTGACGCTGGTGGCGGCTGGCTGGGCGCTGTATGAGCTGACGCACTCGCCGGCGCTGGCGAGCGTGCTGATCTGCTGCAAGTTTGGCTGGGACGATGTGCGGACAGCCGGCTGGCTGGTGGCGCGACCCGCTTCCGTGGCGCGGGACTTGCCTGCCTCCTGCATCCGCCCGCGGGTGGGGAAAGCCGCCGCCACGGCGTTCGCGATGAGCGTCGCATTCCAGGCCGCCTTGCCGCCGAACGTGGCACCGGCAGCCCCTGGCCCTGCGGGGAACGCCTGGCTTGGGGTGATGGCGACCTTCCTTTACGGGTTAGCACTGTCGGCCCTGCTGGCGGTGGTGGCCGTCGGCTGCGCCTGGCTGGGCGGAGTGCGACTGTGGCTGGGTGGCGGCGTCCACCGCGCCCGGCGGTACAACTTCTGGCCGCCCACCCTGTTCTGCCTCGACCGCCCCAACCGCCTGTTCCTCCTGCTGCTGCCGGTGATCGCGGTCGGCCTGATGGCCGGGTCGATCGCGGTGGCGGTGCTCGCGGCGAACCACGCCGGGGAGGCGGTCGGTGTCATCGCGATGGCGATCCTCGCTCCGATACTGTTCTTCCTCGGCCGTCGCCTACTGGGGCGGATTCAGGCGGCCACTGCGGAGGAATGCTGGCCGAGGAGTGGGACGAAGCGTCAACGGCGAGAACCGAGGATGGCCCATGAGCGACGAGTCGCCCCGCCGCTGGGCGGCGCCGGTCAGCTGGCTAACGCTGGTGGCGGCCGGCTGGGCACTGTATGAGCTGACGCACTCGCCGGCGCTGGCGACGGTGCTCATCTGCTGCAAGTTCGGTTGGGAGGACGTCCGCGCCGGCTGGCTGTGGCGGCGACCGGTCCTGGCGGCCGCGGCGTGCGTCGCCCTGTACCTTGCCTGGGGCGTGTGGAAGACGGCGGTCATCGCGTTTCTGATGGGCGTCGGGTTCGGCATCGTCGCGCAACAGCAGCCGAAGCTCGCCTTCAACGGACCGGCCTTCGTCGCCTGGGTCGGGGTGCTGCTCACGTTCCTCGGCGGAATGGTTCTGTCGGCGGCGCGATGACGATCGCGGTGGCTTGCGCCTGGCGGGGCGGAGTACGGCTGTGGGTGGATAGCGGCGTTCACCGGGCGCGGCGGCACGACTTCTGGCCGCCTACCCCATTCTGTCTCGGCCGCCCGAACCGGCTGCCGGTGCTGCTGGTGCCGGGGATTCTGCTGACGATCGCGGCGGCGATGGCTCTGCTGCTCCTGTTCGCGCGCGAGGGCCGGCAGCTGGCGATCGGCGGGTTCGTGCTGTCGGTGTTCGCCCCAGTGGTGATCGTCGTGGGCCGCGAGTTCCTGATCCACCGCGTCGGCGCCGAGACGCCCGAGGAGTGCTGGCCGGAGGAGTGGGATCCGGAACTGCGGTGGCGACAGACCCCACCGCTACAATAGAGTGACCACCAGCCCGCGCGGATCGGCGGCGTGCGGCCACCCAGCGGCGGACGGGATCACCCACCACCCGACATGACGTTCATCCACGGCTATCTCCTGGGCGGGCTGCTGCTGGCGGGCGTTCCCGTCCTGCTGCACCTGCTACTTCGCCAGAAGCCGAAGCGGCTCGACTTCCCGGCGTTCCGGTTCCTCAAGGCGCGGCAGCGGACCAACCAGCGGCGGCTGCAGCTGCAACACCTGCTGCTGCTCGCCCTCCGCGTCCTCGTCGTCGCCCTGATGTGTATGGCGCTGGCGCGCCCGCTCTTGTCGTCGGGGCCGGTCGTGGCGGCGGCGCGGCGGCCGGTGGCGGCGGTGCTGCTGTTCGACACCAGCGCCAGCATGGAATACACCGTCGGCGGCGTGACCCGGCTGGACGATGCGCGCAAACGCGCCCGCGAGCTGCTCGACGAACTGGAGCCGGGTAGCCGGGTGGCGGTGGTCGATGCCGCCGATGACGCGACGGCGGTGCTGCTGCCGGTCGCCGAGGCGCGGGTGCGGCTGGAGGCGGTGCGCATCCAGCCCGGCGCCGGCCCGCTCAACCTGGCTGTCGAACGATCGCTGCGGCTGCTTGACCAGCAGCCGGGCGGTGAGGCTGATCCGTCGCGCGTCCTCTACGTCTTCACCGACCGCGCCCGCGGCGCCTGGGAGGCGACTGGCCCGCGGCCCAAGGTGCCCGACGAGGTGAGCGTCGCCTGGGTCGACGTCGGCGTTGACACCCCGCGCGACCTGGGCATCGAGCGCGTCGAGGTGATTCCGCCGGTGGTGCCGCCCGGCGGTCGGCTGGAAGTCCGCGTCACCGTTCGCGGCACACCCGGCGGGCACGAGAACGAGCTGTCGTGTGCCATCGACAACGACCCCGAGGGTGGTCGCGTGCCGGACCGCCGGCCGGTGCAGCTGGAAAAGGGGGTGACTGGCGACGTGCTGCTGTTCGAGCGCACCGCTCCGATGTTGCCTGGCGGGACGGTTGGCGACGTGCCGTTTCAGCTGACGGTGCGGCTCGGCACCCGCGATGCCATGCCGTTCAACAACACTCGCCACGCCACTTTCCTCGTCCGCGGCAGCCGCAAGCTGCTCACCCTGGTCGACCGGCTCGACCCGGCGCGGACGCGGATCTGGGAGGCGGCGCATGCGGCGACGCGCTCGTTCGCCTGCGACGTCCGCACGTTCGACGACGCGGCGAAGCTGTCGCCGAAAGAGTTGTCCGGTTACGCCGTGATCGCTTTATTCGAGACACCGGCGGTGCCGGCCGACTGGTGGCCGCGCCTGGCGGCGCACGTCCGCGGCGGTGGCGGACTGGCGATCGTCCCCGGTGGCGAGGAGGTCGAAGCCGGTCGCGAGGCGTTCAACAAGGCCGCGTTGGACGCCAGGCTGCTGCCGGCGCCGCTCGATCGGCTGCTGACGGCCCCAGCGGGGAAGCCGACGGTGTGGGCGCGGTTCAGCGGAGCGCATCCGCTGATGGCGCCGTTCGTCGCCTGGAGCCGCGGCGTCGACCCCGACTTCGCCCGCGACGACCTGCGGCCGTTCGCCCGCCGGTACTGGAAGCTCGGCGCGCTGGCGAAGGGGGGACTCGCCGTCACCGCCTACGCCGACGGCAACCCGGCGCTGGCCGAACGCGGCCTCGAACGCGGCCGCGTCGTCCTGTTCACCGGCCCGCTCGACTTTCGCTACCTCGACGCCCGCCGCACCGTGCAGTGGAACAACTACTGGACCGACTCATCGTTCGGCCTGGTGCTGATCGACCAGGTGTGCCGCTACCGCGGCGAGGTGACGATTCCCGAAATGAACTTCATTTGCGGGACGCTGCCGGTCCCTGGCGCTACCGCCGCGGCCGATCCGCCGCTGACGGTGAGCGGCCCCGGTCTGGCCGGGCCGGAACGCAACCTGAAGCCGCCGGGATCTGACGGCCGACCTGGCGGTGCCGCGGCAGTTGCCGAACTACGTCGTGCTCGACGGCCGGTCGCAGCCAGTGGCCGGGTTCAGTCTCGCCGTCGCCGCTCGCGAGGCCGACCTGGATCGGATACCCGTCGACGAGCTGGAGGCGGCGTTCGGCAAGGGCACCGTGGTTCGCCTCGACGGCGAGACGAGCCTGCGCGACGCCCTCGCCGGCAGCCGGCCGTCGACGCTCGACCTGGTGCCGTACCTGATGTTACTGCTGCTCGCCGGGCTGACCGTCGAGAGCCTGTTCGCCAACCGCTTCTACCGCCGCGGCAGTCCGCCGCCGGAGCCGCCCGCGCGGAGGGCCATGCCGTGACCGCCGTCTTCGACCCGATCTGGCCGTGGTCGTACCTGTGGGCGGTGCTGGTGCAGGTGCCGGGACCAGTGCAGGCGCTGGCGCTGTTCGCCGCCCTGGCGGCGCTGGCGGTGCCGCTACTGGCGGTCACCCGGCCGCGCGGCTGGCCGCTGCGGGCGACGCTGATCGGCATCGCCGTTTGCCTGGCCCAGCTGCTGCGGCACACCTGGCCGGTGGTGGCCGCCGAGGTGGCGCCGGGCCGATCGGCTGTCTGCCTTTCGCGACGATGGGTGCCCACGTCGCCCTGGTGGTGCTGCTGCTCGGGCCGACGCTGCTGGTGAGCGTGAGCGTGGCCGCCTACCTGTCTGCCGGGCCGGTGTCGCGGACGCGGGTCGGGCTGATGGTCGGACTGCGGCTGCTGGCGTTCCTGCTGGCACTCGTCGCCGTCGCCCGGCGCAGCCGCGGCTGGAAGATGAGCGGGTGCAGACTCAGCTGTTCGTGGCCGTCGATCGATCGCCGGAGCATGACCGGTCATGGACGAGCCGCGGCAAGGCGTCGCGGCGACGTGCTGCTGGGAGCGTGCGCGGCCTCGGCGGGCGTGCTCGCCCGGCTGCGCGACGAACAGGGCGTGGACGTCCAGTTCGTCGCCTTCGGCGAGGCGGTGGCGGCGTTCAACCCCGACGAGCCGGGCGCGGCCGACGGCAAGCGGACCGACGTCGGCGGGATGCTGCGCGCGCTGTTCGACCAGCGTGACCCCCGGCTGCCGATGCCGCGGCCTGCTGGTGCTGAGCGACGGGGCCGACAACGGCGGGGTGCCGGCGCTGGCCGAGGCGGCCCGGTGGAACAACCTGGGCGTCGCCGTTCACACCTTCGCCTCCGGCAACCCCGGCACCACCCCGAAGCAGAACGACGCCGCCATCACCGCCATCGCCACCAGCCCGCAACCGTTCGTGCCGATCAAAGGCAAGCTGACCGTCAAGCTGTCGATCGACGCCCGCGGCTACGAGAACAGCAAGGCCCGCGTCCGCCTGTTCCTCGAAACCCGCGACGACATGGGGACCGCCACCGACCGCGAGGTGCTCGCCCGTGACGTGACCTTGCCACTCACGACCGGCAACGAGGTGACGTTGACGACCGATCGCCCGATCGCCGGGTGAGGTGAAGGTCAAGGCGGTGCTGGAGACGAACGAGCCGGACGACCTGCCGCTGAACAACACCATCGAGACGTTCGTCACCGTGTCGCGCGAGGGGCTGTCGGTGCTGCTGGTCGACCGCCAGCGTGCCTTCGAGCCGCAGCTGATCTGCGACGCGCTGGCGCAGGACGCCCGCATCCGCGTCACCCCGGTGTGGGTCCGCGGCGGCACCCGTGGCGCACGGCTGCTCAACCTCGACGAACAGCCGTTCGACGTCATTATCCTGGGCGACGTGACCGCCGAGGCGCTGCGCAGCATCGACCCCGACGCGCTGACGAAGATCGAGCGGCAGGTGGCACGCGGCGCCGGGCTGATGGTGCTCGGCGGGTATGTCAACCTGGGCAATGGCGACTGGAAGGGGACCGAGCTGGAGCGACTGTTGCCGGTCGACCTGGCGGCGCGCGGGCAGGAGGACACGGCGGTCCGCATGGTGCCAACCGAGGACGGGCTGCGGCGAGCGCCGTACCTGCTGCGGCTGGACGACGCGGCCGATCCGCGCGAGGGGTGGTCGAAGCTGGCGAAGCTGGACGGGGCGACAGTGCTGCGGCTGCCGGAGCCGCGCCGGGGGCTGGAGACGGTGCTGGCCGCCACGCCGCGCGGCGATCCGCTGCTGGTGACGCAGACCTACGGCGGGAGCGGCAAGCCCGACCCGAAGAAGCCCGACGGCGGCGCCGGCCGGGTGCTGGTGTTCGCCGGCGACACCACCTATCGCTGGGTGCGCAACGACGAGGGGCAGCGGATGCACTCGCGGTTCTGGCGGCAGGCGGTGGTGTGGCTGGCCCACCAGGAGGACGCCGAGGGCAGCGTGTACGTCAAGCCGGACGTCCGCCGGCTGCCGGTGCGGACCGACCTGGGGTTCCAGGTGGGTGTCCGCGGCAAGGGCGGCGGGCCAGACCTGCCCGGCGGCACGTTCGAGGCCGAGCTGATCGCGCCCGACGGCACGACGACGCGGCTCCCCGTCAACCGCAGCGTGAGCGAAATCCGCGGCACGGTGAGCGGGCCGACCGCTCCCGGCGTGTACCGCATCCGCGTCCGCGGCGAGGCCAAGGAGCCGTCCGGCGCCGCGGTGAACGGCGAGGCGTCCGCCCGCGTGATCGTCTACGACGAGGACCTGGAGCTGACGCGCCCGGCCGCCGACCCGGAGTTCCTGCAACGACTGGCGGCGGCGTCGGGCGGCGAGGCGCTGCGGGTGGAGCAGTTCGCCGACTTCCTGAACCGGCTGGCCGAGCGGCCGGTCGAGCGCGCGGCGCCGCGAACGGAGTTGCGGCCCGACTGGCGGACGACCGCCCGGTCATCGTTCCTGCCCGCCTACTTCGTCGCCTTCACGCTCGTCGTCTGTCTGGAGTGGGGCTTGCGCCGCCGCTGGGGGCTGGTGTGAATCATCATTGACGGAACCCATCACCGCCGTCCGATCCCGTCTGAACCACTCTTTTCATTGTGTTCTTTGTGTCCTTCGTGGTTCCCTCTTCCGCGATCTCTACCCGCCCTTTCTCCTTGCATCCGGCCGGGTTACCCTCTATTCTGAATCTATCTCCGTTCATCTGTTCATGAGGCCGGCTGACTCGGGCGAGGATGAGCGTTCCCATCCGTCAGTCCACCGTCCGCCTCGCCGTTCGGCCTCCACCTTCTCGGCCCGCTCGACCCGACCTCTTCTGGAGTGCGTACTCATGGCCAAGGCGCGTGGCGACTTCACGGACGTCCTCGTTCGGAAACAGATCCTCGGCTCCGACCAGCTCGACGAGGCCCGCGGCGTCGCCCAGCAGACCGGCGCCAAGCTGGCCGACACCCTGGTCAAACTCGGCTATGCCAACAACGATCAGGTGATGGCCGCCGTCGCCGAGTTCAACGGCATCCAGTTCATCAGCCTGACCGACGTCACCATCCCCCCGGCGGTGGTCGAACTGGTGCCCGAGTCGGTCGCCCGTGAGAACGTGGTCATCCCGTACACCCAGGACGGCCCCGTCCTCAAGATCATCATGTCCGACCCCAGCGACCTGGCGACCATGCAGAAGCTGGAGTTCATCCTCAACAAGCAGATCACCCCGATGCTCGCTCCCAAGGAGCAGATCGTCGAGGCGATCAACCGCCACTACGGCCAGTCCGAAACCGAGTCGGTCGACTCGATGCTGGCCGAGTTCACCGACACCGCCATCGACTTCACCGAGACGGAATCGACGTCCGCCGCGGCCTCCGACGGCGACAACGAAGCCCCGGTCATCAAGCTGTGCAACCTGATCATTCAGGAGGCGGTCAGCCTGCGGGCCAGCGACATTCACATCGAGCCGTTCGCCGACCGCATCCGCATCCGCTACCGGATCGACGGCGTGCTGGTCGAACGCGACTCCCCGCCGCGCCGGCTGCTCGCCCCCATCCTCAGCCGTCTCAAGATCATGGGGTCGATCGACATCGCCGAGAAACGCCGCCCGCAGGACGGCCGCATCAAGCTCAACTTGCAGGGCAAGCACTTCGACCTCCGCGTCAGCATGCTACCGACCACCAACGGCCAGTCGTGCGTGATGCGTATCCTCGACCGCAGCAACATCCAGGTTTCCATCAAGGATCTCGGCTTCTTCGACGAAGACTACGCCCGCTTCCAGCAGATCATCAAGCGGCCCAACGGCATCTTCCTCGTCACCGGCCCGACCGGCTCCGGCAAGACCACCACCCTGTACGCCGCACTCAACGAGCTGAACCGCCCCGATCGCAAGATCATCACCGCCGAGGATCCGGTCGAGTACTACCTGCCGGGCATCAACCAGGTGGAGGTCAAGCACAGCATCGGCCTCGACTTTGCCCGCATCATTCGCGCCATGCTTCGCCAGGCGCCCAACATCATCCTCGTCGGCGAGATCCGCGACCACGAAACCGCCGAGATCGCCATCCAGGCGTCGCTCACCGGCCACCTGGTGTTCAGCACCTTGCACACCAACGACGCCCCCAGCGCTATCACCCGCCTGGTCGACATTGGTGTACAGCCGTTCCTGGTCGCTTCCAGTGTCATCGCCATTATGGCGCAGCGGCTGGTGCGAATCGTCTGCCCGAAGTGCAAGGTGCCCGACCAGCCGTCGGCCCAGGAGATCCGCGCCGCCGGTCTGACCGCCGAGCAGGTGAAGGCCGCCACGTTCATGCGTGGACAGGGGTGCAGTCACTGTAACCACACCGGCTACCGCGGTCGTAAAGGCATCTTCGAGATGCTGAAGATGACCTCCGCTATCCGCGAGATGACGTTCAAGCGTGAGCCGACCCAGTCGATTCGCCGCCAGTCCCGGCTGATGGGTATGCGAACGCTCCTGGAGGACGGGGTGTACAAGGCGTGTCGCGGCATCACCACGCTGGAGGAAGTCCTCAGCACCTGCCACCACGATGGGTAAGCAAGTGGCGCGCCGGAATGACGGCTGCTGGAGCACGCGACAGGGTCGTCCCCGGGCCA
>JAXMAU010000091.1:0-14886 GCA_046350215.1 Gemmataceae bacterium | reverse complement strand
CTCCCGCGTAAGCGACGATGGCCAGCCGCGCGACCGCCGCAAGCACGTCTATCTGAACTCGTTCGCCCTGTACGGACTGGTCGCCTACCACCAGGCCACAAGCGACGAGCGCGCGCTGGCCGCCGCCCGCGACCTGTTTCGCGTCCTGGAAGCGAAGGCCCACGACCGTCGCCACGGCGGCTACGTCGAGTTCTTCACCGAGGACTGGCGGCCGGTGACCGACCCCAACGAATCGGGGTACATCGGCGCCACCGGCACCAAGACCTACAACACTCACCTGCACGTCCTGGAAGCGCTGACCGCCCTCTATCGCGTGTGGCCCGATCCGCTGGTGCGGCAGCGGCTGGCCGAATTGCTGGTCGTCAACACCCAGACCGTTCGTCACCCCACCGTGTTCTGTAACATCGACGGCTGGCGGCCCGACTGGCGGATGATCGAGACGCCGCAGAACCTGCGAGCCAGCTACGGCCACGACGTCGAGTGCGCCTGGCTGGTCCTCGACGCTGGACGGGCGCTGGGACTCTCTCCTCGCCTGCTGCGCGGCTGGGCCGAGGGGTTGTGTGGCAACAGCCTGAAGTTCGGCTACGATCGGCGGCACGGTGGGTTTTACTACACCGGCCCGCCCGGCCAGCCGTCCGACGACACGCGGAAGGAGTGGTGGGTCCAGGCCGAGGCTCTGGTCGCCATGCTGGAGATGCACCGGCTCACCGGACGAGCGGAATACTACGGGGTATTCGCGCAGACGCTGGACTTCGTCGAGAAGCACCAGGTCGCCAGCGACGGCAGTTGGTGGGCCACCCGCGCCGCCGACGGCGCTCCGCGCGGCGACCAGCGCACCTCGATGTGGCAGGGCGCCTACCACAACGGCCGGGCCATGCTCCTGTGCGCCGGTCTACTGGATGAACTGGCCAAGCACGCGCCCGCCAACAAGTAAACATCCGCCCGATTCCGATGGGAACCTGATCATGCACACGACCGTCTTTGCGCTCCTCGTGAGTCTGAGTCTTGCCGCTCCGCCGTCGGACAGGCGGATGGCGGGAACTGCTGCCGGGGAAGGACCTGACTGCCTGGCAAGCGCCGACCGGCGACTGGGCCACCGCCGCCGAGGTCGCCCAGGATGCGAAGGACACCGCTCGCCTGGCCTGGAAGCCGGGCGTCGGCCCGGTCGTCAACGGCCCGCGCGGGTCGACGGTCAACCTCGTCAGCAAGCAGCAGTTCAGCGACATCGAGGCGCACGTCGAGTTCCTGATCCCGGCGAAGTCGAACTCCGGCGTCTACTTCATGGGCCGCTACGAGATCCAGGTGTACGACAGCTACGGGGTCAAGAAGGACAAGTATCCCGGCATCGAGTGCGGCGGGATCTATCCGCGCTGGATCGGCCGCGAGATCGAGGGCCACTCACCCCGCGTCAACGCCGCGCTGCCGCCGGGCCAGTGGCAGACGTTCGATGTCACCTTCCGCGCCCCACGGTTCGACGCCGCGGGCAAGAAAGTGAGTAATGCCCGATTCGTGAAGGTGGTTCACAACGGCAAGGTGATCCACGAGAACATCCCGGTCACCGGCTCGACGCGCGGTGCGCTCTACGAGGACGAGAAGCCGACCGGCCCGCTGATGCTGCAAGGCGATCACGGCCCCGTTGCCTACCGCAGTGTCCGCATCCGCCCCCTGCCGCCGGAGAAGAAGGCGAAGCCGGCGCCGCGCCCCGCCACCGCTCAGGAGGAGAGCATTCAAGGGCTGTACGAGGGAGCGACTGTCTCCGGCGACACCCGAACGCCGTGCGAGGCGCGCGTCGTCGCCGCCGGCCGGGACACGTACAAGCTCTTCCTCCGCCCCTGCCAGGCGAGCGAGAAAGGCCCCAAAGTCGACCTCGACGGCAAGGGCGAGGAGAAAGGCGCTCGCTTCGCCGGCAAGTCCGGCGAGGAGGCGTGGGCACTGTTCTGCGACGGCGTCACTCTGGAGGGAACCGGCGGGGCGCAGGCGAAGCTGTCCCTGAAGCGTGTCGTCCGCCCATCGCCAACGCTCGGCACCTCACCCCCGGACGGCGCCATCGTCCTGCTGGACGGCAAGTCGTTCACCGAAATGACCGTATCCCGCCGGCGGGACGGGACCGCGCCGGAGTGGAAGCAGGTCGAGGACGGCGGCGTCGAGATCCCTCGCGGCGGCATGCGGACGAAGCGTCCGTTCGACGGCAGCTTCAAGCTGCACGTCGAGTTCCGCGTCCCGCTGCAGCCCGAGGCGCGCGGCCAGGGTCGCGGCAACAGCGGCGTCTATCTGCCATGCGGTCAGGAGATCCAGGTGCTCGACTCGTTCGGCATGACCACCTACAAGGGCGGCGGGTGTGGCGGGCTGTACTCCTACAAGGATCCCGACGCCTTCGACCGCTTCTCGCTCGCCTCGCTGCCGCCCTTGCAGTGGCAGACCTACGACATCGAATACCGGGTGCAGCACCAGGACGGCAAGCCGACCGGCAACCCGCGGGTGACGGTGCTGCACAACGGGATCAAGATTCACGACAACGTGAAACTCGGCCACAAGGCGCGCGCCGGCAACCTGTTCTTCCAGGACCACGGCAATCCGGTGGCGTACCGCAACATCTGGTTGCTGCCGCTCAAGGACTGATTCGGGCCGTCGCTCGTTGTCGCGTCGGCGGCGTCAGATTTCGGAATACGCCGCCGGCGTGAGCAGCAGGTTCGTGATGCGCGAGACGATCTCCTTGTCAGCGTATGCGGGGATGGCGCGCAGCTTGAGCCAGGCGGGGTCCGCGACGAAGCGGCTCCATGCCGCCTTGCGGCCGGCGTCGTCGGGGAACACCAGCATGTAGGTCAGGTTGGGCATCAGCGCGCCGGCGATCGCCTGGCCGAACAGGACCGGCGTCAGGCCGACGCGGCGGAAGATGTCCAGCTCGCCCTTGTTGAACATCTCGACCTTCTTGTTGCCGGCGCGCTCATTGTGGCTCTCGTAGATGCGCAGGTTCAGAATCCGCGACCGGGTCGTGTCGGGCTTCTCCAGCTTCGGCATCCCCTCGATGCCGATGAGGATGGAGCTTTCCACGCGGCTATAGACCGGGTCGGTGGCGGGGGCCGCCAGGTAGTCGTGCGCCGCCTTCGCATAGGTCGCATCGGCCGCCAACCGGGCGGGGAGCGTCACCACCGAGTCGCCCGACGGGTGGACCAGCAGCACATACACCTTGTTGGCCGCCGCCTGATCGGTGAACACGCCGACCGGGCCGAGGCCGAGCCGCCGCGCCGCCGGGATCAGCGCCTTGCTCAGATAGCCGTCGAGCGTCTCCTGCTTGCCGGGCCGCACGGTGTAGCTGCGCAGCTCAAAGACGTCCGGGGTCTTGCGTTCGGGCGCGTCGGCGGCGGCTCCGGCGGCGACCAGGCCGGCGGCCAGCGGGGTTTCGAGGAACGATCGGCGGTTCATGGCGGTACTCCGTGACAGGGTGGATAATGAGGATCGGTCAACGCGGTCAGCGACCGGACGCGGGCATCGGTGGGCCGGTGTAGACGTCCAGCTCCAGGTACACCCCCGGCTCCGGCGGTAGTCCGACGGCGACCGTCCAGCCATCGTCGACGCCACGGTCGGGCACCACCCGCAGGGCGAACCCGTGATGCCGCACGTCGCCGCGGATGACCGAGCGCAAGTAATGGGTTACGTCGATCTTGAACGATTTCGCCGGCGCCCACGCCGCAGCGTCCTCGGGGAACTGGGGCACGATCACCGTGCCCATCGGTTCGCCGAGCGCGCCGAGGTCCGGTGTCGGTCCCGGCGGCCGGCGCAGGGGCGCCACGCCGAGCTTCGTCGGCGCCCTGGTGTGGGCGCGGACCACGGGAAACACCAGGCGGGCGGCGGCCAGGTCGGCCTGCGCGGGCAGATCGGTCAATTCTCCGCCGAGCAGTCGCGCGACCGGCTCGACCTTCTCGCGGCGGTCCTTCGGCCACTTGAGCAGGGTGCCGGGCGGAAGAGCGCCAGCCTTGCCGATCACCGGCCCGGCCGTCAGGGCGATCCGCCGCGTTGTCGTCGGCCGGACGACCGGTGCGGGCGGCGGTTGCGTGCCGGTCAGCAGCGGGTTCGGCAGCGACTTCAGTTCGTCCTGCGGACCGATGCGCGGCGGCTTCGCTCCCGCCGGCAGCGGCAGCGGCTTTTGGCCCGGTGCCAGCACCTCGCGGCGGACGAACAGCATTCGCGGATACACCGGATAGCGATCCTTCGGCGTCGGCACGTCGACTTCGAACCGGGCCGGCAGATCACGGGCGGTGAACTCCTTCTGCACCACCGTCGGCGTCTCGTCCCAGCTGGCGTCATGGCCGCGGGCGATCTCCTTGCCCTCCAGACACAGCTGCTCGTAACTCTTGCGGCGCGAGCCGGTGCGATAGGCGTAGGTCACCACCAGCCGGTTGTCGCCCAATGCCGCCGGGTCGGCCGCCGACACCGTCACCACGTTCTTTCCCGGCGAAAGGAACGGCAGCGCGAACGGGTTGTTCTGCACCGTCGCCCGCAGGTGCAGGTCGCGCAGCCGGTCGCGTATCGTCAGCCGCACCAGCGCGCTCACCCGCCCCTTCACCGCGGCGGAGAAGTCGGCCAGGTCGACGGTCTGCCACGTCTTGCCGTCGCCGCTCACCTCGGCCTTGGCCACACCATCGGCCGAGCCGGATGCGCGCGTCAGGAGGTACGGCGAGGCCAGGCGCACCGTCAGCCGCGCTGGTTTGCCGTCCTCGGCCGGGACGAGCGCGCCGCCGGTCATTTTCACATTCTCCGTGGATACAAACGATCTTAAAGATGACGGATCGGACAGATCGGGGCGGAAGTCGAGCTGGCCGCTGGCGTAGCTCTCGCCCTTCCAGCCGGGACCGAGGTACGGCTCGGCGACCGGCCCCTTTTCGGGCGAGTTGCGGATCTCCTTGTCGCCGCAGGTGTGCCGCGGACACACCGTCGACCCGGACCAGAACCAGGCGTCGTCGACCGGGTCCCAGCTATTCGTCAGCGCGAACCCCGGCGCCAGGTCGACCTCGGCCGAGTAGCCGCCGGTAGCGTGGCGCATCCCGCCCCAGCCCTCCTCCGGGCCGACGCGGTTTCGCCGCCGCACGCCGGCCTCGACGTCCGCCAGCGTGTCGCCGCACACCAGGAACGCCGGCGCCTGCCAGTTGGCCTTCGCGCCGACCATGTCGAACGTATTGCCGCGGGCGTAGATGACCTTCCGCGCCGGGTCCAGGGTGAACGCCTCGTGCAGCAGCTCACGCGGTCGGGCGGCCAGGTCGTCCTGGCCGGCGATGGTTCGGCCGGTCGGGTTCGTCTGGTCCGGCATCCAGGCGTAGAACTTGAGGAACACGTCCAGGTAGTGCCACCGGCCGTCGTAGAACGCCTCGACAGTGGTGTGTCCCGGCCAGCCGACGAACCGCCACTTCCAGCCCAGCTCCCGCCACAGCGCCGACTGCTCGGCGTGCAGCCCGCCGCACAGGCTCCAGCCGTAAGCGTTGATCTCCTTGAGCACCGGAATGCCGCCCGGCTCGCTCGGGTAGGCACGGTGGTAGTGCGTCAGCCGCATGAAGTTGTAGAGCGCGATCGCCTTCTCGTCGTTCGTCTTGCACCCGCGTGTGACGCTGGCGACGATCGCCTTGAGCGAGGAACAGTCGGGCGCCCGATCGGGCAACACCTTGATCGCCCGCACCAGGCCGGTCGGCCGGTCGGCGGCCGGTTCCGCTGCCGCCAGGACCGGCATTAGACCGCATAAGAGCGTCAGGGAGAGAGACTGGCCCGACATCGGACGACTCCTCGCAGTGGGGGCTGCTGGCTGGGGTACGACTTCGCCGACCGCGCAGCAAGTCCGCCCGCCGGGATTCGCGCCGCCCCGAACCGGCACGCCATGTGCCCACCTTCGACCGGACAGGAACCGGGTCGCACGCGGAGGACGGACATGACAGCGGCGGTCATCTTCGACATCGACGGCACCTTGCTCGACTCGGTGGACTTCCACGCCCAGTCGTGGCAGGAGACGTTCGCTCGCCACGGCATCGACGTGCCGGTGGAGGTCGTCCGCCAGCAGATCGGCAAGGGCGGCGACCAGCTGATGCCGGTATTCGTCCCTTCGGATCAGCTGCGCCAGATTGGCGAACAGCTGAAGAAGGAGCGGAGCCGGCTGTTCATGGAACGCTACCTGCCGCGCGTGAAGCCGTTCCCGCAGGTGCGCGAGCTGGTCGCGCGGCTGCGAGCGGACGGCAAGCGGGTGGCACTGGCGTCGTCGGCCACCGGCGACGAACTGGAGGCCTACAAGCGGATCGCCAACATCGCCGACCTGCTCGATGCCGAAACCTCGTCGGACGATGCCGAGCGGTCGAAGCCGCACCCGGACATTTTTCTGGCGGCGCTGGACAAGCTGGGCGACGTCGACCGGCGAGCGGTGGTGGTGATCGGCGACAGCCCGTATGACGCGGAGGCGGCGGGCAAGGCTGGTCTCAAGGCGATCGGCGTGCTCTGTGGCGGGTTCCCCGAGCCGGTGCTGCGCGAGGCGGGCTTTGTCGCCCTTTTCCGCGACCCCGCCGACCTGCTCGCCCGCTACTCCGAGTGGGCGGCGTGACTGCCCTGTTCGTACAGGTCGTACAGGTCGAACAGCACTTCACGCAGATTGCCGCGGTGCCGCACCAGTCCTGCCGACAGGTCGACCTGGGCAAACGAGGCGTGGTCGGCAGGCGGCACCAGGGTATCGACGATCGCCCGCGCCAGCGCCGGGGTGACAGCGGTCCGAAAGAGCGTGGGTAGCCCCAGGTCGCGGTGCGCCGTCACCATCAGACCCCACCCCCACTGACGACACCGCGCCTGGATGCGCCGGCGCGTCCACCAGCCGAGCTGCTCGTACCCGTCCACGACCAGCAGCGGCGGCGGCACCGTCGGCGTCAGTGTGGGAAAGGTCCGCCGATCGGTGTGAAGCTCCACCGTAACCACCGGGCGATGGCGTCGCAGCTCCGGCAGGAGCGTCGCCAGCAGCGTCGACTTGCCGCTGCCGTGCGGCCCGATGATCTGCCCCCACCAGCCGGCCTCCGCAAGCCGGACAACCAGCAGCTGCCGGATCAGTCGCGTCGTCGAAGCGGAGCCGATCAGCCGGCCGGACAAATCGGTGAGCAGGTTGGGTGCGCCGGTTCCCGCCCATTCATGACTTCGCCCGGTATCCCGGCCCCAGCTGGAACGGCTCCTCCGCCACGATCTCCTGGCCAGCGTTCCAGCGCACCCGGACACGCACCATCCAGCGAATCTTGACCAGCTCGCCGTCGTAGGTCAGCGGCGACCGCGGCAGCTGGACGGCGAACGGCTGCGGCCGGTCGAACTCCAGCGCGTTGCCTTCGGCGGACCATTCCTGAAAAAGCACGACACCGAGGTCCTCGTCGCCCTTGCCCTCGGTCCGCCACAGCACCGACAGTTCGATCGTGTACTGCTCCGGCGGATCGCCGTCGACCCGAAAGGCGCCGACCAGCTCCTCGCCGGGCCGATACTGCTCCTGCTCCAGCCGCACCGCACATTCGAGCATGCTCACGGGGTCGACCCTCCGGCGGCGGGGCGGACGATGACCGGGTATTCCTGGCTGTGCGGCAGGAACCCGGCGACCCGGCCGCGGACCTCCAGCGTCCAGGTGATCTTGTTGTGCGCCGCCTCGAACGAGTGCATCGCCTCGTCCGGCACCAGCAGCGTGCCGCGCATTCCGCCGGCGAGGCTGCCAGCCGACTCTCCGACCGGGGCGCGAACCACCTCGCGGGTGGCGGTGCTGGTGCTGGTGCCGGCGGTGTAGGTGGCCGATTCGGTGCATTTGAGCGTGACGCGCGCATTTCGGAGCGCCGATAGACCGAACTGGTCCACCCGGTAGGGTAGGATCCGCCCGGTTCCAGGGGGTGAGCGTCGATCTCACCGCACCGTGCCGGCCAGCAGACTGGCGACATACCCCACCAGGGCGACGACCGCTAACCCGATCGAAGAGACCGACCAGCACAAACGGGACCATGAACACGGTGAGGAACCACTCCGGCTTACCGCGCAGGTGGCTATTAATCGCCTGGGTGACGAAGATGGAGACGATGCCATTCCAGAAGATCGCCGCGGCGACTGCGCCCGAGCAGGAAGCAGCCGGGCTGGGAGCTGGTCGGCAGCTTGCCAGGCCAGCTCGCGGCCGGCCGGCAGGTCGGGTGGGTCCGGGACCGTCGGCCAGTCGTCGCCGGTGTCCGCCGCCACGGCCGCCGCTTCGTCGGCCTCTGGCGCTCCGCCTCCACCGGCGCTGACGCGTGCGCAGCGGCGCGTTCGGGCGACGGCAGCGTCGGTTCAGCCGCTCGAGCAGGCGAGCGCCCGACGGTCTTCATCACGGCGATGAATACCGAACGGCGCGAAGAACAGCACCGGCGCCAGCCAGAACGGCCCGTGTCGGGCAAAGGTGAAAATGAGCGTGAACGCGGCGATCACGGCGGCGATGAACCCGCCAGCCAGCAGCCCGTAGGTGGCCCCGGCGAGTTTCGCGGGCACCTTCAACCCCGCCACGGCGGCATAGGAGCGGCGGACCCACCCGGCAGTTGTAGATCAGCCCCGCGCGGCGGTAACCACGAACACCAGCGGGATCGCCACCATCAGCGCCCACGGACTTCAATCGAGCGGACGAGCACCGCCCGGTCCGGGTGGGCCGGGTCGTACCAGCAGGGATAGCGCTTGCCCCAGCTGAAACCGATCGAGGATGGCCTGTTGCCGCGCTGGAGGTTGTCGGCAATCGCCGAGGCGTCGTAGGTCCAGGCGCGTGCGGCCGGCCGTCCACCTGGTACTCGATGTGGACGAGCGGCCGGAACGTCGGCTCGTCCTTGCCGTCCTTGTCTTCGATCTTCTCCAACCGCTTGTCGAGCACGACGCAGGTCGTCTCGACGTAGAACAGGTGGACGCGCGCTGGCTGGCCACACCATCCAGTAGCCGAACAGCCCGTGAGGACCAGGGCCGATCAGCAGGAGAAGATGGCGAAGAAACAGCTCGGCGGCCGGGCCGTGGTCTGGGTCATGGGAGGCGAGCCTCCTCGGGAGAGCGGCACAAGGTACTTCGTCGGCACGGTCCACGATATGGCGCGTCGCGCGCGCGGCCCTGCCTGACAACCGACTTCACGATACCATCAAAGAAGGCGCGACGACTCGCGTCAAATGGCTCGCGGCAGTCAGTCGACTTTTTCGATCCGCAAGCCGCCAATTCACTTCGCTCCAGTCGAGGAGGTTCGCGATGCGTCCAGCCCCCGAATCGGCAACCGCTGGCGATCCAGCGATCGAGGCCGCGCTTGGTCGCTCGACTTGCGGACGGCAGCTTGCGCTGGCTGGAAGGCCGTGCCGGGGCAACCTTGCGGACCGAAAGCGCGGTCGATCCGAACGCCGAGCTGGCCGGCGTTTACCGCTACATCGGCGGCTGGCGGGACGGTGCCAGCGGCCGACGGCGATCGGCCCGGCGGCGCTGTTCGAGACCGTCACCGGCTACCCCGACTTCCGCGTGCTCGCCGGCCTGCTCGCCAGCCATGCCGCCGCGCTGCCCTGCTGCTCGACACCACGCCCGACCAGCTGGCGTTCAAGCTGCTGGAGGCGGTGCGCCGACCACTCGACCCAGTGCCCTTTGCCGGCCGCGGCGCCGTGTCGGGGAGGTGGTCCACCGGGCGCTGGACATCCGCGCGCTGTTGCTGCCGGCATCGACGAACACGCCGCTCGACGCCGGCCCGTATTTCACCCTGGGCATCGTTCGCGCTGGCGACCCCGACACCGGCGCGACGACGTCACCATTCACCGGCTGTGCGTCCAGGGACCGGACACACTCAGCATCTACTTCGCCCCGATGCGGCACATCGACGTGTTCCGGCAGAAGGCCGAGGCGCGCGGCGAACCGCTGCCGGTGTCGATCAACATCGGGCTGGACCCGGCGATCTACCTGGCCGTCTGCTTCGAGGCGCCGACCACTCCGCTCGGGGTGGACGAACTGTCGATCGCCGGTGGACTGCGCGGGCCGGCCAGTCGAGATGGCGCGGCACGGCCGGAGTAATAGCGAATTCGCCATCGCCCGCGCCGAGATCGTCATCGAGGGACACATCCTCCCCCATGTGCGTGTGCGCGAGGACCAGAACACCAGCACCGGCCACGCCATGCCCGAGTTCCCCGGCTACAACGGCCCGGCCCACCCGGCGCTGCCGGTGATCCAGGTCCACGCCGTCACCCACCGGCGGCGGCCGATCATGCAGACGATCGTCGGCCCCGGTGAGGAGCACGTCATCCTCGCCGGCATCCCGACCGAGGCCAGCATCCTCAAGGCGTGTGCCGACGGACTGCCCGGCAAGGTGATCAACTGCCACGCCCACTCCGCCGGCGGCGGTAAGCTGCTCGTCATCCTGCAAGTGAAAACCGCGACGGCGGCGAATGACACCGGCTGGGCACGGCAGGCGGCGCTGACCGCCCTGGCGACGTTCCGCGAGGTGAAACACGTCATCCTGGTCGATGAGGATGTCGACCTGTTCGACACCGACGACGTCCTGTGGGCCATGACCACGCGCTACCAGGGCGATCGCGACACCCTGTTCATCCCCGGCGTGATTGGCCACCCGCTCGATACGTCCAGTCCGGACTACAGCCACACCCTGAACGCGCATGAAGTACGACCTGCAAGACGATCTTCGACTGCCCGTGCCGTTCGCCCTGAAGGATCGCTTCGCCCGCGCGCTTTCCAGCCGGTCGACGTCGCCCCGTTCCTAGTCCCGTCCACCCGGCCCCTGGACGACTGACCCGCCCGCGGTGCTTCACGCCTTTGGGAAGCCGTTGCAGGGTAGCGGCATCGAGCACAGCCGAACGCCGAGTGGCGTGGAAGAGGGCGTTGCCAATCGCCGGCACGGCGGTAATCATCATCGGCGCTCCCCTGCCCACGGCCGACGGCAGGTCTTGCAGTCGAGCAGGACGGTGTCGATGCGCGACGCGTCGGCAACCGCGGCACCCGGTAGTCGGAAAACCGCGGGTTGTCGATGCGTCGTCCTTGAAGCGAATCTGCTCGTACAGCGACCCGCCCAGCGGCCATCACGATGCACCCCTCCACCTGGCTCCGCAAATGGTCGGGATTGAGGATAGCGCCGCACTCGAACGCGGCGACCACCGCGTCAGCCGCACCGTGCCGGCCTTGCGATCCGGCACCTCAACGCAGCTGAGCGACGTAGCCGCCCTTCTCCGTCCCCACCGCCAGCCCGTGGCGCTGGCCAGTTCGAGCACCGGAACGCCCCAGCCAAACTGTCGGGCCGCCGCCTCGAGCACGGCCCGCAGCCGATCGTCGCGCAGGTTCTTCAGCCGGAAGGCGAGCGGATCGAGGCCGACAGCTTGCCCAGGCCAGGTCGTCCATGTGCGACTCGCGGGCGAAGTGGTTGGCGGTGGCCGCCAGGCGGTACGACCCTTGCCGCAGCAGGCTGTCGGCCGGGTGAAACTCGGCCACCCGGTGCGCCCACCGCGTACGGCGTTGCCAGCGCCGCCCCGGAGTTGTAGTTGTGGACCTCCCAGGTGAGCAGGGTGCCGTCCTTCCACCCCCGCCCTTGACCTCGATCACACCGGCCGGCCGGAAGTAGGCCCAGGTGAACTCCTCCTCGCGCGTCCACACCAGCTTGACCGGCCGACCCGCGGCCTTGGACAGCCGGGCAGCCTCGACCGCCGCATCGCCGGTGTGCTTGCCGCCATACCCCGACCCGGTGTCCGGGACGATCACCCGCACGCCGTCCGCCGGCACCTTGCGACCGCCAGCTCGCCCTGGACCCGAAACGGCATCTGCGTGCCGGTCCGCACCGTCAGCTTGCCGTCGCTCCACTCGGCCAGCGCGGCGCTTGATTCGAGCGGAGAGTGAGCGATATAAGAGATCGTGTAAGTAGCTTCGAGAACGGTGTCCGCCCCGTCGAACCCCGCGCGGCCCGACCCAGGCGCGCGCCGGCCGCGGCCAGTCGAGCGCAGGCGCTTGTACAGCTCGTCGGACGACGGCTGCGGCGTCTCGGTCCACTCCGCTTCGAGGGCGGCCAGCGCTCCTCGGCCTGCTCGGCGGTCAACGCCGCCACCCCGACGAAGTCGCCGGAGCGAACGACCACCACGCCTGGCATCGCCTCCGCCTTCGCCGTGCGCAACGCCGTCCGTTTCGCCCCGAACGACGGCGGACGCAGCACCCGTCCGAACAGCATGCCGGGCCGGCGCAGGTCGGAGGGTGTAGCGGTGTCCGCCGGTGACGAACGCCCGGCCGTTCACCTTGGGTAGCGACGTGCCGGCGACCTTCCAGCGATCGGGCGCGTGACCGGCACCCGGTCGTCGATCACCCGTGCCAGCTTCTTGCCGCGCGTCAGCTGGCCGAAGGTGAAGCTCGGTGCCGCCGGGGCCGCTCACCTTGCCGTCGGCCACGACGAAGGCGACTCGCAGCTGACCTTGCCCTCGCCGGCGGCGGGTCGAGCAGCGCCTCTTGCGCCGCCGCAGCCGCTCGGCGCAGGTGCGCGGCCATGACCGGCATGCTCCGGCGGCTGCCGGCGGTGCCGGCGTCGAACGGAGTGCAGGCGGTGTCGGCCATGACCAGGGCGATCCGCGCCCGGCGGCAGCCGCAGTTCCTCGGCGACGACCTGGGTCAGCTCGGTGCGGACGTTCTGGCCAACCTCCACCTTGCCGGTGTACACCGTGACCGCGCCCGTCCTCGTCGATGTGCAGCCACGCTCCGAGATCGCGCGACGGCGTGCCTCACCCTCCACCCGGGCGGCCGCCCGGCCGCTGTGCCACTGCTTCACCTGCCAGGCAGGCAATCACCAGACCGCCGCCGAGCACCGCAAAAAGCTCGCGGCGGTCGAGCAGGAACGGGTCATCGGCCAGCTCGTAGCGTTCCGGTTCGAGAAACCCGTCGTCAGGGTCGTAGTCGTTCATCGCACCTCCTTCATCGCCCGCGCGCCTTTTCGATCGCTGCCACGATCCTGCCGTAGACGCCGCAGCGGCAAGGTGGCCGCTCATGTGCCGCAGGATGGTTTCGCGATCAGGGTTCGAGTCGGTGGAGCTGCCGCCGCGGCGATCATGCCGGGGTGCAATAGCCGCATTGCAAGGCGCCGACTTCGAGGAACGCAGCTGTACGGGTGGCGTCGCGCAGGCCAGCCCCTCGATGGTTTCGACTGCCTTGCCGCGGGCGGCGCCGGCGGAGGTGGTGCAGGCGCGGATGGGCCGGCCGTCGAGCAGCACGGTAGACGCCGCACTGGCTCTCGCCGCGGCCGTACTTGCTGCCGGTCAGGTCGAGGTCGTCGCGGAGGACGCTGAGCAGCGTTCGGCTGGAGTCGGCGTTCACCACTCGTTTCGAGCCGTTGACGAGGAGTTCTTTCACCCTCGGCATGAGAGCACCCCCGAACAGAGGTGGAAGGGCGATCCCAGGTGAATGTAGGCGCCGGCCGACGGGATGTCGATGATTCGCCTGCCGCCGATGTATGTGTCTATTTCAATAATACCTTACTGACATCATCTGCCGAGCAACCGGCGCAGGCGATACCCGTACAGCTGGGCCAGGTGGCGCAGGTAGTTGAGCTGTTCGCGCCACGTCATCTTGCTGGAGCCGCGGGCGCGGTCGGCGAAATGCACCGGCACCTCGCGAATCCGCCGCGGGGCGGTCTTGACCAGCAATTCAAGACCGATTTTGTAGCCTACCGGGTTCAGGTCCACCGCGGCGGCGAATGCGGATCGTGGCAGGGCGAAGAACCCCGACAGCGGATCGTGCAGCCGCGCCAGCGGACGCGCCAACAGCCGCGCAATCAGGGCGTTGGCCCGGCGATAGAAGCCCCAGTCGGCGGCCACACTCCCTGCCGGCACGAAGCGGCTGCCGAGGGCGAAATCGGCCTGACCATTCGCGACCAGAGCGTACAGCTCCGGCACCTGCTCCGGCGGATGCGACAGGTCGGCGTCCATCACCACCAGGATGCGGCCGCGCGCCTGGCGCATGCCGTGCAGGACCGCGGTGGCCAGGCCGCGTTCGCCCTTGCGGACGAGCAGGCGGACCGGATAGCGGCCGGCCAGGTCGGCGCACACGGCGACGGTGTCGTCGGGACTGTCGTCGTCAACCACGAGAATCTCGCCGACCAGGCCCGCCCGTGCCAGAGCGTCGGTCAGACGCGGGACGAGCAGCGGCAGGTTGTCCGCCTCGCGAAAGGTCGGCACGATGACGCTCAGGTCGGTCGCCTCCGATTGCCGCAGGGTCTCGCCCATCCGTTCCTCATTTCCCCGTGCGCAGCCGGTAGACGCGGTACGTCGGATCCTCGTGAGTGAGTTCCAGGCCGCTGTCCTCCAGCGGCCGGGCAGTCGGCCAGACGAGGTGGGTGATACCGCGCCGGTGCAGCTCGGGCACGACCGCGGCGACCGCGCCGTCTTTCAACCGCTGCTGCAGGGCGACCGCGTCGCGCAAACGGTCGTACCATTCCACCACCTCGCGATCCTTGTAGGGGATCGACTTGAAGTCGACGTAAATCGCCGTTCCGGTGTGGAGTCGGAACCGCTGCAACCCGATGGGGATAAGGCTCGGGTCGGCCTTCTTGGCGGCCAGCGGCTTGAAGTCGCTCGACAGCGAGCCGCGCGTCCGGCCGACGAGATCGGGGATATCGACCGGGATCAGGTAAACGTCCCCCGGTGATCGCGTTCGCCGCACGGCGTCGAGCACGGCGTCCTCGGCGCGGTCGTTCTGAAACGCCTGCCCGTCCGCCATGATCCACACCCCGCCCGCCACCAGCGCCGCAACCGCCCCGGCACACGCCACCGTCATGACCCGGCCGTTCGAAAACGGCCCGTGGGCGACCAGCCGCGCGAGCATCACCGTCGTCGCGATCGGCACCAGGATCGCCGAGATGCGCCACGGGAACAGCAGGGCGAGCGTGAGACT
>JAXMAU010000090.1:0-15141 GCA_046350215.1 Gemmataceae bacterium | reverse complement strand
GCGCGGTCGATCTGCTCGTCGGTGTGAGCGGCGGACATCTGGATGCGAATCCGCGCCTGACCCTGCGGCACCACCGGGTAGCTGAAGCCGATGACGTAAATGCCTTCCTGCAGCAGCCGGTCCGCCATCTGCCCCGCCAGCGCTGCGTCGCCGATCATCACCGGCATGATCGGGTGCTGCCCCGGCTTGAGAGTGAAGCCGGCTGACTCTAGCCCGGCGCGCATGCGAGCGGCGTTGTGATGCAGCCGGTCGCGAAGGTCACTCGACGTGCCCACCAGCTCGATCGCCTTCAGGGCGGCGGCGGTGATCGGCGGCGGCAGGGAGTTGCTGAACAGGTACGGCCGTGACCGCTGCCGCAGGTAGTCGACCACCTCGCGGCGGGCACAGGTGAAGCCGCCGGCGGCGCCGCCGAGCGTCTTGCCAAGCGTGCTGGTGATGATGTCGATGCGGTCGTGAACGCCCAGCGCCTCGGCGGTGCCGCGGCCGCCGGGGCCGAGAATGCCGGTGGCGTGGCTGTCGTCGACCATTACGATCGCCCCGTAGCGATCGGCCAGCTCGCAGATGTCCGGCAGCCGGGCGAGCACGCCGTCCATCGAGAACACGCCGTCGGTGACGATCAGCCGCAGCCGCCGGTCCTTCGTCTCCTCCAGCCCGGCTTCCAGCTCGGCCATGTCGTTGTGCCGGTAGCGGACCCGCTGCGCCTTGCACAGCCGCACGCCGTCGATGATGCTGGCGTGGTTCAGCTCGTCGGATAGCACGGCGTCGTGGTCGCCGAGGATCGTCTCGAACAGCCCGCCGTTGGCGTCCCAGCACGAGCTGTAGAGGATGGCGTCGTCCTTGCGCAGAAAGGCGGCGACGGCGGTTTCGAGCCGCTTGTGCAGCTCCTGGGTGCCGCAGATGAACCGCACGCTGGCCATGCCGTAGCCCCAGCGGTCGAGGCCGTCGCGGGCGGCGGCGACGATCGCCGGGTGGTTAGCCAGTCCGAGGTAGTTGTTGGCGCAGAAGTTGACGACCTCGCGACCGGCGACGGCGATGTCGGCGCCCTGCGGCGAGGCGATCTGCCGCTCGGTCTTGTACAACCCCTGCCGCCGCAGGTCGTCGAGCTGTTCCTGTAACAGTTCGGCCAGTCGGGTACTGCTCATGGTCGTGCCTCGGACGGAAGAAGGGTGTCGGGGAATGTCAGCGGGCGTCCGACCGGGTCGGCTTTGACCGCAGGCCGACACCGTTGATGGCGATCACCTCGTAGACCGGGTTTTCGCCCGGCGTCACCCGATCGACGAAGCGCATCGCCGGCAGCGGCTTTTCCGGCGTGTCGTGGTACGACATGGTCTGGAACAGCGGCCGGCCGAACCGGCCGATCGGCTTCGGCGGCACCTGGCCGATCTCGCGGTCGCCGCGGCGGACGATGAACGCTTGCAGCCCGCTCTCGAAATCGGCGTGCGCATCCCAGGTGACTTCTACCTCGCCAGAGCGAACGGTACGAACACGGACGTTGAAAGGCGCCGGCGGCGGGGTGGTATCGTCTCCCTTGCCGTAGAGGACGTACCGGACCCACGCCTGCGCCACCGCCTCGTTCGGTAACCAAACCGCTTCCTCCGTCTTGCCCCGATACGCCGACGCTGGTTCGGCCTTCGTGAGAAGCGTGTCGGCCAGATACCCTTTCTTCGGGTCCACCGGCTTCAGCGTCGTGTCCTTACTGCCCCTGTCCGGCAACCGCAGCGCCAGGCAGGCGTCGAAGAACGGGATGGCGAGGTAACGCGAGTCGCCGCACTCGTGCGACGTCCGCGGGTCGGGGGCGAAGCCGATCGGCGCACCTTTGGCGCGGAACGCCTTGAACATGGCGATCGATCCGGTCCAGGCGCCATTGAAGCGCTTGTCGCCGTTCTCCTTGGCGCCGGGGTTGCACATGGTCGGAATGCGGTAGGCGGCCTCGGGGACCTCCGGTTTGCCGTCGTCTTTCCCCAGACTCATGAACGCGGTGCCGGAGCGCAGCCACAGGGCGACGATGCGCTCGGGGTACAGCGTCCCCATCAGGCTGGCCCAGTATCCGCCGCCGGAGTGCCCCCACAGGCACCACGGCACCCGCGCCAGCTCCGCATGCTTCGCCTGCGCCGCCAGCTCGTCCAGCGCACGCAGGAACGTCTTCGCCGAGCCGTTGCGCGGGTCGCACCACAAGCGGCAGTTCTGCTTGTCCTGCTGCTGGTACGACGGCCCGAGCAGGGCACAGTCCCACTTCCGCGCCAGCGCCTGCCAGTGCAGGTCATACGCCGCCGTCGCCCCGCCCTGGCACGCGCCCGTGCCGCAGCCGTGCTGGTGGACGATCACGCCGCGGAGCGTCTTCACCCCGTCGGGCACCCAGAGGGTGTAGGTCACACCCAGCTGCAGCTCGCCCTTCTGCTCCGAGGGCGGATAGGTCACCTCGAAGGTGCGGCCGTCCGCACGGGCGACGGCGGGCAGCAGGAACAGAGCGAGGAAGAGCAACCGGAATCGACGACGCATAAATCCACCCGTGTCAGGATCGACGAGCGATCAACCACAGACGACGGGGATAACCTATCGGCCCGGACAGGACAGGTCACGTCGATTCACGCCCGTGAAACGACCATCGGCCGGGTGAGGCGACTGCCCCACCCGGCCACGGCCGGTTCGCACGTTCTGTCGTGGCTCACTCGTCGTCGGCCGGGTTGCTGACCGAGGTCACGCGGTCGGTCTCGGTCGACGCCAACTGCAGCGACAGCGCCGTCTGCTTGCCGTCGCGGACGACCAGCACCTTGACGCTCTCGCCGGCCTTGCGGGTCCACAGCACGCGCTCCAGGTCGAACCGATTCTCGACCGGCGTGCCTTCCACCTGGACGATCATGTCGCCGCTGCGAAGGCCGGCGCGGGCGGCCGGGCCGCTGTCGGACACCTTCTCCACCACCACCTTTTGCCGGCCGTTGCCGCACTCGCTCGTCGCCTGGTCGACGCAGCTCAGCCCGTGCGCCACACCGGCCACCCGGCTGGAGCTGAGGTAGCGGCTGAGCACGTCCTTGACCGTCTCGGCGTTGAGGGCGAAGCTGAGGTTCTGGGCGCCTTCGCGGAGGGCCAGGTTGATGCCGATCATCTCGCCATTGATGTTCAGCAGCGGGCCGCCGGAGTTGCCCGGGTTGATCGGGGCGGAGTGCTGGATCACGTTCGGCAGCCGGTCGTCGCCGCGGACGCCGATCTCACGGCCCAGGGCGCTGATGATGCCGGTGGTGACGGTGTGATCGAATCCATACGGGTTGCCGACGGCGATCACCGTCTCGCCGACCTTCAGGTCGGTGCCGGGGGCGAACGCCAGCGCCTTGTACTTCCGCTTCGCCGGCAGCTTGAGGATCGCCAGGTCCCGGCTGGGAATGGAGGCGAACACCTGCGCCTCGACCCGCGTCTTGTCGGTGAAGACGACCGCGATACGCGAGCCGCCGCGGATGACGTGATAGTTGGTCACCATGTAGCCGCGTTCGTCGACCACCACGCCGGAGCCGTCGACGTCGCTGCTGCCGTAGCCGCGTTCCTTGACCACCTTGACCGACACGATCGCCGCGCTGGTCTTCTCGACCGCCTCGACGATGGCGTTGCGCCGCGAGTACTGCGCCTGGCTGGAGCTGGTGAACAGGACGGACAGGAGGGCGGCGGCGAAAGCGGCCCGGATCTCGATCTTCCTCATGCTTCATCACCCAGGTTCGGCAACCCGGCCGCCTCTGACTCCCGGGCCGGGGCCGACACGATCGGCCGGCGCCGAGGGAGAGGCCCGTAGGCTTTCCGTCCCCGCCTCGCGACGGGTTTGGCGTTTCGTAGGGGGAGGTGTGATTCAGGAGGGCGGTGCCTCACACCTCAACAGTAGCACTGAAAATCGGGTTGTGCAGAAAAAACCGGGTGTGCTGGAAGCTCACCCACTACAGGGAACCGCATCGGCACGAATCGACCGCCGTTGTCGCGACCATGTCCTATGGTGCCGCCAATGCGCGCCGCCGCCGGACTGGACGTGGTGCCCCGACCGCTACAATGGGCGAGAGATGCGTTCTCTTCGACCGACCGACAGGGAGATCACACGATGGCGACGGCCACGGCGAGTCTGCGGAAGATGTTCATCGACGGCACATGGTGCGAGGCGGCCGGCGGAGGCACGCTGGGGGTCATCAACCCGGCCACCGAGGAGACGATCGCCGACGTCGCCTACGGCACGCGCGCCGACGCTCGCCGGGCGGTGGACGCCGCGGCGCGGGCAATGCCGGCGTGGATGCGGCTGACCGCCTACGACCGGGCGAAGGTGCTCAAGAAGACCGCTGACCTGATGCGCGAGCGCGCCGACGCCATCGCCCGCACGCTCACCACCGAGCAGGGCAAGCCGCTGGCCGAGGCCAAGGCCGAGGTGCTGCACTCCGCCGACACCTTCGAGTGGTTCGCCGAGGAGGGCAAACGCGCCTACGGCCAGGTGATCCCGAACTCGGCGCCGGGCAAGCGGCACCTGACGTTCAAGCACCCGGTCGGCGTGGTGGCGGCGATCAGCCCGTGGAACTTCCCGATCACCCTGCAGGCGCGCAAGATCGCTCCCGCGCTGGCCGCCGGCTGCACCATCGTCAGCCGACCCGCCAGTCAAACGCCGCTGTGTCTGATCCAGGTGTTCGAGTGTCTGGCCGAGGCCGGGCTGCCGGCCGGCGTCGCCAACCTGGTGATCGGCCCGGCCCAGGAGATGGCCGACGAGTTCCTCGAAAACCCGGCGGTGCGGAAGATCAGCTTCACCGGCTCGACCGAGGTCGGCAAGCAGCTGATGCGGGCGGCCGCCGATGGAATGAAGCGGCTCAGCCTGGAACTGGGCGGGCACGCTCCGTTCATCGTCTTTCCCGACGCCGATCCGGAGGTCGGGGCCAAGATCGCCGTCACCGGCAAGTTCCGCAACAACGGCCAGGTGTGCATCGCGCCGACGCGGTTCTTCGTCCACAAGGACGTGGCGAAGAAGTTCACCGAGGCGTCGGTCGAGTTTGCTCGCGGGCTGAAGCTGGGCAACGGACTGGATGCCGGCGTCGAGGTCGGCCCGATGTTCGAGAAGAAGGCGCTGACGTCGACGCAGGCGCTGATCGACGACGCCAGGGGGTGCGGGGCGCGGATTCTCACCGGCGGACAGAAGAGCGATCGGTTCGACCGCGGCTACTTCTTCGAGCCGACGGTGCTGAGTGACGTCCCGGCGGCGGCCCGGCTGATGACCGAGGAGCCGTTCGCCCCGGTCATGCCGATTCTCGACTTCAACGATCTCGACAGTGTGATCAAGGCCGCCAACAACACCCGCTACGGCCTGGCCGCCTACGTGTTCACCAACGATCTGTCGGCGGCGTGGAAGATGGCCGAGGGAATCGAGGCGGGGATCATCGGCATCAACGATCCGGTGCCGGCAACGCCGCAGTGCCCGTTCGGCGGGATGAAGGAGTCCGGCCTCGGTCGCGAGCTGGGCCACGAAGGCCTCGAGGCGTACATGGAGACGAAGTACGTCGCGATCAAGCTGCGCGATTGACCCTCCGCAGCCCGAAGCGCAAGCGAGGGATGCTTTATTCCCTCGCTTGCGCTTCGGGCTGGCACCATGTTACTACCCCCGACTGCGCTGAGCGATACGCCGCGTCGAGCAGCGCCACCGAACGCATCGCCGCCTCGCCCGGCGAATGGTTCACGTCGTCTTGCCGAGTACCAGCTCGACGAAGTTGACCGGCGGTCCCTCGCAGCTGTACACGCCGGCGTCGGGGGCCAGATCGAGGCGATCCGTCGTGCCGTCGTGCCGGCGCAGCTCCAGCCGTGCCCGCTCGCAGTCGAGCAGCAGCATCCCCTCGCTGCCGAAGATGCGCAGGTCCACCTGGAACGACGCCTGCCCGATCGGCGGCACCGTGCCGGCGCCCGACACTGTCCCGATCGCTCCGCCGGCGAAACGCACGCTGAGGGCGTCGTACAGGTCGACGCGCGTGCCCGGCGCGGCCATGAAGGCGTGGACCGCCTCCGGCACCAACCCGGTTAACCAGCACAGCATGCCGGTTGAGTGCGACAGCTGGGCGTGCGCGTACCCGCCGCCGGCGACGACCGGGTCGGCCCACGTCCGCGGGTCCGGCTCGAACAGCACCCCGCCGGCCTGCCCGCTGTTGCCCTCCACCTGAAACCGCTTGCCCTCCAGCAAGTCGCGAATCGGCGACGCCATGTGGCACTGGACGAACTGCACCACGCCGACACGACCGGCGTCGAGCCACTGCTTCGCCGTCTGAACGAACGGCTTGTAGTTCCAGCCGTAGGGGACGAGCAGGTGAACGCCCTTCGCCGCGGCAAGGCGAACGAGGTCGCGGGCATCCTCGGCGCGCGTGCAGAGCGGCTTGTCGCACATCACATGCAGCCCGCGTTCGAGCGCCAGCCGTGCGTGCCGGTGGTGCAGCGTGTGCGGGGACGTGACGATGACCGCATCGAGGCCCGGATGCGCGACCAGCTCGCCGGCGTCCTCGGTCGCGAACGCGAAGCCGAAGTGCTCCTTGACGCGGCGCAGCTCGGCCGCACCGAGCCGGCAAACGGCGGTCAGCTCGACGTCGTCGCGGGCGGCCAGCAGCGGCATGTAGTTGGCGGTCGCCCACCAGCCGGCGCCGATGAACCCCAGGCGTGCCTTCCGCGTCATCGCCGCTGCTCCCGGTGATCGTGCAGGTTATTGCCCTTTGCGGGGGGAATTCGTCGTGTATTCCCGTTCGAGGTGCCCGGTCAACTCGTCCATCCGCTCCATCAACCGCCGCGGCGTGCGCGGCTGCCGTTTGGCCAGCGCGTAGACGGTGAGCAGCGGCAAGGCGACGGTGGAGTCGAGGTAGCAGGTGACAGTGTCGGGCAGCTGGTCGGGGTCGACCTTCCCCCACGTCATCGCCTCCGACGGCGTGGCGCCGGACAGCCCGCCGGTGTCCGGCCGGGCGTCGGTAATTTGCAGGAAGTAGTCGTGCCCGCTCTCCTGCAGCCCGAGTACCTCCTGAATCTGCGGCTCAGTCTGGAGCATGAAGTTTTTCGGCGACCCGCCGCCGAGGATGAGCACGCCGCTTTTGCCGCCCCGCTTCTTGATGTCGTAGACGATGGCAGCGCTCTGGTTGACGTCGCGGAGCGGGTCGATCCGCAATTGCGATCCTTCGAGCATCAGCGCGGCCAGGTTCATGCCGATCGAGCTGTCGCCGGGAGACGAGGTGAAGATCGGCACGCCGGCGCGATAGGCAGCAGCGAGTAAGCACTTACCACGTCGGCCGGTTTCGTCCTCGCGCGCCGCCAGGTACTTGCCGACGAGGTAGTGAAACTCGGCGGAACCCATCGTCCGCTGGAACGGCTCGGCGCGGCAGAGGGTGCGGAAGAAGCGGTCGGTGCCGAGCAGGTTCTCGTAGTCGAAGACGATGTCGTAAATGCGGATGACCTGGTGTTCGCGGAGCAACTTGTCGTCGAGGCCGGGCCGCGCCTGGTGCAGATCCATGCCGAGGGCGAAGTGGGTGTCGTGGTACAGGTTCGCCCCGGTGCTGACGACCCAGTCGATGAACCCCGCCTCGATCAGCGGCACCAGCGCCGACATGCCCAGTCCGGCCGGAGTGAGGGCGCCGGACAGCGACAGTCCGACGATGGCGTCATCGTCGAGCATTTTGGCGGCGTACAGCTGACACGCCTCGCGGAGTCGGCCGGCGTTGTAGGACAGGAACGCCTCGTCGATGACCTGCGCCAGCGGCGTCGCGGCGGTGAGCGGCGGCGGCTCGATCCGCTTGCGGCTGATCTGTTTCAGAAGACTGTGGGTGGGGTTGTGCGCGTGATTCATGCGGTACAGGCTAGAGCCGGTCCGCGTCGGCGTCAACCGGCCTGATGCATCGAGGTGGCGCGATGGGAGGGGGGAAAGCAAGTCAAGAGGGAGGAGCGCAGTGGCTCCTCCGCCCGCGTGTGCGCAACGGGAGCCGCCAGGCGATGCCGCGATGGCTGGGGCCTCCGCCCTTCTGCACAGGCGGAGCTAAGTAGTTGGCTATCTGAAAGGGGATGCGTCAAACGGGCGTGTATGGAAATCGAACCCCATGCGCATTCCCCGGAGAATTGTGGAAATCCCGCCTCGGGCGGCGCAAAAAGCGGCGCACCTGCCCCTGGAAAGTCTGCCATCGACGACGACCTGGCCGCGCTGATCGACGCCTGGCCAACGCTTCCCGATCCGATCAGGGTAGCAATCCGGGCGCTGCTCGGCACGGTTCCGGGGCCGTTGTCTCGATGATCAGGATCAACTGGGTCGAGCGAACAGCCGGAATGGCTGGACACCCACAGTGCTGCCGCTCCCGGCCGAGCAGTGCTCGGCTATTGGCCCAGCTGTGCCCCGTCTTCTTGCTGTGGCCGGACCCATCCCTCACCGCAGACGGGAAACCACGGTAGGCAGAAGCGCGTTGCTGCTCCTGTGAAACGTCACCGATCTGATCGACGCCCTCGGGGCAGGCTTCCCGATCAGGGGCGGCGCAGGGCAACAGGGCTCAGATGGAACTGCACCGACCCGGTACGCTGGTTCCCCCAGTGGAGCAGCCGAATCCGCCGCTTCCCGGCGATCAACCGGACGCGGCTGACCGCCGGGGCATGGGAATCCTCCGATCCCGGGGCCAGTGCGAGGACGTCGTCCACATACACGCGGACGGCATGGCCAGGCACCGCGGCCAGTTGGTACTCTCCGGCCTCGGCGGCGGTCAAATCCAGCTCGGTCGTGGCCGTCAGGGCGAACGGACCGGCGGGAGGCTCCGCGGAAGCAAGGTCTGGGTCCCACCGGAACCGCAGGCCTGGAAGGGTCAGCTGGCCGGTCGGCGGACCTTGATCCAGTTGCTGCCACTCGGCGTCCTTGGGCAGCCAGGCAGCGCTACCGTCCGAGCCATACGCATCCGGGTGCAGTGCGGCAGCCGCCGCCACGAGGGTGGTCAGCAGGGTATCGGAGCGGCTGCCGGCGAGGTTGGCTGCGATCAGGAAACAGCGCGGGGGCAGGGCCGCGTGGGGCAGAACCCGCACCTCCCAGGCCGTGGCCCGTAAGGTATGGCGAAGCGAGAAGTCGGGCCGCCCGGGGGGCCGCACACGGACGGCGTACGCGGTGAGGGCCGGTGACTGACTGATCACCTGGAGTGTCCACCCGTCGGGGGCTTTGCGCACCCGGGTCATCACCGCCCCGCCGTCAACGGCCACCGCGGGCGGGCCGTCGGCCAGGACGTGGTAGGTGTGCTGCGGCAGGTGGCGGACGTTGGTCAGCTGCACCTGCTGGGCCGGCGTCCATGCGTCGCAGACGACGCGGAGCCCGTGCAGGTTGGTGCTCCAGTCCGTCGGAGACGTCCGGCGGGTGGCCGGGAAGTTCGGTCCCGGTCGGTCCCACACCGACCCGCCCCGTAACACCCCGGTCGGCGGCCGGTCTTCCGTGGTCGGGCCGGCCCCACGGTCCAGCTTGCGAAGCCAGTCGGGGTCCGCGCACCACTCCGCCACGTTACCGTACAGGTCGTACAGTCCCCAGGCGTTCGGCCGTCTCGACCCGACGGGCTGGGTCCGCAGGCCACTGTTGTCGCGGTGCCAGACGTGGGCGTCGAGCCATCCGGGCGGGGCACCGGCCCACCCGTCCGAATCGGCCCCGGCGCGGGCGGCGTACTCCCACTCGGCCTCGGTCGGCAGCCGGTAGGCGATACCCTCTTTCTTCGTCAGGAACTGGCAGAACACCTCGGTGTCCCGCCAGCTGATCTGGCCCACCGGGTGCCGCTCGGACGGGGCGTTGTCCGGGTGATTCCAGGTGTACCCCATCGAATGGCCGGACCACTCGCCGCCGATCGTCTGGCCGGACTCCTCACCGGGCCGTGCAGCCCGCGTGTTGTACTTCCGCAGTCGGACGAAAAGGCGGAACTGGCCGACGGTCACCTCATGCACCCCCATCCCGAACCCATGGCCGATCTCGACTGGCCGCGAGGCGACTGCCAGGTCCACCCCTTTCTGCAGCTGCTCGCGGGCGCGGACGTCGGGCGGCACCCCCTGGAGGAACCGGCCCGCGGGCAGGAGGGCGAGCTGCATCCCGAGCGAGTTGGTCCGCATCGGCTGGACGTGGAGCCGGCCGGGCGCCAGGGTGCCCCAGACGCGGACCTGGTGCCGCCCGGTCGGCCCTCGCGCCGCCTGCTGGACGGTGAACGCAAACGGCTCCCGGTACAGGTCAATGCCGCTCACCCGAACGGTGGACGGCGCCACCCCCTTGCGCGGGATGACGGCCACCTTGCCCTCCACGCCGGTCACCTCGAAGGGGCCTTTCCCGCTCACCGCGAAGGTCGCCTGATTGAGCGTGCCCGTGCCCGCCAGTTCCGCCGCCGCGGGCTGGTCCCGGTCCACCCGGCGGACCTGGAACTCGAACGCATGGTCCTCGCTGTCGGTCTTGAACCACTCGACCCGCACCGCGTGCCGGCCGGCAGCGAGCGTGTGGTCGGCGGTCGACCGGGCGACGCGCAGCGACCAGCGGCGCTCCAACAGCCACTTCCCGTCGACGAAGATGCGGAACCCGCCCCTCGCCGCGACCGCCTCGAACCGATACACGCCGGCCGGCAGGTCCAGCTCCGTGGTGGCCACCAGGCCGGCGAACAGCATCCGCTTTTGGACTACCGGGTGATCGTCCCGCAGGTCGAAGCTCAAGCGGGGGACTGTTTCCACATGGAGGGGCGGCCGCGCGAGCGCTTCGGACCACATCCGTTCCGTGGGGAACAGGGTCCGCTTGCTGTCCGGCTCCCAGCCGTACCAGCGGAGCGTCCACTCGGCCGGCAGAAACCAGTCGACCACCTCGCGGACCTTCCGCCGGTCGGTCCGCTCGACCTGCAAGGCGAACGGCTGGGTGCCCGGCCGGAGGGACGCCACCGAGATCGTGCCCGGGATCGGCCCCTCGCTCGGGGTGACCACCAGGCCGTCGGTCCTGGAAGTCACCCGGAACCGGCCGGCCGCCCCCCGGACGACGAACTGGGTGTGGCACCCCTCGCCCTGGGTGCGGACGAGGGCGAGGTGATTCGCCGCCAGGGTGCGCGCCAGGCGGAAACCTCCCCCAGGCCAGGCGCTCGTTCGCGAGGGCACATGGCGGGCTGCCGAGCGCTGCCGGTTGGGGCCTTCGACGAAGTCCCCACCCCGGGCCACACATCGGTCGTCCGGCTGGCACGCGGCCACGTCCGGGTCGTCGAAGCGCACCGGGGACAGGGCGTCGATCTCCGGGTCGGGGCCGGCGCGGGTTCCGCACCACTCGGTCGCGTTGCCGTGCATGTCGAACAGCCCGAGCGGGTTGGGCAGCAGCCGTCCGACCGGGTGCGTTTGCCCCTCGGCATTCCGCTCGAACCAGGCGTGCCGCGGGAGCAGCCGGTCGCTGGAGCCGAACCAGTACGGGGTGGTGGTGCCGGCCCGGCAGGCGTGCTCCCACTCCGCCTCGGTCGGCAAGCGATACCCCTTTCGCCCCAGGTGGTCGGGCGGCAGCCGCATCCCCGGCCGAATCTGCGGCAGCGGCGGGTAGCACTGCTCCCCCTCGGGCACCCCCTCCTTCTCGCTCAGCCAGCGGCAGAACATCGCCGCCGCATACCAGTTCAAGTCCACCACCGGACAGTCGGCCTCCCGGCTGGACCAGCCGCGGAGGTCGAACCCCGGGGGCAGATACTGGCGGCACTCGCCGTGGAACTGCCGGAACTCGGCGGTGGTCACCTCGGTGGCGGCGATGGCATAGGGGTGGTCGATCCAGCGGGTCTGCTGGTATTCGTGCGGGATATTGCCGCCGTAGTGCGCCGGGTGGAATGCGACCGTGCCCGTCACCACCTTTTGCGAACCGGGGATGACCGCGAAGGTGGTTCCGGAACGGTTCACGAACCACAGCCGGGCGCCCCGCTGCCGCTCGTCGGGCAGGCGAGGGAGAACCGCGGCCAGCTGGTCGTCGGCCTTCCACCGCCGCAGCAGCCACCCGGCGGCGGAGTGAACGCCGGGGTCGGGGTGGGTTTCGTAATCGCCCAGCACCTGGCGGACCAGGTCGGCAAACTCCGCCCCGCTCCAGCGGTCCGGCGGATAATCCCCCCACGCCAGGTACACCGCCTGGCGGACGGACGGATCTGTCGACGCCGCCATCGCCTCCTTCAGCGTCTGGGGCGGCAGCCGGACCTGGGCAAACGCCTGGATCAGGTGGCTCCGCAGGCCGGGGTTGGCGGAGTTGGCCAGGGCCGGCCACACCACCGCCCCGCGGCCCGCCCCGATCAGGGCGACCGCCAGCCGCGCCCGTGCCTGGGCGTCGCGGTCTTCGGTCTCGCCGAAGGGCAGCCAGTAGGAGACGGCGGGTATATCCCGCAGCCGTTCGCCTTCGCCCCGCTGCCACCGTCGCACCAGTCGGTCCAGGTGGGCGGGAGAACCGCGCAGGGCGTGGGCCAGCAAGTACGCCTGCTGTGTCCCGCCCTGTTCGAGGAGATCGGGGATACGGCTCGGGTCGTCTCCCAGGAACTCCCGCAGCACCAGGGCCGCTCCGACCCCCGTCTCATCGTCCGTCCCTTGCCGGTAGCGGGTTGCCAGCGGGTCGACGAGCGCCTGCCGGACCGGGGTCAAGGCGCGGACCCAGTCGGGCAGCGTCAGCCGGTCCTCGCTCAGCATCTGCCCCACCAAATCCTCGGCGCAGCCGGGCGGGACGGCGACTCCGGGGCGGGCCAGCAGCGCCTGGGCACGCAGCCGCTTGCCCCGGTCGGCCGCACCGTCCGCCACCACCGGCGTCAACCGTTCCGCCACCCCGGCGGCATGGCGTTCGAGCAGCTCGCGGTAGGTGACCAGTTCTTCCGGCGGCGCCGCCAGCACCCGGTCCAGCACGAACCCCAGCTCGTCCGGCTCCCACTGGAGCATCGCCAATGCGGCGTTCTGCTCCGCGCGTGCCTGCCCGCCTTCCGCGCGGCTCCGCCGCAGCAGCTCGCGGACGTGCGGCTCGGTATACGGCCGATCGCTGATCAGCTCGGGTATCAGCCGCCGTAGCTCACCGGCCGACGCGGTTCGCAGGGCCTCGACCAGCAGGCGGGCGCTGTTGTCCGCCAGCCGGTGCTGGTGGTACACCGCCGCCAGCAGAACGGCGACCGTCGCCAGCAGCCCGACACCCAACAACGCCGCTCCGGCGGGGTGGCGCCGGACCCACTTGACCGCCCGATCAATCGGGCCGACCGGGCGAGCCAGGATCGGTTTGCCGGCCAGCCAGCGGTCCAGCTCGTCGGCCACCGCGGCAGCCGAGTCGTACCGGCCGGCCGGGCTTTTGTTCAGGCACTTCAGGCAGATCGTCTCCAGATCGCGGTCGACCGTCGGGCGGACCGCCCGCGGCGGCGGCGGGTCCTGGTGGAGCACCGCCAGCACCGTCTCGACCGGATTGGCCCCGCGGTGCGGCGGGCGGCCGGTCAGCCCCTCGTACAGGATCGCGCCCAGGCCGTACACGTCGGTGGCAGTGGTCAGGTGGCGGTCGGCGCGGGCCTGCTCCGGGGCCAGGTAGGCGGGGGTGCCGAGGATCGCCCCGGTCTGGGTCAGCCGGCTGTCCCCTTCCACCCGGCGGGCCAGCCCGAAGTCGGTCACATACGGGGCGCCGTCGGTCGCCAGCAGAATGTTGCCCGGCTTCAGGTCGCGGTGCAGGATGCCGCGCTGGTGAGCGTGGTGGACAGCCCGCGCCACCCGCGCCACCAGGGCGGCGAGCGGCCGCGGTTCGAGCGGCGCCTGCTGCAGCCGGTCGGCCAGGCTGCCGCCCTCAGCCAGCTTCATCGAGAAGTACCGCCGGCCGCCCTGCTCGCCCACCTCGTAGATCGGAATGATGTGCGGATGGTCGAGGTGGGCAGTCGCCGTCGCCTCCAGGCTGAACCGCTCCGCGTCGGCAACGGACGCCTCCGGACCGCTCCCCAGCGTTTTCACCGCGACCACCCGACCGGTGCTCACCTGCCGGGCGCGGTACACCAGCCCGCCGCCGCCGCGGCCGAGCAAGTCGAGCAGCTGATAGTCGCCGAGCCGGTCCAGCCCCGGCGGCAGCGGGGAAGCCGGCGGCGCGGTCGGGGTGATGTCCGCCGGGGGCGGCTCGGTCAGCTGCCGAACGTGCCGATCGACCGAGAAGAAAGCGGCCAGGTCGGCAGCCAGGTCCGGATAGCGCTCGAACACCGCGGCTGGCGGCGGCGGGTGACCGGCCTCGGCCGCCTCGTAGTACCAGGCCAGCGCCTCGTCCAGCCGGTCGTCGCGGTCATCGGGGGCGACCATCGGTTCACGCCTCCTCGGCCAGCACCTGCCGCAGTTGCTCCAGCCCGCGGCGGAGCAGGCCGGCCACCGCCGCCGTCGTCTTGCCCTCCCGTTCGGCGATCTGCGGCGGCGACAGCCCTTGCAGGTAGCGCAGCTCCAGCGCCGCCCGCTGGTCCGCCGGCAGGTCGGCCAGGCCCGCCATCAGCCGGGTCAACTGCTCCCGCCGCTGGGCCTCCTCGCGCGGTTCCTCGGACAGGTCGGCCAGCCAGAGGTCCAGGTTCACCGACGACTCTTCCAGGGCGGCTTCGAGCGACTGTTCCAGCCCGCGCGGGCCACCGACGAATCGTCGAACGGCCAGCGCCATCTCATTGGCCAGGATCTGCCGCACCCAGGCGTGCAGCTGGGCGGGGGTGGTGCCCTGGAACTGGGCCAGGTGAGCATACGCCTTGACCAGCGACTCCTGCACCAGGTCGGACGGGTCGACCTTCTCCCGAACGCGCGGGTCGAGCCGCGTGGCGGCCAGCACGCGAAGCACGGGGCGGTACTGTTCTAACGTCCTGGCGAGGTCGTCGGGAAGCATGGAGGGTCCGCTGAGATAACGAGACACAGGGGGCGAGGCGGGTCGAGACCGCGGCGCGTCGGCAGAAAGCGGTGTCGTTGTAGCACGCGGCGACGACGGGGGGAAGCCCACAGGCAGTCGAAACAGGCATCGTGCGGAAAAAGCAAGAAAATGGTACGCCGCGCGGTTGCGATCGGCGGTTCGCGCATCTTTACAGGTATACCCTCGTGCCCGGACCACGGGCGTTCGATCCACCCATTGACAGCGGCGATTCGTCGCCGGTGTTCGGGTCGATGGTGTGTCCGCCCGCAGGGGGGTGGTGTCACCGGATTGAGTCTTCATGCCCCAGAGCG
>JAXMAU010000089.1:0-15261 GCA_046350215.1 Gemmataceae bacterium | reverse complement strand
GAAGCGGGCGGTGGCGCCGGCGGCGACCGAGCCGAGGCTGCCGGACGTGGTCTGCGTCTGGTAGTTGACGGTGATGGCGGTCGTCGCGCTCGGGTTGTAGACGAACAGGTTGACCGGGGCGCCGCCGCTGACCAGACCGACCGGGGTGAAGTAGTCGTTGGCCAGCTGGGTGTCGGAGAACAGGGTGTACGACCGCGAGGCGTAGTTGGAGCCGATGTCGCCGGTGAGCAGCTGCACCTGCACCGGCTTGCTGGCGACGACCCGGCCGCCCTGTCTCACGGTGCCGGCCGTCGCCAGGGTCTGTCCCTGGTTGAGCGTGACGGTCTGATCGAACGAGCCATTGCCGTCGAGGTCGACCTGGACGGTGGTGTTATCTTCCGCCGCCTGCACGAAAAAGGCGGCATATTCAAACATCTGCCCGGCGTTGGCCGTGTTGGTGCCGACCGGAGCGTGGAAACTGGTGTCGTAGAAGCGAGTGTCGCGGACCTCGACGGCGCTGGCGATCACTGAGCCGGGAGTAACGGGGAACTGGGCGCGCGACAGGGCGACGGTCTTGGTGGCGCCGAACTTGTCGCCGCCGTCGTAGAACAGGTTGGCCGGGTCGCGCGGATTGGCCGGCACATCGTTGCGCAGGCGGATGATGGTGCCGGCGTTGATGACGTCGGTGGCGAACCCCGGCGGCATACCGTTGGCCGCGTTGCCGTCGCCCCAGATCTGCGTGCTCGCCTGAATCGGGGCGTTCAGGTTGGTCTCGTAGCCATCCTCCCACTGGTCGTAGTAGAGGACGGTGTTGTTCTCGGTGGCGGTGATGGTGACAAGGCTGGTCTCGTCGTTGCCGGTGGTGCCCGACCCGATGGCGGCCAGCGCCGCGCGCGTCTGCTGCTCGGGCATCGGCACATAGAAGAACTGGATCGGCGCCGCCGCCGGGGCCAGCCGGTCCTCGAGCGTCTCCAGGGTCCGCCGGTGGGGATGGGCACGGCGCGGGGCGGGACGACCGAACAGGCGGTCGAGCAGGTCTACCAGGCGCCACTTCTGAATGAGGGAGGATCGCTTCATGGAGAGGAATCGGGGCTAGGGGAGGATGCAACGCCGCCAACGCGGCCCCGACGGCCGCGCCATCGGGCGTTCCGGAAGCCCCCTGTCGGGCGATGGCGCGTGTTCCGGGATCGCCGGTGATCCGCTGGGACGGCGGGACGGCGAAAGCGCGACAACGCCCGGTCCGCCTTCGGCCGGTCGTCGCCGGTCGAGGCGGTTGGAGGGGGGCAGGCGTGGCGAGATGGCGGATGACCGCCCGATTCCGTCCTCCTCGCTCGCCTGAATAATTCAGGAATCGCCTCAACTCTAGGTCGAGAAAGCGAGCTGGTCAAATTGACCGTGACGATGAGGCGAGGTGGGAAGTTCCGGCCGCGTCCCGGTCCCTATTGCCGCGGCGAGCGTGCTTTCTACTCTCTCTTCACGACGATTCTGCCCACCCTCCCCGAGGACGACCGATGTTTTCCGCTCCGCTCCTGGTCGTGGCCGCCTGCGCGCTGCTTCCGGCCGACCGCCCACCGCGGCCGAACGTCGTCCTCGTTCTGTCGGATGACATGGGGTTCTCGGACGTCGGCTGCTACGGCGGCGAGATCCGTACCCCGAACCTCGATGCGCTGGCGGCCGGCGGAGTGCGCTTCACCCAGTTCTACAACACCGCCCGCTGCTGCCCGACGCGCGCCAGCCTGCTCACCGGCCTGTACCCGCACCAGGCCGGCGTCGGTCACATGATGGACGATCATGGCGACCGGTTCCCCGGCTACCGCGGCGACCTGAACGGCCGCTGCCGCACCATCGCCGGAGTGTTGCGGCCGGCCGGCTACCGCACCTACGCGGTCGGCAAGTGGCACGTCACCCGCCACGTCGGCCCGAAAGCGCCGCGGCGCAACTGGCCGCTGCAGCGCGGCTTCGATCGCTTCTACGGCATGGTGTCCGGCGCCGGCAGCTTCTACGACCCCTACAGCCTGGCGCGCGGCAACAATCTCATCTCCCCCCATGCCGACCCGGAATATCAGCCGAAGAGCTACTACTTCACCGACGCCATCAGCGACCACGCGGTGCGCTTCCTCGGCGACCACGCCCGTGACCACGCCGGCAAGCCGTTCTTCCTCTACGTCGCCTACACCGCCGCCCACTGGCCGATGCACGCGCTTCCCGAGGACATCGCACGCTACAAGGGCAAGTACGACGGCGGCTACGAGCCAGTCCGCCGGGCGCGGTTCGAGCGGGCGGCGCGGCTCGGGCTGATCGACCCGAAGCAACCGCTCTCGCCCCAGGCGGAGGAGTGGGACGCGGTGCGGAACAAGCGGCGCGAGGCGGCGTGCATGGAGGTGTACGCCGCAATGGTCGACCGCATGGACCCCAGGGCATCGGCCGGATCGTCGCCGAGCTGAAGCGGACGGGACAGCTGGACAACACCCTCGTCCTGTATTTGCAGGACAATGGCGGCCTGTGCCGAACCGATGGGCCGCAACGTCGTCAAGGGGCGAGGATGGCGAGCGCAAGGACAGGCCGTCGCTGCCGCCGATGCAGCCGACCGACCTGCAACAGGCCGGAGTGCCGACGCAGACGCGCGACGGCTACCCGGTGCGGGGAGCCGAACGTGATGCCGGGGCCGGCCGACACCACATACGTCGGCTACGGTCGCGGCTGGGCGAACGTCAGCAACACGCCGTTCCGTGAGTACAAGCACTGGGTCCACGAGGGCGGTATCAGTACCCCGCTGATCGCCCACTGGCCGGCTCGGCATCGCCGCGCGCGGCGCGCTGCGACGGCAGCCGGGCCACCTGGTCGACATCATGGCCACGCTCGTCGAGCTGGCCGGCGCCGCCTACCCGAAGGACGCCACCCCGCTGGAGGGCAAGAGCCTGGTGCCGGCGTTCGCCGACCGGCCGATCGACCGCGACGCGCTGTTCTGGGAGCACGAGGGCAACCGGGCGGTGCGCGTCGGCGACTGGAAGGCGGTGGCGAAGGGCCGGGCAGCGCTGGGAGCTGTATGATCTCGGCCGCGACCGTGGTCGAGGCGACCGACCTTGCGGCGAAGGAGCCGGCGCGGCTGAAGGAACTCGTGGCGCGCTGGGAGGTGTATGCGCGGCGGGCCAACGTGCTGCCGTGGATCTGGAAGCCGGCGTACAAGGGGGGACGGGATGTCAACGATCAGTAAGGCAATACTTACTATCGTGGTGATGGCGACAACGGCCATGACGGCGGGCCGGGGCGCTTGCCGACCCGGCCGAATGTCGTCGTCGTGCTGACCGACGACCAGGGCTGGGGCGACCTGAGCATTCACGGCAACTCCAACCTGCGAACGCCGCACCTCGACGCCCTCGGCCGCGACGGCGCCCGCTTCGAGCGGTTCTTCGTGCAGCCGGTGTGCGCGCCGACGCGGGCGGAGTTCCTGACCGGCCGCTGGCACCCGCGCGGCGGGGTTCGCGGCGTGTCCACCGGAGGCGAGCGGCTCGACCTGGGCGAGCGGACGGTGGCCGAGGCGTTCCGCGCCGCCGGGTACGCCGCCGGCTGCTTCGGCAAGTGGCACAACGGGACGCAATACCCCTATCACCCGCTCGGCCGCGGGTTCGAGGAGTATTACGGGTTCACCTCCGGCCACTGGGGCGACTACTTCGACCCGCCGCTCGACCACAACGGCCGGGCCGTTCGCGGCAGCGGCTACCTGACCGACGACCTGACCGACCGCGCCATCGCCTTCCTGAAGCGCAACGCGGCCGCGCGCCGGCCGTCGTTCTGTTACGTCGCCTACAACACGCCGCACTCGCCGATGCAGGTGCCCGACCGCTACTGGCGGCGGTTCGCCGATGCGCCGCTGAAGCTCCGCGGCGGACCACGCGAGGAGGTCGGCCACACCCGCGCCGCCCTCGCCATGTGTGAGAACATCGACGACAACGTCGGCCGCCTCCTCGCCGCCCTGAAGGCGCAAAAACGCGACCACGACACCATCGTCGTCTATTTCGCCGACAACGGTCCGAACGGCCCGCGCTACAACGGCGGGATGAAGGGGCACAAGGGCAGCACCGACGAGGGGGGAGTTCGTTCGCCGCTGCACGTCCGCTGGCCGGCGAAGATCCGGCCCGGCACGGTGATCCCGGCGATCGCGGCGGCGGTCGACCTGTACCCGACGCTGATCGACCTGGCCGGCGTCCCGCGCGTCGGCGACCGGCCGTTCGACGGCATCAGCCTGGCGCCGTGGCTACTCGGCCGAAACCTGCCGCCGCCCGAGCGCGTGCTGTTCCAGCACTGGGCCGGCCGGGTCAGCGCCCGCAGCCAGCGGTTTCGTCTCGACGCCTCCGGCCGGCTGTTCGACCTGGCCGCCGATCCGGGCCAGCAGCACGACGTGACCGCCGATCACCGCGACACCGCCCGCGGCCTCGCCGACGCCGTCGCCCGATACCGTCGCGAGGTCCTGGCCGGGCTGGCGAAACCCGACGCCCGGCCGTACCCGGTGGGCTACACCGAGCTGCCGCGGACGGTGCTGCCGGCGCGGGACGGCGTGCCGCACGGCGGGGTGCGCCGGAGCGCGGCGGCGCCCAACTGCTCGTTCTTCACCGGCTGGGCGAAGGCGGACGACCGGATGACCTGGCAGGTCGACGTCCACACCGCCGGCCGCTACGAGGCGATCGTTCACTACACCTGCCCGAAGGCCGACGTCGGGTCGGCGCTGGAGCTGACGCTCGGCAAGGCGGCGTGGACCGCCACCGTCGCCGAGGCCCACGACTCGCCGTTGCGCGGCAGCGAACACGACCGCGTGCCGCGCCGCGGCGAATCGTTTGTGAAGGATTTCAAGCCATTGTCGATGGGAATAGTTGACGTCTCCGCCGGGGCGGGGACGCTCACGCTGCGGGCGGCGAAGGTGGCCGGCCAAGGCGTCGCCGACGTCCGCGCCGTCGAGCTGGTGTTGCAGCCCGTCCGGTGAAATGACCGAACCGTCTTGCTGACATCGAGGGGGGAACAATGACTCTGGTTATGAGTATCGCACTACTTGTGATTCCAGCGGCACCTGCCGCGCCAGCCGACCGGGGGGCGCGGCCGAACGTCTTGATCGTCATGACCGACGATCAGGGGCTGGGCGACTTCTCATTTACGGGTAATCCGATACTGAAAACGCCGCACCTGGATGCGTTCGCCCGGCAGGCGGTGCGGCTGACCGACTTCCACGTCTGTCCGATGTGCAGCCCGACGCGCGGCCAGCTGCTCAGTGGGCTGGCGGCGCTGCGCAACGGGGCGACGTCGGTCACCGCCGGACGGACCTTCATGCGGCCCGGCCTGCCGACTCTGCCGGAAGTGTTCGGCAAGGCTGGCTATCGCACCGGGCTGTTCGGCAAGTGGCACCTGGGCGACAGCTACCCGCACCGGCCGGTCGACCGCGGCTTTCAGGAGAGCGTTTACCACCTCGGCTGGGGCCAGCTGCTATCGACGCCCGAGTTCGACTGGCCGCTGATCGACGGCCGCTACTTCCACAACGGCGTCGAGAAGCGCTACAAGGGCCACTGCACCGATTTCTGGTTCGACACGGCGATGGCGTGGATGAAGCAGTGCCAACAGCGGAACGAGCCGTTTTTGTGCTACCTGCCGACCAACGCGCCGCACGCACCGTACATCGAGCTGGAGGAGTACATCCGGCCGTACCGCAAGGGCAAGGGGCCGGCAGCCTTCTTCGGCATGATCGCCCACGTCGACAAACGGTTCGGCGACCTGGAGCGGTTCCTCGACGAGCAGCGGCTGAAGGACGACACGATCGTCATCTTCATGACCGACAACGGCGGCACCTCCGGGGTGCGGATTCACAACGCCGGCCTCCGCGCCGGCAAGACGACCTACTACGACGGCGGACACCGCGTGCCGTGCTGGATTCGCTGGCCCGGCGGCAAGCTGGGCGCGCCGCGCGACGTGACTGCGCCGACGCAGAACACCGACCTGCTGCCGACGCTGTGCGCCTGGTGCGACGTCGCCGCGCCGAAGCGCGATGCAGCCGACGAGCGCTACGCCGGAGTCAGCCTGGCCGGACTGCTCGGCGAAAAGGGAGGCGAGTTTGCGGATCGGAAAATGGTGGTGCAGTACGGCCAGACGCCGAAGAAGTTCGATGGCTGCGTGATCTGGGGCCGCTGGCGGCTGGTGCGCGGCGTGGAACTGTACGACATCGAGGCGGACCGCGCGCAGAAGACCGACGTGGCGGACCAGCATCCCGACGTGGTGAAGGCGATGCGCGATTACTACGAGGGCTGGTGGAAGGGCGTCGAACCGCTGCTGACCGACTTCGTGCCGACCAGCCTGGGGGCGGCCCAGCAGCCGGTGGTGGAGCTGACCAGCGCCGACTGGCAGGACATCTACGCGGACAACAGCGGCTACGTCCGCGAGGCGATCGGCGGGCCGACCGGCGGCCGGTGGCACGTTCGCGTCGAGCGTCCGGGCGAGTATGAGATTACTCTAAGGCGCTGGCCAGAGAAAACGAAGGCGGCGCTGGGCGCGAAGTACGAGCCGAACGCGCAGTCGCCGCACTACAACTCGAAGGTGACGCGAGCGTTCCCGACGATCGCGCGGGCCAAAGTGGAGGTCGCCGGCGTTCACGCCGAATCCGCCGCCGACCCGACCGCGCCCGCCGCCACGCTGACGGCGAAGCTGCCAGCCGGTAAGGCGATACTCAAGGCGTGGTTTGTCGACGCCGACGGCAAGGGGCTGTGCGGCGCGTTCTTCGTCACCGTGCGGCGCGTTGGCGATGGCCGTTAACCGGAGGGAGTCAGGTATGCGCGCGGTGGTTCTGGTTCTGCTGCTGGCGCTGGCGGTCGGGCCGGCGGAGGCGGCGCGGCAACCGAACGTCGTGGTGGTCCTGGCCGACGACCTGGGGCCGGGCGATCTCGGCTGCTGGGGCGGCAAGGTGGCGCCGACGCCCAACCTCGATCGGCTGGCGGCGGAGGGGACGCGGTTCACCCGGTACTACTCCGCCTCGCCGATCTGCTCGCCGTCGCGGTGCGGCCTGCTCACCGGCCAGTTCCCGGCCCGCTGGCGGATCACCAGCTACCTGCAAACCCGCGCCGGCAACCGCGGCTGCGCGCAGGCGGACTATCTCGATCCGAAAGCTCCGTCGCTGCCGCGGGCGCTGAAGGCGGCCGGGTATCGTACCGCGCACTTCGGCAAGTGGCACCTCGGCGGCGGCCGCGACGTGACCGACGCCCCGCCGTTCGCCGCCTACGGCTACGACGAGCACGCCGGCACCTACGAAAGTCCCGAGCCGCACCCCGACATCACCGCGACAAAGTGGATCTGGTCGGTCCGCGACAAGGTCAAGCGGTTCGACCGCACCGCCTTCTTCGTCGACCGCACGCTCGACTTCCTCAAGCGGCACCGCGACCGGCCGTGCTTCGTCAACCTGTGGCTCGACGACCCGCACACCCCGTGGGTGCCGACCGCCACCGCCACCCGCGGCGCCAGCACGCCGGAGAACCTGCGGGCGGTGATGGTCGAGGTCGACCGGCAGATCGGCCGGCTGCTCGCCGGGCTGAGGGCGCACGGTCTGGACGATGACACCCTGGTCCTCTTTCTGAGCGACAACGGCCCACTGCCGACGCTCGACCGCGCCCGCTCCGGCGGGTTGCGCGGCTGCAAGCTGAGCCTGTACGAGGGCGGCATCCGCCTGCCGTTCATCGCCCGCTGGCCCGGCACCGTCCCGGGCGCGGCGAACCGACGAGACGACCGTGCTGGCGGCGGTCGACCTGTTCCCGACCGTGTGCAAGCTGGCCGCGCTCCGTTGCCCGCCGGCTACGCGTCCGACGGCGAGGACCGCTCCGCCGCGCTGCTCGGCACGCCGGCCAAGGAGCGGAGCCGGCCGCTGTTCTGGGAGTACGGCCGCAACGAGAAGTTCTTCGCCTACCCCGGCCCGAAGCACGGCGCCAGCGACCGCGACCGCTCGCCGAACGTGGCCGTTCGCGACGGCCAGTGGAAGCTGCTGGTCAACGTCGACGGCAGCGGCGCCGAGTTGTACGACCTGTCGACCGACCCGGCCGAGAGCAAGGACGTGCGCGCCGATCACCCCGACGTCGCCGCCCGCCTGACCCGCGCGGCCCTGGCGCGGTGGCGGAAGGTTGCCGTAACGCCATTGTCAACGCCGTATGTCGGGTGAGAATAAGCTCAGAACGCACCCAGCCGCCGGCGCCGCGATCGTTCACGGACGCGGTCGCGGAAGGAGTGAGGTATGGTGTATCCCATTCGTCTACTAACCCCCGTCGCCGTTCTCGTCGCCGTCGGGTGCCTGGCGAGGCGCATGGCCCGGAGCCTGAGAAGGGCGGTCCGACAAAGCCGGCCGAGTTGACGATCGAGCTAAAGGCGGACGCCCCGGTCATCCGCCGGGGAGAAATACCGACCTGTTCCCGACCGTGTGCAAGCTGGCCGCCGCTCCGTTGCCCGCCGGCTACACGTCCGACGGCGAGGACCGCTCCGCCGCGCTGCTCGGCACGCCGGCCAAGGAGCGGAGCCGGCCGCTGTTCTGGGAGTACGGCCGCAACGACAAGTTCTTCGCCTACCCCGGCCCGAAGCACGGCGCCAGCGACCGCGACCGCTCGCCGAACGTGGCCGTTCGCGATGGCCAGTGGAAGCTGCTGGTCAACGCCGACGGCAGCGGCGCCGAGCTGTACGACCTGTCGACCGACCCGGCCGAGAGCAAGGACGTGCGCGCCGATCACCCCGACGTCGCCGCCCGCCTGACCCGCGCGGCCCTGGCGTGGCGGAATGCGCTGCCGTAAGCGAGCGGTGCCATCGTGTCTCCGCGTCCGAGGCGTGGATCCAGCCACGGGCGCACGGGGGCTTCCCAGGCCTGAGCCGGGAAGCCCCCGCGCGTCTCGTCGCCCCGCTGGCAACCAGGGGTCACTCGGCCAGGATCGCCTCGGCCTCGGCGCGGCGAGCCTCCATCACATAAGCGATCCCCGAAACCCGGGCCGCCTCCTCGGTCAACGCCATCAGGTCGCCCCGGCTCAGGAGCGACAGCTTGAAGTTGCGGCTGCCGGCCAGCAGCTGCTGCAGTCCGACCCGGAACCGCTGGGCGTAGGTGTAGATGCCGATAGCGCCCAGCGGGATGTGCTCGAAGTCCTCGCCGTACTTCTCCTTCAGCTCCTCGTAGGTGATGAAGATCGTTTCCGGGGTGGTGCCGAACTTGCTGACCCCGCGGGGCAGGTCGCCCTCCTCCAGCCACTGGCCGATGTTCTTGCCGACCATCGCCGGGATCATCAGCGCCCGGCCCATGCAGACGGCCTTGAAGTGGGGGGCGCCCAGGGCCAGCGCCTTGAACACGCCCGGCTCGTCGCTGAAGCCGCCGGCGATTGCCAGGTCGGGCACCCGCAGGCCGCGCGCCGTCAGTTTCTCGGCGAACTCGTAGGCCAGGCACTGCAGGTAGAACGTCGGAATGCCCCACTCGTTCATCATCGGCCACGGACTCATCCCGGTGCCGCCGCCGGCGCCGTCGATCGTCAGCAGGTCGATCTGGGCCTCGGCGCCCCAGCGCAGGGCCATCGCCAGCTCGGCCATCGAGTAAGCGCCGGTCTTGAGCGTGATCCGCTTGAACCCCAGCTTCCGCAGCCGCTCGACTTCGGCCATGAAGTCGTCGCGAGTGACGAACCCCAACCGGCTGTGCCGCTCGAACTCGCGGATGGCGCCGTCCTTGTACGCCGCCTCGACGTCATGGGCGGTCGGGTCGGGGGTAACGATGTAGCCGCGCCGCTTCAGCTCCTGAGCGCGCGCCAGGTCGTTGACCTTGATCTCGCCGCCGATGCACTTGGCTCCCTGCCCCCACTTCAGCTCAATGGTGTCCAGGCCGTGGCGGTCGATGACGTACTCGGCGACCCCGAGACGGGTGTCCTCGACGTTCATCTGCACGAGGATCTCGCCGTAGCCGTTGTGGAAGCGGCGGTAGGTGTTGATTCGCCGGTCCATCTCGGGCGATTTCTTGACCTTGCCGCCGACGAGCTTCAGCCCCGGGTCGATGCCGCAGACGTTCTCGCCGCAGACCAGCGTGATGCCGGCGATGGCGGCGCCGACGGCGAAATGCTCCCAGTTCTTCCGTGCGATCTCGGTCGAACCCAACGCGCCGGTGAAGATCGGCACGCTCAGCCGAACCTTCTGCTCCCAGCCGTAGGCGGTCCCGGTGTCGACCGCCGGGAAGATGGCGGCGTCGGGGCCGGCGTCGCTCGTACCGTCGAGTCCCTCGGCGCCGACGGCATACCCCTGGATGCTCAGGTGCGAGTAATCGATCGGGTAATTCTTGTCGGCCCCGGCGGTGATCTCCCCGAACGGACCGGGATAGAGGACCTCACGGCCCCGGAAGCTCGACAACCAGATCTCGCAGCCGCCCTTGCAGCCGTCGTGGCAGTCGGCGCAGATGCCGGAAGCGGGGACCACGTTCTTCGATCGGTTGAACGTGCCGGTCGCGGTCGATGCGTTCGGCGTCCTGAGGTTCATCGGCATTGCCCCTGAGAGGGACCTCCATATGGACTGGGAGAGGAAGGACGATTCACGACCCGGGCGCTAGGAGCGGGCTTCGACGCCTGACCGTCAGGCGCCTGACAATCCGCCCACGCCCCGGTGCCGTTGAAGAATGGCCATGCAGACGGCAACTTGCGTGCCGGCACGCGATATCTTCTCGCCCGTGCCCGTCACCCGACGAGAAGCCGTCGAATTTCTGCCGCTATTCGCCTGCCCCGTGACCAGTCCACCCCAGGAAGAGAGCCGGGGCTGGGGACGGAACCGCGGCGCGATCGTCCGAACGGTCCGAAACCGCACACCTCGGCCGTATGCCTGTGCCGGAACCGCACAGCCGTACCGCACATCGGGCGGCTCGTCACTCCACCACCAGCTCGCCGTTCATCACCATCCAGTGACCGGGGAAGGTACACAGGTACGGGTAGACCCCCTTCGCCGCCGGGGCGCGGAAGAAGATGGTGAACGACGAGCCGGGATCGGTCACGTCGGTGTGGGCGAGTACGGCGTCGGTCTTCGGGACGTAGTGGTTCAGCGCCGCCTCGGGATCGGCCACCAGCCGGTTCGCCATCTCGCCGACACGCTGCAGCGCGCCGGGCTTCACCAGCACCCAGTTGTGCGGCACCACGTCGGGGTTGACGAACGTCAGCCGCACCGCCTCGCCCGCCTTCGCCGTCAGCCGCCGCGTGGCGTAGGTCAGGTTCTTGCCCGCCTCGATCTGCACCGGCCGGGCGCCCGGCAGCGCGTGCCGCCAGCGGTTCGGCACCGACCGCGTCGCCCGCGCCAGGTCGGCGAGGATCGGATGCGCCGCGACGATCTTCTCCTCCTTTTTGTAGCCCGCATATCCGGTGAACGGGGCGTCGAGCTTGTGGACGGTGGCGAACAGGTCGACCGCCGGGCCGTCGCCGGGCTTCAGGTGCAGGTGCAGCGTGTTCACCGGCTGCAGCTCGGGCATCTCCAGAAACACGCTGCGGCCGTCGGCGAGGACGTGCGCCGCCGACACCTCCAGTAGGCGTCGTGGCCGACGGGCGCCGGGGTGGCGCGACGCCAGCTCGGGCGAGCCGTAGCCGGGGCCGTAGCGGTAGTTCCACGCCTGCGCGGTGGCCGCCGCGCGCGGCGATCGCTCGATCGACCGGCCGGCTGAACCGCACCAGCACGCCGTTCTGGCGCCCGCCACGTCACCGGCAAGCTGCACCGGGTCGCCGGTGTGCGCACCCGCTGGAAGCAGCCGTCGTCGACCGCGTAGGTGCTCCCAGCCGGTCATCCCGCTGACGTATTGTGGCCGTCGTGCGGGCTGAAGCGGCCGCGGTGAACGCCGGAGCGGGAAGTCGCCGGCGAGCGGCACCACCGCCCCCTGCGCCTGGCCGTCGACGCGGTCGCGCAGCAGCAGGAAGTGGGTGCAGGCGCCGTAGGACAGGTGGACGGCCAGCCCGCCGAGCGGTCCCCACCGATCGCCTGGTGGGATCGGCACCTGTCCGCCGCTGGAGTTGTCCAGCCCGCGCGGCAGGTAAACCAGCGGCAGCGCCGGCGGTTTGCCGCCCTGGGGTCCGCGATAGCCGTAGTGCGGCGGCGCTGTGCCGGGCGATCGCGGCGGCACCTCGCACACCATCGACGCCGGCGTCCATTCGCCCTCGGAACAGGGGACGGTGACGGCGCCGTCGGGCATCACGCCTAGCCCCGTCGGGGTTGCGGAACCCGCCCGCCAGCACCTCGGCGGTCTTGCCGTCGGCGGAGATCCGTATCAGCCCCTGGTTGCCCGACGCGGTGTAGAAGCAGCCCTGCCGATCGCGTTCCAGGCCGCAAATGAAGTCGTGCCCGGCCGGCGATGTCTCGAACGCGCGCGAAGCACTCGTAGAAGTCGATCTCGCCGTCGCCGTTGCGGTCGACCAGTCGGGTGATCTGGTCGCGGCACTGGACGTAGATCGCCCCGTCGGCCACACCAGCCCGAGCGGGTGGTGTGCAGCCCCGCGGCGATCCGCCGCCAAGCGCACCGCCCGCAGGCCGTCGTCCAGCCCGCTCACCTGCCACACGTCGCCCTGCATCGTGCAGACAACGGCGGACCCGTCCGGCAAGAAATCGTGCCCGCCGACGAACAGCGGCGCGTTCCACGGGTTCTTCACCGGCAGCGGGATGGTGTCGACGGCGTAAGGCCGGCCGCTGCCGCTCGCCCCTGACGACGATGTCCCGACCCCGCGCGCCGCCCCACCGCGGGTCAGCGTCGCCAGCGGGTGCTTGTCGGCCGGCGCCACGATGCGGACGAAGGCACCGTTCTCACCAGGAGAATCCAGGTACTCGACATCGCCAATCCGGTAAGCAAAGATCACACGATTGCCGTGTCGGTAGTAGCCGTGATAGGTAAACGGCGCGGTTGGCCGAATGCCGGCGGGGCGAGGCAACGGCGTGCCGTCGGGGATGAGGCCGTTCATGAAGCCGTGGCGCACCGACGAGAAGCGGACGAACCCGCCGCGCCACACGGCGTCGTAGGTGAGCGTTTCCGGGTTGAAGCAGGCGGCCAGCTCGCCCTTCGCGCCGAGCCGCACGCACACGCCGCGCGGCACCGTCACGCCGCAGCCGCGAAACACTCCGCCGAGCAGCGTGCCGACGTCGGTACGGTTCCAGCGATCGTCGGCCCAGGTCGCCTCGGTCTGGTTGCCCCAGTGGCCGAACCGCCCGCCGTCGAGGCCGGGGTACGCCGGCAGCAGGTGCGGCAACGGGCGGACGGCGGCGAAGTGCATCGCCTCGCGCGGGTAGAAGTCGTAGACCCGGTCGCGGTTGACGTGGGAGGTGCGGTTCGGCCAGTCGTCCGGCCGCAGCGGCAGGCGGCTGAACTCCACCTTCGCCAGCTCATGCGGCGCCGCCAAATCGGCCAGTCCGTCGCGGTGGCCCAGCTCCATCAGGAAGCGGACCAGGTCGCGCTGCTGCGGCGGAGTCAGCGCCGCCCACAACCCCTCGGGCATCAGCGTACCGACCTCGCGGCGCTCCTCGATGTCGTCCTTGCGGATGCGATGGACCTTCGTCGTGCCGGCCGCGCAGCCAGCTCGATGGCGTCCTCGCGGTCGCGGTAGCCCTGGACGGTGCTGCCGTTCGACAGCTGCACCGCATGCGCGACAAAGTCCGCCTTGACCTGTCGCTTCGGCCAGACGACCGACTCGACGATCTCGGCCGGCTTGGCGGTCTTGCCGACGGTCGACAGTTCCGGCCCGACGGTGGCGCCGTGGCGGCCGACCTTGTGGCACGACAGGCAGGCGAGCGTGGGCGAGGCGAACACGGCGCGCCGCGGCGGGCGTCGCCGCGGGGCGCGGGCGTCGGCGACAATCGACTCGACCGCCGCGCTGTACGGCGGGACGGCGGCCGGATTGGCGGCCGGCGGGGCCGGATGATCGTGTCCGCCGAACAGGGTGACGCCGGTGAGGACGAAAAACAGCAAGGCAGCCGCGCGGGCCAGTCCGCCACGCATCGCGATCTCCTGGGTAGGACGGAGGGTCGCTGCTACGATAGCTGACCGGCCCGCATTCGGGGAGGGCGACGTCGCGCGGCGTTGCCCTCGGCCGCTGTCACGGTTGGCGCGGCGCAGGCGGCGGGCCGCCGCCCCCGCCCAGCGCGCCGCCGCGGCCTCCCCCGCCCGCCCCGCCCCTGAAACCGGAGCGCAGCTGGATCGTGCCGGTGAACGGCTCGCCAACGAGATCCCTGGCGACCTCCCGCTGCTTGTCCGTCAGCACCTTCGCCAGCTGCTTCTCCGTCTGCTCGCGCAGAGTGGCCGTGGCGCGGGTCGTCGTCTCGTCGCTCCGCGCGCCGGTCCCCAGGTGAGACAGAATCAGCCGACTCGTTTGCACATGGTTGTCGACGATCGCCGTCGTCTGGCGTTGCTGCTCGGCGGACAGCCCGATCGCCTTCGCCGTGGGCGGATAGGTCAGCAGCTCCAGCAACCCGCCCTGCCGCGCGACCCGAAACGTGGACGGCGCCAGCAGACTGGTCCCCGTACTCCCGGTGATGCGGCTGGCGAGGAAGAACAGATGCTGGTTCAGCACCTGTTCGTACCGCTTCATCTGCGCCGGCTGCAGGTTTCGCTTCAGCTCGCCCTCCAGCTGCTCGGTCGCCGCCGCCAGCTTGCCGGCTCGCTCGCCGTCCGTCCAGATGGGGGCGCCGGCGGTCAGCTGTCGCCACTTCGCCTGCATCCGATCAACGTCGGCGATCTGCGCGGCGGTGAGCTTCAGCTCGGTGTGGATGGCGGGCGCTTCCAGGTAGCGAAAGCGGGCGGGGACGACCGGGGTGCGCGTTCGCGTTCTGTCGGTCGCGATCCCGGTGACCGCCGATGTCAGCGTGCCGCTGTACGCCTCTCCCTTCATCTCCTGCCACTTCTTCTGCTGCGGCTCGGTCAGCACGTCGCGGGCCGCCGCGCCACCGCTCAGTTTGGCGATCTGCTCGGCGGTCAAGTGCAGCGGCTCGACGACGTCCTGGCAGCCCCACAGGGTAACCCGGCCGGAACGCGCGAGACGCACCTTCTCCAGCTGCTGCAGGACGATCTGCCGGAACCGGGCACGTTTCTCCGCTCCCAGCAGCGCCACCAGCTCCTTCTCCAGCGTCGCCAGGGCATCGGTCGGCGTCGTTCGGGCGTCACCGGTCAGGCTACCGAACACCATCGTGCGATACCGTGCGGCCAGGTCGGTCCGTTTCGCGGCCTGCTCGGCGGTCAGCTTCAGCGCCGCCGGCAGCTCCGGCGCGTTCAGGTAGGTGGCCAGCTCGCGGGTGAGTACCACC
>JAXMAU010000088.1:0-16462 GCA_046350215.1 Gemmataceae bacterium | reverse complement strand
ATCACTCATGGCGACTCCCGTCGCGGTGGACGTCGAGGAATCGGTCGCGCGGTCCGGGGGCCGGGCGGACGACCGGGTATTTCGGAGAATGCGGATCGTGGCAGTCGATGCAGTTATTGCGGACGCGACCGCCGCGGGTGCGGTCCCAGTGGCCGGTCATGCCGCCGTGCGAACCGTGCTGGTAGTCGCGGTAGGCGGTGCCGTGGCACTGGGCGCACAGCGTCATCACGTCGGCGTAAGCCACCGATCGGCCGTCCGCCAGCCGCAGGGCCGTGTACCCCTCGGCGGGGTTGTGGCAGCTGACGCAGGTCAGTCCGCCGTGGGCGACCTTCAGCCCCTGGTGGAATTCAGCCAGCTGGCCGCCGGCGGTGGTGGCCAGGTTGGGCGGGCGGGTGGTGTGGCACACCCCGCACGACACGGTGATCGGTCGGCCGCTGGCGTCGACCTCGCCGGTCCGCACCGCCGGCGGGCCGGCCGGTCGGCGGACGACGACGGGGTGGAGCGGTAACGGCGGGCCGGCGGGTTCGGCAGGCTCCGCCGCCGAGCGGCGGGCGAGGGCCACCGCGGAGACCGCCGCCACCGCCGCCAGGACGGCCAGGCCAAGCAGCGCTGGCAGAGTTAGCTGGCCGCGGAGCCGCCGGTGCCAGGTCAGTCGTGGGTTCATCGGATCAGTCCTCCTGAGACGACACGGTGTAGCATACCGGGCGTATTCAGGAAATCAAGAGGCATAACTCTTTTTTGACTTGTCCGCCGCCATTCTGTTCGTTATGGTGACTGAGGAAGACACGAGGCGAGAGTTGACCATGCCGGTGAACGGGCTGGTGGTGACGCTGGATGACGAGGCGGCCGCGGGTGCGGTGGCTGCGGCCGTGGCCGCGGCCGGACCGTTCACCGTGGGCGAGCGGTTCGGCACCCGACTGAGCGTTGCCCTGGACGTCGCCACCGAGAGCGACGCCGAGCGCTGGCACGCCTGGCTGGCTGGGCTGGCCGGGGTCCGCGCCGTGGACGTCGCCTTCGTGTACTTCGACGACCCGGATCGTACACAGGGGGCAACCGAGGGGCCATGAGTACCGACATGCATCGCCGCGAGTTCGTCAAGACGTCCGCCCTGGCCGCGGCGACCGCGCTGGCGGCGCAGCAGGCATCCGGCACCGTCCCGCCGCCGCGGGCCGAACTGCCGGTGCTGCCCGACGTCAAGTGGCAAAAAGCACCGTGCCGGTTCTGCGGCACTGGCTGTCACGTCCAGGTCGGCGTCAAGGACGGCCGCGTGGTGGCCGTCGCCGGCGATCGCCAGGCCGACGTCAATAAGGGATTACTGTGTGTCAAGGGCTATCACGTCGGCGGCATCCTCTACGGCAAGGACCGCCTGACCACGCCGCTGCTCCGCAAGAACGGTGAGCTGACGCCGATCAGCTGGGACGAGGCGATCGACACCATCGCCCGCCGCATCCTCAAGGCACCGGGCCGATTCGCCTTCTACGGCTCCGGCCAGTGGACGGTCCCCGAAGGGTACGCCGCCAACAAGTTCATGAAGGGCGGGCTGGGCAACAACCACATCGAGCCGAACGCTCGCCTGTGCATGGCGTCGGCCGTCACCGGCTACACCAGCAGCTTCGGCGTCGATGAGCCGTACAACTGCTACGACGACCTGGACCACTGCGACACGGTGATCTTCTGGGGCAACAACGCCGCCGAGATGCACCCGGTGCTGTTCAGCCGTATCGTCGACCGCCGCATGCGTGGGCAGAAAGTCACTCTGGTCGACCTGACCACCCGCCGCACCCGTACCTCCGACCAGTCCGACCACGTCCTGCTGTTCAAGCCGCAGGGTGATCTGGCGATCGCCAACTGCATCGCCAACCAGCTGATCGCCGACGGCACCTTCGACCGCGACTTCGTGGCGAAATACTGTAACTTCCGCGCCGATCTCAAGGCCGAGCAGATGCTCGGCAAGAATTACACCTACGACGAGTACAAGAAGGTCGCCAGCCTGCTCGGCCAGGCGATCACGTTCGACGAGTACAAGCGGCTGGTGGCGCCGTACACACCGGAGAAAGCGGCTCCGCTTAGTGGCCTGTCTGTCGAGCAGCTGAAGTTCCTGGCGTCGCTGTTCGCCGATCGCAAGCGCAAGATCGTCAGCCTGTGGTGCATGGGGATGAACCAGCACACGATGGGCACGGCGATCAACAACCTGGTCCACTCGATCCACCTGCTGAGCGGACACCTCGGCCAGCCTGGGGACGGGTCGCAGAGTTTGACCGGCCAGCCGTCGGCGTGCGGCACCGTTCGCGAAACCGGCACCCTGTGCCACGCCCTGCCGGGCGATCGCAAGGTGGATGACCCGGAGCACCGCAAGCAGGCGGAGCAGATGTGGAACCTGCCGGCCGGCCGCATCGCGCCCAAGCCCGGCTATCACACCGTCCTGATGTGGGAGAAGTTCTGCACCCCGGCCGACAAGGGCGGCGACATCGACACCATCTGGGTGCAGGTGACCAACCCCGGCCAGACGCTGCCGAACGCCGACAAGCTGGTGTATGCGAAGAAAAACTATCCGGATAAGTTCCTGATCGTCTCCGACGTCTACCCGACCGCCACCGTCGCCGTCGCCGACCTGGTACTGCCCTCAGCCATGTGGGTGGAGAAGAACGGCATCTTCGGCAACTCCGAGCGGCGAACGCAGCAGTGGTATCGCATGGTGCCGCCGCCCGGCCAGGCCCGCGACGACTGCTGGCAGACGATCGCCGTCGCTCACCGGCTGATGGAGCTGGGGCTGGCAGGGATGAAGGACAAGGACGGCAAGTTCCTGTTTCACACCGTCGATGCTGCCGGCAAGGAAGTGCCGGTGTGGAAGTGGGAGAACTACTACGACGTGAACGTCGACGAGCGGCTGTACGAGGAGTACCGCCCGTTCACGCGCATGAAGCACAAGGACCTGGCGCCGTACAAGGTGCTGGCCGAGGCCCGCGGTCTGCGCTGGCCGGTGGTGGAGAAGAAGCCGGGGGTGTGGGAGGAGACGCGCTATCGCTTTGTCGAGGGCTTCGACAGCTACGTCAAACCCGGCACCGGCTTGCAGTTCTACCACTCCGTCACCAAGGACGATCGGGCGCTGATCTGGTTCCGCCCGTATGTGCCGCCGCCCGAGGTGCCGGACAAGGAGTATCCGCTGTGGCTGGATACCGGCCGCGTGCTGGAGCACTGGCACACCGGCACCATGACCATGCGGGTGAACCAGCTGCGGCGGGCGATGCCGCGGACCTATGTGGAGATCAGCACCGAGGACGCCGCCGAGCTGGGGGTCAAAACCGGCGACATGGTGCGGCTGGAGACGCGCCGCGGATCGCTCGAGCTGCCGGCGTGGATCAACGGCCGCGGCCGGTGTCCGCAGGGGCATGTGTTCGTGCCGTTCTTCGACGAGAAGCAGCTGATCAACCTGCTAACGCTGGACGCGCACTGTCCGCTCAGCAAGCAGCCCGATTACAAGAAGTGCGCCGTCCGTCTCAGCAAGGTGGGTGAGTCGGCACGCGAGGCCGCCGGCCGCAACAAGGGGGCGCAGCCATGAGCGAGCCGACCAACGACGTCAAAACCGATCCGCAAACGGCTTCATCCGGCGGAACCGACACGCTATTGCCGCGGGTGGTGCGGCAGAACTCCGGCGTCTTTCTGGCCGTCGGGCTGGGGCTGGCGCTGGTCGGCCTGCTGCGCGGCTTCCAGCACCGCGAGCTGCCGCCGCGGGTGCCGCCGGCGCGGACGAAGGCGGGCGATGAACGGGTGCCGCCGGCGCTGACGTACAGCCAGCTGCCGACCGGCGGGCTGAAGGCGAACGCTGGCTTCACGTCGAACCTGCCGTCGCTGCAGTTCGAGCGGCCGGGGGTCTTCGACGCGGTGGTCCGCACCGAGGACATGAAGCAGGCGGCGCTGGCCGACCGTGCCCGTAACCGCGCCTACGACGGCGCTCCGCCGACGGTGCCGCACCCGGTCCAGCCGGGCAGCGACACCCTGTGCCTGAGCTGTCATCGCGACGGCATCAAGGTCGGTGACCGCGTCGCCAGCAAGGTCAGCCACCCGCCCTACACCAACTGCACCCAGTGCCACGCCGAGGCCGACTATTCGGCGATGCGGTTACAGGAGGCGTCGCGCGAGGGGAGCTTCGTCGGCGTCTACCGGGCTGGCCCCGGAGGGCGAGCCTCGCCGGGCGCCCCGCCGACCATCCCGCACGCCACCTGGATGCGCCAGGACTGCACCAGTTGCCACGGCGTGATCGCTCGCCCCGGCCTGCGGACGACGCACCCGTGGCTGACCAACTGCGTGCAGTGTCACGCGCCGTCGGCGGAACTGGATCAGGTCGCGTTCCCGCCGCTGGCTGCGGTGACGTCGCCTTCCAGTAACGCCAAACTGGAGGCAAAACGGCCGTGACCGACTCTGAGCCGATCGCCTTCCCGGCGTTGTGCGACGCCGTGCTCGACGCGGCAACGGTGGACCAGCTGTTCACCGACCTGGCCGGCTGTACCGAGGTGATCGAGGTGTTGCTCAAGGGTGCCGCCACCGCCCGCGCCGGCGACGAACGACCGTCGCTGGCCGCGGCGCGCGAACCGTTCGTGACGGGTCAGGTCCGGGCCGTCCAGGTCCGCTACCGGCACGCCGGCGGCGAGTGGATCGACACGCTGATGCACACCCCGCGCGGCGTGCGCCTGGTCCGCGTCCGCTGCCCTGCCGCTTGATGCCGCCGCCTATCTTCCCCTCCCCGGCAGCGCCTTCCGGCGCGGCAGTGATGTTTTGTTAACTTGATTCTTGCATTTTCTGAAACCCGCCGGTAAGATGCGAAGAATGGAATACTGACGGGGTAAGCTCCGTCGATCCCACCTGCCGGCAGGATGCCGTTTTCGACCCGCCACTTTTCCGTCGAAATCGATCCTCCTCCGCAGCGTTCGTTCGCCTGTGGCCGGGCGAATTGCGCCGGCCGTGGTCGCCCCGACGTGTGGAACCGTCGTTCCCCCAGCACAAGGAGGTGTCTCGTGTCCTGCCGTCTCCCCACCTAGCGCGCACCACGTTCGTCGACCGCCCTCCGATTGGGCCGGGTCGCCTGCGTCAACCCCCTTTTTTGGTCGCACACGCACCTTCGCACCCGAGGACGACACCCGATGCTCGTGCTTTCCCGCCGGCAGGCCGAAACCATAGTCCTGCCCACCGTCCCCGCCACCATCAAAATCCTGGCCGCTCATAACGGCGTTACCCGGCTGGGCATCGACGCCCCGCCGCATGTCCCGATTCTCCGCGCGGAGCTGACCGCGGCGGAGCCGATCGGAGCCGCGGAGAAGTACCCCGCCGCCGTCGGCCGCGACCAGTTCGCGCACCTGCTGCACATGGTCGAGCGGTTGCGGCACACTCCCGAGGCGGCCGACCCGGCAGTCGCGCGCACCCTGAAGCGAATTCAGGCCGAGCTGTGCGCCCTGCGCCCGCGGTTCGGCATCGAGGCCGACCAGCGCCGGTGCCCGTGTACCGAGGAACTGGAGGCCGCCGGGATCTGAGCCGCCCCCTGGCGTGCCCCATCGCGGGGTGTTACCATGCGGCACCGACCTCCTGGAGACACCCCCGATGATGATTTTCGACAAAGCGCCGTTCCCGTCGTGCCACGCCGCCACGCTGGTGGAGGTGGAGCGGGGGCGGCTGCTCGCCGCCTGGTTTGGCGGCAAGGACGAGGGCGCCCGCGACGTGCGCATTTGGCAGGCGGCGTTCGACGGCAAGGCGTGGACCGCGCCGACCGTCGCCGCCGAGGAGCCGGGGTTCCCGTGCTGGAATCCGGTGCTGTTCCGCAGCAGCAAGGGCACGCTGTCGCTCTATTACAAGGCCGGCCCGTCGCCGATGACGTGGTCGGGGTTCGTCAGACGCTCGACCAACGGTGGCAAGAGCTGGGGCAAGCCGGAGATCCTGCCAGCCGGCCTGCTCGGGCCGATCAAGAACAAGCCGATCGAGCACGGCGGGGCGATCCTGGCGCCGACGTCGGTGGAGAGCCATCGCGCCTGGTGCGCGTGGGTGGAGCGCTCGACCGACGACGGGCAGACGTGGACGCGGCACGGGCCGATCCAGGTGCCCGGCCAACCGCACGGGCTGATCCAGCCGACGCTGCTGGTGACGCGGTCGGGGAGTGTGCTGGCGCTGTGCCGGTCGCGGGGGGTCGGCTTCATCTGCCAGGCCGAGTCGACCGACGGCGGGCGGACATGGTCGCCGGCGCGGCCGACGTCGCTGCCCAACCCGAACAGCGGGATCGACGCGGTGCGAGCGAGCGACGGCGCATTTTACCTGGCGTACAACCACACTCGCGTCGGCCGCTCGCCGCTAACATTGGCCCGGAGCACCGACGACGGCAAGTCGTGGGCCACCGTCGCCACTCCCGAGATGGCGCTGGGCGAATACTCGTACCCGGCCATCATCCAGGCGAGCGATGGCAAGCTGCACCTGGCGTACACCTGGAACCGCCGGCACATCAAGCACTTGACGTTCGACCCGAAGGAGCTGAAGGGATGACCGGCGTGGGGCGCCGCCTATCGACGGCAATCACGATCTGTGTCGTCTTCCTGTCTGTCTACCCGTCAACGGGAGATCTTCGCGGCGACACGGCGCGGCGGCCGAACGTCGTGCTGGTGATGACGGACGACCAGGGGTACGGCGACCTCGGCTGTCACGGCAACCCGGTGATCCGCACCCCCAACCTCGATCGCTTGCACCGCGAGAGCGTGCGGTTGACCGACTTCCACGTCGACCCGACCTGCTCGCCCACCCGCGCCGCCCTGATGACCGGCCGTTATTCGTCCCGGTCCGGCGTGTGGCACACCATCGCCGGCCGGTCGCTGCTCCGCCGGGACGAAACCACCCTGGCCGACCACTTCCGCCGCGCCGGCTACCGCACCGGCATCTTCGGCAAGTGGCACCTGGGCGACAACTACCCGTTTCGCGTGCAGGACCGCGGCTGGCAAGACAGCCTCGTCCTCGGTGGCGGCGGGGTCGGCCAGACGCCCGACTCCTGGGGAAACAGCTACTTTGACGACACCTTTTGGCGCAACGGCGTGCCGGAGAAACAAAGTGGCTACTGCACCGACGTCTTCTTTCGCGCCGCCCTGCGCTTCATCGAGCAGAACCGGCACCGGCCGTTCCTGTGCTACCTCGCCACCAACGCACCGCACGGGCCGTACCGCGTGGCCGAGCGGTACGCCGCCCGGTACCGCAAGCTCGGGGTATCGGGGCCGAGGGCGGCCTTTTACGGCATGATCGAGAACATCGACGACAATGTCGGCCGGTTGCTTCGCGCCCTGGAGGAGCACAAACTGGCCGACAACACCGTCGTGCTGTTCCTGACCGATAACGGCACCGCCGCCGGCTGGACCGAGGCGAAGCGGGACGGCTTCAACGCCGGCATGCGCGGCGTCAAGGGGTCGGCCTACGAGGGCGGACACCGGGTGCCGTGCTTCTGGCGGTGGCCAGGCCGCCTGTCTGCCGGCCGCGACGTCGCCGACCTGGCCGCGCACCTCGACGTGCTGCCGACTCTGCTCGACCTGTGCGGCATCGAGGCGAAACACCCGCTGCCGCTCGACGGCCTCAGCCTGCGGCCGGTGCTGACGGGGACAGGAAAACTGCCGGCGCGAACGCTGTTCGTCCACTCGCAGCGGATCGAGCACCCGCAGAAGTGGCGGCAGTGCGCCGTCCTCACCCCGCGCTGGCGGCTGATCGACGGCAAGCAGTTGTACGACCTGCCGGCCGACCCCGGCCAGCGCCGCGACGTCGCCGCCGATCACCCCGACGTGGTGCGGCATCTGCGCGGCGACTATGAACAGTGGTATGCGAGCATTAGCACCCGTTTTGGTGAATATTGTCCTATCGTCCTCGGCGCCGACGCGGAGAATCCGGCGTTGCTGACCGCCCACGACTGGCACGCCGACGACCTGCCGTGGGACCAGACGCAGGTACGGCGGCTGCCGCGGGCGAATGGCTTCTGGGCAGTGCAGATCGACCGCGCCGGTCGCTATCGCTTCACCCTGCGGCATCAGCCGGCGGAGGCGAACTGCCCGCTGCGGGCGACGAGCGCGCGGGTGCAACTCGGCGCCGCCACCGCACGCATCGCTGTCCCCGCCGGCGCGACGGCGGTGTCGCTCGACCTGACACTCGCGCCGGGCGATGGCCGGCTGCAAACCTGGCTGGACGAGGCCGACGCCACCTCCCGCGGCGCGTTCTACGTCGAGGTGCGGCGGCTGCCGTGAGGTGTGGTGGGTCGCTTCAGCCTTCCGGTCACTCCCGCGCCGCCAGCGGAGAACGGCTTCCTTGGACTGGATCTTGCCTTCGCCATCAGCGCTGCCGAAACGACGAATTGAGTCGATTGGGGAGGCCAGGAGTACCTGACACCAATGGCAGATGACGACTCGGGGCACTCACGTGCTCCCGCTCGCCTGGCAAGAGCGGTCGGCGATGCCAGCGAACGTCTGCTTCTTGGCGAGCCCGGTCCCGTCAGGCCGGGAGGTAGGAACCACGGGGTGCCGGCCGCCGTCAAGAGGGTGCATTCAATCCCTCACGCCTCGCGCCGTCGGTCGATACAATCCCCTCGGACGCTGCTCATGCGGAGGGGTGGATTCATGGTAAATCGGATCGCGATTGTTTCTCTCGTTGTCGTTTCTGTCGTCGGTCCCGCGTGGGGGGAGGCGAATCCGCTGCGCTATCTGCCGTCGGACACCCGCGTCGTCGTCACCGTGCATCCGGCGCGGCTGGACAGCCGTGAACGCGACCAGGGGACGGTGACGCTGCGGCGGGTGTTCACCAGCCTGGTGGCGCCGCACTTCGCGGCGGATGAGAAGCTGGCGGTGGCGGACCTCACCCGCGTCGTCGTCGGCCTGCCCTACGCCGGGTCGGTCAACGGCGTGTTCGTGCTCCAGGGCAAGATCGACGCCGCCCGGTTCGAGCGGCAGATGCAGGCGGCCGTCCGCGCCGGCGACGTCACCGTCGAGCCGATGGGCAAGCCGCCGGTCAACGTATACCGCCGCGTCCTCGATCCGGATCGCCTCGGCGCGCTGATCCCGCCGCTGAGCAAGGTGCCGCCGGCGTTCCGCAAGCTGGTAGCGCCCTCCGAGGTGTACCTGGCGGTCGTCGACGACCAGACGCTGTTCGCGTCGATGGCCGGGCGGACGGCGGTGGAACGTGCCCTCCGCGCCCGCCCGCCGGCGAGCCGGCCGCGGACCTCCTCCGAGCTGACGGCGCTGCTCGCCAAACAGGATCCGACCGACGTCGCCATCATCACCGTGATGGACAGCTCGCTGCACCCCGGCCTGCACCTGATCGCCAACGAGTCGACCCGCGAGGCGTTCGATCAGTTCGAGCACGTCGTTACTCGATTTCGCGGTGGCAAGGAGGTCACGTTTCACATCGACGTGGCCGGCAAGACGGCCGACGTCGGGCCGGCGCTGGAGGAGAAGGCCAAGGGCGCGCTGGCCAACCTCCGCACCCTGTTGCCGAAGGTGGTGCCGAGCGAGCCGCACCAGAAAATCCTCGCCGCGGCGCTGCGATTGGTCCGCGTCGAGCGCACCGACGGCCACCTGACCCTCACCGGCGCCCTGCCGGCCGACGATGTCCGCCGGCTGCTCACTCCACCGGCGGAGGCGAAGAAGGACGAGTAAGTGATTACTGTTTGAGCGGTAGCTCGAAGCACGCCATCTCGACGTCGTTGCGGACGAACAGCTGCCGGCCGGCGACGGCGGGCGTGTTCCACGTACGGTCCTTGAACACGTCGACGCGGTAGGCCTCGCGGAACCGGCGGGGGTCGGCCGGCACCACCGCCAGCTGGCCCTGCTCGCCCAGCACCACCACCGCGCCGGACACGCCGAGCACCTGCCCGTGGCCGTAGGACTTGCCGCGCCAGTGCCGCTTGCCGGTCTCCACGTCCAGGCACACCAGCGTGCTGTTCGACAGCCCGTAAATCGCCCCGCCCAGCCGCACCGGGTTGGCGTACTTCGAGCACAGCATGCGGTTCTCCCACACCGGCTCGACGCTGTATTCGTCGCCCCGTCGCAGTATGCGTAGCAGAGCGCAGCCGTTCTTCGTCTCCGACGAGATGAGCACCCGGTCGCCGTCGATCACCAGCGGCTGGATGATGTTCATGTCCGAGAACGTCTCCCACGGATAGCGCCACAGCTCCGCGCCGGTCTTCGGGTCGAACCCGGCCAGCCCGCCGCCGTCGAACAACAGCACCTGCCGCCGCCCCGCCAGCGTCGCCAGCTGCGCCGAGCTGTACCCGGCCGGGTACTTGCCGGACGCCCACACCCGCTTGCCGTCGCGGCGATGGTACGCCGCCACCGCCTGGCCGACGTTTTTGTCCGGGTCGATGCCGGCGTTGACGATTACCAGATCGTCGGCCACCAGCGGCGAGCTGGTCATGCCCCAGGTCACGTTTTTGGCGCCGTTGTCGGTCAAAATGTTGACCGCCCAGCGGCGCTTGCCGGTGGCGGCGTCGACACACACCAGGTCGCCCAGCGCGCCCAGCGAGAACACGTCGCCCTGGTCGAGCGTCGGCGTCGCCCGCGGACCGCTACCGGTCGGATGGCGAAACGACGCCGGGTAGGCGTGGACCCAGCGCTGCCGGCCGGTCGCCCGGTCGTAGCAGACGATTGCCTCGTCGTCGCCCCGTTGCTCGACGGTGATCGCCACGTTGCCGGCGACGGCGAACCCGGCGAAGCCGCCGCCGCACGGGTGTCGCCACAGTTCACGCGGCGCCGCCTCGTCCCAGCGCATGTTCAACAGCTCGGACGGGTTGATCACGCCGTCGGCGCGCACCCCGCGGTAGCGCGGGAAGTCGTTCACCGGGTCGACGGCGACTTCCACCGGCGGCAGCTGGTCGCCGGATGTCTCGTCGAGATACTCCGCGAGCCGCTCCTGTGCTCGCGGCTGCCAGCGGAAGTGGGGGATCGGCCGCATGTTGCCGTCGAGCTTGAACTCGTCGACCGCCGCCACCACGCCGCCGCCGACCAGCGCCAGCCCGCCCAGCCCGAGCAGGCGCGTTCGCCACGACAGACCGGAGAACGCGAAGAACCAGCCGAGCAGACCGAGCGTACCGAGGACCAGCATCCACATGCCGGCGAATCCGAGCATGAAGATCGGCGCCGGGTCGAGGTCGGACCAGTGCCACAGGCGCGGCAGCAGCGGGCCGGCCACCGTCAGCAGCGCCAGCGCGATCGGTATCCGGTAGTGGACGCGCCGCGACGGGGCGGCGACCGCCGGCCCGTCGCCGGGCCGGTCGGGGGGAGAAGTGGACATGACCGATCCCTCCGGGAGAAGTTTACCACCGCAGCGGCTTTTGCCACGTTTCCTTCAGCTCGTCGAGCGCCGCCCAGACGATCCAGTCGCCGCCGCCGCCGGCGATGCGCAGGCGCGGCTGTTTCACCGTCGTCCCCAGCCGGGTCAGCGGTACGCCGGCCAGGGACGCCTCGAACGCCGCTGCCTGGTCGGGCCGCACCTCGACGACGAACCGCGTCGTCGACTCGGCGAACAGGGCGACCGCATCCGCCAGCCCGGCGATGGCGGCCCCGGTCAGGTCGGCGCCGATCCCGCCGGCGAACGCCATCTCCGCCACCGCCGCCGCCAGCCCGCCCTCGCTCAAATCGTGGCACGAACGCACCAGTCCCTGCGCGATGGCGCTGTGCAGCTTGTGGAACAGCCCGGCGGCGGTCGCGAGGTCCGGCCGCGGCACCCGCCCGCCGGTCAGTCCGTGGACCAGGTGATAGTGCGACCCGCCCATCTCGTCGAGCGTGCGGCCGACCAGGTAGAGCGCGTTGCCCGGCTCCTTCAGGTCCATCGTCACGCACCGCCGCACATCCGGGACGATGCCCATCGCGCTGATCAGCAACGTCGGCGGGATGACGATCTGCCGGCCGGCGGAGGCATATTCGTTCTTCAGACTGTCCTTGCCGCTGATGAACGGCATGCGATACGCCAGCGCCACGTCATGACACGCCTGCGCCGCCAGCACCAGCGAGCCGAGCGTCTCCGGCCGATCGGTGTTGCCCCAGCAGAAGTTATCGAGGATGGCAATACGCGCAGGATCGGCGCCGACCGCCACCACGTTGCGGACCGCCTCGTCGATCGCCGCTGCCGCCATCGCGTAGGGGTCGAGGTCGCCGTAGCGCGGGTTGATGCCGCAGCCGACCGCCAGCCCCCGCCACGAGCCGAGCACCGGCATCACCACCGACGCATCCGACGGCCCGTCGTTCGCCACCCCGACCAGCGGCTTGACCACGCTGCCGCCCTGGACCTCGTGGTCGTACTGGCGGATGATCCACTCCTTGCTGCACACGTTCGGCGAACCGAGGATGCGACGAAGAGTATCGTTGAAGTCCTCCTTCGCCGGCAGCGGCGACGTCGCCACCGGCGGCGCTTGCCACGTCGCCTGCCGCACCACCGCCGGCCGCCCGTCGTGCAGGAAGTGCATGTCGAGGTCGGCTACCTGCTGCCCCTGGTAGAGCAGGCGCAGCCGGCCGGTGTTGACGAACGTGCCGAGGACAGTCGCCTCGACGTCTTCGGATGCGCACAGCGCCTGGAAGCGCGGCCACAACTCCGTCGGCACCGCCAGGATCATGCGTTCCTGCGACTCGGAGATCCAGATCTCGGTGTAACTCAATCCCTCGTATTTGAGAGGCGCCTTGTCGAGGTGAACGATGGCGCCGAGGTCGGCGGCCATCTCGCCGACGGCCGAGCTGAATCCGCCGGCGCCGCAATCGGTGATGGCGTGGTACAGCCCGGCGTCGCGCGCCTGCAGCAGCACGTCGAGCATCTTCTTCTCGGCGATGGCGTTGCCGATCTGCACCGCCCCGCCAGACACTTTCTCCGACTCCTCGGTCAGCTCGATCGACGAGAATGTCGCGCCGTGGATGCCGTCGCGGCCGGTCCGTCCGCCCACGGCAACGATCAGGTCGCCCTCGCGCGCCGCCTTCTGGCAGCGATCGACCGGAATCAGGCCGACGGTGCCGCAATAGACGAGCGGGTTGCCGAGATAGCGCTCGTCGAACAGCACGGCGCCGTTGACGGTCGGGATGCCCATGCGGTTGCCGTAATCGCGAACGCCGGCGACCACGCCCTTCATCACCTTCACCGGGTGCAGCACGCCCGCCGGCAGCGTCTCCGGCGCGGTGTCCGGCGGGGCGAAGCAGAACACGTCGGTGTTGCACACCGGCTTCGCGCCCAGGCCGGTGCCGAGCGGGTCGCGGATCACCCCGCCCAGCCCGGTGTTCGCCCCGCCGTAGGGTTCGATCGCCGACGGGTGGTTGTGCGTCTCCACCTTGAAGCAGGCGTGGTACTGGTCGTCGAAGCGCACCACGCCGGCGTTGTCCTCGAAGACGCTGACGCACCAGTCGTCGCTGCCGAGGTCGCGGCGGATCTGCACGGTGGCGGCGAAGATCGTCTCTTTCAGCAGGTTCTGATAGCGCCGGCCGTCGAAGTCGATGATGCCTTTGAGCGTCTTGTGCGAGCAGTGCTCCGACCACGTCTGCGCCAGCGACTCCAGCTCGACGTCGGTCGGATCGCGGCCGACGGTGCGGAAGTGCTCCTGAATCGTCCGCATCTCCGCCAGACTGAGCGCCAGCTGCCCCTCGCGGCTGAGACGGACGAGCGCGTCGTCGTTCAGTTCGCGCAGCGGCACCGTCACCAGCCGAAACGTCGCCGGCGCACCGAGCGACAGGTGGTCGATCGTCAGCGGCCCCTCGACCGCCTGCTCGACCGCCTCGTTCGCCAGCACCTTGCGGAACAGCACGTCGCGCGCGGCCGGGGCGAGCGGCGGGCCGAAGTAGCGGCGAAACGAACGGACCGTGCGGACGGCGACGCCCAGATCGTTGGCCGCATCGACCACGCTCAGCGCCACCGGGTCCATCACGCCCGGCTTGAGCAGCACGGTGGCGAGCAGGTCGGCGGACGGATGCTCGTTGAGCGTGCCGAGCCGGCTGACCTCGACGATCGGGTCGACGAGTAGCTCGTGCGTCAGTCGTTCGGCGGCGACCCGGTCGAGGTCGCCTTCGAGCAGGAAGCCGCGGGCGGTGCCGGTGATCAGCCGTTCGCCGTCGCCGCTGTGGGTGAGCAGGTCGTATTCCTCGGCGACGCGATGCCGCTCGGTGTCGTGGTCACGGGGACGGATCTCGAGTTCCCAGAGCAGCATGAACGTCATCTCCGGCCGTGCGGCCGTCAGGAGTGCCAGAGGGTCAGGGTGGCGACGCCGAGGACGCCGCCGAGGTACAGTCCGCCGAACAGCAGGCCGCCCAGCGCCAGCCACCACGTCAGCCCGGCTTCGAGCGAGCCGTCGGGATCGAGCGACGGAGCCGGGCCAGGGCGGAGGGAGGCGACACCGTTGCCGACGGCGGCCGACGCCACCGCCGTGCCGGCGATCAGCGCGCCGATCGCCAGTAGAGTGGCGACCGGCGCCTGACCGGCGTCCAGGCGATCATTGTACTGAAGGGTCGCGACCGCCACCGCCCCGATCAGCCAGGCGAAACCGGCGCACACCGCGGAGGCGTGCGCCTGGCGGGTCTGCTCGCGAAAGGCGTCGGCGGCCACCACTTCGCCGGAGTCCGGGGAGAGAAGGGCCTCACCATTGCTGATCGCTGATCAATGCAGGTAGCGCAGACGATTCGCCCCAGGTGGCGGGTGCGGCACGTCTCGCACAGGCTGCGATTACATCGCCCGCGCAGCCAACGCCCTCGGTGCCGGGATGGGTGGCACACGACGTCTCCTCGGCGTGGGCCGGCCGGGACAGCCGGCCGGGCGGCTCGTAGAGCGGATCGTGGCACGCCGGGCAGCGTGCCCCGACGCGCTGCCGGTCGGCCGGGAGGGGTAGTCGCAGTGGGGGCAGCGGGGCATACGTCGGTCGTCTCGCTCACGGGCCGTCGAGGGCGTACTTGCAGGCGACCACCACCGCCACCGTCACCGTCCACTGCAGCGGCCACCAGGGCGCGCAGGCGGCGGTCGCGCCAGTCCGCGGCCGGCGGCGTGCGGGGTGGCGTCGATGCGCTTCACGGCACGACGGGCCAGCACCAGTCCCGCCAGCGGCGGCAGCGCCGCAAACAGGCACAGCAGCACGGCAGCGCCGGCCACCCCATCACTGATGTACTGCCCGACGGCAACGAGGAAAGGACCGCTGCCACCGGCCCGGCGACGAGGGCGACGACGAGGGCGAGGACCGCCGGCGGGCGACGCGGCGCGGCCGCGCCAGGGCGGCGACGCGGAAGTTCTTGCACGGCCCGCACAGCGTCTGCTCCTGCAGCAAGACGACGCACGCCTCGCAGAACGGCAACCGGCAGGCGGCGCAGACGACGCGGCTGCGGTGGTCGGGGTGGTGGAAGCAGTAGCTCGGGTTGACCTTGCCGGGCGGTCGGGCCGGGCGCCGGACCGGCAGCGGCAGATCCGCCGGCAGCGCCCTGCAGCACCGGCGGCTCCGGCGGCGGGGGCGCCGGTTGGGCGTCGAGTACCGGCGGCGGCAGGGGTGGTTCGTCGGTGCTCTGCCACGGCACGCGGTTCCCCTGTCCACAGCCACAGAAGACGAGCGTCCCCGCCTCGCTCTCGGCGCGGCTGTGTCGCTGGCCACACTGCTTGCACGCGAACCCGATCATGCCGAACTCAATACTCCCGGTCGCGCTTGATGCCCGGCTGCGGCTGCGGGTACTTGCCGTCGGGACCGGCCTTCAGCGGGGCGGCGGACGTCATCGTCAGCTTGTCCACGTCGGGAGCGAGTTCATGCTCCCACGCCAGCGCCTGCTGGTAATTGATGACCTGGCCGGTGTGCGCCGCCATCCGCCCCATCGCCGTCACCAGGCTGGCCTCCACCCCGCGCTTCACCTCGTTGTACGGCTTGTTCTGGCGGATCGCGTCAACCAGGTGGTCCCACTCCAGCTGATACGGGTTCGGCTCCTTGCCGTAGTTCCAGATCAGGTCGTCGCGTTTACCGATCCGCTGTGTCTTGTAGATGCGACACTTCGCCGGCGTGTGCGCCGCCGTCGAGATCACGGCCGATCCCTTCGTCCCGTGGGCGTAGCTGGCGAACTCATTGTGGCAGCCGTCCATCTGCCGCCCCTCCAGCATCATCTTGGTGCCGTCGGGGAAGGTGTACTCGACGACGTAGACGTCGAAGTTCTGGTCGACCGAGTTGCCGCGGTAGTGCCGGCCGCCCAGCGCCTTGGCCTCCACCGGCCAGGCGTCCTTCATCCAGCAGCACTCGTCGATGTTGTGGATCAGGTAGTCGCTGTAGATGCCGCCGGACGCCCAGAGAAAGGCATGAAAGCGGCGCACCTGCTGGAGCAGTTCGCTGGTCTTGCCGCGGATCGGCGCGCACTGCCCGGCGCGGCCGCCCATCCGGTAGGCGCGGATCAGCACGATATCGCCGATCCGCCCCTGCTTGATCTGGTCGTACAGCGCCTCGCGAGCGGCGCAGTGCCGGCACATCAGGCCGACGCCG
>JAXMAU010000087.1:0-16632 GCA_046350215.1 Gemmataceae bacterium | reverse complement strand
GAAGGCCCGCGGCGAGAACCGCGTCCGCGATGAGCTGGCTCGCGGCCGATCGGTCCGTGAGGTGTTCGCCGAACACGGCATCCTTTGAGCGGACGGGTCATGACCTCGACGTATCGCTTCCTCGCCGACCTGATCGCCGGACTGCACGTCGGCTACGTCGCCGCCGTGGTGATCGGCCTGGTGCTGACGCTGCTGGGCGGAGCGCTCGGCTGGCGGTGGGTGCGCAACCGCTGGTTCCGCGCCGTTCACCTGGCGATGATCGTCGGCGTGGTGATCCGCGCCGCGATGTGGGAGGAGTGCCCGCTGACGTGGTGGGAGCGCGACCTGCGCGTGCTGGCCGGGCAGGTCGACTTCGAGGGCTCGCCGGTCGGCCGGGTGCTGCACGACCTGATCCACCCCGACTACCCGATCGAGGTGTTCCTGCCGGTGTATGCGGGGTTCGCCGTGCTGATCGTGGCGACCCTCTGGCTGGTGCCGGTCGACTGGAAACAGCGGCTGACATCCTCGCGCTAAATAGAGATCATACGGAGTGTTTTTATGCGTTATGTGCTGGTCGCCGGGGCACTGCTGCTGCCGGCGGGGGGGTTCGCTGCCGAGCCGATCTTCGCCGCCGGGGCGAAGCTGGAGGTGGCGGCGGGCAAGGGGTCGGCCGGCGAGGGGCCGGCGTGGCACCCCAAGCTGGGCGTACTGACCAGCGGCGACGGCCACATCTGGCAGCTCGACCCTGACGGCCGATCGCGGATCTGGCGCAAGAACGCCGGCACCAATGGCCTGTTGTTCGACGCCAGGGGGCGGCTGGTGGCGTGCGAGCCGGTGCAGCGGCGGGTGACGCGCACCGAGCTGGACGGCAAGGTCACCGTGCTGACCGAACGTTACGACGGGATGCGCTACAACCAGCCGAACGACGTGACCATCGACGGCAAGGGCCGCATCTACTTCAGCGATCCGTGTTATGGCGATCGTAGCCACCTGGAGATGCGCGACGCCGGCGGACAGTTCGTCGAGGGCGTCTATCGCATCGATCCCGACGGCAAGGTGACGCGCGTACTCGGCCGCGAGTCGGTCGAACGGCCGAATGGCGTGCTGGTGTCGGCGGACGATCGGTATCTGTATGTGGCGGACAACAACAATAGCGTGGTGACCGGCGCCCGCAAGCTGTGGCGGTTCGCCCTGGCCGCCGACGGCTCGGTCGACGCCAAGAGCCGTACGCTGCTGTACGACTGGGGGAAAGGAAGAGGCCCCGACGGCCTGAAACAGGACATGAAAGGTCGGCTGTATGTCGCCGGCGGGCTGAACAAGCCGAACCCGCCGGCCGAGCCGGCGACCGACGTGAAGGGCGGCATCTACGTCCTCGACCCGACCGGCAAGTTGTTGACGTTCCTGCCGGTGCCGACCGACGAGGTGACGAACTGCGCCTTCGGCGACGCCGACCGGCAAACGCTGTACATCACCGGCGGCGGAGTGCTGTACCGCATCCGCACGACGACGCCCGGCCGGCTGGTGTGGCCCAACCGGGGGCGCTGATCGCGCGGGGCAGTCCCGTTACTCCGGCGGCTTCTCGGTCGCTTCGGTGCCGGCCTTGCGCTTCACCGTCACCACCTTCATCTTCAGCTTGCCGGCGACGTTCGCCCACGCCAGGTCCTTGTCGCCCTCGGACATCTTCAGGTGGGTGCCGTCGACGTACACCTGGTGCCACGTCGGGTCGACGCTCACCCACTGGTGGCCGTCGTGGACCTCCGCCCAGGCGTGCCAGCCGAACAGCGGCTTGCTGCCGCGCAGGTAGGCCAGCCCGCCCACCTCGCGGGCCGGCACGCCGGCCGCCCGCGCCAGCGCCACGAACAGCAGCGCGTGCTCGGTGCAGTCGCCCGCCTTGTTGTCCAGAATCTCCAGCGCCGTGTCGGCGTTGTCGGAGTACGACTTCTTCAGCGTGCGGTACACCCACGCCTCCAGCCGCCGCGTCTTCTCCAGCGCGTCCGTCGCGTCGCCGATCACCTTCTTCGCCCGGTTGCGCACCGCCTCGTGGTCGCACTGGATGCGCGGCGTGGCCGCCAGGTACGTCGCCCGCTGTTCCTTGGTCAGCGGGTCCGCCTTCTTCACGCGGTAGTCGCGGCGCAGCTCGACCAGCGTCCGGCTGTTCTCCTGGCGCACGCGCTGCCGGTGCGACGCCGGCACGGCGAAGTCGTCCACCCCGGACACCTCCAGCGTGAGCGCGTCGATGTCGCGGCCGAACTGACCCAGGTCGCGATCGATGACCACCGACGCCACGCTCATCAGGTCGACCGGCCCGCCGTCCAGCTTGCGCGCGTCGGCCTCCTTCTCCAGCTTCATGCTCAGCAGCCCGCCCATCGTCCCGGTCAGCGCCCGGCTGTCCGGCAGCACCACCGCATCCATCTTGCCGCCGTCCAGGTCGATCCGCACCACGCACACCGCGGTCGGCTTGCCGTCCCACCGGATCGTTTTCCGCTCCTTGAAGGTGTAAACTTGCTTGTTGTCGACGTCCGCTTCTTCCCAGCTGGTGTTAAACTTGGTAAACGTGTCGCCCGGCTTGCGGTCGCCCTGCAGCCACGCCTCCAGCTGCTGCTGGTGAACCAGCGTGTCGCGCGGCATCGGCACCGGCCGCTCCAGCGTGCGCTCGCCCTGCTTCGTCACCACCTTCAGCCCCTTGCCGGCGCGCTCGATGCGCCGGTCGATCTGCTTGCCGTCTTCCAGCCGGCTGACCTCGGCGAACACGATGCGGCCCGGCACGGTTAGCTCGTAACAGGTGAGCGAACGCTCCTTCTTGACCGACTTCTCGCCGTCGAACAGGGTAGACATGAACGTCTCGGTGGTCGAGTGGACCACCTCCTGACCGCCCCGGCGCGCCAGCTTCACCTCCTCGATGATGTACCCGACCTTCTTGCCGGAGAAGTACACGCCGTAGGCGTAGCGGCCCTGCGCCTTCTTCGCCCACTCGGCCATCGTCGCCGCCGCGTCGTCGGCCGCCGCCGGCGCCGCCAGCAGCCCACCCACCACGACCGCCATCGTCCACCCGATTCGTGACATATGCGCTTTCTCCGTGACTATCAGGCCCTTCAGCGTCGCAGCAGGAACTCCTTGGCGTTCATCAGACCCCAGACGACGTCCTCCAGCGCCGCCCGCCGGTCAGCGGCGCCGTCCATCAGGGCGACCGCCCGCTGCCGTTCGACCGCCGCCGGATAGCGCGCCAGCGCCGCCAGGTACAGCTCGTCGACGATCGCCGTCGTCGGCCGGCCCTTTTCAACAGCCGCCCCAGCCGGTTGTCCGGCTCCGCCACCAGGGTGTTCACCACCGGCCTGGTGAGCAGCTGGAACGCCTGCGCCAGCGTGGTGTCGTCGGACCGTTCGCATTCGCAGCTGGAGAGCGCCGGCTTGCCGAACGTCGCGAGGAACTGCTCCCCATCGCCACCGCCGCGGCGGCGATGGCTGCCGACGCCGAGGCGGCTGGCCGGCGCGTCCGCCGGGAATCCGGCGAAATGCGGCGGCTGCCGTCACCGCCGCGATCGCGTCGAGCAGCTGTTCGGCCTGCAGTGGGCGGACCACGGCGCGGGCGAAGTTCGTTTCGTCGTCGGCGTTACTCGTCGTCGGCACCGGCGACAGCTGGTAGGTCCGCGAGGCGGTAATCGTCCGCACCAGGTGTCTCAGGTCGTACTGGTGGGCGACGAGGTCGGCCGCCAGCGCGTCGAGCAGCGACGGGTGGCTGGCCGGGTTGGAGTCGCGGAAGTCGTCGTTCGGCTCGACCAGCCCGCGGCCCACCAGATGTTGCCACACCCGGTTGGCCTGGGCGCGGGCGAAGAACGGGTTGTCCGGCCGCGTCACCCAGTCGGCCAGCGCCGTCAGCCGGTCGACCCGCGGCGGCAGCGACGCGCCATCGCCCAGGTAACGCGGCACCAGTACCGCGCCGGTGACCGGGTGCGTCAACTCGCTGGTGCGGTCGAGGTAGACGATCTGCTCGCCGTCGAACTCGTGTTTGTCCAGCCGGTCGCGGCGGTTGTTCGCGACGATGCGATACTGCACGCGGGCGAAGAAGGCAGCGAACCGATGGTAGTCGTCCTGTGTCCATCGATCGAACGGGTGGTTGTGACAGCGCGCGCACTGCAGCCGCACGCCGAGGAACACCTGGGCGGTTGACTCGGCGCGCGTGTAGGGGTCCCGCAATGCCCGGTAATAGTTGGCCGGCGGATGAGCATAACTGCTGCCACGCGCGGCGATCAGCTGGCGGGCGAAGCGATCGAGCGGCGTGCCGTCGACGATCGCCTGGCGAATCCAGGCGTGGAACCGCTGCACGCCGCGCGGGTCGAGCACCTTCTCCTCGTTGCGGAGCAGGTCGGACCATTTCAGCGCCCAGAAGTCGGCGAACTCGGGGCGCGCCAGCAGCCGGTCGATGAGCCTGGCACGCTTGTTGCTAGAGGTATCGGCGAGGAAGTCACGCGCCTCCGCCGCAGACGGCAGGACGCCGATCACATCGAGGCAGGCGCGGCGCAGGAATTCGCCATCGGAACACAGCTCAGACGGCTGCATCCGCAACGTGCGGAGCTTCGCCAATACGTGACGGTCAATGTAGTTGCTTTCCGGCGTGTCCTGCGGGACGTACCCCGGCCGCGCGGGTACGAACGCCAGCGGCACGACCGCTTGCTGATCCAGATAGCGGACGAGGACGGACGATTCGCCATGTTGCACCCGCCGCACCAGCCCGGTCGACTCGACCCGCACGAGCAGGTTCGCCGGCTCGTAGCAGGCCAGCCGGGTGACGTCGCGGCGGCTGCCGTCGGAGAACGTGGCGGTGACGCGAAGCGCCACCCGGTCGCTCGGGTCGTACTGCACGGTGGCGGTGGGCATCACCTCCAGCCGCACCGGCCGCGGCAGGTCGGCGGCATCGCCGCAGGCACCGCCGGCAATCCACCGCGTCAGCAGCTGGTGTTCCAGGCTGCCGACGGCGAACCGTTGTCCGCCCTCGTGCGGCGCGGCCATCGTCGCCTTGGCGAGCAGCAGGCTATCCGCCGGCCGCAGCCGATCGATGCGTCGACCGAGCGCATCGCGGGTGACGGCAGTCAGGTCAACGGCAGCGTCCTGGCCGCGGAGCGACAGTTTGAATCCGCCCTTGCCGTTGAGGTTGCCGTGGCACGCTCCGCTATTGCAGCCGGCGCGCGACAGCACCGCCATGACGTCGTTGCGGAAACTGACCGCCGACTCACCCGCGCAGACGGGCGACACACCGAGCACGACGACGAGAATCCAGCGAACGTTCATACGCGGTTGTACTCGGCGACGAGGATTGCTGCGGGTGAACGGGATCGGAGCCTGCCTCATCTTACCGGCGGGAGCAACCCGCATGCAACCGGCCCGCGCACTCCGATCGAGACGCCTCGCTGCCATCTCTTCTCTCTCCTTTCAGATCTTTCTGAACTTTCTGCTCTTGGTGTTCTTTGTGCTCTTTGTGGTTCAAATGCTTCCTGCTCAGCAGCGCGGCTTCGCCTGCTCGTCTCGCGTGCAGGCTCTCACCTCGTTTTGCGGTCGAGATTGACTCGTTTTCACCGATTGGCGCACAATCCATCCCGGTTCAAGGAGGAACGCGGATGTCTCACTCATGTCACCTTTTTGAGAGGTATCCGATGCACCGGCTGCTGACGGCGTTTGTCCCCCCACTTCTCGTCGGCCTCGCCGCGTCCACGCTGCTCGCGGCGCCGATCCCGCCGGTCCGGCCGGTCACCGACCCGGACGGCGCGATCACTCACTTCGAGCAGCATTTCTGCAGCGTGGAGACGCGCAGCAAATCGACGGTCGAAGATCGCAAACGGCGGCTGATCGGTCGCCTGCAAGACCTGGCCGAACGGCTGGCGGCGCGCGGCGAGACCGACGAGGCGGCGGCCGTCCGCGACCGGCTCACCTTGCTCGACAGCCTGGACAGCCGCCAGCCGCTCGGTAAGGTGAAACCGAGCGAGCTGATCCACATGGCATCGCTCGGCGGCAAGTATCGCACTCTGTTGCACGTCCTGTACGTGCCGGGCGATCAGAACACCTACGCCAGTTACCAGGACTTCGGGTTCTGGAACGGCACCACCTACGGCGGGCGGGACAACCTGCAGGCCGGCCACTGGGTCTACATCTCCCCGCGATGGTTCATCTGGAAAGACGGGCCGCCGGCCCAGCCGTAACCCGCCTGCTCGTCACCGGCGCCAGCGGCGCGCTCGGCGGTTACCTGCTCGCCCGCCTGGCGCAGCTGGGCCGCGCGGCGGCCGCCTGGTCCGGGGCGTCGACCGGCGTTCGCTTCGGCGTTTCGCTGCGGCCGGTCGACCTGGCCGACCTGTCCGCCCTCGAACGGGCCTGGCATAACGATGCGCCCAGCGTCGTCATCCACGCCGCCGCGATGGCCAACGTCGCCCACTGCTTGCAGGCGCCCGACCGCGCCCGCGCCGTCAACGTCGCCGCCACCGACCGGCTCGCCCGGCTGGCGGCGAACGCCGGCGCCCGGCTGCTGCTGGTGTCCACCGATCTCGTCTTCGGCGGCGATCGCGCCCCGTATGCCGAAACCGATCCGCCGGCGCCGCTGTCGGTCTACGGCCGCACCAAGGCGGAGGCGGAACAGGCGGTGCTCGCCCACCCCGGCCACGCGGTCGCGCGGGTGAGCCTGCTGTATGGCCCGTCGCTCACCGACCGGCCCGGCTTCTTCGACGCCCAGCTCCGCGTCCTGCGCGACGGCGGGGCAATGCCGCTGTTCGAGGACGAGTGGCGCACCCCGCTCGACCTGCCGACCGCTGCCGCCGCCTCGTCCGGCTGGCCGACGCCGGCGGGCCAGGCGTCTACCACGTCGGCGGGCCGGAGCGGATGAGCCGGCTGGAGATGGGCCGTCGCCTGGCCGCCGCGCTGGGCCGCAGCGACGCCGTCTTCCGCTCCGCGCGCCGCGCCGAGGTCGCCGGCGAGCCGCGCCCGGCCGACACCTCCCTCGCCTCCGTCCGCTGGCGGCGCGAGTTCCCGACCAGCCGTGGCCGTCGTTCGAGGCCGCCGTTCGCCGTTTCGCCCTGCCGGCGTGACGGTTCCGGCGGCCGGAACGGCTGGCGCGACCAGGCCGGGCCGCCGCCGGGCGCCGGTCGTCCCGACGATGGCGCGCCGCGCGCGTCGTCCGCCGCATCGTCCGTCCAAGGAAGGCCGACCGGCGGCGCGAGCAGAGGATATGTTTGCGTGCGTGCTGCGACGTCCCGCGACCGGAGGCACATCGCGGGTCAACTCGCTCCAGGGAGGATGCTCCATGCAAAGCCTGCTGCGAAGGCTCGCTGCCCCCGCCATTCTGTTCGGCGTCGGGGTCGCCAGTCAGACGCTTTTGTTCGCCGATACACCCCTTCAGCTACCCGGAATCAACCTGCCGGCGGCCGCGGACCCGCCCGCGCCGGCGGCGACGCCGTTCCGCTATCCGAGCGGTCCGGCGGTGGCGGTCCCCGGCGGGCTGCCGGCAGCCCCGGCCGCTCCCGTCGCCCCCGCTCCGGTCGCTCCGGCGCCGGCGATGAACGCTCCGGCCGCGTCGGCGACTCCGGTCGTCCCGCAGCTGGGGCCGGATGCGCCCTTGCCGGCCGCCAATGCGCACCCGGTTGCTCACGGCGACGGATTCGGGGGTCATGACTTTGGGGGTCATGACTTCGGCGGACACGACTTTGGAGGACACGGGCCGGCCTATCCGGGTTTCGACTTCCGCGAGCTGATCCAGGGGCCGATCAACTGGGCGTGGTGGTATCCGCACGGCGGGTTCACCGCCTATCCGGGGCTGCCCGGCTCGGGCGTCGGCGCGCGAAGCGACTACGCGCCGGTGACGTGGGTGCTGCCGCCGAAGGTCAACGCCGACCTGGTGCTGCAGAAGCTCGAACAGCTCGGCATCCCGCTGGTGGCGCCGGAGCCGCAATACCTGTACAAGAATCCGCGCGTCCACGAAAAGGTGCGGCTCCCGGTGCCGAAGGCGTGGGCCAACCCCGACGACGTTGATCGTGGGCCGGGTGGCGACAAGCCCGACCTGCCGGCGGACAAACCCGTCGACAAGTGAGCGCGGCGGGTGTCAGCCAACGAAGCGGGGAGGCGCGCCGACGGCGCACCTCCCCGCTTTGCGTTTCCCGGTCCGGTTCAGTTGCCGCTTCCCGGCTTGCGGACCACCGGCAGCGGCGGCAGCCGCAGCGGCTTTTTCGGGGTCGTCGCGCCGTTGATGGTCGGGAACTCGCCCTTGTCGATCGGCGGCAGCACCAGCGGCCCCGGCTCCTGCGGCTGCTCCGGCTGGCCAGGCGCCGGCTGGAACGAGGTGGTTTGCACCGCCGCGTCGACCGGGGCCGGCTTGCCGTCGAGCAGGGCGACGAACGTCTGCAGCCCCGGCAGCGACGGGTCGAGCTGCGCGGCGCGAGTGGTGTACTGTCGCGCCTGGTCGGTCTGATTCATATGGTGGAGCATGCGCGCCAGGTCGTAGTTCGCCCGCGCCTCGCCCTCCGCCTCGGTCAGCACCTGCAAGCTCTCCTCCAGCCGGCCGGCGCGGCCGAGCGTGTAGCCGAGCGTCTTGCGATACGCCCCGTTGTCCGGGCCAAGCTCGATCGCCTTGCGGAGATGGACGACGGCGTCGATCCACTTCTTCTGGCGACACTGGCACATGCCCAGCTCATACCACAGGTTGCTGTCGTTCGGGTCGATCGTCACTGCCTTCTGGTAGGTGGCGATGGCGGCGGTGTAGTCCTCGGCGCGCTGCTGCAGCCGGGCCAGCGCCAGGTAGGCCGGAACGTACTTCGGGTTGACCTCCATCGCCTTGAGGTACGACAGCCGGGCGTCCTCGCGGAGCTGCTGCTGCATCGCCGGCGGCGTCTCGGCCGAATAGGCGGACGAGGCCCGGAAGTCTCCGAAGGCCACATAGGTGGCCGCCTGGTGGGTCGTCGGCTCGCTGGCGACGTCCTTGGCGACGGCCGGCTTGGTGCGAAGACCGGCGACCGGGTGCGTACAACCGGCGGCGAGCGTGAGCACGCCCAGCCACACGACCAGGGGTCTGCGACAGTCCATTGTCGTCCCTCGTCTCTTCTGTGTTCGTCGGCGGGCGGGCGATGGTCGTGCCCGGCCGTGGTCCCCCGTTTCCCCCCGGGGACCAGCGGCGTGCCGGCATGGTGAAGCGTTAGACGAATTCGCGGATGAAGCTGGCGGCGGCGTCGATCATGAGTTGCTTGGAAAGCTGAACAGGTACTCTACGAAATCGGCATATCGATTGAACCGTCTCCAGCAAATCCCGGCAGTCGCTCGCCCGCGCGGACCGACCGCGATTGTAATACTGGTCGTAGAGGAAGTCGATCGCCTCGGGGCACGGAGTCATGCCCAATTTCTTGCAGTAGCTGTGGAAGATTCGCTCGTAGATCGGCCGCTCCGGGGCGAGGATTTCGACCTTGTGCCGCATACGACGCAGGAAGGCGTCATCGACCAGGTCTTTGGGGTCGAGGTTGGTGGAGAACATGGTCAGCTGCTCGAACGGCACCTGGAACTTCTGGCCGGACGACAGCGTCAGGTAGTCGACCCGGTTCTCCAGCGGCACGATCCAGCGATTGAGCAGCTCCTTGGGGCTGCACAGCTGCCGGCCGAAGTCGTCGATCAGGAACACCCCACCGTTGGCCTTGACGTGCAGCGGCGCCTGGTAGAAGTTCGAGTCGCTGCTGAATTTCAGGTCGAGCATCTGCAGGTTCAGCTCGCCGCCGGTGACGATCACCGGCCGCTTGATACGCACCCAGCGCTGGTCGACCGTGCCGGCGTTGAGCAGCCGGCGAATGGTCGCCTCGTTGTCTTCCAGGTGGTCGTCGTCGCCGCCCTCGCTCATCTCGTGGACGGCCGAGTCGTAGACGGTGACGATGCTGCCCTCGGCCATGAACGCATAGGGAACGTAGACCTCGCCGCCGGAGCTATTCATGAAGTTGCCGATCGCCTGGGCGATCGACGTCTTGCCGTTGCCGGGCGGGCCGTAGATGAACACCGACTTGCCGCTCACCACCGCCGGACCGACGGCGTTGAACAGCTCCTCGCTGACCACCAGGTGGCTGAAGGCGGCGCGGAGGGCGTCGGGCGACACGTCGATGGCGGTCACCGCCTGGCGATAGGTCTGCTCGATGTAGTCCTCCAGCGGCACCGGCGCCGGGCCGACGTAGGCGCACATCTTGAACGCCTCCATCGCCCGCCGGCGGCCCAGCTCGGTCAGGTTGAACTTGTAGCTGATGCGGCCGATCAGGTCGCCGCCGAGCACCTCGATGCACTTCTCGTGCTTGAGGAACCCGAGCGCCTCCTCGATCACCTTGAACGGCAGGCAGATGAGCCGGGCCAGGTCGAGGCCGAGCATGCCGCCGCGGGTGTAGAGCGTGCGCAGCAGCATGTCGCTGAGGAAGCCGAGCGTCAGCCCGGTCTGCTGCAGCGTCTCCGGCGCGCTGGGCGCTTCCGGCAAGGCGCTGGCGTCCCAGTCCATCTGGTTCATCTTGAGCTGCTGGATCATCGTTGCGAGTCCTCGACCGACGGGGGCAGGGGGCGGTCCACCGCGGGTAGGCTGGGGCCGACGTCCGCGAACTTCTTCATGATGATGAACAAAGCGATGGCCATGCAGACGGCGCACAGCTGGATGACGCGGCTGCGCGTGGCCATCCCGGAAAGGTAGCTGCCGATGCCGGCGTGGATGGGGGGCGGCGTGACCACCAGGCCGAGGCCATCCGGCGAGGATGCTCGCACCGGGGCCGGTCCGCCGAGGGTCACGGCGGCGGCCAGCAGAACGGCCGCCGACAGAGATCGAAGTGTTTTGCGAGCGCTCATGTTGCTGACTCAGGGAGAAGCCCGGCCGGCGGACTCCGCCGGCCGGGCGATCAACGTTCGCCTTACCGGCCGGCCGCGCCGCCGCCGCCGGCGAACCCGCCGACGCTGCCCACCGGCCCCGGCGCCGTGCCGCCGCCGCTCGGGCCGCCCAGCCCGGCGCGGAACCGGCCGTACATCTGCTGCACCATCATGTTCGCCGGAGTGGCGGCGATCGACACGTCGGCCGGGTCGTGGACCAGCACCTGGTAGTCCTGGCAGCGACCACAGTTCAGCCCGACCAGGTACTTCTGCACCGCTGCCACGCGCAGCGCGTCCAGCTCCTGCCGGGCGGCGCAGTAGCGCTCCGGGCAGGCCGGGTCATACGGCAGGTCGAGCGCCGTGGCGACGTACACCGTGCGATCCGGCTCCGGCCGCCGTCGCGAGATCTGCTGCAGCGTCGCCAGTCCCGACGGGTTGAGCGCCGCACTGCCGCACTCGAAGTGGTGGTTCCACACCGTCTGTTCGAGGACGTGGCCGTTCTGCACCTGCGGGGTGAACGAACGGTTGACCGAGCGGTGCGCCAGGTTCGAGTACCGGGCCGGCCAGCAGCGGTCGTACAGGTCCTTGCAGCTGTATCCGGCCTGGCCGTTCATGTCGGCCCCTCCCTTGCCGGCGGCGCACGCCGCGCCGCACCCGTCCGCCCCACAGCCGGACGGCATGGTGGTCTGGCAACCGGCCCCGGTCGCCGCCGCCCCCGCCGCCAGCACGATCATCGCCGCCCGGATGAGTCCGTTCATCCTCGTACTCCTTGGTTATGGCAGACCGGCGACACCGATCCACCCCTCCTCACACCGTTCATTTCATCATCGTGTTGATGATGCTGATCGCCGCCGGCCCCACCAGCACCACGAAGATGCCGGGGAAGATGAACAGCACCAGCGGGAAGATCAGCTGCACCGCCGTCTTGGCCGCCTTCTCCTCGGCGATCTGCTTGCGGCGCGTCCGCATCGAGTCGGACTGCACTCGCAGCGCCTGGGCGATGCTCGACCCGAACCGATCCGCCTGAATCAGGATGGCGGCCAGCGAACGCACGTCATCCACCCCCGTCCGCACGCCCAGGTCGTGCAGCACCTCGCGGCGCGGACGGCCCATCTGCAGCTGGAAGTTGGCCAGCGACAGTTCCTCGCAGATCGTCCCGGCGTGGTCCTTCATCTCGTCGCACACCCGCCGCATGGCGGCGTCCAACCCCAGCCCGCTCTCCACGCACACCACCAGCAGATCGAGCGCGTCCGGCAGCGACAGGAAGATCTCCTCCTGCCGCTTGGTGCGCAGATACCACAGCACGATCACCGGCAGGTAGAAGCCGACCCCGCCGACCAGCACGATCGGCTTGAGGGCGGCGAGGGTCATCCCGTAGCGCGGCAGGAAGAGGGCGATCGCGGCGCCGAGGAAGCCGATGAAGCAGACGAAGCGGGCACCCACGTACACCTGGACCGCCGAGTCGCTGCGGAAGCCGGCGTTGGCCAGCTCCGTCTTCAGCTCCGACTGCTCCAGCTCGGTGGGCGGCATCAGCGGCTTGGAGAACGCCTTGGCGGTCTCCATCATGCCCTGGAACCGCTCCTGCTTGTTGCGCGGGTCCTCGATCTCGGCCAGCGACGCCGGTCGGCTCAGCCGGTCGAGCCGCTCGGCGGCCCGGCTGTTGCGATTGGAGATCAGCGTCAACATCGCGAACACCCCGGCCATGATGGCAGCGGCCACCAGCAGCGGAGCAAGCTCGGCCATTCCGACGAACGCGAAGAGCATCATGACGTCCTCTCGTGGCTCACACCTTGATGTTGACGATCTTGCGGATCACCAGCGCCCCGATCACCTGGGCGACGATGGCACAGATGCTCATCTTCTGCCCCAGCGGGCTGGTCCACAGCGATTCCACATAGTCGGGCTTGGCGTTCAGCATGAAGCCGAACAGGGCGAACGGCAGAGCGATCAGCACGATGCCGGACAGCCGCCCCTCGCCGGTCAGCGCCTTGACCTGACCGAGAATGCGGAACCGCTCGCGGACGACGTAGCCGATCTTGTCAAGGATTTCGGCCAGGTCGCCGCCGGTTTGCCGCTGGATGCCGACCGAGGTGACGAAGAACCGCAGGTCCATGTTCGGCACCCGATCACACATCCCTTTCATCGATTCCTCAATCGGGATGCCCAGGTTCTGCTCCTCGAACACCCGGCCGAACTCGGTGGCGATCGGCTCCGGCATCTCCTCGGACACCACATGCATGGCCGACGCCAGGCTCTGTCCGCTTCGTAGCGCCCGAGCGACCAGCTCGAGGGCGTCGGACAGCTGGGCCTGGAACTTTTTCAGCCGGGTAGCGCGCTTGAAGTACAGCCACACCCACGGCAGCGAGAACATCAAGAGGGCGTTGAGCGGGGCCAGCCACAGCGGCAGCCGGGCGAGCACCGTGCCGGTGGCGGCGACCACCGCCAGCAGCAACCCGATGCCCAGCAGGGTGTTCGGCTTGATGTGGCAATCGGCCTGCTCGAACAGCCGCTGCGGGCTGAAAAACTTCGGCGTCAGCATCTCGATGAGCGACTTCTTGTCGCCCTCGAACGCCGACTTGCGGAGAATGTCGGCGTTCTGCTGCTCCTGCCGGCTCCGCTTGCCGACCAGCAGGTCGAGCCGCGTGGCCGCCTGCGGCGTCTGCTCGCGCATCACGAACGCCAGCAGCCCGATCACCGACGACACCGTCAGGAACACGAGCAGCGAGACGAGCAGCGGGGTGGTAATCATGGGGTGCCTCTCAAGATGAATGCAGAATGCAGAATGCAGAATGCAGAATGAAGCAGAAACAGCCGGACGATGCGCCCTTGGTGCGCTTGCTTCTCGCCCAGCTGATGCCGCCGCTCCCTCATCGTTCTGCCCTCACCCGCTTCTGCGTCCTTCCACCGTCATCGAATCGTAGTGTGTATGCGCTTTCTTCCGTCTTTCATTCTGCATTCTGCATTCTGACTTCTGCATTCTGAGATGTTTAGTCGCGGAGCAGCACTCGTTCCTGGAACAGGTTGCTCGGCAGCTTGATGCCGGCGGCTTCCAGGCGGCTGACGAACGACGGGCGAACGCCGGTGGCCTCGAACTGGCCGAAGGCGCGGCCGTTCTGGTCGATGCCCAGCTGCTTGTAGCGGAAGACTTCCTGCATGATGATCATGTCCTGCTCCATGCCCATCACCTCGGTGATGCTGGTGATCTTGCGCGGACCGCCCTGCAGGCGGTTGGCCTGGATGACCAGGTCGACGGCGGAGCTGATCTGCTGCCGCATCGCCTTCACCGGCAGGTCCAGGCCGGCCATCATGATCATCGTCTCCAACCGGGCCTGACCGTCGCGCGGGGTGTTGGCGTGCAGAGTGGTCATCGACCCGGCGTGGCCGGTGTTCATGGCCTGCAGCATGTCCAGCGCCTCGGCGCCACGACACTCGCCGATGATGATCCGCTCCGGCCGCATACGCAGGGCGTTGCGAACCAGGTCGCGGCAGGTGATCGCGCCCTTGCCCTCGATGTTCGGCGGCCGCGTCTCCAGCCGCACCACATGGTCCTGCTGCAGCTGCAGCTCGGCCGCGTCCTCGATCGTCACCACGCGCTCGTCAGGGGAGATGAAGCTCGACAGCGTGTTCAGCAGCGTCGTCTTACCGCAGCCCGTTCCGCCGCTGATGAGCACGTTCAGGCGCGCCTTGATGCACGCCTCCATCAGCATGGCCATCTCGGGAGTGAATGCCTTGTAATTGAGCAGGTCTTCCAGCTTCAGCGGGTTCGACCCGAAGCGCCGGATCGACACGGTCGAGCCGTCCAGCGCCAGCGGCGGGATGATGGCGTTGAAGCGGCTGCCGTCGGGCAAGCGGGCGTCCACCATCGGCGACGTCTCGTCGACGCGCCGGCCAACCTTCGACACGATTCGGTCGATGATCTGCAACAGGTGCTCGTTGTCGCGGAACTTGACGTCCGTCTTCTCCATCTTGCCGCGGCGTTCGACGTAAATCTTGTACGGCCCGTTGATCATGATGTCGCTGATCGTCGGGTCCTTGAGCAGCACTTCCAGCGGGCCGAAGCCGAACGTCTCGTCGAGCACCTCGTCGATCAGCCGCTCGCGCTCCATGCGGTTGAGCAGCGGGTTCTCGGTGTCGCACAGCCGCTCGACCACCAGCCGGATCTCGCGTCGGAGCGTCTCCCCTTCCAGGTCGCTCACCCGTGAGAGATCCAGTTTGTCCACCAATTTGCCGTGGATCAGCCGTTTCAGTTCTTCGAAGCTCTTGCCGCCCTGCGCGCCGCCGTTGAGCGCCGGGCCGATTCGGCTCGGAGCGCGATTGTTCAAGCCATTGAGTCCGCTCTGCAAACGCGACATCTCGACAACTCCTCAGCAGCGAAACCCCTGGTGGATGACTCGTGTATCGCCCCTGTGGGAACCTTACCTCGAAAACAGCGACCAGCCGCGCGATTTTTCCTTGGCCGCCGGCGGCTCCTTGCCGGTCACCGCCCGCGTCAGCCCGACGAACGCTTGCTGGATCTTGCTGCGCGGCGCCAGCTGCAGCAGCGGCACCCCCTGGGTGCGAGCCTCGTTCACCGCCCGGTGGTCGTTCGGGATCTGCCAGAAGATCGTTTTGCCGATCGTCTCTTCCGCCTTCTTCAGACTGATCTCGCCGTCCGACTCGCTGCCGACGCGGGTGAGCAGCACCTGCACCTTGTTGGCCATCGCCTCGTCGTTGCCCAGGCTGAGCAGCAGGCGGACGGTGTTGCGCAGGCTGGACAGCTCCAGTTGAGCTACCAGCAGAATCACGTCGGCCATCCGCAGCGCCGTCTTGTCGTTGGTGGTGAACCCCTTGGACAGGTCGAGGATCAGGTGCGTGTAGCTGGCACGCAGCAGGCCGATCAGCCGCTGCAGGTGATCTTCGCGGATCAGGTCGACGTCGTCGATCTGCATCGGGTGCGGCAACAGCGATAAACCGGAGCTGTGTTTGCTGAGCGACCGCTTGAGGAACTGCATGTCCAGCCGGTCGACCGACAGCACCACGTCGGCCAGGGTGTAGTCGGCGATCAGGTCGAGGGCCACGTCGGCATCGCCCAGGGCCAGGTCCATGTCGACCAGGGCGACGCTGCTGGTCGGGTCCTGGGCGAGCGTGGCCCCGAGGTTGACGGCCAACGTGGTGCAGCCGATGCCGCCGCGCGAGCCGAGGACGGCGATCACCTGCGACTCCGGCCGGCCAGGCGAGGTCACGCCGGCGCGGCTGTCCGACACCGGCGCCACCCGGTGCAGCCGGTCGAGCGCCTTGATCAGTTCCTCCAGCACCACCGGGGCGGTGAGGAACTCGCGGGCGCCGTTGCGGAGCGCCTGCAAGATCGCCTGCCCGTCGCCGCGGGCACTGATCGCCAGGATCGGCAGCTCCGGCACGTCGCGGGACAGCTGAGCGATCAACCCCTGGGCCTTGCTGGCGTCGGAGTCGAGCGAGATCATGGCGACGTCGGGCTGCGACTGGGCGATCACGTCGGCGAAGAACTCGTAACGGGAGCACTCCGCCTCCAGCCAGACCGTCTCCATGCCGAGCAGGACGTTCCGCAGCTCCTCGCGGGTGCTGTCGGACGGGTCCACGATGGCAATGCGAATCACGTCCCTCATGTCCACCACCGAGTCAATCCAAGGTCGTCGAGGGGCGGCCGCAAGCTGGATCAGGCCGGGTCCGCCATGTCCGATGCTCCCCCGGGAGCCGAAGCCAGCCGGGTCGCAAGGGCGGCACCGGCTGGCCGGGGTGGGCGGCGGCCGCGGGGGCCGCCCCCGCCGGGTGGGGGGGTCAGGGCGTAACCGCC
>JAXMAU010000086.1:0-17206 GCA_046350215.1 Gemmataceae bacterium | reverse complement strand
GGCTCGGCCGCGACCCGGGGTGGCTGGGCGGCAAGTTCGGCGGCTGGCTGGAAGGAAACGCCGTCGTCACGCCCGCGGGGGACGTGGTCGACATCCTGCGCGTCGACTTCCCCGGCACCCCGGAGAAGGCAGCGATCGTCCGGGTGAGCAAGGATGGCAAGAAGGCGACGTTCGACCCGGTGGCCGACTTCGTCGACTTCCCTGGCGGCGGCAAGAAGTTCACCATCCGCTACGACCCGGTGAGCCGCGCCTACTGGGCGCTGGTCAACCAGGTGCTCGACGAGTATCGCAATACTCGCAGTCCGTCGGTGCGCAACACCGTGGCGCTGGGGCGGTCAACCGATTTGCGGACGTGGGAGGTGCGGGCGGTGATCCTGCGCCACCCCGACGTGAAGAAGCACGCCTTTCAGTACCTCGACTGGCTGATCGACGGCGACGACCTGCTGGTGCTGTCGCGGACGGCTTACGACGACGGCCAGGGCGGGGCGCACAACGCGCACGACGCCAACTATCTGACGTTTCACCGGGTGCGCGGGTTCCGCACGGCCCGATGAGCCGGATCACGGCCCGCCGGCGTCGTAGCTGGCCGGCGGCGAGTCGGCGGACGCGGCGGGGCCGCTGTACAGGCGGACGTCGATCCGCTGCGCCCGCGACAGGTCAATGCCCTCATGCGTCAGGTCGTACTCCAGCCGCGCCTCCTCGCTGAGCGCCACCGGCAGGCGGACGGTGAACGTGCTGCCGCGGCCCAGCTCGCTTTGCAGCGTCACCTGTCCGCCGAGCAGCTTGGCCAGCTCGCGGACGATCGACAGCCCCAGCCCGGTGCCGCCGTGCTCGCGCGTCATCAGGTTGCCGGCCTGGCGGAACTTCTCGAACACCAGCTCCTGTTCCTCGACAGCGATGCCGACGCCGGTGTCCTGCACGCGCAGCAGCACCGCGTTGCCGTCGGCCTCGGCGCGGAGGACGACGCGGCCGCCCTCGGGGGTGAACTTGATGGCGTTGGAGATCAGGTTGTTGAGGATCTGCTGCAGCTTGGTCATGTCCTGACGCAGCCGTGGCAGGTGCTGGGCATAGATGCCGCGCAGGTCGATGTTCTTCTTCTCCGCCATCTGCTGGAACATGGTGAGCACGCCCTCGCAGGCGTCGACCAGCTCGAAGGTGGACACCGACAGCTGCATCTTACCGGCCTCGATCTTTGCCAGATCGAGAATATCGCTGATGAGGCTCTTCAGCTGGTCGCTGGAAGTGCGAATGTTCTGCACCCACCGCTGCTGTTTGTCGGACAGATTGGCGGCGGCCTGGAGCAGTTCGCTGAAGCCGAGGATAGCGTGTAGCGGCGTCTTCAGCTCGTGGCTGATGCGGGCGAGGAAGTCGCTTTTGAGGCGGTTTGATTCGTAAAGCGCCAGGTTGGCCTGGGCCAGCTCGTCGACCTTGCGGTCGAGGTCGTTGTTCACGGTGCGCAGGCGGTCCTGCATGGCGACCAGGTTGCGGAGCATGCGGTTGAAGGCGTGCGACAGGTCCTCGAACTCGTCGCCGGTCTGGATCTCGCTGCGGACGTTCAGCTCGCCGGCGCTGATGGCGTCGGCCACTTCCTTGAGATGCTTGACGGGCTTGACGATGACGTAGCGGACGATCAGGTAGCTGCCGCCCATGATGAGCAGGGCGGTAACGAGGGCGATGGAGATGAGCAGGGCGCGGTTGGCGTGAAACTCCTCCTCGATCGGCTCGGTCGGCACCTCGATCTTGATGACGGCGAGCAGGTCGTTCTCGGCCAGCTCGGGATTGGTCTGCCGGTGGCAGCCGAGGCAGCTTTTGCTGGCACGGACAGCGCCGTAGTAGACATGCCGGCCATGCGGCAGCTGGTTGGGGTGGTCCTCGTTCTTGTCCGGGTTCTCGCGGAACACCTTGACCTGCTGCACACTGGCGGCGTCGGTGTCCTGGTCGGGACGGGTGATCGACCCCTTGATGGTGGTGAACACGTAGTCGCGGAGGGCGCGCGGCCAGTTCTTCTCCCAGCCGGAGCGGAAGTCGTGCAGCGCATCCGCCATGCGCTTCTGTTCGTCGGCCGGCAGCCGGCTGCCGCCGGCGCGGCAGCGCGTGGCCAGCTGCTGGTCGACCACCTGCACCACCAGCAGGCGGCAGGCGGTGTTCAGCTGGTCGTAGGCCAGGTGCTCGGTCTGCCGGGCGTACAGCCAGAAGCTGCCGGTGATGAGCAGCAGGATGAACGCGCCGAACAGGAAGCGGCACTTCCGCTCCAGGCTGGTTTCGCCCAGCAGGCGTTTGAATGCGCGATACGACATGACTTATCCGGGCGCGGCCTCCGGGGACGAGGGGGTGACGGCGACCGGCGCCGGCTGGCAGGTTGGGCAGAAGTGCGTCGACCGGCCAGCCAGCCGGACGACGGCGACCGGGGTGCGGCAGCGGCGGCACGGTTCGCCATCGCGGCCGTAGACGCGCAGCTCGGCCTGGAACGTCCCGGCCTGGCCGTCGCCGCCGACGTAGTCGCGGATGGTCGAGCCGCCGTGCTCGATCGCCCGCTGCAGCACGGTGACGATCGCCTTGCGAAGCCGCTCGGCCTGCGGGCGCGTGAGGTCGCAGCCGCGCGACGAGGGATGAATCTTCGCCTCGAAGAGCGCCTCGTCGGCGTAGATGTTACCCACGCCGGCGACGACCGACTGATCGAGCAGCACCGCCTTGATCGCCCGCGCCGTGCCGGCCAGCGCGGTTCGCCAGCCGCCGGCGTCCAGCTCGAACGGCTCGGGGCCGAGGCCGGTTTCGTCGAACAGCGCCTGCACCGCCGCCTCGTCGGGGTAGTAGCTGACGAGGCCGAAGCGGCGCGAGTCGCGGAACCGCAACTGCTGGCCGTCGTCGAGGTCGAAGGCGAAGTGCGTGTGGTCGGCGAACGGGGTGTCGGGCGGTTTGACGACCAGCTGGCCGGTCATACCGAGGTGGATCACCAGGAAGCCGCGGTCCAGTTCGACGACGATCCACTTGCCGCGGCGGCGGACGGCGGAGACGAGGCGGCCGGTCAGCCGCGGCGGCCAGAGCACGTTCCACGGCTGACGGAGGTCGACCGCGGTGAGCCGGCGGACGACGACCAGCCTGCGGCCGGTCAGCTTCGGCCGCAGGTCACGCACGACGGTCTCGACTTCCGGCAGCTCGGGCATGAGGCGCGCCCCTTCGACGTCCCACGGGCGACGGGGTGATTATACCGGCCGTCGCCCGGCCGGTGCCATGCCGGATGCCGCGGCCGGTCACCGGCGGGTGTACGACACGGTTTGTAAGGCAGGAAGGGGATTGATAAAGTGACCGTGGGAAGTCCGTGATCGCCCATGCAAGTGGGGGAAGGAGCACGCGATGGCAAGAGCCACCAGGAAGGTAGACATCCCGGCCGAGGTGCGGCCCGTCGTCCTCGCCACCGCCAAAAACCTGGCCACCCACCTGTGGGGCCCTCAGGGACCGGCCTGGGGTACCTCCTTCGCCTCCCTGGAGGAGTTGACGGCTCAGCTCTGCGAGCAGCTCGGCGCCGAACTGCTACACCAGGCCCTGCAGCGTCAGGCCGACCAGCCCCCGCCCGAGCACCTGCGCGTCTGCCCCGCTTGCTCGGGATCCCTCGACGATCAACCTCCCGAGCCGCGCAGCGTCCACGCCACCGTCGGCACGACCGACTGGCAAGAACCCGCTGGTTACTGCCCCGCTGCCGGCGGGCTTTTTCCCTCAGAGCCAGAGCCTGGGTATCGACCGGACTGAGCACAGCCCCGCCGTGCAGCAGAAGGTCGTTCACGCCGGCGTCGCCGCCTCTTCCTTCGCCAAGGGCGCCGAACTGCTGGACCACCTGGCCGATCTGCCGATCCCTCCCAAGCAGGTCGAGCGTCTCACCCGCACCATCGGCTGCGAGCGCGTCGCCCAGCGTGACGGCCGCCGTCGCCGCCTTCGCGGCCCTGCGCTTTGGTGCAGAAGTTCGACGCCCCGCCGGCGTCGCGCTCCGGAGCTGGCCGTGGTCCAGGTGGATGGCGGCCGCCTGCAGATCCGCGAACGCGACGGGCTATCGACGTCGGCGGACACGACGGCTGCCGGGACCGAGGAGGACTTCGATGAGACCCAGAAGGGCAAAGGCTTCAGGCGCGAGGACAACCTCGGCGTGCTGCTCGAGATGCAGTCAGCGGTCTCGGTGGTCGATCCCTGCCCCGAGATCCCGCCCGGGTTCATCGACCTCTTACGGATTCCCCTGCTCGCGAAGCAGATCGGCAAGACGGCGGCGCCGCCGGACGGCGACGCCGCGGAGGGCCCGGGCCAGCGCGCGACGGACGAACCCGACGGGCACGAGCCGGCGTATGCGCGCCCGAGGTGAAGCAGCACGGTCGTGGCGACGTGCCGGCCGTGGCGGAGTTTTGCCTTGCTGATCGCGAGCGCGCGACGCACGCGGCGGGCTTCCAGCAAGCGAAACGCCGGGCCTTCGTGGCCGACGGCAGCGCCAACAACTGGCGGCTGCAGCAGCGGTTTTTCGGTTCGTTCACGGCGGTGCTGGACTTCATCCACGCCTTGAGCTACGTGTACGCAGCGCGCCGGCGGGCCGGCCGTTCGGGGAGGGCTGGGAGGTGTACACGCGGTGGATCACGTGGGTCTGGAAGGGCGAGGTGAAGCGGGTCATCGACGAGTTGGTGTCGCGGCAAAGAGGTGGGCCTGCCCCAAGAAGGGGAGGCGGAGACGAGCGTGCCCAGCGTGGTGGCGCGGGCGCTGAGCTACCTGGGCAACCACCAGGACAAGATGAAGTACGCGGAGTACCGCAAGGCGGGGCTGCCGCTGAGCAGCCGCGGTGATGGAATCGACGGTGAAGCAGATGAACCAGCGTGTCAAGGGCACGGAGAAGTTCTGTTGCGGCGAAGGGGCCGAGGCGATCGTGCAGCTGCGTGCCGACTACCTCAGTGACGACCAACCGCTCGCCGACTTCTTCGAACGGCGTCAGCAGAACGCCACCGGGCAGCGGCCCTATCGCCGCCCGGCCGCATGATTACAAATCACGTCGTACACCGTCACCGGCCGAGGGTGCCCAGGCAGCTCGTTCAACACCTTCGTCCACACCGCGTAGCCTTCGGGGCTGAGGTGCAGACCGTCGGCGAGATAGTAGTCCTTGTTGGGCATGCCGTCGGGGCCGAGCGCAGTGGCGTGGCGATGTCGACGAACGTCAGCCCCTTCTGCCGCGCACACTCCGCCTTGACCAGCGCGTTCGCTTGCCGGCCCTTCTCGACGATGCCCCAGCGGAGCGGGCTTGGCTTGACGGCGAGGAAGTAGATCGGCGTGGTCGGCAGCTTGGTGCGGACCGCCTTCACGAAGCGCGGAAGTCGTCGGCCACCTGCTCGGGCTCGCGGCCGCGGGCGAGGTCATTGTCGCCGGCGTAGAAGACGACGGCGGACGGCCGATACGGCAGGATCAGCCGCGCGGCGAAGTGGGTCGAGTCGGCGATCATCGACCCGCCGAAGCCGCGATTGCTCACCTTGCGGTCGGGGAACGACTTTTCCAGCTTCCACAGGACGATGGACGAACTGCCACAGAAGAACACGGTGCCGTCAGCCGGCGGGCGTTTCCGATCCCGCTCCTCGATCGCCGCGATCGCCTTCTCCCAGCGGGCGAAGGGCGACGGCTTCGGTTCGGTCTGTGCGGGGAGGATGGCGAAGAGTAGCGGCAGCAGGACGGCGGACACGGGACACCGGGGGAAGGAGGGAGATACGGGCGGAACGCTCTCTGCCAGTATCCGCCGTAGCCCTCGCCCCGGCCAGGGGTCAGCGCCGCCAGCGCGAGCGGTCGTCCGGCCAGACGTGGACCTCGCCGGTCGACGATTCACTCCACCAGGAGCTGCGCGGGGGCCGTCGCGAAACCACGGGATCGGCCGGACCCACCCGGCGGCGCGCAGGTCGAGCGGGCGATCGGTCATCAGGTCCCAGCCCGTCTGCCGCGGCCGGACGAGGCAGGGTCGAGCAGGCCGGCGGCCACCCCGGCGGCGACCACCAGCGACGAGCAGTACCAGCGGGACGGATTCAGGTCGGCGTCGTTGAGGCAGCGGCCCGGCCGGTGCCACACCGGGTCGTGCAGGGTGGGCCGAGAATGCCGAACAGGTCGAACGACTTGCCCTCCGAGCCGCAGGCAAACGCGGTCAGACCGGCGTCCTGGCCGGCGGTGAGCGGGTGGCGGCGGGGGCGGACGTAGACGTCGCCGTCGAAGAACGCCAGGCGGGTCTGGATGTCGCTGATCACCACCGGGTAGCCGGGACCGACCGCCTCCAGCAGTCCGAGGCTGCCGTCGGGCCGGTGGACGACGATACCGACGTGCGTCATGCCGGACGACAGAAACGCGGCATAGAGCACGTTCTGGGCGAGGTTGCGGTGACGGTAGAGGATCAGGTCGCCGGACTGAACGTGGTAGCATGTCCACGCTGCCGGTCCGCCGGACCGGCACGACAGGGGTAAGCGGACGACGACGTCGGTCGGTCCGTTCCCGTGCTCCACCAGCGGCAACAGAACGGCGAGGCAGAGCAAGGGAGTCATCGGTCATCCGAGCGGGCCGGAATCCGTTCGCGTGCCGTGCCGCCCGCCCGACCGCGGGGCGGTCGACGTGGTCCAGGCAACGGTCCCCAACGACCAGCCGTGAGCGGTGGCCGATCGTCACAACGGGAAGACTCTCAGGATCGGCCGGAGGGTGTCGCGACCAGAGCGGAAGAAGGCGGAAAACGAGCGTCCGCAACGCCGCCGGCCCGCTCTCGCCGGCATGTCCGGCAGAAGCGGGCCGTCCCCACGGGCACCGTCGCCTCTCAGCGCGCGGGCCGCTCTTTCAGCTCGCGGCGAAGCTGGTCGGAACCGCCTGCTCCAGCTTGCGGAACCGCTCTTCGAGTACCGTATTCTGGGGGACGGAGGCCGATAGGTGACGGGGCGGGGTCTCGCGTAGCTCCGCGATTTTGAGCCGGCCGAGCGTCTCCTTCAGCTCGGCCTCGCACTCGGGCCTCCGCCTGCTGGCGAGCGGCATTGACGCGGGCCGCCGCGAGGTCATCCTCGCTGACCACGGCCTCCTTGGCCCGTTTCACCAGCCGGTCGAGTCGGCGACGGGCCTCCTCGGCACTGAGCCGCGCCGCCTCCAGCTCGCCATCTTCGCCTCGACGCGAAACTTCAGCAGCTCCGTCTCGGGCGGGCCGACCGGGGCGTCCGGGACGATGCTGCCGGGCGGGACGATCGACGGCGCGAATCGCCGCACCGCCTGCAAGATCGCGATCAGCTCGGCGTTCTCCCACCGCAACTTCTCGACCTGGGTCCGCAGCATCTCCGTCTCGGCCGGCGCCCGCTGCCGTTGTGCCTCCGCCGCCGCCCGTTGCCGTTCAGCCTCGGCCCGCGCCTGCTCGGCCCGCGCCTGCTGCTCTGCCGCCCGCGCCCGCAGCTGGATCACCCCGCCGCCGCACACCACGGCGACCAAAAGAACGACGATCGCCAACCCTTTCAGCTTGGTCATAACCATTCCCCGAAGGACCGTTGTCACCAGCACTGCCGCCGACGCCGGGACGGCGCCATCGGCTGCCTGAGTCGTCGCCGCCGCCACCGTCGCGTTCACCAGCGTCGCCGACACGGCCGCCCCAACCAGCGCGCCGTCGAGTGGGACCAGCGATGGCGCCAGCCCGCGGCGGGTCAGCCGGTCGCGCAGCCGCTGACGGGCACGCGACAGCCGCGACAGCACCGTACCCGCCGGCACCCCCAGCTGGCCAGCGGCCTGCTCGGCCGTCTGGCCGTCCAGGCAGCACAGGACGAACGCCTGCCGGTAGCGTTCCGGCAGCCGCCGCACCTCGGCGTCGATCACCTGCCGCAGATCGGCATCCGCTGGCGGCGGGTCGGTTGTCGGCACGTCGGGTAGTGCGCCGGCCGGGAGACGGTTCGCCCGCGCCGCCGCGGCGACGGCAACCCGGTGGGCGACGGTGTGTAGCCACGCCGCCACCGCCTGCCGACCGCGGATGCCCCCGGCCTTGCGGACGAGTACCAGGAAGGTCGCCTGAAAGGCGTCCTCGACGTCCTCGGGCCGCCGCAGCAACCGACGGCACACACTGGCCACCAGCCGCCCATGCCGCCACACCAGCAGCTCGAACGCCGCCTCGTCCCGCCCCGTCACCCAGCGGCGGAGCAGCTCGGCGTCGGTCGGCCCGCCGGCGTCCGCCGGTCGCAGCGTTTCTCGAAGTCGATCGACAACCTGCGGCAGACCCGGCCCCATGAGCATGCCCCTCCACAACAGGAGACTCACCCTCATAAGAGCCGGTCGGCCGGCAGACCCTTCCCTCTTTTTCCTGGCGATGCACGCCGATCAGTGTTCGCGGCGCTCCTTCAGCTCGCGGCGGATCTGGTCGATGGCCTGCTCCAGCTTGCGGAACCGCTCCTGCACCTCGTCGCTTCGCCGCTCCGCCGGGGGATGGGCGGGGGCGTCATCGGGCCGATGGGGGGCAGCGTGCTGTTCAGCGAACTTGAGGTGGGTCAGGATCTCGGCCAGCTCGGCTTCCCGCACTCGTGCCTCGGCCTGGGCGCGGGCGGCGGTGACGCGAGCGGCCCCAACCTCCTCCTCGCTCGCCCGGGCAGCCTTCGCCAGCGTCGCCACCCGGTCGACCCGGCGGCGGGCCTCCTCGGCGCTCAGCCGCGCCGCCTCCAGCTCCGCCCGCTTCGCCTCGACGCGGTGTTTCAGCAGCTCCGCCTCGGGCGGACCGGCCGGGGCTCCCTGCCGCACTCGTGGGGCCACCGGCCGCACCAGCCCCGGCGCCCCCGGCTGACCCGGCCCCTCGCGCACCGCCCGCAACGCTGCTTTCAGGTCGGCGTTCTCCCGCTTCAGCGCCTCGAACTGTGCCCGCAGCGCCCCCATCTCGGCCGTCACCCGCTGCCGTTGCTCCTCCACCTCTGCCCGTTGCCGTTCGGCCGCGTCCCGCGCCTGCTGCTCCGCCGCCCGCACCCGCAGCTGGAGCGCCCCGAACCAGAGGAGCGCGCCCGCCAGGGCGACGAGGACCAACCCCTTCGTCTTCGTCATGACCATGCCTCCAGATGCCGTCATTGTTCGCCGCGCCGCCGTCACGTCCCGAGCACGTCCTTTTCGGTCAATCCGTGCTGCTGGCGGTGATAGCCGCCATCGAACATCTGCGTCGACTTGAACCGCTCGTGCCGCCCGTCACCGGCGACCGTCTTCACCCGCGCCAGCAGCTTCTTCAGGCCGTCGCCCTCCAGCGGCTTGAAGGCGCGGGCGATCTTGAGGTTCTGCTCCAGCACCTTCATCGAGTCGATGCCGGTGCAGAGCGAGGCAATCGGCTGGCTGAGGGCGTAGGTGATCGCCTCCTCCGGCGTACACACCTTCGCCGAGACGAACCGCCCCATGCCGTTCGCCCCGCCGCCCAGGCTCTTCATGCCGATCACCCCGATGCCGCGCTTGTTCGCCTCCGGCACGACCTGCTTGGCGAAGCTGCGGAAGTGCCAGTCGAGCACGTTGATCGGCATCTGCACCGTGTCCCACTGGTGCAGCGGCATCATCTTCAGGTGAATCCGCGGATCCTTGTGGCCGGTGTAGCCGAGGTAGCGGATCTTCCCCTCCTTCTTCGCCTTCAGCAGCACCCCCAGGCCGCCCTTCTCCACGATCCATTCCGGATCGTTATCATAGTTTATTTCATGAAATTGCATCAGGTCGATGACGTCGGTCTTCATGCGGCGCAGGCTGTCCTCCAGGTGCTGCTGCACCGTCTTGGCGTCGCGGCCGCAGTTTTTCGTCATCAGGAACACCTTCTTGCGCAGCCCGTCCATCGCCAGGCCCTTGCCGACGATCTCCTCGCTGCCGCCGTCGTGGTAGTCCCAGGCGTTGTCGAAAAACGTCAGCCCGTTGTCGACGGCGGCGTGCATGATGCGGAACGCCTCCTGCTCGTCCTTGACGGAGCCGATGTGCCAGCCGCCCAGGCAGATGATCGACACCTTCTCGCCGGTCTTGCCGAGCGGGCGGGTGGGTAGTCCGGTGCGACTGGCGTCGTCGCCGTCTGCAGCGGCGGCCAGACCGGCGGCGCCGGCGACGGCCAGGGAGGATTGCAGGAACTCGCGGCGGTTGTTGTGGTCGGTCATCGGCTGGCTCCTTCGGGTCGATGCGGAGAGAGGGACACCCTTTCCGGCATTGTCGCGGGCCGACCAGCGGGAAGCCAGCGGATTCTCCCGACCTCGCATGCCCACGAAGCATGGGTGTGGCACCAAGGAGGCCTTGGGGAGTACCGTTCTGGGTGCCATGGCCACGCTTCGTGGCCATGCAGCGTTGCGCTGGCTGACCACGTCAGGACGAAGGCGGCCCGCATCCCATGCCCACGAAGCGTGGGCATGGCACCAAGAACGACAACTTCGGGACGCGGGGACGACCCGTTTACCGCACCGCCTCCAGCGGCTTGAGCCGCATGGCGGACAGGGCCGGAAACAGGCCGCCAAAGCAGCCCATCAGCAGCGAGAACAGCATCCCGGCGCCGAGGATGCGCCAGTCCACCACCAGCTTCAGCACCACGCTCTTGCCACCGCCGGCGCCGCTGGAGATGATGCTCGACGCCGTCCACCCGTGCGACAGCGAACCGAGGGCACAGCCGAGCAGCCCGCCGATCAGCGCCAGCAGCACCGCCTCCAGAAAGAACGACACCAGCACCTGCCACGGCGCGAAGCCGATGATTCGCAGCACGCCGATGTCCTTCGTCCGCTGGCTGATGGCGGCGAACATGGTGTTCATCACCCCCATCACCCCGCCGATCCCCATGATCACCACGATCACCAGGATGGCGCCGAGGAACTGCTGGTTCGTCGTGTTCAGCTGGGCGTAATACTCCGGCTCCGACTTGGCCGACACCGCCGGCTTCTTGTAGTTGGCACTCAGGTCGGCGGCCAGTTCCTTCGCTGCGTCACCGTCGGCGGTCCGCAACACACAGGTGGTGTAGGTCTGCTTGCCAAACAGCTCGCCGGCGATCTGGAACTTGGCCCACACCTCCGAATCGAATGTCGTTCCGCTCGACGTCATCACGCCGGTGACGACCCACTTGCGCGGCCCCAGTTCGAACACATCGCCGACCTCCAGCGACGGCTTGCCGAGGTCGCGGCCCAGCTCGCGAGCGATTCCCTCGCCGAGCACGCCCTGGATCGCCTGATCGCCGCTGCTGCCGCCGGGCAGCGGTTGTACGCCCGCCTGGCTGAACCACGCCCCGCCCGCCTTCAGCGGCAGGTTGTGGACGATCCCCGAGCGCACCGGATCCTCGATGCCGCGGACCTGGATGAACCGCCGGCCCCGGCTACCGGTGACGATCGATCCCGATCCCGGACAGGGCGGATCGCCGTGCTCCACCAGCTTCTCGGCGTAGCGGTCCACCTCGATCAGCTTGCCGCAGCGGGGGCATTGTCGCGTCTTGATCGGCTGATTGACGACGACGTACACCTCCCACGACGCCAGCGGTTTGCCCTCGTCGTCCTTCAGTACCTCCGGCCGCAGCGCCACCTCCTTGATGTCGCCATAGCCCAGGTTGCTGAACAGTTCGTCGGTGGCGCCGTCGGCCAGCACCATCACGTTGCCGGGGATGCCGCTCGCCTCGGTCAGCTTGTACATGCCGTTGACAAACGCCAGCATCACCGTCATCAGCCCGACGACCAGGGTGAACGCCAGCGCCGTCATCAGCGTGGTGCGCCAGCGGACGACCACGTTGCGCAGGTTGTAGTTGAGCGGCACCTTCTTCAGCACGCCGATCGCCTGCAGCACCAGCACTGTCGTCAGCCCGAGCAGGAGGGCGGCCAGGACCAGCATCGGGCCGAGAATCAGGTAGAGGATCATGCCCGCCTCTCAGGTAATCTTGGAGAACACCTCGGCCACCTTGATCGACCGCGCCGACCACGCCGGCATGAAGGCGCCGACCAGCCCGGTGCCGGCGCCGATCGCCACCCCCCACAGCAGCGCGTTCAGCGGAATCTTGAACGCCGGGAAGAAGGCGATCGGGAATTTCAGCCCGCCCAGGTAGTGATTGATGAACAGGTACGTCGCCAGCGCGGTGAGGAACCCGGACACCGCCCCCAGCAGTACCGCCTCGCCCAGCACGATCACCTGCACCCGCGTCGGGCTGAATCCGAGCACCTTCAGCACCGCCATCTCCGTCCGCCGCTCGCGGACGCTGATCGAGATGGCGTTGGCGATCACCAGCGTCAGCGTTGCCAGGATGGCCGGCACGAACAGCCAGCGACACGCCCATAACAGGTCGCGATAGGCGTCGAGGAACGACGACACCCCTGACGACGCCGTCTCGCACTTGACCGCCGGCGTGGTGTACAGCGGCGACGACATGATCTGGTCGGCCACCTGCCGGAACGCCTCGCTGTCGGGCACGCGCAGCCACACCAGGTTGAGTGCCTTCTCCGCCATCGGGTGCGGCTTGCCGTTCTTCCGCTTGTATGCCTCCATCGCCTCGCGGATGTAGGTGTGGTTCATCAGCGCCGACTGGTTGTACCGCCCCTCGGGGAACTCGGCGATGATCTCCACTTCCAGGTCGATGCCGAAATAGTTGATGCTGGTCAGCTTGAACCGCTCGCCGACCTTCTTGTTGATCGCCGCCAGCCGTTCCTTGCCGAGCACCACCTTGCGGTGGTCCTTCTCCATCTCGCGGCAGGCCTGGTCGAGCTGGTCGATCTCCTCGTCGGTCAGCTCGTCCATGCCGTCCATCATCGAGTTGTAGATCAGCCGCCCGTTGGCGTCGCGCTTGATCTTGCCGCCGGCGTCGCGCTCGGCGCGCATCATCTTGCCCGGCTCCATGCCGAAGAAGAAGACGATGTTCTCGCGCGTGCGCTTGTTCGGGTCGAGCGTGCCGCCGATGAACGTCCACGTCATCGAGTCGCTCGGCTTGACGTTGCCCTCCTTGCGCGCCGCGCCCTCGGCCAGCGTGGCGGCGTAGGTGAACGGCATCTGCGACGGGATCTGCCAGCGCTCGGTGATGATCGCCTTGAAGTCGCGGGTCTTCTCGCTCGTCACCAGGTCGAGCAGGAACAGCACCGACCACACCATCGTCACCACCAGCACCAGCACCATCGTGGCGACGCTGGTCAGAGCGCTGCGCAGCACGTTGCGCCGCAGGCTTTTGGAGATGAACCGGGCGTAGAACAGCACCTGGTCGAGATAGAGCAGCGCGAGCAGCACCGCCAGTAGCCCGACGGCGGCCAGGACGACGTTCCACGGGCTGTCGAGAAACGCCATTAGCAGATCGTCAAATCGGCTCATGGGTCACGTCCTCCGCCTTGCGCGGCAGCGTGGTCACATGGTCACTGGCATCGCCGTTAACGTGCGGAGCGTGGATGACGTCGCCGAACAGCGGCGACGACTCGCGGACCAGCTTGCCTTTTTCGAGGTGCAGCACTCGTTCGGCGCGGGCAGCGGCGCGCGGGTCGTGCGTCACCATCAGGATCGTCTTGTTCAGCCCCTTCTTCAGCTCGACCATCAGCGCCAGGATCTCTTCCGCCGATTTCGAATCGAGGTCGCCGGTCGGCTCGTCGGCGACGATCAGCGTCGGATCGGTGACGATGGCGCGAGCGATGCCGACGCGCTGCTGCTGTCCGCCGGACAGCTGACCGGGACGATGCGATAAGCGATTACTCAAACCGACGAGGTCGAGGGCGGTGAGCACCTGGCGCCGTCGCTCACCGGCCGATAGCGGCAAGAGCAGGAGCGGTAGCTCGACGTTCTCGTAGGCGGTTAGCACCGGCAGCAGGTGGTAGAACTGAAACACGAAGCCGACGTGCCGGGTGCGCCAGGCGGCCAGCTGCGTTTCGGTCATGCCGCTGATGACGTCGTCGCCGACAACGATGGTGCCCTCGCTGGCCCGGTCGAGGCCGGCGATCAGGTTGAGCAGCGTCGTCTTGCCCGAGCCGGACGGCCCCATCAGAGCGAGGAACTCGCCCTCGGGCACCTGCAGCGTCAGGTCTTCGAGCACGTCGATCTGCTCGCTGCCGCGGCGGAAATACTTGTGCAACCCGCTGATCTGAACAATCGGTTTGGCGGCCATGACAGTCTTCCGGGAACCGGGGCTACTTCGACGCGGTGTTGGTGGCGGCCGAGGGCGACTTCTTCTCGTCGGCCTTCTTGAACGAGACGAGGGCGCCCATGTCGGGCCGCAGATAGATGCCGGCCTCGGCTTCGGGGATCTCGCCGTCCTCGATGCGGACGCGGACCGGGATGGCGCCCTGGCTGCGGTCGGCGGTCGGCATCAGCCGCGACACCCGGCCGCGGTAGCCGTCGGGGTGGCGGCGACGGAACTCGGCGTCCTTCTCATACGCCTCCGGCATGACGATGCAGTCCTGCCCGACCTTCACGCTGGCGATGTCGCGCTCCTGAATCTTCAGGTCGATTTCCAGCTTGGTCAGGTCGGCCATCTCACACAGGCTGGCGGAGATGCCGGACGAGAATGCCGACGGGTTGACGATGTTGCCTAATTCCGCCTTTTTGCTGAGGATGGTGCCGGAGACGGGCGCCTGCACGTTGGTGTAGCCGAGTCGCAGCGCCGCCTTGTCGAGCGTGGCCTTGGCCTGGTCCCGCTCGAATTCGCTGGCGCGCAAACGGGTGCTCAGGCGGCCCTCCTTGATCATTCGCAGGCTGGCCTCCAGCTTCCTCACCCGCGCCAGGTTCGCCTCGTAGGCGTACTTCGTCTGCTCCAGCTCGCGCTGGGTCAGCGCTCCGCCGACGAGGCGGCGGGAGCGGTCGAGGTCGAGCTTCAGCTGGGTCAGGTTCTGCCGCGATTCCTCCAGGTCGGCCTCGGCCTGCTGGACCTCCTCGGGCAGTGTCTTCTTCAGCTCCTCGTAGCGCTGGCAGGCGGCCTCGTAGGCGGCCTTCGCCTGGTCGTGCTCGGTCTGGAACTCGTCCTTGTCGATGCGAGCAAGCACCTCGTCCTTGTTGAACTTGCGGCCTTCCTCGAAGTTCGGGTTGATCCACACCAGCTGGCCGCCGACCTTCGGGCTGACCTGCACCTGGCTGATCGGGATGACGTACCCCTTGGCCTGCAGCACCACGTCGCCCGACGAGGCGACGCTGGTGGTCGGCGCGGCGGGGGCCGACCCGTTCGCCGGGGCGTCGACCTTGCGCGCGGCGGCCGGGGCATCGCCGGAGACGACGATCGGCGTCACCCGGTAGGCGCGATAGCCGAACGCCGCCGTGGTGAGCAGCAGCACCAGCGAGACGATCCACGGCAGCCAGCGCGTCCGCGAGGGGCGACCGGCGTCGCGGTTGCCCAGCCGCAGCGAGCGGACGCGGTCGCTCAGGGCGGTGGTCCGCCCGGCGTCACTCGTGTCTTTCATGAGTTCCCCGTGGTGAAGGGTCCGACGACTGGCCGTTGCGCGCCCCACCGCCACCGGCCAGCGGTGCGGCGGGGTGAGAGGGAGCGTCCGGCTTGCCCAGGTACAAACCCAGGAAGTGCAGACACAGTTTCAACATCTCGGTTCGGTCATACGCCGCCGGGTCGGCGACGCGCTGGATCGCCAGGCCATGCAGCAGCGCCTGGACGAACGTCGCCAGCGTGCGCGGGTCGACCCGATACGCCGGATCGGCGGCCGGCAGTTCGTGCGCCAGATCCGCCGCCATCGCCGAACGCCAGTGCTCGTAAAGGTCGGCCAGCCGCTGCCGAAAATCGTCGCGGTAGCCGATCTGCGACAGAAACGTGTACTGCAGCGCGTGAAACTCGCGGACCTCCGGCGGCCGCAGGATCAGGAATTCGAGAAACGCCCGCAGCCGCTGCCACGGCGTCAACGTCGCCGCCTCGCCGGCCGGACAGTCGGCGCGCTCGTGCATCATCGCCAGCAGCCGATCGAACACCGCCAGCAGGATGTCTTCCTTGGTCGGGAAATAGTAGGTCAACTGGCCGCGGCTCATGCCGGCGCGGGCCTCGATGGCCGACAGCGACAGGTGGTGCAGCCCTTCCTCGGCGATGATGGCGACGGCCGCCTCAACGATCTGCTCGCGCCGCCGCCGGCCCACTTCGCCCCGCGTTCGCACCATGCGCTCGCTCTTCCCTCTACTTCGCTCGCCACGCCGCGCCCTTCGTGGCCGGTCGCGGATCGCAATACTGGTCTGATCGGTCCAGATCATTGTAGACTGATCAGACCAGAAAAAACAACGCGAACCCGGCTTCTTGACAGGCGGGGCGGTTTGCGCAAAGACTGCGGGCATTTCGTCAGCGCGCGATCTCTCACCGAATGGCCAGAGCCGAGGCTGTCTCTGCGCACCGCATGGCCACGAAGCGTGGCCATGGCACCCAGCACCCACGCATCGTCCGCATGGCAGCCCGAAATGGTTTGCGTGATCCTTTCGGGGATTGCGGCCTCTCACCGATGCCCTATGCCGATCAGCCAGGCATTCCGACCACCTCGACGGTCGCCTCGGCGATCAGGCGCTCCTCGTCGGTCGGGATGCGCCACACCTGTACCGGCGAGTCGGGCCGCGTCAGGCACACCTCACCGTGCCCCGGCTGCTCGTTCGCGTCGGCGTCGAACCGCACGCCGAGCCAGGCCAGTGGTTCGCACACGCGACGGCGCACCAGCGCCGAGTGCTCGCCAATGCCGCCGCTGAAGGCGAGGGCGTCCAGCCCCTCCAGCGCGGCGGCGTAGGCGCCGACGTACTTGCGGATGCGGTAGGTGAACATGTCGATCGCCAGCTCGGCCCGCCGATCCCCCGCGGCCGCCCGCGTCTGCACGTCGCGCATGTCATTGCTGCCGGCGACGCCCAGCAGCCCGCTCTCGTGGTTGAGCAGCTGGTCGATCGACTGCGGCACCTCCTTCTCCTCGCGGATCAGGTGCAGCAGTAGCCCCGGATCGACGTCGCCGGCGCGCGTGCCCATCATCAGCCCTTCCAGCGGCGTCAGCCCCATGCTGGTGTCGACGCTTCGCCCGTCGCGCACGGCGCACACGCTGCAGCCGTTGCCGAGGTGACAGGTGACGATCCGCGTCGGTCCGTCGCCGCGGCCGAGCCGGGCGATCGTTCGCGCCGAGACGTAGCGGTGCGAGATGCCGTGGAACCCGTAGCGCCGCAGCGCCAGCCGGCGCGACAGGTCCAGCGGCAGCGGGTAGAGCGCTGCCGGCTCGGGAATGGTGCGGTGGAACGCGGTGTCGAATACCGCCACCACCGGCGTTCGCGGCAGTGCCGCCAGCACCGTCTCCAGCACGGCGACAGCGCCGGGGGT
>JAXMAU010000085.1:0-17722 GCA_046350215.1 Gemmataceae bacterium | reverse complement strand
GCGGCCACCGACGCCCGGCTGCGCGCCGAGGTGTACTCGTACTCGCGGAGCCGCGGGCTGTTCGCCGGCGTGTCGCTGCAGGGCGCCGGCGTGTGGCCGGACGCCTCCGCCAACCGCGCCTTCGCCATCCCCACCCCCGAGGAGCGCGCGACCGCCGACTCGCTCAAGGCGTGGCTGACCAGCCTGGCGCCGCCGCCGCGGGCGGTGGTCGTGCCAGCGCCGCCCGCCGGGGTCGGGGTGCCGCGTCCGGTCGATGCGTTGCCCGGCCAGACCGCGCCGCCGCCGCTCGCGCCGAACCGATGAGTGCGTGGCGTCAGTCGATGATGATGTGCAACCGGGCCTGGAACTCCTTGTCGCCGGTCAGCGGGCACACCTTCATCGCCTTGACGGAGGGGATTACCGGCAGCGGGTGACGCGCGCCGGGGAAGCGGTAGAGCGGGACGGTCTCGCCGGTGCGGTGGTCCCACACGCGCATCGCCGCGGCCGGCCGCTCGCCGTCCCGCTTCCATTGCAGATACACAAACTTCCTCGTCTCCGGGTCGAAGGCGGTGAACTGGTCCATCAGTCGTCCGCCGCCAAAGCGGACCTCGTAAGTGATCGATTCGGCCCCATCCCGGCTGGTGACCTGGTAGACGTTCCCCGCCCGCGCCAGCGGGGCGGCGGTCAGCATGCCGATCAGCACGACCCCGAACATTCGATTCATCGATGACGCCCTCCCGTGGTTGTCGCACGCCTCGTCCATCCACCTGACGAGGCGGACGGCCATCCGGTTTGCGTTCGCCCCCTGATTCTTCGGTGCGGTTTTCGGCCACTCTGCCGGCGGTCCGCTACGATAACCTCCATTGTGCGTCGGATGCTCCGATTTTCACGTCGCCCTTGCACTCCGGGAGGTTGCTTCATGGACCGTCGTGATTTCCTCACCACCAGCAGCGCCGCCGTCGCCACGGGCGTGACCATCCTGCCCAGCGGCACGCGCGCCGGCCCGAAGGCGCCGAGTAACCGGCTCAACATCGCCCTCATCGGCGTCTGGGGCCGCGGGCTGGCGCACACCGGCTGGTTGTCCGACGAGAACGTCGTCGCCCTGTGCGACGTCAACGAAACGCGCTTCGCCGACGGCCTCAAGAAGTATCCCAAGGCAAAGACCTACGTCGACTGGCGGAAGTGCCTCGACCAGAAGGGGCTGGACGCGGTCGTCTGCTGCACGACCGATCACACCCATGCGTTCATCGGCAGCTGGGCGCTGAACCGCGACCTGCACGTCTACATGGAGAAGCCGCTCGCCATCACCGTCGACGAGGCCCGTCTGGTCCGCGCCAAGTGGCTCAAGAAGAAGGACAAGCTCGCCACCCAGGTCGGCATGCAGCGGCACGAGCACCCGAACTTCAACCGGGTGCGCGAGATGATCCGCGACGGCGCCGTCGGTGAGCTGACCTCGGCGTGCGCGTGGGGCGACCGGCAGATCCGCCGTGCCGGCTACCTGCCTGCCAAGGGCAAGCCGCCGGAGGGGCTGCACTACGACCTGTGGCTGGGGCCGTCGCCGGAGCATCCGTACAACCCCGGCTACTTCTCCGGCGGACCGGGCGCCAACTGCCTGCAGTGGAACATGTTCTGGGACTTCGGCGCCGGCCAGATCGGCGACATGGGCAGCCACACGATGGACCTGTTGTGGAACGCGGTCGACGCCCGCATCCCGACGGCGGTGGAGGCGCGCGGCGAGAAGTTCAACGCCGACGTCACCCCGGTCGAGTGCGAGTCGCACTTCGACCACCCGGCCAACGACTGGCGCGGCCCGATCCGCGTCAGCTGGTACCAGGGCGGCGCGATGCCGAAATCGCCGGTGTCGAAGGTCGACCTGCGGCGGATCGGCCACGGGGCGATGTTCGTCGGCACAAAGGGGGTGCTGGTCGCCGACTTCGGCGCCAACAAGCTGTATCCGCTCGACGCCAAGGGCGATCTGACCCACTACAAGCCGCGGGCGACGGACAAGCAGCTGCCGCCGGTCGGCAACTTCATGCGCCAGTGGGTCAAGGCGTGCAAGAACCCCAACCTGAAGACGGCGTGCGACTTCGAGTACAGCGGCGACATGATCGAGCAGCTGTTACTCGGCCTGGTCGCCTACCGGGCCGGCAAGAAGCTGACCTATGATCCGGTCGCCGGTCGAGTGACGAACAGCTCGGAGGCGAACGAGTTCCTCGGCAAGAAGTACCGCGCCGGCTGGACGCTCGAAGGCTGATCGGCATGCCCGGTCACGTCCCGTCGCGCCACTGGCCGACGGGACGTGACCGCTCCGCTCTTTGCTGCCCTCTCGCCGTGGGATAGACTGGCACTATCCCCGTCCCTGACCGCGAGGGTACGCCCATGTCACTCCTCACCCCACTCGCCGCCTACGGTATCCGCCAGGTGCTGGGCGACGGCATCGAGCACGTCGCCGCCGCCGTCGTCGACCTGTTTCGCGACCACAGCCAGACGCTGCCGCGCGCGATGCAGCGGGCGCACGAACGCGCCTGGAAGGCGCTGGAGGTCGCCCTCGCCGGCGACGGGCTGGTCGACCGCGTCAAGGTGTTCTTCGCCTCCGGCGACGACAAGGGCGTCCGCGAGCAGGTGCAGGCGTTCTTGCGCGGCGCCGGCGGCGCGTTCGACGGCACTCCGGAGCAAGCGCGAAAGGTGTGCCTTGATGAGCTGAAGCGACTGCGCCGGACGAAGGTACTCGACCAGCCCGGCCTGGCCGGCGATGAGATCGCCCGCGCCGCGGGTGGTGTGCAGCGGTACGCCGACGCGACCGGCCTGGTGGACGGCGCCACGCGGGCGGTGGGGCAGGTGGCCGACGCCCTCGGTGACTACCCGCATCTCGCCCGGCTGCTCCGGGGGCCGACGCCGGGCGGCCCGCCGCTGCTCGCCGCTGCGTTCTGCTTCTTCTTCCGCCGCGAAGTAGAGACCGACGACGAGCTGGCGCACGGCCTGTTCTTCGACGGCCTGCGGCAGCTGACCGCCGCCCAGGCGAAGGCGTTCATCGAGCTGAACAAGGCGGTCGGGACGCTCGGCGATCGGTTCGACCAGCTGTTCGACCAGCTCGATCGCGTCGAGGACGAGGTCCGACAGACCCGATCGGCGGCAGAAGCGGCCCACGGCGCGGTGCTGGATGTGCAGGCCGAATTGCAGCGGTTGGCCGGTTTGCAGTTCGGGCATGCCGACGACATCTGCCGGCTGCTGGTCGCGGTGCAGCAGCAGCTCGACCGCACCGGCATGAGGCAGGGCGAGGTGAAGCCGCAGGACTCGTTCTCCATCCGCAACGAGGACGAGCGGCGGGCGGTCCGGGTGCTGCTCGACCGCTTCCGCCAGCTGCCCGAGGCGGACCGTCATCAGCTACCGGCGCTGCTGAACGGGCTGGGCAAGCTGCAACTCGGCACCGGCGACTTCGACGCCGCCCGGCAGACGTTCACCGAGGTCGTCGCAACGACGGCGGATACCGCGGCGAAGGCGGAGGCGGCGTACAACGCCTACCGCGCCGCCCTGGAGGAGAAGAAGTACGACGACGCCCTCCGGGCCATCCGCCAGGCGGCGGATCTCGACCCGGCCCGGTTCGCCCCGTTCCCGCTGCACCGTTACGAGCCAAAACGCATCCTTGGCGCCGGCGGGTTCGGCACCGCGTTCCTGTGCCACGACCGCAACTTCGACGCCGACGTGGTGGTCAAGACGCTGCACGCCGCCGACCTGGACCGCGGCACCGATGAACTGTTCCGCGAGGCGCGGGCGCTGCGCCGCCTGGCGCACCCGGCGGTCATCGGGGTGAATGAGTGCGACTATGCCGATTCGGTGAACAAGGCCCGCCCGTATCTGGTAATGGATTACTTCCCCGGAGACAACCTGGAGCAATACCTGACCGAATGCGGCACCTTGCCGGTGGCGGATGTGGTCGCCATCGCCGGCCAGGTGGCAGCCGGCATGCGCGCGGTCCATGGCACCGGGTTGCTGCACCGCGACCTGAAACCGGCCAACCTGCTGGTCCGCAAGGACGGCGACGGCTGGCAGGTGCGGATCATCGACTTCGGCTTGGCGCTGCGGCGGAGCACCATCGAAACCAGCCTGGCGGCGCGGTCGGCCGGGGCGACCGCCCTGGGCGATAGCGTGGCCGGCACGCTCCGGTACGCTCCGCCGGAACAGATGAATCCGTCGTCGTCGGTGAAGCCGGGGCCGTACTCCGACGTGTACGCTTTCGGCAAGACCTGCTGCCAGGCGCTGTTCCGCACCACCGAGCCACGCAGCCGCCACCTGGCCACCGTCCCCGGCGCGCTCCGCGACCTGCTGGAGCGGTGTCTGGAGGAGGAGATCGAACGCCGCCCGGCGCATTTCGACGCCGTCCTCGCGGCACTGGCCGACCTGGACGAGCGAAAGCAACGAGAGACCGAGGCGGAGCGGCGGGCCCGGGAGGAAGCCGAGCGGCAGCGGGTCACCGAGGTACGGCGGCAGGAGCAGGAGCGCGAGCGGCAGCAGCACGAGGGGGCGAGCCGGCTGGCCGATCAGGTCCGCGAGGCGATCGAGCGGACCCGGGGCAAGCCGACCGAACAGGACACCGCTGCGGCCAACGCCCTGATCAAGCGGTACGGCCTCGACCGCGAGCGAGCGAAGGCGATCATCGCCGCCGCGTGGGAGGAGTGGAACCAGCGGCCGAAGGGGCTGGCGCCCGGTAGCCGGCCCGGCGAGACGACGAGCATCGACCTGGGCGGTGGCGTGACGATGACCTTCGCCTGGATTCCGCCGGGCACCTTCCTAATGGGCAGCCCTGCGGATGAGGATGGGCGGGAGGGATACGAGGGGGCCGACGAAACACAGCATCGGGTGACGCTGACGCAAGGATACTGGCTGGGTGTCCATGCAGTCACCCGCGGGCAGTTCGCCCGGTTCGCCGGGGCGAGCAACTACGTCACCCAGGCGGAGGGAGAAGGTGGGGCGTTCTCCTGGACCGGGTCCGAGTGGAAGCTGGATCCGAGCAAGAACTGGCGCAACCCGGAGTTCGCACAGACGGACGAGCATCCCGTCGTGTGCGTCAGCTGGAATGACGCGGTCGCCTTCTGTGAGTGGCTGAACGCTCAGCACGGCACGAAGGGGCGGTTCCGGCTGCCGACCGAGGCGGAGTGGGAGTACGCCTGTCGCGCCGGCACGACCACGCCGTTCCACTTCGGCGCGACGATCTCGACGGATCAGGCGAACTACGACGGCAACTACACCTACGGGCGCGGCAAGCAAGGGATGTATCGGCAGAAGACGACGCCGGTGGGCCATTTCCCGGCCAACGCCTGGAGCCTCTACGACATGCACGGCAACGTCTTAGAGTGGTGCCAGGACTGGTTTGGGGAGTACCCGTCAAGAGATATTAAAGACCCTCAAGGTGCGTCAAGCGGTAACGCCCGTGTGGTGCGCGGTGGCTCGTGGCTCGTCGGCCCCTGGCACTGCCGCGCCGCCTACCGCGGCAGGAGCGGGCCCGGCGACCGCTACGGCCGCTGCGGCTGCCGCGTCGTGCTTGTGCCTTGGCCGGATTAAGATATTATCTTTATCATTTATATCTATATATAAAGACACTCCATTGCGTCTGATGCACGGTCCGGAAGCGCGATCCCCTCTTGTAGGGGCCGGCCTCTGTGCCGGGCCGGTAGCGGAGGCGCTGCCGGGGAAAGGGCGTGCTGCGAGCGGCAGCGCCTCCGCGGGCCGTCACGGAGGGCGGCCCCTCCAGCGCGCAAGCGGTGTTCGGTGGAACACCACCAAGGGGACCAGGTCTCAGCCGGCATTCGAGGCGTCCAGCAGCCGCAGCGTCTGGGCGTCGCGCTCGCCGGCGTAGTATTTCTCCAGCACGCGCTCGAACACCGAACCCGGCGGCGACACGGCGGCGAACAGGGTGACGCATGAGCGCAGCTTCAGGTCGTCGGGCGAACCGAAGAGGGCGTGCGCCGTCTTCCTCGACGGCCAGCCGCCGCGCAGATCTCTGCCAGCCGCGGGCCGAGGATGGGGTGGCGCAGGTACGCCTCGGCCTCGGCCCGGCTGCGGATGGCGTGCCGCTGGGCCGCGCGCTGAACCCCAGACCGGCGAGCTGCGGGAAGATGTACCACATCCAGTGCGATCGCTTCCGCCCCGCCCGTACCTCCGCCAGCGCCGTCGCGTAGTCGTCTGCCTGCGCCTGGACGAAACGGTCCAGGTCGAAGGGGTCGCAGCCTTGATCCGTCGTTTCACGATCGTTCATGGCTTCCTTCCAGTCGATGATCAGAACCGCCGCTGCCGCTGGATCAGGTACGCCAGCAGCGCCTTGTCGAAGTTCACTGATGTGTCGATCGGCACGTAGTCGACGCCGCACTTGTTGCACTCGGTGCGATAGCGTTCCTGAAACTCGTGCAGCGCGGACAGGTAGTCGTCGCGCATGCCGCGGGCGTCCAGCGTCAGCCGGTCGGTGGACTCGACGTCGTGAAACTCGACCAGCCCGAGGGTGTCGAACGGGAAGTGGACCTCCGCCTCGTCGAGAACGTGGAACAGGATCACCTCATTGCCGCGGTGGCGGTGGTGGTGCAGCGCCTGGATCACTGGCTCCGGATCGGTCAGCAGGTCGCTGAACACGATCACCAGACTCTTGCTTTTCACCATCGCCGCCACGCGGTGCAGGCTGCCGGCGACGTCGGTCGACCCGGTCGGCTTCAGGCCGGCCAGCAGCGACAGGATCGTCCCCAGCTGCGTTCGCTTGCTCTTGGGCGGCAGAAAGGTGCGGATGCCGGTGTCGAACGTCAGCAGCCCGACCGGGTCTTGCTGGTGGATCATCAGGTAGCCGAGCGCCGCCGCCAGGCAGATCGAATAGTCGAACTTGGTCAGCTCCTGGCGGTAGGTGTACGCCATCGACGCCGACAGGTCCATCACCAGGTAGCCGGTGACGTTCGTCTCCGCCTGGAACTTCTTGACATAATAGCGCTCGGTCTTGGCGTAGACGTTCCAGTCGAGGTCCTTGACGTCCTCGCCGGGGACGTACTTGCGGTGTTCGGAGAACTCGACGGAAAAGCCCTGGAACGGACTGTTGTGCAGACCGGACAGGAACCCCTCGACGATGAACCGCGCCCGCAGGTCGAGCCGGCCGACCGTGCGGATCACCTCGGGCCGCAGGTATTTCTCGGGTGCGTTCATCGGTGCGTGGCCCCGTTCACTCCTCGCCGTCCGCATCGGAGTCAGGCGAAGAAGGCGGCATGGACGCGCCAGGAACGGTCCATGCCGCCTTCTTCGATCACTTCGGCATCATCTTCGGATCGGCCACGATCGGATCGGCCGGGTCGCCCTGCAGCGCGCGCATGAAGAACACCAGGTCCTTCTTCTCCTGCGCCGTCAGCTTCAACTCCAGCGGCACGATCGGCTTGCCGTCGAAGACGTGGACCTTCGGCCCGCTGTACTCGGTGCCGTCGGCCTTGGCCTTCCGCCACGCCCGCTCCGCCGCCTCGTCGCGCATGCGGATGTCGAGGTAGGGGTTGGCGTTGCCGCCGCGGTCGTAGAAGTTGATCACCTCCTCCAGCGACCGCTCGCTGCCGTTGTGCATGTACGGGGCGGTGGCGATCAGCTGCCGCAAGGTCGGCGTCTTGAAGGCGCCAAACGCCTCGGGGTCCTTGTGCCCTGGCGGCTGCGCGCCATAGCGACCGGCGGCGTCCTTGGGCAGCTTGCCGTCCTTGGCGCCGACGCCGAGGTTGTGGAAGGCGCTGTCGGTGAAGCTGTCGCCGATGTGGCAGCCGTTGCAGCGCGCCTTGCCGAAGAACAGGGCGCGGCCGTTGGCGATGCTCTTCGCCACGGCGCCGACCTTCTCGGCGTTGTCGGCGTCCTTGACCGGGTCGAGGTGCAGGACGGTGAGCGCATTGGTGTCCTTCTTCGCGAACGCCTCCTTGAGCACGGTGAGGTAGTCGGCGGCGGTCAGCTCGGCCTTGGCGGTGCCGCTGTCGTCCTCGGCCAGCCGCTTGCGCATCGCCAGCTCGGCGCGGTCGTGGACGGCGTTGCCGGTCAGCACGGTGCGTTCGTAGGCGGCGATCGCCTTGGCGACGGTGTCGCGCGTCGGCAGGGTGCCGAACACCTTCTTGAACTGGACGACGTATTCCGGCTTCTCACGAAGGCGCTTCACCACGCCACGCCAGGCGTGCCCCTCGCCGCTGAACATTTCCAGGGCGTTCTGCGGCGGACCCTGCGACTGGTCCTCCAGCGAGGTCGCCCGGCCGTCCCAGAACTGCAGCAGACTGTAGGCCGAGTTGTACACCGTCGGCGCGCTGACGCCGCCCTTGTTGCCGAAGATGCCGGTCGACACCTCGCTCTGGTCGGTGAAGCCGCGCTCCGGGTTGTGACAGGTCATGCACGAGACGCTGTTGTCCGACGACAGGATGCCGTCGCAGTACAGCTGCTTGCCGAGCTTCCACTTGGCGACGGTCATCGGGTTTTCCGGCGGCACCGGCGGGTTGCTGGTCAGCCCGAGCGGCACCTTGATCTTGACCGCCTGGCGCGTCACCTTCGCGCCGGTGGCGGGGTCGACGTCCTGCACGGTGGTCGGGTTCCAGAACGCCTTGAGCGCGTCCCACTCGGTCGGGTTCTGGTTGCGGTTGACGAACAGGATCGGCACGTCGTCCTTGAACGGCGTCTTCCAGGCGGCGCGGGGCAGCATCCATTCGTGATCGTCGGCGGCGGTGGCGTCCGCCTTGCCCTTGTCGGCGGCGCGGACGGTCCAGGTCGCCAGCCCGGCGAGGAGCACCCCGCCGGCGGCCAGCAGCAGTACCTTGCTGCGAAACATGAGCAAACTCCCTTGTGAGGGTTGGTGACGGACGCGCGGGCGGAGAAGCCCCCCTCCTCGCCCCGGTCGTCCGTTGGGCTCTCGCTGGTATTGGTATGCGGCGCGGCGGGCGGTCGTCACCGTTTTCGCCGGTCGTAGCGTCCCTCCTCGCGCGGCGCGACGGCGGCGAGCAGCTGGCGGACGATGTCGTCGCTGGTCAGTCCCTCGGCCTGCGCCTGGAAGTTGCAGCCGATGCGGTGCCGCAGCACCGGCACGGCGGCCTTGATGACGTCGGCCTCGGACACCGCCGGTTCGCCCGCCATCGCCGCGAACGCCCGTCCGGCCTCCGCCAGGAAGATACCGGCCCGCGGCCCGGCGCCGAAGTCCACCAGTCGCTTGATGAAGTCCGGCGCCGTCGGGTCGGACGGCCGGGTGGCGCGCACCAGCCGGGTGATGAAGTCGATCACCGTCTCGCCGACCGGGATGGCGTGGACCACCTTTTGCAGGTTCAGGATCGCCTTGGCGCTGAGCACCTTGGTCAGCTCGACCGCCTCGGTCCGTCCGGCCAGGGCGATGATCCGCTTCTCGTCGTCGAACGTCGGGTAGTCGACCTTGATGGTGAACATGAAGCGATCGAGCTGCGCCTCCGGCAGCGGATACGTCCCCTCCTGTTCGATCGGGTTCTGGGTGGCGATGACGAAGAACGGATCGGGCAGCTTGTGCGTGTCCTGGCCGATCGACACCTCGCGTTCCTGCATCGCCTGCAGCAGCGCCGCCTGGGTTTTCGGCGGGGTGCGGTTGATCTCGTCGGCGAGCAGGATGTTGGTGAACACCGGCCCGCGGAGGAAGCGGAACTCGCGGCGGCCCGGCTCCGGCTCCTCGAGGATCATCGTGCCGGTGATATCCGACGGCATCAGGTCGGGGGTGAACTGGATGCGCTTGAACGCCACGTCGAGGATCTGGCTGATCGAGCTGACCATGAGCGTCTTGGCCAGACCCGGCACGCCGATGAGCAGCACATGGCCGCGCGTGAAGATGGCGGCCAGGATCTGTTCGAGCACCTCGCTCTGCCCGACCACGATCCGGCGGAGCTGGGCGAGCATCTCGCCGCGCTTCTGGCTGAACTGGCTGAGGATCTCGTTGGCGCGATCGGGGGTCATTGGCTCGCTTCGCTCGCAGTTATCAGTTGTCAGTTCTCAGTTCTCAGCAAGAAGACAGCAGACGGCGGTGGACATCGCCGGTCAGGCTTGCCAGGCGAGCGGGAGCACGTTAGTGCCCCGAGGCAGCGCCCAGAGCGCGACGTCGTGTGTTACACGACGCCTACCCGTTGGGGAACGGTCTCCTGACCGTTCCCCGGCCGAGGACCGAAGGTCTCCGCCGGCTGCCCCGCATGCGTGGAGACCTTCGGTCCCAGCCCGTGGCAAGGTCGGGAGACCTTGCCACAACAGGGACCCCGCTCGCCAAAGACATCGCATACCCGCCGACTCGACCGGACACACCGATCATTCTACGGACTCCGGTCGACTGACTACTGACTACTGACTACTGACTACTTTTTCCGCCCCGGCCGAGCCGGTATGATGGCGGCGGTCTGCCCTCGTTTGCCGAGATCCGCCGATGAGCACCGGCCCCGCCGCTATCCTGGTCAGCGCCGCCCAGGTGAACCAGCTCCGCGAGCTGCGGCACCTGCTCGAGCTGAACGACTGCGCCGTCACCGGCCACCTGCTCGGCTCGCCTGACCCCGACGGGCTGACCGGCCTCCGCGCCATCGTCCTCGACGGGTCCGGCCAGGCGGCGGCGGCACTCGAGCTGTGCGGCCGACTGCGAGCGCGGCTGGAAGACCACTTCGTCCCCATCCTGTTCGTCACCGATGACCACACCCCGGCCGCCCGCCTGGCCAGCTTCGAGGCCGGTGCCGATACGTACCTGCTGCGGCCGTTCGTCCCCGCCGAGCTGGTGGCGCAGATGGCGGCGCTGCTCCGGATCAAGGAGATCCACGACCGGCTGGCCGAGCGGACCGCCGAGATCCACCGCATCAACCGCCGGCTGCACCAGGCGTATCAGCAGATCGACGAGGAACTGGAGCTGGCGCAGCGAATCCAGGCCAGCTTCCTGCCGCAGACGCTGCCGCAGGTGCCCAACGTGCGCTTCGCCGTCCAGTACATGCTGTGCGGCCGGGTCGGCGGCGACTTCTACGACATCTTCCGGCTCGACGAGGAGCACGTCGGCTTCTACGTCGCCGACGCGATGGGCCACGGCGTGCCGGCCAGCCTGCTGACCATCTTCGTCAAGAAGGGGGTGCGGCCCAAGGAGGTGAACGGCAACAGCTACCGGCTGGTGCCGCCCGACGAGGTGCTCGGCCGGCTGAATCGCGACCTGATCGATCAGGAGCTGTCCGGCCAGCCGTTCATCACCCTGGCGTATGCCCTGTTCAACCACAAGACCGGGGCGCTGGCGCTGGCCCGCGCCGGCCATCCCTACCCGCTGCACGTCCCCCGCACCGAACCGGTCCAGCTGTGGAAACAGGAGGGGTTCTTGCTCGGCGTGGTCGACGCCCGCTTCCCGCTCGTCACCCGCACGCTCGGGCCGGGCGACAAGCTGCTGCTGTACACCGACGGCATCGACCACGCCCGCTTCGAGGACCAGCCGCCCGGCCTCGACAGCCTGATCGGCTGCGCCGACCGCCACCGCGGGCTGCCGGCGCGCGAGTTCGTCGACCGGCTCGCCCGCGACCTGTTCGGCACCGCCAGCCTGCCCGACGACCTCACCCTGCTGGCGCTCGAACGCTGCGAATGACCGCCCGGTCGCGCATCGGGCGGACAGGGCGGTCACGGGTACGCCGACGGCACCTCCAGCCGCACCGGCCGCAGGCCGAACAGCATCAGCCGCGCCGGCAGGTCGCGAATACCCGGTATCCGCGTCAGCAGCCGCAGCCACCACGGCAGCCGGAAACCGTCCCCGGCGGTCAGACTCGGGCCGGCGATGCGGTCCTGAATCTGCCGCTGAATCCGCTGGACCAGCTTGACCGTCGGCTCTCGCCGTCGCTGCACCGCCGCCAGGTCGGCCGGCATCACCGTGCCGCGGCGCAGCGGCCGGTACAGCAGGTTGGCCGCCTCCACGGCGTCGCCGACAGCCACGTTGATGCCGACCACCGACCGGCGACATGACGTGCAGCACCATCGCCGATCAGCAGCAGACCCGGCCGATACCACCGCGGTACCCGACTCGACTCGACGTTCAGCACCGCCGTCTGCTTCCAGTCGTGCAGCCGGTCGACGCGGTCGGCCAGCCACGGCACCACCGCCGCCAGCCCATGCCGCAGCCCGGCGATCCCCTCGGCGCGCAGGGCGGCGAAGCTGCCCTTGAGGATGACGTAGCCGATCTGCCACTGGTCGCCCCGGTCGAGGACGACGGCGAACCGCCCGCCGCCGACGTACAGCTCGGCGCTCTCCTGCGGGTCGGCCGCCGCCTTCGGCAGCCGGAACCAGACGACGTCCATCGGCGGGGCGGTCTTCACCGGCTCGATCCCGGCCAGGTGGCGCAGCTTGGAGAACCGCCCGTCGGCGGCCACCGTCAGCTCGGCGCGGACCTCGTGCCAGCGGTCGTCGCCGTCGCGATACCGCACACCGCAGACCACGCCGTTGACCTCGACCAGCCGCTGCACGTTGGCGCGCAGGACGAGGCGAAACGTCGGGAATCGTCGTGCCTCGTCGGCCAGCAGCTCCAGCAGCCGCACCTGCGGCAGCGTCATGACGTAGGGAAACGGGGTGCGCAGTCGATGCAGGTCGGCCATCGTCACCGTCGTGGCGCCATTCCGTAGTCGCATCGACCGCACCTTGCCGTGCGGCAGCTGGTGCAGCCGGTCGGCCAGGCCGAGCCGGGCGAGCAGTTCGAGCGTCGACGGGTGGACGGTGTCGCCGCGGAAGTCGCGGTCGAAGTCGGGGTGCGCTTCGAGCAGCGTCACCGGCACTCCGGCGCGGGCGAGCAGCAGTGCCAGGATCATCCCCGCCGGCCCGGCGCCGACAACGCAGCAGCGGGTCACCTCGGTGGAAACGACCTCGTCCGCGGCCCGCTCCGTGTTCATCACTCCGCCCTCCGATCCCCTCGCGTGACGCGCCACGGAGAGTGTAGCACGCACAACGCCGAAAGCCCACGCACCGCGGTGCGTGGGCTTCGGCGGAGAGGTGGTTGTCACGCTGCCAGGGCGAACAGGCGGCGCGGGTCGTCCAGGTCGAGCCGGCCCGGCGACAGGTCGAGCGGACGGTGCAACTCGGCCCGGAACTCCTTCTGCTTGTAGAGCCGCATGACGTTGACCGCGTGCTCGTCCACGTCCGCCGGGTCGCGGCCGGCCCAGTAGCCGGAGCCGGGTAGCTGCACACCGCGCGGATCCTTCGGCGCCTGGCCGAGCGGGGTGACGGTCGAGTACGGCTCGTAGGCCGTGTGCGGTCGCTTCATCCGCGCCCGCCACTCGCGGATCGTCACCGGCCGGTCGAACAGCGACGGGTCGATCACGTACCACAGCTGCTTGTCGGCGGCGATGCGGACGCGGAGCACCGGGGCGACGTGGTACTTCCACTCGACGTGGCCGCGGCGGGCATACGGCGTGCTGGCGTACAGCAGTCCGCCGTTGGCGAACGCCCACACCTTGGCCGGCTTGTAGCCCTGCTTCCGGAGCCGCTTCACCATCAGGTGAGCGCGGGCGTAGCAGCCGTCGGCCGGGAAGCGGAAGGCGATGTCGCGCTGACCGGCCAGCCAGCGGAACGCCTTCTGGGCGTTCTCCGGCGTGACCGTCTGGTCGCGGGGCAGTAGAGCGGAGGGGGCCGACGCCGGCAGCCGCTTGATGGCGAGCCGCGGCAGGACCTCGACCTCGATGCCGCTGCGGGTCAGCCCGCGGGCGGCGACCAGCGCCTCCTTGCCGTCGCTAAACGTGCGGACCTGTTTCCACTCCAGTGACCCGGCCTCGCGGGTTGACACGCTGTAGCTGACCTGGTCGTCCGAGGTCGGCGGCACCGGCGCGACCGGCGGCACCGGGGTGGCGGCCCCGATCGGCGAACCGGAGAGGAGGGCCAGGGTGAACAGCACCTTGTACAGCTCGTGGCGGAACATGGTCAGGTTCGGTGGCTCGGAGTCGGGGGTCGCGGAAGGCACCCCACCGCGGGGGCTTCACTTCCACTTACTTCCGTCCCCCGCCGGTGTGACGGCGGCGCCGATTTTTTCGCCCATTCCGGCGCCGCCGTCTGGTCGTTCATCAGGCGGTCAAGACGTGACCGGGCGCGCCAGTTGCATACGAATCGGGCGAGCGGAGCCGTCCCAACCGAGGAGCACCCCCGATGACGCAACCCGACACCCTGGCCCTGTCCCCGGCGTCGCGGCCGACGTGGCGCAGCCTGCTGGCTGACGGCGCCCCGTTGCTGCTGCCGGCGGCCCACGACGCGCTGTCGGCGCGGCTGATCGCCCGCGCCGGGTTCAAGGCGTACCAGGTCGGCGGGTTCGCCCTGGCCGGCGCCCGCTATGGCTACCCCGACATCGACCTGATCCACTTCTACGAGGAGAACGAGGCAGTGCGGCAGATCGTCGCCGCGTCACCATTGCCGGTGCTGGTCGATGCCGGCGACGGGTTCGGCGACGTCAAGAACGTCACCCGTACCGTCCGCGGCTACGAGGAACTGGGGGTGGCGGCGATCTTTCTGGAGGACCAGCAGTCGCCGGTCAGTTGCGGCCAGATGGGCAAGAAGGAGGTGGTGCCGGTCAAGGAGATGACGGGCAAGATCAAGGCCGCCCTGGTCGCCCGCCGCAGCGCCGAGACGTTCCTGCTCGCCCGCACCGACGCCCGCAGCGCCGCCAACGTGACCGAGGCGATCCGTCGCGGCGAGGCGTACCGGGACGCCGGCGCTGACGGCATTTACGTCGAGGGGCTGCGGAGCGCCGCCGAGCTGAAGCGCGTCGGCAAGGCGCTGGCCGGCACCCCGCTGGCGACGACGCTGATGGAGGGCGGCGGCCGGCTCCCATGGCTGCCGCCGGAGGAGATCGCCGGCTACGGGTTCCAGATGATCCTCTATCCGACGACGGTGCTGTTCCGCGTCACCCGCGCCATCGAGCGGGCGCTGGCAACGCTGAAGGCCGGCAAGCCGATGGCCGAGAGCGAGGCGGCGACGCTCGACGAGTTCGAGGAGATCGTCGGCATGCCAGCGTGGGCGGAGATCGAGCAGCAGTTCGCGAAGGGGTGACGAGCGAACGATGCGGCCGGACTCCCATCTCCTGGGCGGTGTTGTCTCGCTGTTCGGTGTCCCGACGATTCGGTACAAGAACAGAAGACAACTCCCTTGCGTCCAGGCAGGAGACGTGTTAGCCCCCGGTGAACACACCGGGGGCGGATGCGGAGCGCCCTGATGGGGTGGTCGTCGACACGCACTTGCGTGAACACACGCGGATGCGGAGCGCCCTGATGGGGTGGTCGTCGACACGCACTTGCCCCCGGTGTGTTCACCGGGGGCTAAAGACAAGACCGCGCCCAACGGGATGGCGGTTAACCGGCGTCTTCCGGCGAGTCGTCCGGCCCCTGTTTCTGCCGGTGCCGGCGAGCGAAGAACTCGACCGCCTCCGCCTGCTCGGTCGTCTCGATGGAGTTCGGCCGCAGCCGCCGCACCCGCGCGATCGCCGCGGTCGCCGTCATCCCCTTGACCACCAGGTGCGCCGCCAGCACCACCCCGGTGCGGCCCAGCCCGGCGCCGCAGTGGATGGCGACCGGGAAGTTCTTGTCCAGCGCCCGCCCGACGGCCGACACGCACCGATCCAGCTGCTCCTGGGTGGGCGGCTCCATGTCGACCAGCGGCTCGTGAAACACCAGCAGGCCGGCATCGTCGGCCCAGTCGCGCGGCAGCCGGTCCTCGGTGAGCGTCAGCAACACCTGGATGCCTTGCTGACGCAGCCAGTGCAAATCGTCGACGGACGCCGGACAGGCCAGCGCCGCCAGGGTCGGTCGGTCGATCCAGGAGAACCCGCGGGGGGGCGGCATGATGGAAGTCTCCCTGCTCCAGAGGGGGGGACGTCGGGCGCGCGGCCCGGCATCGGTCGTTGTCAGGACGGGGGCGGACAGTGCGCCTGTTCGAGCCGGTCGAGTTCCTGCAGCTCGTCGGCCGTCGCCTGTCCCCGCCGCGCCTTGCGGCCCAGCTCGGCCAGCCGCGCCAGCTGCCGGGTCTGCGTCTCCGCCTGCTCGGCGCGGGTACGTTCCTGCTCGGCGCGGGCTTCCGCCTGGTCGGCGCGGGCCTCGGCCTGATCGGCGCGGGCCTGCTCCTGGTCGGCGCGGGCCTCGGCGGCGAGTCGGCCCTCCTGCTCCTCCAGTCGCTCGATCTCCAGCTCCTCGAAGGGGAGGAACGGCCGGCCGTCAGGATGGAAGACGGTCATCTCCGGCTCGGTCAGGGCGAAGCGGATACCCAGCCGCGGGCTGACAAACCCGTCGATCTTGCGGTGGCGGAGCAGCACCGAGCCGCTGCGTATCCAGATCTGTAAACGATTGGTATCGGGATCATAGTCGTAAAACTCGTCGACCCCGTACTCCTCGTAGAAAGCCCGTTTGTCGGCCATCTCCTTGTCGTCGTTCGACGGTGAGCGGATCTCGAACGCGACGGTGAGCGGAATGTCGCCTTCCTGCCACTGCATATACGACGGACGATCGCCCTTGGGCCGGCCGAAGACGAGGTAGACATCCGGCGCCACGCGCACGTCGTCGCGGCCCTCGACCGGATACCACAGGTTGTCGGCGGCCACGAACACGTCGGGCCGGTCGGCGAACAGGGCGGACAGGTTGTCGTACAGCACGACGATCCACCGGGCCTGCTTGGTGTTCTCGGCCATGCGTTTGCCGTCGCTGCTGGGGTAGACGATCGGAGACGACGCGGGGACCGGCGTGCTCATGGGAGTCGCTCCTCGGGTTCGTCGGGCGGCGGCAGGAACACGGTCTGGGTACCCGGTCCGTCGGCTGGCGGGCTGCCCTGGGGCATGCGCAGAGTGAACACGCTGCCGTGATCGGGGCGGCTGTCGACCAGGATGTCGCCGCCATGCTCGCGGAGGATCTTGCGGCTGACCGCCAGCCCCAGCCCGGTGCCGCGCGACCCCTTGGTGCTGACGAACGGGCGGAAGATGTCGGCCAGCCTGTCCGCCGGAATGCCGGTGCCGTTGTCGATTACCTGCAACCGGACCCACGGCTCGCGCTCCGCCGGGTCACGGGAGACGACCACCCGCACGGTCGGCGCCTCTACCTCCGCCACCGCGTCGAGCGCGTTGGTGACGATGTTCAGCAGCGCCCGGTGGATACCCTCCGGGTCGACCAGCGCCGGCGGCAGTGTGTCGTCGGTCTCGGCCTCCAGCCGCACCTGCCGTTCGCGGGCGCGCGGCCCCATCAACTCCACCACGTCGCGGGCCAGCACGTTCAGGTCGGTCGGCTCGACGGTCGGCTCGCGCTCCTTGGAGTACGAGAGCATGTCCATCACCAGTTCGTGGATTTTCCCCTGGTTCTTGCGGACGATCCGCCAGCCCTGCTGGACCAGCAGGTCGTCGGTATCCTTGAACCCCCGCTCCACCAGGTCGCCGCCGGTCAGCAGCCCCTGCAGAATGTTCTTGATGTGGTGCGACAGGGCGGCCACCGTCTGCCCGACGGCTGCCAGCCGCTCGGCGTTCACCAGCGCCTGGTGATAGCGCGTCTCCTCCACCGCCAGCGCCGCCTGGTGGGCGATGGCGATCGCCAGCGCCAGGTGATCGCCGGTGAACTTGCCAAGTGGGCGGGCGGTCAGCAGCGCCGTTGCCGGAGTGCTGGTATCCAGGTACAGCACCCCGAGCGTCTGGTGCCGCCCCTTCATCGGCACGCAGATCACCTCACGCACGCCCGACCGCACAATGCTCTGCACCGCCTGAAACCGCTCGTCGCGGAGGGCGTCGGACACCAGGATGCCCTTGCGCTCG
>JAXMAU010000084.1:0-19230 GCA_046350215.1 Gemmataceae bacterium | reverse complement strand
CGGGTCGGTGGACGCGGGCAGCCAGAAGGTGCGGCCGACGCGGTCCTGCTGCGCCTGCGGGAAGTGCCGGGCGAGGTGTGTCGCCTGCTCATCGCTGACGCGGGTGGCCAGGCAATCCTGCTCGCTGGCGATCAGCTGGCGAACGACGCCCTCGATCCATTCAGGGGTTTTGCCCTGGGCGAAGATGACTTCGGGGAACCCGCACCGTTGTCGCCGATGCAGATCGACGTTGGCGTACCCCAGGTCCGCGACGGTGGCGGGGTGGATCGCCTGCACCGCCAGGTCGACCGCCAGCCGCCCGGCCTGCACCTCTTCGAGCACCCGCTTCAGCTCATCCGCACCCATGAGGGGGTCCCCTGACGACAACGATAGTCCCGTTCCTGATTCTAGCGAGATGGGGACGGGTGTGTCAGGGGGTCGGGTTGACGGCCGCCGAGGTCGGTCCTATCATGCTGAAGAGCGACGGGGCAACCCGTTGCCGGCCCCGTCGTCTAGAGGCCCAGGACACAGCCCTTTCACGGCTGCGACAGGGGTTCGAATCCCCTCGGGGTCATCCTGGCATTATGCACAGCAACCCACGGTGACTCACCGTGACTCACAAAGCCCAGCATCTGCTGGGCTTGTGTCGTTTTCGGGGTTTGCGTGAGTTCCGGTGAGATTGCATGGTGCGCCGCTTTTTGCAGCGCGGATGCAGCGCTTTTTGCAGCGCGATCGAAATCGTCGTCGGTCCCCTGGAGGTAGTGGTTCGCTGCGAACGCGGCTCAGTCGCCGCGCGGGACCAGCCGGGCCACGGTCGAGGCGAGCGTGGCCAGGCCGATCGGCTTGGCCAGCAGGCAGCTGACTCCTTCGGGAAGGGTGTGGTCGGCGTCGTAACAGCAGGCCTGGCCGGTGAGCAGGATCACCGGGGTGTGCGGCCGGCGCTGCGCCACGGTGCGCGCCACCTGTTCGCCGTTGCTGCCTGGCAGGATCAGGTCGGTGAGCACCAGGTCGAACGGTTCTCGCTCGAACACGGCCAACCCTTCCTCGGCGGTGGCGGCTACCACCGCCTCGTAGCCAAGATGAGCCAGCGCGCCGGCCAGGAAGCGGCGGATGTGGTCCTCGTCATCGATGACCAGGACGCGCTGCCCGGCCCTGGCGGTCCCGGCCGGATGCGGTATCGCGGCGGGCGTCGGTCGCGGCGCTTGCTGGGCGGTGGGGAGGGAAACGGTCATCGTCGTCCCGACCCCTGGCTCCGATTCGACGGTGAGCTGTCCGCCGTGGCGTTGCACGATGCCGTACACCACGCTCAATCCTAGCCCGTTCCCCCGCTCTCCCTTGGTGCTGAAGAACGGCTCGAACAGGCGATGGCGGACCGCCTCCGCCATGCCGGTCCCGGTGTCCTGGACGGCGAGCGCAACGTGGCTGGTGCTACTCCAGACGCGCAGGGTAAGCACTCCGCCGTCGGGCATCGCGTCGATCGCGTTGAACGCCAGGTTGGTGATGACCTGGCGCAGCTCCGAGGCGTCGCCGCACACCCACGCCGGTTCCTCCGCGTGGATCTCCAGCCGCAAGGCATTGGCGGCTGGCGGACCGGCCAGCAGGACCGGGCTGGTTCGCTCCCCCTGCTCCCACTTCATGCGGATCAGGTCGATCGACTGGCGGAGCAACTGACTCAGGTCGATCCGCTGGGTGGTCGGATCGTGGGGCCGCTGGCGGGCAAACTGTTGCACCTTGCGGACCGTCTGAGCGGCGTCCCAGGCGCAGGTTCGGGCCGACTCCAGGTACTGCCGCGCGGCGCCGTCGAGGGTTCCTCCCTGGAGGGCCAGCTCGATCAGGCCGAGGGTGCCGCACAGCGAGTTGTTGAACTCGTGGGCCATGCCGCTGGCCAGTTCCCCGAGAGCACGCATTTTCTCCGTCTGGACCAGCCGCTGCTGGGTCACCCGCAGGTTCTCGTAAGCGTCGCGCAGGCGGGTGTACAGCTGGCAGTTGGAGATCGCCGGACCGAGCAGGTCGGCGGTGAGGTAGAACAGCTGCACCTGTTCGCCATTGAACCTGGCTGGCCGGTAGCACACCCCTTGCAACACTCCGACCGTGCGATCGCCGGCCCGCAGGGGAACGGCAAAACAGACCGTGGCCCCGTCCGCCGCCAGCCGCTCGGCCAGCGGGCCAACGCGCTCCTCGACCCGGCCCAGGTCGACGTACACCGCCTGACCGCTGTGGACGCACCCGGCCAGCCCGGTGAGGCCCACCGGCAGACTGATTCCCGGCTGAAGGATTCTCCGCCGGTCTCCATCCAGGCGAGTGTCACTGACCGCCTTCAAGGTCAGGGCCAGAAGGGGTTCGGTTGCGCCGGACCCTGCCGGGGGCCGCTGGGCGTCAGCAATCTGGGGGTCGGCCTCTCCGGTCAACCAGATGCCGCACACGGTGTTCGGCAGCTGGCGGGCCAGTTCGTTCAGAGCGACCTCGAACAACCGACCGAGGTCGAGATGGCTGGCGGCCGCCTGCGCAAGCTGGCTGAGGAGCCGCAGGCGAGCCAGCAGATGACCTCTTCGGCCAGGTTGCCCTGTTTGAGCCAGTCGGCGACGACCCGAACGGTCTGTTCGTCCTCCGCGCGAAACGCCAGGACGTCGGGGGAACGAATCAGGTAGAGTACCCCCGGCAGCGGGTCTGGCTTTCCAGGGCGACCCCGAGCAACGACCCGACGGCAGGGAGTCCGGCGGGGCAGGAGCAGGCAGCCACCTCGGGGCAGGCCTGCCAGGCGAACCGGCTCCGGCTGCTGGACCAGATAGCGGACCAGGCCGGCGAGCCAGGCGGATCGCCCAAGCGTGGCGGCGGTCTCGTCGGCCAGCCCGAAGGAGATGTGATCCACCACCGTCCCCTCGGCTGAAATCAGGACCACGCCGCCCACGGACGCGCGGGTAACGGTGCAGGCCAGGCGAAGCAGATGCTGGGTGTGCGACAACGGAACGCGGTCCAACGGAGGTAACGGATAGCCGACCCGGACGGCCCTGGGCGGAACCGACCCGATCGATGCGTTTTCCAGCGGACGCCCCCACCTGGCGACCGATGCGCGCCGTCACGAACAAGCATACCCAGCCGGTTTACCATGAGACCACTCGCTTTCTTCGGGATCCTTCCCACCCGAATCGCCTCGTTTGCCTGATCCCCGCAGCCAGCCCTTCAGGTCGCGGGGGTAACCACGGTCCGCAACGCTCCGTCGATCGCCAGCCGGAGCGACTCCCCGACGCCGCGCTGGCGGATGGCGTGGACGCGCTGCCGGATCTTCATGAACGCCTCGACCACCCGCCGGTCCCACTGACTGCCGGCCCCGCCGCTCAGCACCTCCTCGACCCGGCGGCAGGCGAGGGCGTCGCGGTACGGCCGGGTCGTGCTCATGGCGTCGTATGCGTCCGCCACCGCGAGGATGCGCGCCATGAGCGGAATGCTGTCGCCCTCCAGCCCGTCCGGGTAGCCGCTGCCGTCATAGCGCTCGTGATGGTGCAGCACGCCGGGCAGCAGGTTGCGGATCTGCCGCAGCTCGGAAAGGATGGTGTAGCCGATGTTGACGTGCTGCTTGACGTGCTCGAACTCCTCGGGCGTCAGCGGCCCTTCCTTGCACAGCACGGCGTCGCGGATGCCGATCTTGCCGACGTCGTGTAACAGTCCGGCCAGGTAGATGTCGCCCAGTTCGTCCTCGCCCAGCCCCATCTCGCGACCCAGCTCGACGGCGATCCGCGCCACTCGCTCGCTGTGCCCGTAGGTGTAGGGGTCCTTGGCGTCCAGGGCGGCGGTGAGCGATCGGGTCAGGCCGACCAGCAGGTCCTTCAGCTCCTGGTAGCGATTGGACCCGCGGGCGTACAGCTCGAGCAGGGCGACGAATGGGGTGAGCAGAGCGGCGTCGCTCTTGCGAAATGCGGCCGTCCCGCCGGGGTAGGCGGCGTCCGCCGCTCGCTTGTTCAGGGCAATCACCCAGCCGGCGGCGTGCGGATCGTGGATCTGAAACGCCAACACAGTGGCGACGCTCGGGAACCGGCCGCCCCAGCTGGTCTGCTGCACCTGGTTGCACAGCAGCGGGGTGCCCGTCTGCATCTCCGGGCTACGCGCCAGGTGAGCGGCCAGTTGCCGGCAGTCGCACGGGGCCAGGCCGACGTCGCCGTGGCAGAGGATGGTGGCGTCGGGAGAGCGGGGCACCCACACGATCCCCTGCATGCCGACCTGGGCGGCGGCCGTTTCCAGAATCCGCCGCTGGTTCTTTTCGGGGTCTTTGTGGATCCGTAATCGGCGAATCAGTCCGTCCAGAGCCAGCAGCGCTTCCCACGGCGCGATCGCCCCGCCGGACGGCTCCTCGCCACGCACCGCGCGCGCCTCCACCGGCCGCGGGCGACGGCGGAGTGGCTCGGCGTCGGCCAGCCGCAGGCGATCGCTCACGGCCTGCAGCCACTTTTCCAGGCGCGTCCGCTCGCAGCTCGCCTGCGGTTCGTCGGAGGCCAGCGCCGGCACCTCGGCCGCTCCGACCAGGGTCGGTTCTCCCCCCAGGTAAAGCACCAGCAGCAGCCGGTAGGCTCGCCGTCCCGAGCGAACGACGCGAGCGGCCCCGCTCGCCACCAGCCCGATGATGGTCACCGGCGGGACGGCCGCGTCATCCGGTGCCCCGTCCTCGGTGGCGACGATGGCCCCGGTCACCGGGTCGAAGAAGGTGAACGGAGTGTCGAACTCAGTCCGCAGGATCAGCCCGGCGGCACGCGCTTGCTGCCAGCGTTCGAGGTGTTGGCCATTCACGGGTTGCACAGGAGAGGCCACGGTCATCTCCGCATCTGGGGGGAATCGTCGTGCCGATGAAGGAATCCGGGTCGTGGTTACTCGCCACGGGTCGGGGGATGTCCCGTCCGGCCGTGGACCAGGGCGTCGAAGTCGGGGCGGTCGCGGACGGCGGCCAGGTCGGGGTCGGCGGCGGCGCGGTCGCGGCCATAGCCGCGATCGAAGGCCCGCCGGAGCATCGCCAGTGCCTGATCGCCCGCCTCGCGTGCCTGAGCGGGCGCCGCTGCCTTCTCGCACACCCGCGCCGACACGCAGGCTGCCGCGTAAAGCGTCGGGCCGGACTCCGGCTCCCGCTCCAGGCAGCCGTTGATATCGCGGACCGCTTCCGCGAAGTTCTCCTCGCGGGCCTGCAGCACCGCCCGGACTCGGCGTGCGTCGGTGAACCCCGGGGCGATCTCCAGCGCCCGGGTGAACAACCGGATCGCCTCACCGTTGCCGCCGGCCTGCTCCACGCGCAGCATCGCCAACCCATAGAGAGCCTGGCCGACACTCAGGCCAAGGGTGGGGTCCATTGGCCCGTGCGTTGGGGACCGATCGACCACCGCACGGAACGCCGCCTCGGCCTGCTCCGGCCGGCGACGGGCGACGGCAAACCCGTAGCTGACGCGGGTTCGAGCCTGGATCAGCAGTGGGGCGGCGTCGATCCGGCGGAACGCCCGGTCGAAGGCGGGGTCGGCGAGCGCCGGATGGCCCAGTCCCTCATGGGCCATGCCGATGCCCGCATGCAGGAAGGCGTCGTCCCGGCCCAGTTCGGCGGCGCGCGTCAGATCCTCGAGCGCGGCGGCAAACTGCTTCCGCTCCAGCCGGGCCAGTCCCCGGTTCAGGTAGGCCAGCAGGAAGTCGTTGTCACACGCCAGGGCAGCGGTGTAGTCGGCGACCGCCTCGTCCTTCTTCCCGGCGCGGTCCAGCGCCGTTCCCCGGTTGTAGTGGCCCCACGCCAGCTCCGGCCACAGGCCGATACACACGCCAAAATCGCTGGCCGCCAGCAGGTGATCGCCGCGTTCGAGGTGGCAAATGCCCCGCTGCAGCCACGACCAGTAGTGGCGCGGTTGTTTGCGCACCGCCGTGTCCAGCTCGCGGAGTGCCCGGTCGAGAGCATGGCGGCGGTCCCCCTTGCGCGCTTTACGCACCAGGGCACTGGCGAGCATGTAGTGGTCGCGGGCGGTCACCGGCACCACTTTTTCGCCGCGCTCCCGCGCCGCCTCGGCACCGCGGCTGTCCCCTAACAGGGCCAGGTAGGACGACTGGTCGTGCCACAGGGCAGGGGAGGGTGACAACCCATCGATCGCTGCCGCTCGATCGACCAGTGCCAGCGCTTCCCGCACCGCCGCGTCACCGGGAGTCATGCGAACGCGAGCCGAGGCGAGCAGCAGGAGCAACTCGCGCGAATCCTCCGCCAGTGAGCGGCGTTCGCCTTCCGTGAACACCGCCCAGGCCGGCGGTTCCTGCCAGCCGTCCGCGTCCAGCAGGTCGAACCGCGACAGTGCGGCCTGGCACTCGGCGATCCCCCGCCGCAGGTGGTCCGGGTCGTCCAGATCGCTCACCGTGTTGAGCAGGCACAGGGCGCGAACGGTGCCGGCCTCGTAGTCCGCCTTTCGCTCGCGCACGGTGGCAACGGTCAGGTCGGTGCGGAGGCTGAACACGTCGGACCGCAGGCTCAGCACCGTGGTGAGCGCGGCGAGCAGGACGACGCCGGCGAGACAGGCGATCGATCCGGCGGAGGTGAGCGTCGGGTTGCGCCGCACCCACTTCTGGGCACGCTCCCGCCAGCTCAGCTCGGGGGCGTAGCGCAACGGCCGGTCGTCCAGCCAGGCCTGCAGGTCGATGGCCAGCTGGCCGGCGTTCGAGTAGCGGTCGTCGGGGGCCGGTGCCAGGCAGGTGCGGATGACGCTCTCCAGCGCCCAGGGCACGTCCGGCCGGCGGGCGCGGAGCGACGGCACACCGCGGCTTCGCTCCACCGCCAGCGCCTCGATCTGCTGGGGCAGGAGCGTGTAACTCCCGCTCTGCTCGAACGGTCCCTGGCCGGTGAGCAATTCGTACAGCACCATGCCGAGGGAGTACAGGTCCGCTCGATGATCGACCTGGCGTGCCAGCGTCGGGTGCCGCCCGGCCAGGGCACGCAGGTGCTCCGGGGCCATGTAGGCGACTGTCCCACCCAGCGCCGCCTCGACCGGGTCGTCCATCCGGCTCCGCGACAGGTTGAAGTCGAGGAGCATCGGTACGCCGTCGGCGCCGAGCAGGATGTTCGACGGCTTGACGTCGCGATGCAAGACGCCGCGTTCGTGAGCGTGGGCCAGTCCTTCTGCCAGGCGAGCCACGATCCAGATGGCGGCGCGGACGTAACTCATCTCCGCGAGGACCGACAGGGCCGTGGCCGCCCCGGCGCGGGCCAGCGTGGGCGGTTCCGGGGTGCCGGCCTGGCAGATGCGGAGGGCGCGGACCAGCTGCTCGCCGTGAGTGGGGGTGCCGACCTCGGTCCAGCACACCTGCAACACCCGCGACAGGCTGGCGCCGCCAAAGTACGGCATGCACACCGCCCGCAAGCCGGTGCGGATCTCCTCATGAACCGAGTGGATCGGCACGATGTGGGTGTGCTGTAACAGGGCGAGCGTTTGCGGCTCGTTGCCGTCGATGGACGACACCTTGAGCACGACGGGCCGGCCGCCCAGGTCGGCCTGCTCCGCCAGGAACACGCGGGCGAAGGCGCCGCGTCCCAGTTCCTGCCGCAGACGGAAGCCGAACAGCTCGTCCCCGGTCACCGGGAGGGTGAGCAACGACCCCGACGGCGCACTCCCCGGCTCCAGCGAGCGAAGGACGCTGTGCTGGCGGAAGATGGGGGCCAGGGAGTCGGCCGGCCCGGCCGACTGGTGCCGCGGCGGACCGACGCTGCTGGCCTCGTCCCGGCGCTTGCCCAGGTAGGCGTCGAACAACTGACTGGCCAGGGCCGGGTTCGAGATACCCGTCGGCCAGGGAATCACTCCCTCGGCAAAATAGTCCCCCTCGCCTCGAAGCTCCTCGATCAGATCCTGCTTCAGGTCGGAGGCGTGATCCCGATCGGGCATGGGCAGGAGTTCACCGGACGAGTCGGTCATCGGCGTACCCTCCTGGCGTTCAAGAGGAGTTCCTCGCGGTTCGGCGTGTGGATACGTGGGAGCAGGAGCAACACCGCCAGAGCCGCCAGCGCCAGCGCGGCGGTGGGTATCATTCCCACACGCATGGGCGTGTCGCTGGCGAGGACGACGTCGGCGGTTGGCACCTCTGATTCGGCCACGTCATCGGGAGCGGTCGGTGCGTGCATCCAGCGACCGTTCAGATGCATGAGCGGAGCCACGGCCTTCTCGCCGGCGCGCTGGACGTACTGGAACAGGTCGTCCAAACCGGGTAAGCCGAGGGAGAACCCCTGGCGAAGCTCGTCGCCTGCGGGCGGACCGGCCCCTTCGACCTCGGCGTTGACCGTCGACTGCGCCGCGACCGGCTGGGCGAGGTAGAGGAGGGTGGCCATCAACTTGCCGACCACCGAGGAGATCCACGCCGACGGCGTCTGGGGCAGATGGACCGCCACCGCCCGCGCCTGGGCGTCCAGGCTCCCGGCAGGAGTGACGCCGCCGACTGGGCCAGCCGCCATCGCCGTCAGCACCCCGGTGGGGAGAGTCGGCCCGGGCGCCGACTCCGCCGGCTTGCTGCTCGCCGACGCCGCCCGAACCACCGGCGTGTCCACGGGCGCCTCTGACCCGGTTATGACCGGGGCCGGCAGAGTAACCAGGCGGACGCGCAGGGCGGGAGCCGGTCCCACCGTCAGCGGCGTCGGGTTCTCGGAGCGGTAGAGACTGCCGATTCGCACCTCATACTCGCCGATCGCCATCTCCGTCGGCCAGCCGGTCACACGGATCACGTACCTCCCCGCCGCCAGGGAGGCGAAGACCCCCTGGCTATTGACGTAGGTAATTACGCCCAGATCTTCGGATTCCGTAACCAGTTCCAGTCGGATTTCGTCAGGGAGGTCAGGCCCGGTAAGAGTCAACAGGACGTTTGTCGTCTTTTGCAGCTCGAAGGCGTAATAATCCGCGGTGTCATCTGGACTGGTTTGCGGGTGCTGGCTGAAATCACGCCGGACGCCGATCCCGAGAGTGCCATCGCTCTCCGCCGCCAGTTCATTCTCGAACAGGGAACCAAGATTCTGAGCCTGCGCGATCGTGTCGTGGGACGGCTCCCAGTTCCACTGAAGCGGATTGCCGTTCGTGCCCCGCGCTTGGCTGCCGACCGTGAAACGAACCACATAGTCGCCATCGGAGCTGTTGCCAGCAAGAGGCAGGTCGGCCAGGTCGGTCAAGCCCAGAGAGCCGCTCAGGTGCAGTTCCGCCGGGCCGGCCGGCAAACCGTCGTACATCAGGAACGTCGCCTGATTACTGGCCGGATCATACGTTTCCAGCCGCGGGTAATACGCAACTCCGTCCGCGCCAAGCACGAACACGGCGTCCATCCCACCCTGGCCGGTCATCATGATCGCCCGATGCGACATCTGGGCGAGGTTGACGGCCTCGTCGAACTGAACGATCAGACGAACAGGAGGGCCATCCAGCGTCATGCCGTCCGTCACCGAGGTGGCAATCACCTGCGGAGGAGCGTTATCTTCCTCGACCATCAGGTTCAGGACATAGGCGCCGGTGGAGTACCCTCCCAACCCGCTGTGCGACACGTTCGGGTCGAAGATGCCGTAGTCCGGTCCGGGCAGCATCCCGAGGTCGAGGTCCGGGGTATTCCCGCTGGCGGAGACCGCCAGATAGTAATCGCCGGCGGTTAGCCCCGCGAACAAGGAAGCATCGGTATAGATTGGCCAACCTTCACCGAGGGTCGTCAGGTTCCCCGTGTTGTCATTCGCCTGGACCAGATGCAGCAATCCGTCCGAAGGATCGAGACGAAACAGGCTGACGCCGGGATCGAGCATCGATCCGATTCGGCCCGCGAACACCTCGGTCTGAAACCGATACCAGCCGGACCCACTCACCTGGAAGTGAAACAGATCGACGTCTGCCCCGTTCATCCCGAACAAATAGTCATCGTAAGCCGGATCGTCGCCCACCACGCCGGTCCGCTGCACCAGTGCGCGGTCGTCAGGTCGCCCAGTTCATGAGCGGCCGCCGGGGTGTCGTCCGCGAGTTCCCCCAACCCCGCTTCGGGGGCGTCTGCCTGGAACGAGGGCACCCACTCCAGGCTGGCAGCGCGTCGAGCGGCGCGATGGTTACCACCAGGCTATAATCGCCCGTTTCCCCCTGGTAACCGCTGCAGGCAAGGAGTGGATGGAAGTAGCGGTTGCCGAAACCACTCACCGCAACATAGTACGTGCCGGCCGGCAGATCACGGGTCAGGGTTGCCGTGCCGTCCTGGCGGGCCACGTCCTGCACCGGCAGGTTTATGAGCGACTCGTTGTAGAGGCTGAGGACGGCCCGGACCGCGTCTCCGGAGGAGGAGCCGAGAGTGCCCACGGTCACGCGCGCGGGTTCAGGCAGGATGAACCGATACCAGTCAACATCGGCCGCCCCTGCCGCTCCGTCACCGACCGTGCCGGTAGCCAATGGACGCGCTCCCGTTCGCAGCGTCCCGAAATCGCGCGCGAGAAGTGCGGTATCGTTCGGTTCCGCGTCGCTGGCCAGCGACGGCCCCATCCAGCCCACGCTCAACAGCGTGCGGGCCTCCAGCGGTTCGACCCCCAGCCGCGCAGGGCCATTCCGTCGGACCTGGGAAGTGGTACGGGAGTGCATGCGCATTTCGATGTGCCTCCACCACGGCTGAAGACGAGGTCCTCCCGGTTCCAGGCATCCAGCCGACACTGGCTGAATGTCCGCACCGGGAGGGGTGTCGCGCCCGGGAGGAGGGATAACCATGCGGTTCGGGATGCCGCCCCTCCTCCCAGCCGCAAACGGGATGGGTAACAGGTTACTGGCTACCCATCCCGTTGGAGCGGGGGATCAGTCGCCCGCGAGGCTGTCAGTCAGGGAAGACAGCCAGCCTTCCGTCCCGAAAAGGGCATCGCTCATCTGTTCCTGAACGGTCCCGTCTGAACCCAGCAGGGCGTTGAGCTGAGCCAGCACCGTTTCGACGGGCTGGAACGATACCGCGGCGAGGTCGGAAGCCGTCGAATGGGCGGACACGGTCGCCCCGGCGTCGATCCACCGTGGTGCCGACCACGCACCGTCCTCCAGCCGAGCGAGCAGTGCCGACCAGTCTGGTCCCTTCTCCGTTCCATTCGACGCGGCGAAAGTGGCCGGACGATGAAGCAGCGACGGGTCAATTTCCAATTCTTCATAGCCAGCAGATTCCTGCAGCCATTCAGGGTTGATGGCTTCGCCACCGCCACCGCCCTGGATTGGGTAACCGTTGAGGGTCTGCGTGTTCGGCAAGGGCACGGTGGGCGCTGGCCCCCCGCCGAAGTTGAGCGTCATGGCGTAGCGGCCGGTGCCGAACGCGGTGGTGTCGGCGCCGGCTACCTTGACGTAGAACACCTGGCCGGGCGTGACGCCGCTGACGGTGAGGGTCACGGTCGTCCCGTCATAGGCTCCCGCACTCGAACCGGACTTGAGGATGGTTGTCTGATTGGCGGCATAGACCGTCACTGCCTGCCGCAGCAGGCTTAGACCGGCTGTCTGGACCTGCACCGTCAGTGTTCCGGTCGTGTCCGCCGGGGCGGTGAAGGTGTAGTAGTCGGCGTCGGTCGTGGTGGTGATGTCGAGTTCGGTCTGGACGGAAGTGAGGGTGTCTGGATCGATCTGCGACGTCAGGCTGGTGGCGGTGGCAAACGTGTTGTTACTCGCCACAGCGTCATAGACGTCTGCCGTCCGCGCCCCACCGTAGCCGCTGCGAATGCTGGTGATGTCGTCCGCGTTCAGCGCGTTTTTGATGACGTTGTAGGTGGGAAACATCGTCGCCAGAGGCACGGTCGTGTGCGACAGGCCGAGGGTGTGGCCGAGTTCGTGCATCGCCACCGTTTTCAGGTCGAACGTGGTGCCGATGTTAAAGGCGTAGCCGGTGTTGAAGTTGAAATCGCCGGCGATCGAGAAGTTATTGATCGGCGGAGGCAGGCAGGCGCCGGCCAGAGGGGTGGCGTACATGTTAAACCCACCGATGCGGATGTCGCCGAAGCCCGGATCCCCCTGCTGATAGTCCCCTGACCCAATCTGGGCTCCATTGTCAGGGACGATGTCAAAGTTGATGTTCGTTTGCTGCGCCCACGTCTGCAAGGCCTCGACGATCTTGTTCTGCCAGGTGGCGGTGGTCCAGCCGGTGTGCGAGTTGAACCTGGCGAACAGGTTGCTGTAGATTGGCCCGGTGCCGCTATAGCCGATCAAGGTCCCGTCGGGGACGAAACTGACGGTGACCAGTTCGGGGTGCGGCCAGGCGTTGCCCGACCAGGCGGGGGTGAGGCGCGTCTCCAGGTGCTCCAGCGCCAGCTGTGCTGCCGGTCGACCGCTCTGCCCGATCGAATTCGCCCGGCGTCGTCGTAGGAACCAGCCCATCGTTGTCTCCTCGTCCGGAGGTGTGCGGTGAACCCAGACCCTGAGGCGATTACCCACTTGCTCTACGGCGGTGCCGTAGCTGGGCAGCGGGAAGCGAGCAGAACAGGGCTGAATAGAGGTTCGAGAAATCTTAGGGCGAAGCAGCGAAAAAACAAGAAAATATACTCTTTTTGTCTGGCAATAATTTTCTGCTGCGACGTGAATGCGAAATCTGTCGTCGCAACGTATACATAAGCAAGGAGATACGCGCCGGCTCGCCGAGCCGTCTGGCGAGAGGTGCCGGAACTCGGTAGGCTGAAGGGGGGACTCAAGACCTGCTGGAAAGGCGACCGAGTGCGCCAAAAACGAGGAGCGGGCCGCCGGTGTTTGCCACCACAGGACCGATCCAGCCGCCGACGTACGACGATCTCGTTCGGGCGTTGCCGATCGTGCGGCGCCACCTGCGACCGACGCCGCTGTTGGAGTGGCCGGGGCTGAGCCGGCTGCTCGGCTGCCGCTTCCTGCTCAAGCACGAGAACCACAACCCGACGACCGCGTTCAAGGTCCGCGGCGGGGTGCATCTGGTGAGTAAGCTGCCGGTGGAGCAGAAGCGGCGCGGCATCATCGCCTGCACCACCGGCAACCACGGTCAGTCCCTCGCCTACGCCTGCCGGCTGTTCGGGGTGCCGTGTGTGCTGGTGGTGCCCGAGGCGGCGAACCCGGACAAGGTGGCGGCGATGGCGGCGCTGGGCGCCGAGGTGGTGCGGCACGGAGTCGACTACGACGCCGCCCGCGAGCATTGCGAGGCGATCTGCCACCAGCGAGGGTTACGGTATGTCCACTCGGCGAACGAGCCGGACCTGATCGCCGGGGTGGGGAGTTACGGGATCGAGATATTCGACGATTGCCCGGAGCCGGACGTCCTGCTCGTTCCGGTCGGGCTGGGCAGCGGCATCTGCGGCGTGGCCCTGGCTGCGTCGGGCCGCCGGCCGGCGACGCGGGTGATCGGTGTGCAGGCCGAGGGCGCGCCGGCAGTAACGCTGTCATGGCGCGCCGGGGAGGTGGTGCGGACGCCCGCCATCGCCACCTTTGCCGAGGGGGTGGCGACGCGCATGCCGGCCGAGATGACGATGGCGATCATGCGCCGCCACGTCGCCGACATGGTGCTGGTAAGCGACGCGGAGCTGCGGCACGCCGTCTGGCGGTTGCTGCGGCACACGCACAACCTGGCCGAGGGGGCGGGCGCGGCCGCCCTCGCTGCTGCGTGGCAGATGCGAACTTCCCTCGCCGGCAAGACGGTGGTCGGGGTTCTTTCCGGTGGCAACCTCGACCTGCGCGAGCTGCGCGCCATCCTCGACGCCCATGCCGGCGAGCCGGACGAGTAATCCCCTACTTCTTCGACGCGGGCAAGGGAGCGGTGTCGCCGAACTCCGTCCGCAGCTCCGCTAGCTGACGTTTCAGGGCCGCCAGCCGCGCCGCCGACGCTGGTTCGCCGACGAGGTCGTTCATCTCCTGCGGGTCGGCGGCCAGGTCGAACAGCTGCCAGCGGGCGCGGGCGGGATACCAGATCGCCTTCCACCGCCCGTCGCTCACGCCCCGTTGCACATCGCGGTAGGCGAACAGCAGCCGGTCGCGGTGCCGCGTCGTCTTGCCGGTCAGCACTGGGACGAGGCTGCGCCCGGCGATCTCCGCCGGCGCCTTCGCCCCGGCCAGATCGCATAGTGTCGGGCACAGGTCGAGCAGGTAGCACAGAGCGTCGACCTTCACGCCGGCGCGAACGCCGGGGCCGGCGACGATCAGCGGCACGCCGACCGAGTGCTCGTACACGTTCTGCTTGCCCATCAGCCCGTGGCTGCCGATCGCCAGGCCGTTGTCGCCCGCGAACACGACCACCGTGTTCTTCGCCTGGCCGGTGCGGTCGAGCGTGTCGAGGACGCGGCCGACCTGGGCGTCGAGATGACTGATGATGGCGTAATAGTCGGCCCGATGCTTGCGGATCGCCACCGGGGTGCGCGGCCACTTCTCCAGCTGTTCGTCGCGGTTCTTCAGCTCGCCATTGTCGAACGGATGCCGCGGCAGGTAATTGGCCGGCAGTGTCAGCTTCGCCGGGTCGTAGCGGTCGCGATACGCCGGCGGGGCCTCGCGTGGGTCGTGCGGGGCGGTGAACGCGACGTACAGCGCCCACGGCCGGTCGTGCCGCTCGGTCAGGAAGCGCACCGCCTCGTCGGCGAACAGCTCGCTGGTGTGCTGTTTCTCCACCTGCCGCGGCGTTGGCTTCCCGTTCGCGCCGAGTCCCTGGACCGGCACCTGGAATTGCGTATCCACCATCCCGCCGAAGAACAACCGCGCCGTGCCGGGGAACGATGCGGCGGCCGCCGGCGGGCCGTTGTGCCACTTGCCGGTCATGTGCGTGCGATACCCCGCCTCACGCAACCGCTGCGGCCAGGTCGGCGTGTTCTTCAGGGTGTTGTCGACGCGGAACAGCGACCGGCCGCTCAGCATCATGGCGCGGGACGGGATGCACACCGCGCCGGTCAGCCCGCCCATGATGTGGGCGCGGGTGAACAGCGTGCCTCGACCGGCCAGCCGATCGAGGTTCGGCGTCTTGACCTCCGGGTGGCCGACCACGCCGAGTACGTCCGGCCGCATGTCGTCGGCGAACAGGAACAGGACATTCGGCTTCTCGGCGGCGGCCTGGCCGCACATCAGCAGCGCGATCACGCACGCCAGGACGAGGACAGGGGGGGCCACGGTGATACCCTCGGCGGTTCTGGGGAGGACCGACGCAGTATAACCCCGGATCGCCGCCGCGTCTCGTTTTCGTTACCGTGTCTCCGACGAAGCGTCGGTCGCCATCGCTATCGGTCGTTCGGGAACCCGGCCGCGCGCCAGGAACCCCGACGCCAGGATCGGCGCCTCCAGGTCGGTGCCGCGCATCAGGCGGAGCAGAATCGGCGTCGTCATGAAGGTGGTCAAGAGCGCCATCAGCACGAGCATGCAGAACATGCTGTCGGGGATCACGCCCAGGTCCTTGCCGACGTTGATGACGATCAGCTCCATCAGCGCTCGCGTGTTCATCAGGATGCCGACGCACGCCGATTCGCGTGGGGTCATCCCGCCCAGCCACGCCGCCACGGAGCAACCGCCGAACTTGCCGGCGATGGCGACGCCCGACACCGCCGCCGCGATCAGCCACATCTGCGGCGTTTCCAGCGTGCCGATGTTCGTCCGCAGGCCGGTGTAGGCGAAGAAGATCGGCAGGAAGAACGTGGTCACCATGTCGTAGAGCCGGCGATTGACCGCCTCGCGGAACTCGTGCTGATCGGAGAAGACGGCGCCGAGAATGAACGCCCCGAACACCGCGAAGATGCCGATCACGTTCGTCACCGCGGCGCACAGGAACAGCATCACCAGCAGCGCCGCCAGCGCGTTGACGCGAATTTCTCCCTCGCCCACCCGCAGCGACCAGCGAGCGAACCGCAGCAGCAGCGGCCGGGCCACCAGCAGCATGAACAGCCCGAAGCCGACCGTGGCGGCGATCATGCCGACCGTCTGCCCCGGACTGAACGTCGACCGCACCGCCGCCGCCACCGTGGCCAGCATGATCCACCCCGCCGCATCGTCCACCGCCGCCGAGGTGATCGTCACCGCCGCCGTGCGCGTCCGCGTCACGCCCATCTCCATCATCATCCGGCCGAGGATCGGGATGGCGGTGATCGACATCGCCGTCCCCATGAACAGCAGGAACCCGAGCAGCGGGGTGTCCGGCGCCAGGATCGGTTGCACCCACCAGCCCAGCGCCGCCCCCATCGTGAACGGCGCCAGGATGCCGGTGAGCGAGATCGTCAGCGCCGATCGGCCGTGCCAGCGGAGATGGCCGAAGTCGAACTCCATGCCGATCAGGAACAGCAGCAGCACCAGGCCGATCTGCGCCAGCGCCGTCAGTACCCGGCTGAGTATCAGGTCGGACGCCTCCGGCGGCAACTCGCCGAGCGTCGGGCGAAAGATGAACGCGAACGCGGTCGGGAAGAAGTGGCCCAGGAAACTCGGCCCGAGGAACAGCCCGGCGGCGATCTCGCCGACCACCGCCGGCTGGCCCATCCGCCGGAACAGCCCGGCGAACAGCCGCGCCACGGCGATGATCAGCGCCAGCTGCAACAGCAGCGGCAGCAGCAGCTCCTCGACCGACACGGCGCGCATTTGCTGGAGGATGGACGCCTCGGCGAACACGGTCAAGCTCATGAGGATGGATACCGGAGGGAGAAAGGAGTCGAATCGAGATACGGGATGTCACCAGCGCGTGGCCGGGTCTTCGTGCGGCCGGCGGGCGGCCTTGAGCAGTTCGATCAGCCGTCGCTGCTCGTCGTCGGTCAGATGGCCGACCTGCCGCCGCGCGCAGTCGAGCACCGGCGCAGCCATCTCGTCGAGCAGCTCCAGCCCGGCGGCGGTGATCGCCACGCGCACAACGCGGCGGTTCTCGGCCAGCCGGTCGCGGCGGACCAGCCCCCGGTCTTCGAGCTTCCCCAGCAGCCGGGTGATGTCGGGTGCCCGCGAGATGAGGCGGCTCGCCAGCTGCAAGGTGGCCATGCCGTCGGGGTGGACGGCGCGCAGCAGCCGCAGCGCGTTGTATTGCTGGGCAGTCAGGTCGTAGCGGCCGAACAGTTCGTCCTCCAGCGCCCGCAAATGGTCATACGTCCGCCACAGGTTGAGGAACACCTCCTGCTCGGGCGAGTCGAACGCGCGCGGCCCCATCATCTCTTTGCGGGTCTGCTTCATGCCTCCATCCTTACCCGGTCAAACAACAGTTGTCCAGACAACTTTTCCTGCGCCGATTGCCTGTCCCCCGCCGCACTCGTAGTTTGCTCGAAGTCCGATCCCCACCCTTCAGGATTCCACCCATGCCACGCCTGTTTCTCGCCGGACTGACGCTGTGTCTCGCCGCAACCATCGCCTTCCCCCAGCCGAAGCAGGCGAGCAAGGGCAAGGCGAAACCAGCGGCGCCGCTCTACAAGCACGGGCCTGATTCGGAGTTTCACGACGGCGTGCCGCGCGGCACGGTGACGAAGATGCCGCCGTGGAAGAGTGAGGTATTTCCCGGCACCGTCCGCGACTGGTGGGTCTACGTCCCAGCGCAGTACGACCCGAACACCCCGGCCTGCGTGATGGTGTTTCAGGACGGCCAGTGGTACGCCCAGACCACCGGCGACTACCGCGTCCCGGTCGTCTTCGACAACCTGATCCACAAGAAAGAGATGCCGGTGACGATCGGCATCTTCCTCAATCCCGGCGTGGTCCCGGCGGCGCAGCCGGGCGACAAGCCGCGCGCCAACCGCAGCTTCGAGTACGACACCCTGTCGCCGCAGTACGCCACGTTTCTGGAGAAGGAGATCCTGCCCGAGGTGGGCAAGAAGTACAACCTTCGCAAGGACGCCGCCGGGCGAGCGATCGGCGGCATCTCGTCGGGCGGCATCTGTGCGTTTACCGTGGCGTGGGAGCGGCCGGACCTGTTCAGCAAGGTGCTCAGCCACGTCGGCAGCTTCACCAACATTCGCGGCGGCGACGTCTACCCCGGCCGCATCCGCAAGACCGAGAAGAAGCCGATTCGCGTGTTTTTGCAGGCCGGCCGCAAGGACCTCGACAACGAACACGGCTCCTGGCCGCTCGCCAACCTGCAGATGGACGCCGCGCTCAGGTTCAAGGGATACGATCACCAGTTCGTGATGGGCGACGAGGGCCACAACGGCAAGCATGGCGGCGCCATCCTGCCCGAGTCGCTCCGCTGGCTGTGGCGGCCCGAAGTCGCGAAATGACCAGCGGCGAAGGCGATTCGCATCTCCGGCGGGTTGACCGCAGGGCACGACGGTGGGACACTGGTGATGGGCGAGCGGCCCCGATGGATGGCGCGCTCGACTGTAGTCCGTAATCCCTTACTCATTCGTCGGCCATGGACAACCCGCTGCTGCTCCAGGCGATCCGTGCCGATCCGCGTGACGATCTGGCCCGGCTCGCCTACGCCGACTGGCTGGAGGAGAACGGCGATCCGGAGCGCGGCGAGCTGATCCGGCTGCAGATCGCCTTGCGAGAGTCGGGCCGGTCGCGCGGCGAGACGGTGGAGCTACTTCGCCGGCTGCGAACCCTGCTGATCGCCCATCAGCAGCGCTGGCTCGGCCCGCTGGCGTGGGCGGCCCCGGATAGCCTGTTCGATCGCGGATTCGTCCACAAGGTGCGCGTCCGGGCGGCCGACCTGCTCCGCTGTGGCGACGAGCTGCTGGCGATGCACCCAATCGTGCATCTGACCGTCGCCGACGTCAGTAACGAGATCTGGCATCTGACGGAAACTCCGCTGCTGGCCGACGTCCCCGAAGTCGAGCTGCAGCTGAAGGCGCTGCCTCCCGACGCCGCCCTGGCGCTGGCCGGGTCGCCATACCTCGGCCGGATCACCGTCCTCGACATGCGGCGCAGCGGCGTCGGCCCCGACGCCCTGGCGGCGGTCGCGGCGTCGACCGCCCTCACTGCTCTGCACACCTGGCTGCTCGGGGAGAACGGGTTGACCGACGTGACGATCGCGGCGCTGGTGAGAGCACTGCGGTTGCCGCACCTGGAACGGCTCGACCTGTCGCACAACGGCATCAGCGACGCCGGCGCGGCGCGCATCGCCGAGGCGGCGCCGCTGCGGCGGCTGAAGGCCCTGCTGCTGCGCGGCAACCAGATCAGCCGCGACGGCATCGCCCGTCTCGCCGGGTCGCCCCTGTTCGCGACGATGACCCTGCTCGACGTCAGCGGCAACATCCCCTGGCGGCAGGCGAACGGGCTGCGGTCGCGCTACGGTCCGCGGCTGGTGGTGTGAGCCGGTCAGCCGGCGGCGTTCGGGTCGATCTGCCGCAGCGAGCGGCGGGCACGGGTCCGCATCGTCTCGTCGCCGAACTCGATCGCTCGCAGGAGC
>JAXMAU010000083.1:0-19334 GCA_046350215.1 Gemmataceae bacterium | reverse complement strand
TTGCGCCTCGACGTGGCCTAGGATCGCCTGGAGCGCCTGCACGCCCGAGCGCAGGGCCGCCGCCGATGGCAGGGGGAGCAGCAGCGCCGGCTGTCCGGTGCGCGGGTCGGTGGTGACGGACCCGTCGGCGCCGTTCAGCGTCACGGCGAGCGCTTCGAGGAAGCGCACGCCTGCCTGGAACAGTGCGGCGGAGGCGTCGGGGCGCGGTTCGCCGGCGGCAGGCAGCGGCAGCTCGGCCGGCTCCGGCGCTGGTTCGGGCGGCTGGAACAGGCCGCGGAGGGCGTCGAGGAACGACGGCTGGCCGACCCCGTCGAAGGCGATCTCGTCGCTCGTCCCGGTGAACAGCGCGTCGAACAGCTCGCGTTTCTGGCCGAGCACGCGGAGCACGCGCTCCTCGATGCTGTCGCGGGTGACGAGGTTGAACACATGGACCGGCCGATGCTGCCCCATCCGGTGAACGCGGGCGATCCGCTGCTCCAGCACCGCCGGGTTCCACGGCACCTCCAGATTGATCACCGTGTCGGCCGACTGCAGGTTCAACCCGGTGCCGCCAGCGTCGGTGCTGAAGAACAGCCGGCACGCCGGGTCGGTGCGGAATCGCTCCAGCAGCTTGCGCCGCTCGACGCCGGGCACGCTGCCGTGTAGCACGGCGTAGCCCCATTTGCGATCGGCGGCGACCTGGGCGGCCAGGTGCAGCATCAGCTCCCACTGGCTGAACACCACCACCTTGCTGTCGCTGTCATGGCCGAGCAACTCGTCGAGCAGCTCGCGCAGCTCGTCGAGCTTGGGCGACACGTTGGTCGTCCGATCGAGCAGGAAGGTGCTGTTGCACAGCATGCGGAGGTTGGTCAGACAGGCGAGGATGCGGCGGCGGTCCACTTCGCCGAGGTGCCGCTTCTGCATCAGGCGCATCAGCGTGGACTGGTACTCGGCGTAGGGTGCCCGCTGCGCCTCGGCCATCTCGACGTAAACCGTGGTGTCGGTCCGCGCTGGCAGCTGGGTCAGCACCTCTCCGCGGGTGCGGCGGAGGAAGATCGGCCGCAACCGCTCGCGGATCGCCTCCAGGTTGCGGTAGCCGAGCAGCTTGCCGTCAGGCCCCAGCACCCGGTGATCGTGCAGGAACTGGAATGCCGGGCCGAGCCGCCGGTCGTCGACGAACTGAACGATGCTGTACAGCTCCTCCAGCTTGTTCTCCAGCGGCGTGCCAGTGAGGACGAGGGCGTAGCGGCTGCGCAGCTTCTTGGCGGCGCGCGACGTCTTCGACTCCCAGTTCTTGATCCGCTGCGCCTCGTCGAGCACGATCAGGTCGGGCTGCCAGGCGTTCAGCTCGTCGAGGTCGCGGACCACCTGCTCGTAGTTGATGAGCCGGTAGAACGTCGGCTGGCGGTAACCGGCACGACGTTGCTCGACCGTGCCGTCAATGACCTGCACGTCGCGGCGGGTGTACTTGTGGATCTCCGTTTCCCACTGATACTTGACCGACGACGGGGCGACGACGAGCACGCGCTCGATGCCGCGTTCGCGGGCGAGCAGCTCGGCGGCGGCGAGCGTCTGCACCGTCTTGCCCAGCCCCATATCGTCGCCGAGGATCGACCGGCCGCGGCAGGCGGCGAAGATCGCCCCCTCCAGCTGGTACGGGTACAACGGCACCGTCAGCAGCTCGTGCAACACGTCCGGCATCTCGCCGCGACCCAGCGCGGCGAGCAACTCGTCCTGCCGCGCCGCCATCTCGCGCCGCTCGATCTCCCGCTCCATGAACTCCATCGCGTCGGAGAAGATCGTCACCTGCTCGGGCACTCGTTCGACCGTCTCGATCAGCCGCTCGTAGTGGTCGCCGCCCTTCCACAGCCCTTTCAGGTCGAAGAACGTCTCGGCCAGGGCGCGGAGCATGTCGGAGTAGCGCGGCGGCAGGTGGAGGCCGACGCGCAGCTGTTCGCCGTACTGCAGGTAGATCTCGGGGTGAGGGACGGTCGCCTTGCGGCGGCGAAGCTGCACCGGGGTTTCGTCGCGGAGAGCGGCGAGGACGGCCTCGATGTGCTTGCAGGTGCCGAGGGTGTTGGTGCGATAGTCGGGGCAGTCGCAGGTGTTGTCGCCGGTGTCGAAGCCGCGGATGGAGACGCGGTACTTGCCGCCGGTCTTCGGGTTGGACACCTGGTAATCGCTGAACACCCGGTTGCGGCCGAGGTTCTGGATGCGCAGCCCCTCCTCGGCGGCCCGCCGGCGGCGGATGTCGATCTGTTCCTCGCGCAGCATGGCTCCCTCCCGGATCTGAACATTCTATCAGCGGGTGGGTTGGGCTACCAGAACGGGCTGAGCAGCCGGCCGAGCCAGGAGGAGGCGAAGTCGTCCTCCCACCGATAGCGGAGGACGTAGGCCCACGTCGCCAGGAACACTGCCCCGGTGACGGCGAGAAACAGCGCCCGACCGATCGGCCCCCAGACGAGCCGGACCTGCCGGCCGGTGACGTACTCCCGCGACCACAGCGCCATCAGCGCCACGCCAGCGAGGACGGCCGGGACCGCCAGCGGGTTGAACGCGCTGCCGCCGGCGACGTCGCCGCGCAGACACAGCGCCACGCCGCGCGTGGCGCCGCACAGCGGACACGAAGCGCCGGCCAGCAGCCGCGACAGGCAGGTCACCGGGCCGGGCGTCGTTGTCGGGTTCCACACCGCCAGCAGCAGAACGCCACGCCGGTCAGACACACCCACGTCAGCCGGGCGGCGCGGTCGCGCGGGCTGCGGAACGGCCGTACCTCGACGCGCACTCTCATGACGGCGGCAGCCACACCTGGTTGAGCGTGTCCTGCAGCGCCATGTACAGCAGCGGCAGGGCAAAAACCAGGCACGGCACCAGGAACAGGTAGGCGGGCGTGGCGACCGGCGACTCCGGCAGCTTGGCGCGGGCACGAGCGGCGGCGATCAGCTCGGGCAGGCGAAACACGGCGACGAAGAGCGCATAGGGCGGAAAAAGCAGCATCAGCGTCAGCTCGATGCGCGGGTTCAGGTCGCGGCGTCCCGTGCAGGCGAGACACTCGCGCATCACCTGATACATCCAGTAGTAGGCGTACAGCCCGAGCGTCAGGTAGCACAGCACCGCCACGCCGAGCGGGTGGCGGAGCCGGCCGACCGGCCGCGCGGCATCGGCGCTCCGCGGGTCGACCTGGGCGGCGTAGGTCGAGCAAACGAGGTAGGCGTAGACCAGCGCGAACAGGCCGAGCGTGAGGACGCTCAGCAGCAGCACCAGCAGCGGGTGCAGACCGAGCAGCCCGCCGGGCGCGTCGGCGGACGACGGCAGGTCGTCGCGTCCCCGCTTCTTCGCGCGGCCGGTGGGAAACAGACCGCGGATGGTGCTGGCCGGCGCCCAGTTCGGCATCCCTTCCTGCCACACCAGGTCGTGCGGCAGCAGCTGGCCGCTCGTTGCGAGCTGACGCAGCTCGGCGACCGAGGCCGGGGCCGCTGCCTGCTGGCCGGCCATCGTGTAATACCACTCGGCGGTCATCGGCATCCATTCCACCGGAGAAAACCGCAACCGGCCGCCCGGTCGCGCCTACGATTGTACAAGCAGTCCCCGCCGCGTCCAGGCGGGCCGCCGGCGCGGGGTCGGTTTCGGTCGAGCCGCTCTTTGCCGGCGTTCGGGGAGTGTGGTAAAACGGAGAAGGCGACACTGGCACCCCCGCGGGACACCGTCCGGCGGGTGGAAGCTCCGAAGGCCCCCGACACATCAGGTACGCAGTCGCACATGGGGATCTACGATCGCGAATACTACCGGGGCGGCGGGTCCGGGTTCCTGGCCACCCTCGGCGCCCAGGGCCGGGTGACGAGCTGGCTGGTCGGGATCAACGTCGTCTGCTTCCTGCTGCAACTGCTCACCCGCACCCGTGCCGGCGTGTTCGATGACCGGGCGTTCGACGAGCCGTTCACCACGGCGCTGTTGCTGAACGTCGACGCGGTGCTGCACGGCCAGGTGTGGCGGCTGCTGACGTATGCGTTCCTGCACGACACCGGGTCGATCTGGCACATCCTGTTCAACATGCTGATGCTGTTCTGGTTCGGCCGGCAGGTCGAGGACACCATCGGCGGACGGGAATACCTGTGGTTCTACCTGGTGTCGGCGGTGTTCGCCGGCCTGTGCTTCACCGCCGCCCACCTGCTCGGATTCCACGGCGGACTGGCGCTGGGAGCGTCGGGCGCGGTCACCGCGGTGCTGGTGCTGGCGTCGATTTTCAATCCCCGGCAGGTCATTTACGTCTTCTTCGTGCTGCCGGTGCCGATCTGGGGGTTCGTCGTCTTCATGGTGGTGCAGGACCTGTTCGGCCTGCTTGGCCGGACGCGTGGCGAAGTGGCGACGTCGGCTCACCTGGGCGGCGCGGCCTTCGGGTACGTGTACTACAAGCTGCAGTGGCACCTGAGCGGACTGTGGGGGCGCCTGACGGCGTGGCGGCCGACCCCGTCGCGGTCCCGTGCCCAGCTGCGCATCTATCGCGAGGAAGACGCCCCGACGCCGGCGCCGCAGCCGGTCGCCCGTTCCGCCACCACGTCAACCGCCGCGCCGGGCGGCCTGTTCGACGACGAGCACCTGGAGGCCCAGGTCGACGCCATCCTGGAGAAGATCCCGGTGGTCGGCATGCAGGGGCTGACGGAGAGTGAGCGGCAGGTCCTGCTGCGGGCGAGCGAGGCGATCAAGCGGCGACGCAGTTGATGGGATTCGTGAAAGAGGTGGACGAGCGATGCCGTTGTACGAATATGTCTGTCAGGAGTGCGAGCACCCGTTCGAGGCGCTGGTGTTCGGCGACGAGCAGGCCGAGTGTCCGCAGTGTCGCGGCCAGAAGCTGACGCGGCAGATGAGTCTGCCCGGCCGGCCGCAGGTGAACGAGGGATCCAGCCTGCCGACCGCCTGCCGTTCGCAGGGTCCGCCGTGCGGCCAGGCGTGCAGTCGGTGGAACAATTAGCCCCCGGTGAACACACCGGGGGCGCGTGCGGAGCGCCCTATTGGGTGGTCGTCGATACGCACTTGCCCCTCCGGGGGCGGATGCGGAGCGTCCTCATGGGGTGGTCGTCGACACGCACTTGCCCCCGGTGTGTTCACCGGGGGCTAAATACAGACCGCGCCGACTGGGAATGGCTTGAAAGGGCGGGTTACTCGCCGTTCGTCGGTTTCGGTGCTCCTTCGACGGCCAGCTCCGTTACGAGGAGCTGGTCGAGGATACGGAACGCCTCGTCCCCCTGGTAAACGATGACGGTACGTCCGCCGGGAGACATCGAGAGGTAGTCGCGGTGCGGCACCTTGAACGACCGGCCGTCGGCCAGGTGGATGGTGAACGGGTGGAAAGGGTTGGCCTCACGAACGGCTCGCAGTTGCTCGACCGTCATGGTTTTCTCCGCATATGGACGCGCTATTTGTTCGGCAAGAATGGACCGTGGATGACCCGTTGCCGGACGGCGGTCGGCGTCCATCGTAGCATAACGGGCATGTGGGAGAAGCTGCGACGCTGGTGGCCCGTCGCCAAAGCCCTGCTCGGCCTGGCCATCGTGTTCTTCGTCGGCCGACGGTTCGCGCACGACCTGAGTCAGCCGCAGCTGTACGAACAGCCGCTCCGCCTCGACTGGCTCGTCCCCTCGGCGCTGTGTTACCTCGCCGGGCTGGGGATGGGGGCGCTGTACTGGTGGTGGCTGATCCGCCGGCTCGGGCACCCGGCGCGGCTGCTGCCGCTGGTGCGCGCGTACTACGTCGGCCACCTCGGCAAGTACGTTCCTGGCAAGGCGGTGGCGCTGGTGATGCGCGCGGCGATGGCGCCGCCGGCGGGAGTGCCGGCGGGCCGCGCCGGGCTGACGGCCTTTTACGAGGTGCTGACGACGATGGCCGGCGGGGCGCTGCTGGCGGTCGTCGTCTTCCTGACGGCCGACGGGGGCGTCGTCCTGCCGACGATGCACGACTGGTCGGCGGCGTGGGCGGCGATGGTGCGGCTCGACCTGCCGCCGGAGGCGCCGCCCACCGGGATGCTTGCCGCGATCGCCCTGGCGCTGCTGGTGGCGGTGCTGTGGCCGATCCTGCCGCCGGTGTTCAACCGGCTGGCGTACCGCATCGTCCGCCCGTTTCGCGACCCGGCGCTCGGGGCGTTTCCTCGCTTCACCTTCACGCACCTGGCGGTCGGCCTGCTCGCCGCGGCGGTCGGGTGGATGCTGATGGGGCTGGGAGTGATGGCGGCGAGCGAGGCGGTGCCGGGGGCGTCGCTGGCGGGCGTGCCGTGGCGTGGGGTGGCGGCGGTGCTGGCGATCGGCTACGTCGCCGGGTTCCTGATCCTGGTGGCGCCTGGCGGACTGGGGGTGCGCGAGCTGTTCCTCACCTGGCTGCTGACGCCGGCGGTGGCGGAGGCGAACGCTCTGGCCGTCGACGAGGCGCGCGGCAAGGTGGTGCTGGTCGTCCTGCTGCTGCGGCTGGCGTGGACGGTGGCCGAACTGCTGCTCGCGGCGGTACTCTATCCGCTGGGTATGCGCGGCACGGCGGCGGTTTCGGCGGAGGGGGAGGGGACGTGATCTCGATCGTCATCCCGGTCTACAACGAGAAGGACAGCCTGCTGCCGCTGCACGCCGAGATCGTGGCGGTGGCGGGACAGCACCGGCTCGACCTGGAAGTGCTGTTCGTCGACGACGGCAGCAGCGACGGGTCGTGGGAGGTGATCGCCGACCTGGCGCGGCGCTATCCGAACGTCCGCGGCACCCGCTTCCGCCGCAACTTCGGCAAGGCAGCGGCACTGGCCGCTGGCTTCCGCGCCGCCCGCGGCGAGGTCATCGTCACCCTCGACGCCGACCTGCAGGACGACCCGGCGGAGGTGCCGCGCTTCCTGGCGGCGCTGGAGAGCGGCGGGCCGCATGGCGGACGGCTCGACGTGGTGTCGGGGTGGAAGCGCGTCCGCCGCGATCCGTGGCACAAGGTGTTCCCCAGCCGGGTGTTCAACCTGCTGGTCGGCTGGCTCACCGGGGTGCGGCTGCACGACCACAACTGCGGCATGAAGGCGTACCGGGCGGAGGTGTTCCGCGAGGTGCGCCTGTACGGCGAGCTGCACCGCTTCATCCCGGTGCTGGCGGCGGCGCGTGGGTTCCACGTCGGCGAGATCGAGATCAACCACCGGCCGCGCCGGTTCGGCCGCTCCAAGTACGGCGTGCGGCGGTTCGTGAAAGGGTTCCTCGACCTGCTGACGGTCAAGTTCCTGACCGGGTTCGGCCAGCGGCCGCAGCACCTGCTCGGCACGTTCGGCCTGCTCTGCCTGGCCGGCGGCACGCTCGGCCTGTCGTACCTGACGCTCACCTGGCTGGTGAACAACCTGTTCTTCGCCGGCGTGCCGGAACTGGATCGGCCGTTCCGCCCCCTGCACCAGCGGCCGCTGCTGCTCTACTCGGTCGCTTCCCTCATTGTCGGCGTGCAGGTGACGTCGATCGGCTTCCTGGCGGAGCTGCTCACCGCCCAGCTCGGCCGCGAGGAGGCCGGGTACAGCATCGTCGAGCAAACGCCGGAGGCGTCCGACCGGGTCGCGCCCGGCGGCGACAACGGCGACCCCACCCTCAAGGGCCACCGGCCCGACCCCGCACCTACCACTCCCCATGACGCCAGCTCCTGACCCCGCCCGCGACGCCCGCCGCACCGTGTACGCGCTGCTCATCACCCTGGCGGTCGGGGTGACGGCGGGCCGCATTCTGTCGACCGAACGGCTGAGCGAGCCGAGCGTTCACCGCCGCGACAGCGACACCGCGCCCCGGCCGGCGTGGCCGAAGGCACGGCCGGAGCCGTCGCCGACGTTCAGCTCCAACGACCGCTCGCGCTGGGCACTGGCCCGCGCGCTGGTCGAGGAGGGGACGTTCGTGATCGGCCGGCGCGACCGCATGGTGGTGCTGGCGAGCGGGCCGGCGGTGCTGGCGGCGGCCGACCCGGTGCAGGCGTGGGCGCTGCTCGCGGCGGGGTATCAGGCACGGGTCGCCAGCGACCACGGCGTCATCTTCGAGGACGGGTGGCAGAGCGTCGACAAGGTGCTTCACCCGACGACGCTGGACTACTACTCGACCAAGCCGCCGCTGCTGTCGCTGCTGGCGGCGGGTGAATACTGGATATTGCGGACCGCGTTTGGCTGGTCGATGAGCGAACGGCCATTCGCGGTGGTGCTGACGACGGTGGCGACGCTCAACCTGCTGCCGCTGATCGTCTACCTGGCGATCCTGGCGGCGCTGGCGGAGCGGTTCGGGCGGAGCGACTGGGGGCGGTACTACCTGGTGGCCGCCGGCGGGTTCGCCACCCTGGTCACGCCGTTCCTGATCTCGCTGAACAACCACACGCCGGCGGCGGCGCTGGTGGCGGTGGCGGTGTACGCAGCGGTGCGCATCGCCGACGGCGGCGGCGGCGGGTGGTACGCGCTGGCCGGGCTGACCACCGGGCTGGCGGTGTGCAATCGAGCTGCCGGCGGCGGCTGGGGGGCGCGCTGTTCGTCTATCTGCTGACTCGCTCGCCGGCACGGACGCTGCTGCTGTTCGCCCCGCTGGCGGCGCTGCCGGTGGCGGCGATGGCGGGGGTGAACTACCTGCAGCTGGGCCAGTGGCGGCCGGCCTACGCCGAGTTCGGTGGGCCGTGGTACGAGTACGAGGGCAGTCACTGGCGTCTGCCGCCGGGCGGGACGAAGCGCGGCATCGACTTCGCCCGCCGCAACGGCGAGACGCTGCCTGCGTATGCGTTTCACCTGCTGATCGGCCACCACGGCTGGTTCTCACTCACGCCGATCACCCTGCTCGGGCTGGCCGGCCTGCTGCTCGGGCTGCGCGGCGGCGACGAGCCGGCGGACGGCCGCGGGCGGTCGGTGCGGCGGGTGTTCTCGCTGGGTGCGCTGCTGGTTTCGGCGGTGGTGATTGCGTTTTACCTGTTCAAGAGCGACAATTACGGGGGATGGAGCAACGGCCCGCGCTGGCTGATGTGGCTAACGCCGCTGTGGCTGGTGGGCATGCTCCCCGCCCTCGATCGGCTCGACCGCTCGCGCGGCGGACGGCTGCTGGCGCTCGTTTTGCTAACCGTGAGCGTCCTGTCGGTCACCTACCAGAACTGGAACCCGTGGCGGCATCCCTGGATCTATAATTGGATGGAATGGCGCGGCTGGATCACCTACTGACCCTCACTCTCGACGCACCCACTCATGACCTCGAACGACCCCGCGCTCCCCGGCGGTGACCTGCCGACCCTGTACCCGCCGGACGTGCCGCTCGCCGTCCCGGTCGATCCACCGCCGGCTCCGCTGCCGAGCGGGTTCCCGCTGCAGCCGGGGTTCTGGGCGGCGATCCTGTGGTGCGTCGGTATGCTGCTGCTCACCCAGGTGCCCGGCGGGGTGGTGTCGATCGCGCTGATGCTGGTGCTGCTGTTCGCTCTGCCGGGACAGCCAGACGTGACGCAGATCAGCGATCCGGGCGAGCTGCTCGGGTCGACGGCCGGCCAGATGGCGGTCGGCGCCGGCCTCGGCGTCGCCCATCTGCTGATGATCGGGCTGTCGCTGGTGGTGCTGCGGATCGTCGTCGGCCAGGACTGGCGGCGCGAGGTGGCGGTGCGGCGGCCGACGTGGTCGCAGGCGCTGCTGGTGGCGGCCAGCGCGCCGGCGTTCGTCGTGGTGGCCAATGTGACCTATCGCTACGTGCAAAACGGCTTGCAGTTTCCGGGGGTGAACGACCTGCCGGCGGCAGCGTGCTTCCTGACCAGCGTGGTCGGCACGGTGGCGGCCGCCGGGGTGGTCAGTTTCGTGCTGTGGCTCGTGCTCGGCCGGCACTGGGGCCGGCGCCTCAGCGGCAACGGAGCGCCGGTGCGGTCGACGCTGCTGACAGCGGCGGCGCTCGCCGGCGTGGTCGGCTGCGGAGTAACGCTTTACCGATTCGCCCTGCCGACGTTCCGCGACCTGCTGCCGGCCGGCGCGGCGATGGCCAACATGGAGGAGATGGAGGGGCTGTTCAGCGGCTGGCCGGTGGCGGTGGCGGTGCTGTTCGTGGCGGTGCTGCCGGCCCTGAGCGAGGAACTGTGGTGCCGGGCGTTCGTCGGCCGCGGGCTGATCGGGCTGCACGGCCTCTTCTGGGGCGTCTTGCTCACGTCGTTCTTGTTCGGCGTGATTCACGTCGACCCGTGCCAGGGGACGATGGCGATGGTGCTGGGCGTGTTCCTGCATGTCGTCTACCTGCTCACCCGGTCGCTGTGGATGCCGATGCTGCTGCACTTCTTGAACAACGCGATGGCCGTCACTCTGCCGCGGCTGCCGGCGGTGCAGGAGCTGGAGACGATCGATCCTCGCTACGGGGCGGTCATCCTGGCCGCCGCGTGCGTGGTGCTCGCCGTGGTCGGCGTGGCGCTGGTTCGCTGTCGGGCGCGGCTGGTGACGCCGGCAGGCGAGCCGGAGTGGACGCCGCCGCATCGCGGGGTGGTGTGTCCGCCGGCGGGCAGTGCGACACAGGTGGTCAGCCCGGCCCTCACTCTGCCGATGGCGGCGCTGGTGCTGATCGCGCTGGCGGGCCTGGCCGGGGCGGTGGCGCTGCCGCTGATGCGATGAGACGAAAAAGACGCGCGGGAGGATTGCTCCTCCCGCGCGTCACCCCCATCCCCCCAACAAAACAGCTTCGCGTGTCTTCGCGCTCCCCCCTACTTTCCGGCCGGTAAGCGGGCGGGGAGTTGTACCGTGTCGTCGCCGTCGTGTCCAGCAATCCTTGTTGACAGCGACTCGCCGTTTTTCTTAGACTGCCCCTGCTTGATCGGAACGGAGCTGGATTACCCCCTCGACTGACTCCCTCTGTCGCACCTCCACGACCTCGATTCCGGCACAGATGCGTCTTGCCTGGTCGGCCTGGATCCTACGGACCCCGGCGGCCAGCGGACGCAGGACCGATTCTCAGGAGCTGCAGAGATGAAGTTCTCCTCGACGACCTTGGGCGGTGTGCTGCTGACCCTGTTCGTTGTCTCGTCGTCCGCCACCCGCGCGGACCTGATCCCGTGGACGTATAACTGGTCCCGGTCACCCAGTGAGGTGTACGCCGACGCCCCCGGCACCGGGCACATCGCCCTGACCGACGAGGCACGCCGGTCCGCCGTCGGCGACTCGGACATCGTCGCCACCAACATGAAGACGTTCAGCACGGCGACCTCGGCCGCCCCGGACATCTTCACCAACAAGCCCTATACGCTCGCTCTCTACCTGCAGGACTCGGTGTCCGGCATCGGCGAAACGCTCACCTTCACCGGCCTGCTCAACGGCCGGCTGACGGCGTACAGCGCCAACATCACCAGCACGCCGACCGGGATCACCTCCCGCACCGTCAAGCTGGGCAGCAACACCTACACCGTGTCGATCCAGGCGTACACTCCGCCGGGCGTTCCGGGTGCGATCAATGTCGGCAGCGTCAGCGCGCACGTCAGCGTCTCCGGCCTGATCGTCGCCACCGTCCCCGAGCCTGGCTCGTTCGCCCTGGTCAGCCTGGGACTGGGCGTGCTCGGGGCCGCTCGCTGGCGGTCCCGTCGCCGCTCCTCGCGGCAACGACGGGGGGCTGAATAGCGTCCGATTCGTGACCTGACAAGACGAATTCTGCCGGCCGCCCTCGATGGGGCGGCCGGTTGCATTTCGGTCAGAGAGTCAGCACGGTGATCGCCGGTTCGTTGGTGCCGAACCCCGACAGCAGCAGGATCACCTGTCCCGGCTCGGCCAGCCCCAGCTCGGCCGCCTGCCGTCGCGCCGCCACCTCGGGGTGGGCGAAGTCGATCGCCTCGATGATCCGCGGCAGCACCCCCCACAGCAGGTTCAGCCGGCGAGCGACATACGGGTCGAGGGTCAGCGCCGTGATCGGCGCCGATCGGCCGGGCGGCGCTCACCATCGCCGCCGACGACCCCTTCTGCGTCCGCACCGCGACGGCGCGGACATTCAGGTCGCGCGACAGCTGCGCCGTCGACCGCGCCACCGCCTGCCGCAGCGGCAGCAGGTCCGGCAGGTTCTCGTGGTCCTCCTCGGTCAGCGAACGGAACTCGCCGTCGGCCGACTGCCAGCTTTCCACCTGCCGCGCCACCCGGTCCATCATCTGCACCGCCTTCACCGGGTGCTTGCCGACCGCCGTCTCGGCCGACAGCATCACCGCGTCGGCCCCGCCGAACACCGCCGTCGACACGTCGGACACCTCGGCGCGGGTCGGGTTCGGGCAGCACACCATCGACTCGAGCATCTGCGTGGCGATGATCACCGGCTTGCCAGCCAGCCGGCAGCGTTCGACGAGATCGCGTTGCACCAGCGGCACCACCTCCGGCGGCATCTCCACCCCCAGGTCGCCGCGCGCCACCATCACCCCGTCGGCTTCCTGCAGGATCTCGTCGATCGCGTCCATCGCCTCCGGCTTCTCGATCTTGGCGATGATCGGCGTGTGATGCCCGGACTCGGCGAGGATCGCCTTCAGGTCGGTGACGTCGGTCGGCCGGCGGACGAACGACAGCGCCAGGTAGTCGACGCCCAGTTCCAGGGCGAAGGCGGCGTCCTCGCGGTCCTTGTCGGTCAGCGCCGGCGACGACACCGCCACGCCGGGCAGGTTCATCCCCTTGCGGTCCTTCAGCGTTCCGCCGATGACGACGGTGCAGCGGATCTCGGTGCCGTCGATGGCGTCGACGTGCAACTCCAGCGAGCCGTCATCGATCAGGATGCGGTCGCCGGATCGCAAATCGGCGGCCAGGGCGGCATATTGCGACGGGATCAGCCCCGGCCCGCCGAGCACCTCGCGCGTGGTCACCGTCACCTGCTCGCCGGCGTTCAACTCGATGTGCCCGTCGGCGAACCGGCCGACGCGGATCTTCGGGCCGCACAGGTCGGCGAGGATGGCGACCTGTTCGCGGAGCCGGGTCGCCGCCTTGCGGATGCGCTGGAAGTTTTCGCGGTGGTCGGCGTGGCTGCCGTGCGACAGGTTCATGCGAAACACGTTGACGCCGGCGCGGATCAGTTCGTCGAGGACAGCCGGCTCGCGGGACGCCGGGCCGACGGTGGCGACGATCTTGGTACGGCGGCGGCTCGGCGGGATCGGTCGGATCATACAACGTCCCTGTCAGGAAAGGTCAGGACCAGTCAGGTCCGGGCGACGAACACCCGCGCCCCGGTGACCGCGACGGTCGCCGTGCGGAACGAAATCAACCTTCGGAGGATGGCGTGAGTCTCGCGGACTGGAGAGGCATCCGGTCGAGGGCCGCCAACCATCGGCGGCAGGTCAGCGCGGGGAGGCAGCGGACCGACCCCAGAATAGGCGTTCCGGGCGGCCGGGGCAAGAGCGAACGACCTCAGCCGACGGCGCGCCGATCGCGCCGCCGGCCGGGGACGATCCAACGGGAGAAGTGGCCGCCCCGCTCAGGCGGTCGTCGCCATCACCAGGCGTGACAGCCGGCAGGCGAAGCGCAGCGTGTAGATTACCTCGGTGAAGGCAAACGGCATGGCGCGCAGGTGCGGCAGCGGGTTCCACAGCAGCTGCCACCGCTTGCGGGCGTAGTCGATCCAGAAGCGGTTGAGCCAGCGGCGCGACGCCGCCGGGCCGAACGTGCGGCCGAACCACTCGCGCGTCCGCTGCCACACCGACCGCCGCTCCGGCTGCCGCTCCGCCGCCGCGGCACAGTCGGACTCGAACGTCAGGTACTGGAACAGGTAGAACTCGGCCAGGAAGCGCGGCAGGTAGCGGAGGTGGCGGACGACCTCGCTCACCAGGTAGCGAGCGAACGACAGCGGAGCGGCGTCGGAGCGCCGATCCTGGTAAGGCCGCAGCCGGTAGAAGCCGGCGATCATCGGGTGCGTCCGCTCGGTCAGCACCGACCAGCGGTTCCACATGAAGTTGCGCAGCAGGTCGAGCCGCGCCGCTCGCGTCGGACACCGCCGCAGCGCCGCCAGCATCTGCGGCACCGTGTAGAACGTCCGCCACGCCTTCTCGTAGGTCGCCTGCCACTCCGCGCGGCTCATCTGCGGGTGGTCGACCACCGCGTGAAACGAGTCCTGCTTCGACAGGTCCGGGTCGATGTCCGCGCCGGCCGCCACCAGGCGGGCGTGGTCCTCGCACCCGGTCAGCGGGGTGAGCATGAAGAACGACGCCTGGTCGGCGCCCATCTGCATGAGCGCGGCCACGTCCTCGGCGACCGACTCCGCGGTGTCGTGGGGGAAGCCGATGATGTAGCCGGCGTGGACGGAGATGCCGCGGGCCTGGCAGTCGCTCCACACGCGGGCGTACTCCTCGACGTGGTTCTGCCGCTTGCCGGCGGCGGCGAGGTTGGCCGGGTTCATCGACTCGACGCCCATGAAGATCTGTCCGCAGCCGGCGCGGCTCAGCTTGTCGAGGAAGCGTGGCACCTTGTTGCAGGCGAGGTCGGCCTGCACCAGAAACTCGACGTCATCGCCTCGCTCGCGCAGCGCGATCAGCCCGTCGAGGATCTCCTCCCAGCGCGGGTTGCGGGCGAAGTTATCGTCGGTGAAGAAGAACCGCGCCTTGCCCTCCTGCCGGCACAGCTCCGCCACTCGCGTCACGATCGCCTCCGGCGGCCGGCAGCGAGCGCGGCGGCCGTGGACGTTGATAATCGAGCAAAAGCTGCACAGAAACGGACAGCCGCGGCTGGTGTCAAACGTCCGAATCGCCGTCACGAAGCTGTGGTCGAAGTAGTCGTCGGGGTACTCCGGCAGCGGCGCCTCTGCCAGCGACACATGCCCGCCGCGGTAGAGCGGCTTCGGCTGTCCCACGATGATGTCGCGGAGAGCGTCGGCCCATACCGCCTCGGCCTCGCCGTGAAACACCACCACGCCGCGATCGAGCAGCGCCTGAATCTCCGCCGGCATGGTGTGCGGGCAGGGGAAGTCGGGCCGGCGCGGGTCTTCGACCCCGTCGAGCATCGTCGCGATCGCCCCGGAGACGTGGAACCCGCCGATCACGCAGGTGGCGCCGCGCGCCTGCCAGCGGTCGATCAGGTCGCAGGCGCGGGGAAACTGCGCCGTCTGCACGCCAACCAGCCCGACGATCAACCGGGTGCCCGGCCGCGGGAACCGGCGCAGGAGCCGGTCGAGGCGGCGAGCGTGGCTCTCGACACCATCTTCGAGCACATGGACTTCGCGGGCGATGTGCGACGGCAGCTCGCGGTCGAGGGCGGCGTGCGTCAGCGTATTCATGGCGGCGAGGCTATTACTCGGCAGGACGCCGCGGAGGAAGCGGTAGGGGAACCCGTCGTCGTCATAGTGCGTCGGCTTCACCAGAACCACGACCACGCGCCGCAGGTCGGCGGGAAAAACGTCGGTCATCACCTGATCCTTGCTGGGGACGAGACACGAACCGGCCGCCGCGTGGGGAGGTGTCACGGGGTCGGGCGGGGCGGCGGGGGAAGGGCGGGGAGAAACAGCGGGGTACAGCGCACGGACCTCCCTGGCCGGGGCCGGCGGCTCGGGACACAACGGACGAGTAGGCCCGTATCTGTTGTAACCGCGCCACCGGCGGTGTCAATAGATTTGTGGACCGCCATGTCCCTTCGGCGGCTCACTCGGGGAGTGGGCAACCACCCGGTTACGGCCGGCCCGCTTGGCGGCGTACAGGGCATCGTCGGCCGCGCAGAGCAGCTGCCGGGCGGTCGCCAGGTGGGCGTCGGTGGACACCGCGCAGCCGACGCTCAGGGTGACAGCCACCCGCATCCCGTCGTGGTCCGCCGGCTGCTCGGCGATCAGCCGGCGGACCCGCTCGCACACCTTGACGGTGGACTCCCGATCGCATCCGGGCAGCAGGATCAGGAACTCCTCGCCGCCGTAGCGGCCGGTCAGGTCATACGGCCGCATGGCGGTCGCCATCCGCGCCGCCACCTGCTGCAGCACCGCGTCGCCAACCGGGTGGCCGTGCGTATCGTTCACCCGCTTGAAGTGGTCGACATCGGCCATCGCCACCCCGAGCGGGTGCCGCTCGCGCTCGGCTCGCTCCAGTTCGCGGTCGAAAATGTCCAGAATGGCGCCGCGGTTCCACACGCCGGTGAGCGCGTCGCGGGTGGCCAGCAGCCGCATCCGTTCGCGGGCGGTGATCAGCTCGTCCTGCAAGTGCAGGATGCGCGCCCGGTGGTCAGCCGCGCCCGCAGCTCGGCGATGTCGAGCGGCTTCGACAGATAATCGTCGGCGCCGGCCTCCAGCCCGCGGAGGCGATCCCGTTTCTCGTTTCGAGCGGTGACCAGCAGCACGTAGCGATACCGCCGGCTCGCCTGCTGGCGGATCAGCTGGCACAGCTCCAGTCCATCCCGCCCCGGCATGATCCAGTCCAGGATGATCAGCTCCGGGGCGTCGTCGCGCTGCAGCAGCTGCCACGCCTGCTCGCCGTCGGCGGCGACGACCACCTCGAACCCCCAGTGGGTCAGCGTGGCGTCCAGCAGGTGCCGCTGGACCGCGTCATCCTCGGCGACGAGTACGCGCAAACGGAGTTCTCCGGCGAGTCGACGGCGGCTGGGCCAGCCGGTCGATCAGATCCGCTACCCTGGCACCGGCGGCGCGAAGGCGTTTCTCGCTATTGAGATCCAGGGCGGGATGGTTCGCTTCGGCTGTCACCGTAGCAAACGGTGCCGCGCCTGACAACTCGACTCCCACCGCCGGCCGCCGCTCATACGATGGGAGATACCCGCAGGGGGTAGCCCGCGGGGGTGTGAATGAGGCGTGGAACCCTGTCCTGCAAAGGAGCGTGCGATGCCTGCGGCGCGGACGACGGGTCGGGTCGTGTCGGTGATCCTGGCGGCGGTCGGGCTGGTGGCCTGTGGAGCCAGGGAAGGGATGGCGGCCGAGTTACTGGTGGGCGCGGCGACCACCAGCATCACGCCCGACCGGCCGGTGGCGCTGTCCGGGCAGATGAACACGCGCGTCGCCCGCACGGTGGATAACCCGGTGACCGCCACCGCCCTGGCCCTGGAGTCGCGCGCCGGCGGCAAGCTGCTTGACCAGGCCATCCTCGTCTCGTGCGACCTGGTGTACATCACCCGGGAAGTCAGCGAGGCGACGCGCGCGCAGCTACGCAAGCGCCTGCCCGACTTTCCGGCGCACAAGTTGGTCCTCAGCGCCACCCACACGCATACCGCCCCGGTCATGGAGGAAGGCATCTACGTCATTCCCGCCGGGGTGATGGCGCCGCGGGAGTATGTCGCCTTCCTCGCCGAGCGCGTCGCGGAGACGGCCGCAAAGGCGTGGAAGGAGCGCCAGCCCGGCAGCGTCGGCTGGGGGCTGGGACACGCCGTCGTCGCGCAGAACCGGCGGGCGGTGCTGGCCAACGGGCAGACGGTGATGTACGGCCGCACAGACAACCCGGAGTTCCGGGGCCTGGAGGGGCACTCGGATGACGGGGTCGAGGTACTCTTCTTCTGGGATCGTGAAAAGCGCTTGCTGGCGACGGCGGTCAACGTCTCCTGCCCGGCGCAGGAAGTCGAGGGGCTGTCGAGCGTCAACGCCGACTTCTGGCACGAGGTTCGCACGACGCTGCGCCAAAAGCACGGCAAGGGGCTGTGCGTGCTGGCCTGGACCGGCGCCGCCGGCGACCAGTCGCCGCACCTGATGTACCGCAAGCCGGCCGAGGAGCGCATGCGCCAGCTGCGCGGCCAGACCCGCCTGGGAGAGATCGCCCGCCGCGTTGTCCGCGCCTGGGAGGAGGCCTACGAGGGGGCGAGCAAGGACATCCGCAGCGACGTGCCGCTGGTCCACAAGGTGCAGATGATCGAGCTGCCGCGCCGCAAGGTGACCGAGCCAGAATGCCGCGAGGCCAGGGAAGCGGCGGCGGCGCTGGTCAAGTCGCCCGAGCTGCGTGCGCAACTGGTCTGGAATCGGGCGGTCGTGGAGCGCTTTGAACAACAGCAGCGCGGTCCGCTGCCACCCTATCTGATGGAGCTGCACGTCCTGCGGCTGGGCGACGTGGCGATCGCCACCAATGACTTCGAGCTGTTCACCGACTACGGCGTGCAGATGCGGGCGCGCAGCCGGGCACTGCAGACGTTCCTGCTGCAGCTGTCCGGGCCGGGCACTTACCTGCCGACGGAGCGGGCCATGCGCGGCGGCGGCTACAGTGCCGTCGTGCAGAGCACTGAGGTCGGCCCCGCGGGCGGCATGGAACTGGTCGAGCGCACGGTTGGCCTGATCAACAGCCTGTGGCCCGACCGCTGACCGTCTCGACCGTCACAGCCGGTCGAGCGAGTCGATCCAGCGGATCAGCTCCTCCAGCGTCGGCACACCGGCCTTGCCGTCGATGTACTCGTGCCCCAGCGGCGCGATCTCGCGCAGAATAACGGCATACTTGAGCTGCGCCAGCCGGTCGCGCGTCTGCACCACCGCCGGCTGGATTGGATCCTTGCCGCCGACAACGAGGAACACCGCCAGCGGCGAATCACCTTCGCGCTCGCGCGGGTTGCTGCTCAGGCTGGCGCCGACCACGGCGACCGCGCGGATCACTGCCCGCGCCTGGAACGCCACGTACAGCGCCATCTCGCCGCCCACCCCCATGCCGTGCGCCACCACGCGCTGCATGTCGACGGTGTACGTCGACATCACCGTCTTGACCGCCTCCATCACGAAGTCGGCCTCGCCCGGCGTCCATCCCCGCGGGTTCTCCGACTGCGGACAGACGAGGATGATGTGGTGGTCGTCGCAGAACGTCTCCCACGACGAGATGAAGTCTTCCAGGTCCTGCTGCTTGCCCTTGCCGAGCGGGTGGAACCAGACCACCACCGAGTGAGCGATGTTGGCGTCGTAGTTGGTCGGCACGTACAGCCAGTAGGTATGGTCGGCCGCCGGGGACGTCTTCTTCATCGTCCCCGTCTCTTCCTTCTCCTTCTTCGCCGGCGCCGGCTTGTCGGGCGGCTTCACGCCGGGACGGGTCAGCGCCTTGCCGGCCGACGCCGTCTCCGGCAATTTGGCCGGGACGTCGGCCGGCACCTCGGCCAGCTTCGCCGTCAGCGTCTCGACCTTGCCGCCGTCCTTGCGCTTCACCTCGACCTTCAGCTCCTGCCCCGGCCGGAACGCGCGCATGGCGGTGAGCAGTTGATCGCGGCCGCGGGTGATCGGGAACAGTGGAGTGCCGGCCGGCGCATTCGGCGGGGCGATCTTCATGATCCGATCGCCTTCCTTCAGCCCGGCCTTCTCGGCCGGACTCTTCGGGTAGACGTAGCGGACGGCGACACCCGGCTCGGGGTCGTCGCGCAGCGGCAGGATGCCGAGGAACGGGTCGGGATAGGCTGCCTCGGCGGAGCCGAGCACGACGCGGGCGAACTCGACCTCCTTCTTGTCCCGTTCCACCTTCACCGCCACCGCGTCGCCCTCGTAGCGCTTGCCGAGCAGGTG
>JAXMAU010000082.1:0-19927 GCA_046350215.1 Gemmataceae bacterium | reverse complement strand
TCGGGGAGAGGGATGCCGCGGACCGATTGCAGCTCGCGGGAGAGCAGCTGGTTGTGGAACTCCGATCGATCGAGATCGTCGCGCAGGGTGCGCACGTCCTCTTCACGAGCGCGCAGCTCGGCCTCGACCTTGTCACAGCTGCGACAGCCGGCCATTCCGGCCAGCAGAGCCGCACCCAGACACAGTGTCACCGACCGGCGCATGAGGCGGGTTCCTTCTCGGCTACTCGATCCGTCCGGGCACCGAAAAGGACGCTCCCGTCTCCGCGAGGGAGGTCGTCCGGCGAGGATTCCAGGTGCCCTCGCCGGACGGCCGCACCGCCGGCGGTCAGGAGCCGCGAGGCATGGCGGGCATCCGTTCGAGGATGTTGTCCACCAGCCCGTACTCCTTCGCCTCGCGGGCGGACAGGAAGTTGTCGCGATCGGTGTCCTTCTCGACTCGCTCCAGCGGCTGGCCGGTCAGGTCGGCCAGGATCTGGTTCATCGTCCGCTTGGTCCGCAGCAGGTGCTCGGTGCGGATCTTGATGTCGGTCGCCTGGCCGCGGAAGCCGCCGAGCACCTGGTGAATCATCACCTCGCCGTGCGGCAGGATGTTCCGCTTGCCCTTGGTGCCGGCCGCCAGAATGGTGGCGGCCATGCTCGCCGCGATGCCGGTGCAGTACGTCTGCACGTCGCAGCTGATGTAGCGCATCGTGTCGTAGATGCTCATCCCGGCGGTCACGGACCCACCGGGCGAGTTGATGTACAGGTGGATGTCGGCCTTGGGATCCTCGAACTGCAGGTACAGCAACTGCGCCACGATCAGGTTGGCGCTGTCGTCGTCCACCTCGCCGAGGAGGAAGATGATCCGGTCCTTGAGCAACCGGCTGTAGATGTCGAAGACCCGCTCTTCGCGGCCGTGCTGTTCCACCACGAACGGGACGGAGGGCATGGGAAATCTCCAGGCCGACCCGGCTCCATCGTCACTGATCGGCAGCCGGGTGCTTCGGGATAAGCGAAAGTAGGGAATGCCGCCAGGGTGGGCGAACGGGGCAACCGACCGCCGGCACGGTCCGCCGCGCTTACCACGGCGGAGCGACCGGCGGCGGTGCGTTCGCCGATTACTTCTTCTCCGTCCCCATCTTGGCGAGGACCTCGTCGACCAGCCCGAACTCCTTCGCCTCCTGGGCGTTGAAGTAGCGGTTGCGCTCGGTCTCGATTTCGACCGCCTCAAGCGGCTGGCCGGTGTGCCGGGCCAGGATCTCGTTGAGGCGCCGCTTCTCGCGGAGGATCTCCTTCATCTCGATCTCGACGTCGGACGCCTGGCCGTACATGCCCTGGCTCCACGGCTGGTGGATCATCACCTTGGCGTGCGGCAGGGCGTAGCGCTTGCCCTTGGCGCCGGCGGCCAGCAGGATGGCGGCGCCGGAGGCGGCCAGGCCCATGCAGTAGGTCACCACCGGGCATTCGAGGAACTGCATCGTGTCGTAAATGGCGAGCGTGGCGGTCACCGACCCGCCGGGCGAGTTGACGTAGAAGTGAATCTCCTGGTTGCGGTTCTCATATTGCAGATACAGCATCTGCTGGATGGCGATGTTGGCCGTCTGGTCGGTGATGACCGGCTCGTAGATGCTGCTGCCGGCGCAGCCGAAGAAGATGATGCGATTGTCGAGCAGGATGTCGCCTGTGCCGTACTGCCGCTGGCGCGTGTAGTCACGGAACCGCTGGTTACGGAGAACACCGGCCAACGGATGAAGCACCTCGGACATGTGGAACTCCTGACTGGAACGGGTCCGATCGTTGTCGCACGGGGGCCGGCGCCGCGGCGGCGGACGGCCGGCGGCCCTCCCGCTCCGGCGAGGGGCGGGAGGCTGCCGGGCACGACCCTTTCATGACACCCGGGGCCGGCCGATCGGCCGGCGGTCGCCGGGAACGGATTACTGGCCTTCCGGGGGCGAGGCCGGCGGGGCGGCGGCTTCGCTGGCGGCGGCCGGGTCGAGCATCTCGCCCGGAACGGCCTGCTCCTCGACGGTCGCCATCTGGCTGGCCGTCTGCTCCTCGGCCCCGACCGGCACGTCCTCGTACTCGGCGCTTTCGAGGATCAGATCGAGCGCCTTGCGCTCGATCAGGTCGGCCATCAGCGCCTCCATCATGTCCTCTTTTTCGAGCCGGGCGCGGACGCGGCGCGGCGACTCGCCGGTCTGATCGGCGATCCGCGCGATCTCGTCGTTGAGATCGTCCTCGTCGACGTCGATCTTCTCGACCTCGGCGATCTTTTGCAGGACGAAGTACTCCTTGAGCGACATCTCGGTCGACTTGACCAGGTCCTGTTCCATCAGCCGCAGCTGCTGGAGGATCTGCTCGTCGGTCAGGCCGTCGCCGCGCATCTCCATGATACGGCGGGAGCGCACGCGGCGGTAGTTCCGCATGAGCAAATCCTCGGGCAGCTGCCAGTTGGCAGTGGCGGCGATTTGCTCCATGATCTGCACGCGGGCGGACCGGCGCTGCTGGTGCTCCAGGTTCCGCTCCAGGGTGACGCGGATCAGCTCGTCGATCTGGGCCGGGGTGGTGACGCCGAAGTTCTTGTCGACGAAGTCCTCGGTCAGCTCGGGCAGGCGCACCGTTTTGATGTCCTTGACGGTGAGGGTGCCCTTGACGGTCCGGCCGGCCAGCCCGCCGGCGGCCGTGCTGGCCAGCTTGATGTCGACCTCGCGGGTGTCGCCGGCCCTGGCGCCGGCCAGGGTGTCGGCGAAGTTCTCGATGATGCCGTCCTTGAACGCCAGCCGCCGCTCGACGTTGAGCGTCGTTTCCTGCAGATTGCCGATGACGGTGTCCCCGTCGCGCACCGACAGGTCGGCGACGATGCGGTCGCCCGCCTCGATGGTGCCGATTCTCCTTGGGCACCACGCAGCGTAGGGGCAGCAGCACCCGGCGGCGGGCGTCGGCGACGTCCTGTCGGTGAACGTCTTGGTCGGCCGGCGGGCATCATGCCGCGGTAGGCGGGCAGGTCGAACTCGGGGCGCCCTCGACCTCGAACTCGTACAGCGCATCGGGCCGTCGGCTGGCACCTCGATGCGGTCGGGGTCGATGTTCGGCGGCGCGGGGCAATGTCGTGGTCCTCGCCGAGCTGTTCGAGACTGGCGAGCAGCACCTCACTCTTGACCTGGTCGCTGACCTCCTTGAAGAAGCGCTTCTCGACCAGCTTCCGCGGCGCCTTGCCGGGGCGGAATCCGGTGACGGTGGACTCGGCCACCAGCTTCTTGAAGTGGTCGTCCATCCGCCCCTTGATGTCCTCCCGGTCGATCGCCACCTTGATGTGCTTCTTGCACGGGCCGACGTCCTTGATCTCCACGGTCTGACGGAGCTTCTTCGACTCTTCGGCCGGCGGAGTTTCGACGGCGGTGGCGGTCTCGGCGGCCTCCGGGGTGGCGGCGGCTCCTTCGGTCGGCTGTCCTTCCGGACGAATGTCGTCAGTCATGGTTGATGGCTTTCCTCATGGTCAATCGTCCCACCCCAGACGCCGGGGAGAGCGGGGCCTGGCGTCTGCCTTGGCAGGCGGCCCGGTCAAGAATGCACTGTATTCTAGAAGGCCGGGAACAAGATGGAAGTCCTCGCCAGCGGGCTGAACCAGCGTGCCAGCCGGCACACCAAACGCGAAAAGCCCGGGGAAGTCCCCGGGCTTGACACGCCTCAGAGCGGGTGATGGGACTTGAACCCACGACATTCACGTTGGCAACGTGACGCTCTACCACTGAGCTACACCCGCAGCACGCAATGTATGTTAGCCTCCGGCCGCCGGATGACAAGAGGAAAATCGCGCCGCCGCGCGGTCGGCTGGTGGACCTGTCCGGACTATTCCGCCAGCGGGCGGACGTCGGCCGTCGTCGGGTCGAGCCGCAGGACGAACACCTGGCTGCGCGCGTCGACCGCCCAGAAGAGTTTGCGCCTCGCGTCGTGCATCAGCCCGAGTGACACGTTGCGACCTGACTTGCCGTTCGGATCGTCACCGGACAGATGCAGCGACACCCAACGGTTCGCCGCGGGGTCATAGGCGGGCGTACGGCGACCACCGTCCGGCCCCGGCGGGAGCGTACCGCCGACCAGCAGCAGGTCGTGTTCGGGGTCGTAACGAATCTGACACAGGTACGGGATGTCGGCGGCGCCCTTGATCCCCTTCGGCCGCAGCGTCGTGACCTCCAGCGTCTTCAGGTCGACCGCATGCAGCGTGCCGTCATAGCGCACCCGGTCGCCGTAGGGCTTGCGGAAGAACAGCAGCCGGTCCCGCTTGCTGTCGTGGACGACGGTCGAGTTGTCGACGACCGAGCCGGGCAGCTTGCCGCGGAGCTTCAGCTCGTCCCAGTCGCGCCGCCTGGTGTCGAACCGGAACAGACGGCCGTCGTGCGTCCAGCAGACCACGCCGGCGGGCGTCGGGGTACAGGTGAGGGTGAAGTAACAGCCGTCGTGGCTCATCGCCTTCGGCTTGGGGAAACGCTCGCCCCAGTCGGCGCGGTCGGGGTCATAGACGTGCCAGTGCGCTCGTTTGCCGACAAACAGCATCTTCTTCGGAAAACCGCGTTCGTAGGCGTAGCTCTGGTAGGTGTGCACGTCCATCCACGGCCGGCGGCGGAAGTTGACGCCCTCGGGATACTCGGTGTTGGTGTACAGCTGGCCGAGCGGGAACTCGACCGGCGTGACAGCTCCCAGCGGTTGCTGCCGAGGTAATAGTGCAGCACGTCGGTGCCGCCGTGTGCAGAGTGCCCGCCGCTCCAGCGGAGGATGAGGTCGCGGTCGGGGTCGAGGACGGCGCTGCCCCAGTCGCGGTTCATCTGCGGCAGCCGCAGCAGGTTCATCGCCCGCCAGGTGTTCGCCGGCAAGTCGGCGAGCCTCTGCGCAATCGCCGCCGCATCGGGCCGCGGACCGCCGAGGAAGAACTCGGGCAGGAACGGCCCGGTGCGATAGACGCGCGCGTCCGCTGCGCCGGGCTTGCCCTTGCCGGTCCAGGTGTTCCTGGCGACGTCGTAGGTCCATTCGCCGTCGCCGCTATCGCGATACTGGCCGCCCACGTAGTCGGTGTTCGACGTGTAGGTGTAGCCGCCGCTGAGCGTGACCGTGCCGTCGCCGTTGGCGCGCAGCTTGTGGTTGGCGCGCGGCGGAGGCGCCTGCTCCGGGTGCCGCTGCTGCCAGCGGCGAGATTTCGTGTCGAACACCCAGGTGTCGGCGGTCAGATAGTCGCAGTGATCACCGCCGAACAGGACGAACAGCCCCGTCTTCGCGTCGAACGCCAGCGGACTGAGGGCACGCGGCGGCGGCTCGGCGTCGAGCCATTCGGCCGCCTGCTCCAGCGCCATCTGCACCGCCCGCATCCGCGCCAGCAGATCGGCGTCGAGTCGTTCACCGACCGCCGTCGTCAGCGATCGGGCGTCTTTTTCCGCCTGGTGCAGCAGCGTTCCCGCGCGTTCCCACTGACCCGCTTCGTAGGCCGGCAGATCGTGCGTTTTTGCCACCTCGCTCCGCAGCGCGCCGATCCCGTCGATGACCTGGCGCATCGCCGGCAGAAGGTCGGCATGCACCTGCTGCCGCGTCTCGTCCGTCGGCAGACCGCGCAGGTAGAGCCGTCGCCCGACGGCGAGGGCGTCCTTCCAGGTCTCGCGCAGCTTCCACAGCGCGTCGTGATGCCGTTGCAGTCGATTCGCCTTGATCAGCTCGCCATGCAGCGATTCCCATCGGCCGTCGACCCGCAAACGGGTGTGCGCCCGGCCGTCGTCGGCGGTCTGGTCCTCGCCGCCGAACGACAGGGCGACGCCGGACGGTGCCTCGCACGTCGAACCCCAGATCACCGGCTGTTTCAGGTCAACGCTCGGCAGCCGATAGCTGCGCCGCTGGCCGGCGGCGGGGACGACGACGAGGGCGGCGGCGAGACACGGCAGGAGAAGGCGGCGCATGGGGTGGCCTCCGGCGGGAGTTTCCAGCCGCACTCTACGCCGAGCGCCGGCGGCGAGCAAGGGGCGCCTGTCCGCCGAAGCGGCCGGCAGGTATACCAGCAGGGTTGTGTCGCGGGACCGGGTATGTCGAGGGAGGCGGTCATGCAGAAACGCCCGCTGGGGGCCACCGGGCTGGAGTTCTCGGTGCTGAGCTTCGGCGCGTCGTCGCTCGGGCAGGAGTTCCGCCGCATCGACGTCGGCGAGGCCACCCGCGCCGTTCACGTCGCGCTCGACCTGGGCATGAACTTCATCGACACCTCGCCCTACTACGGCCGCGGCATGAGCGAGGTGCTGCTCGGCCTCACCCTGCGCGAGATCCCCCGCGACCGCTACTACCTCGGCACCAAACTCGGCCGCTACGACGCCGCCCACTTCGACTTCTCCGCCCGCCGCGTCGTCGAGAGCGTCGACGTCAGCCTGCACCGCCTGGGCGTCGACCATCTCGACATCATGCTCTGTCACGACATCGAGTTCGTTGACATGGCGCAAATCGTCGACGAGACGCGCTGCCGGCCTTGCGCAGGTCCAGCAGCAGGGCAAGGTGCAGCTTCATCGGGTAAGTGGTTATCCGATGAAGCTATTCCACTACATCCTCGACCGCACCGACCTCGACGTGATTCTGTCGTACAACCACTACACGTTGCAGAACACCATGCTGGCCGACCTGGTGCCGTACCTGAAGGCGAAGCACGTCGGCATCATGAACGCCGCTCCGTTCGCCGCCCGGCTGCTCACCAACCAGCCGTTGCCGGTGTGGCACAAGGCGACGCCGGAGGTACGGGCGGTGTGCCGCCGCGCCGCCGAGCACTGCGCCGCCCGCGGCGTCGACATCGCCCAGCTGGCAGTGCAGTTCTCCGTCGCCAACCCGGACATGGCCACCTGCGTCGTCGGTTCGGCCAACCCCGACAACGTCCGCAAGTGGGTCGAGTGGGCCAACGCGCCGATCGACGAGACGCTGCTCGCCGAGGTGCTGGCGATCTTGCAGCCGGCGCACAACTGGCACCACATCGAAGGCCGCCCCGAGAATAACGACACCCCCGCCTGACACCCATAGACCCGACAGGGCGCGTCCATGAAAGCCATTCAGTTGCAGGCGCCGCAGCAGTTCGCCGTGATCGACGTCGAGGAGCCGACGCAGCCCGGCGCCGGGGAGGCGCTCGTCCGCGTCCACCGCGTCGGCATCTGCGGCACCGACATCAGCGGCTACCTCGGCAAGATGCCGTTCTTCATCTACCCGCGCATCCCCGGCCACGAGCTGGGCGTCGAAGTGCTGGCCGTCGGCGCCGGCGTGACCGACATCCGCCCCGGCGATCGGTGCAGCATCGAGCCGTACATGAACTGCGGCGCCTGCCACGCCTGCCGCAAGGGGGCGAGCAACTGCTGCGCCAACCTGAAAGTGCTCGGCGTGATGACCGACGGCGGGCTGCGCGATCGGTTCGTGCTGCCGGCCCGCAAACTGCACCCGTCGAAGTCGCTCACCTTCGACCAGCTGGCCCTGGTGGAGACGCTGGCGATCGGCTGCCACGCCGTCGCCCGCAGCGGTTTGCAGCCGGGCGAGCCGTGTCTCATCATCGGCGCCGGGCCGATCGGGCTGGCGACGCTGGAGTTCGTCCGCCTGGCCGGCGCCAAAAGCATCATGCTCGACATCAACCCGCAGCGGCTCGCCTTCTGCCGCGAGGTCATGGGCGTCGACCACACCGTTCAGGTGTCCGACACCTATGTGCAGGAGCTGCGCGACCTGACCGACGGCGCGCTGCCCGACGTGGTGATCGACGCCACCGGCAACAACGAGTCGATGTCGAACGCCTTCGGCCTGGTGGCGCCGACCGGCCGGCTGGTGTTCGTCGGCATCACGACCAAGGAAGTGACGTTCAAGCACCCGGTCTTCCACCGGCCGGAGGGGACGCTGCTGTGCAGCCGCAACGCCCTGCCGGCGGACTTCACCCGGATCATCCGGCTGATCGAGGAAGGCCGCATCAAGACCGACCCGTGGATCACTCACCGCAGCCCGTTCGCCGACCTGATCGCCAACTTCCCGGCCTACACCCGGCCGGAGACCGGCGTCATCAAGGCAATTGTCGAGCTGAAATGAAGCCCAACGACGGAGACACACCGCGATGCGATCGAGCGTGACGGTCAGCCTGGTGGAAGAGGCGCGGGGCGGCCCGTTCGTCTTCTGGCACGACCTGCCGGCGGCGTGCCGGACGGCGCGAAATGGGCTTCGACGCCGTCGAAGGTTTTCCCGCCCGGCCCCGAGGCAATCGACCCGAAGCGCTCCGCAAACTCCTCGATGACGACGGCCTGTCCCTCACCGCGACGATGGGCACCGGCGCCGGCTGGGTGCGCCTGCCTGCACCTCACACTCGCCGACGCCGCGGCGCGGCAAAAGGCGATCGCCTTCATCCGCTCGATCATCGACACCGCCGGACCGTTCGGTGCGCCGGCGATCATCGGCTCGATGCAGGGCCGCTGGGGCGACGGGATGAGCAAGGAGGCGGCCCTCGGCCACCTCGCCGACGCGCTGCAGGAGCTGTCGGCGCACGCCGCCCAGTACAACGTGCCGCTGCTGTTCGAGCCGCTCAACCGCTACGAGACAAACCTGGTCAACACCGTGGCGCAGGGCGTCGACCTGACCCGTCGTGTCACGTCCGGCAACGTCAAGCTATTGTGCGACCTGTTCCACGCAGACATCGAGGAAGTCGACCTCGGTGAAGCGCTGGGCCGGGCGGGTCGGCGGTCGGCCACATCCGCTCGTCGACTCCACTCGCCGGGCTCCGCCGGGTTCGGACACCTCGACTTCCACCCGGTGTTCGCCGCGCGCAAGGCAGATCGGCTATGCGGGTTATCTGTCGGCCGAGGCGTTCCCGCACCCCGACGCCGACACCGCTGCCCGACAGACCGTCGCCGCTTTTCGCTACTGGACCGCCACCTGAGAACTTACCCGTTATGCTTAACGACGTTCACCCGCAGATCCTGGCGGCGCTCGCCCAGGCGGGCACCACGCCACCATCCTGATCCGCCGACGGCAACTTCTCCGGCGTCGTCGAAACGCGGGCCGCTGGCCGAGGTGATCTCCCTCAACCTGATGCCCGGCGTGGTCACCTGCGCGCCAGGTGCTGGAAGCGATCCTTTCGGCGGTGCCGGTCGAGAGCGTCCGCACCATGAAGCCGGAGGAGTCCGGCCCCTACGCCATCCCGCACGACCCGCCGGTGTGGGACGACTATCGCCGCGTCATCCACCAGGCGAACCTGCACCTGGAGCTGGAGCCGGTCGAGAAGTGGGCGTTCTACGACGCCGTCATGTCGGAAGACCACGTCCTCACCGTTCAGACCGCCGACCAGCATCGCTACGCCAACGTCCTGGTAACGGTCGGCGTGCGCATGGAAGTGACCTCGCCATGATCCTCGACGCACATCAGCATTTCTGGCAGCTGAGCCAGCCGTTCGACTACCGCTGGCTCGACGCTCCGCCGCTGGCGAGCATCCGCCGCGACTACCTGCCCGAGCATCTCGAACCGTTGCTCCGCACTGCCGGCGTTGAGCAGCCATCTTCGTGCAAACGCAGCACAATGTCGCCGAGAACCGCTGGGCGCTGGCGGCACGGCCGAGCGCACCCGTTTATCGCCGGCGTCGTCGGCTGGGTCGACCTGGCCAGCCCGGAGTGCGAACGGCAGCTGGAGGAGTTTCTCGGGAATCCCCAGTTCGTCGGCGTCGCGGCATATCACCCAGGACGAGCCGGACGACAACTTCATCGTCCGCGACGACGTCCTCCGCGGGCTGAAGGTGCTGGAGAAGCACGCAGATGCCGTTCGACCTGCTGTTCAGTCCGGCACCTGCGCGCACGCGGCGACGCTGGCGGCCCAGCTGCCGAATCTGCCGCTGGTCATCGACCACCTGGCCAAGCGCCGCTCATCAAGGCCGGCCGGCCCGACGGCTGGCGGCACCTCCGCGCGGCGGCACGCTGACACGTTCACTGCAAGCTGTCGGGGCTGGTGACCGAGGCCGAGCTGGCAGCGGTGGACGCCGGCCTGAAGCCCTGCGGCCGTATGTGCAGGAGGCGCTTGCAGAGCGTTCGGCGCGAGCGCACCTGTTCGGCTCCGACTGGCCGGTGTGCAGCTGCCGGCAACTATCAACAGGTGTTCGACGCGGCTCACCGAGGCGCTCGGGCCGATCAGCGACCTACGCCAGGTCTTCGACGGCACGGCGGCGCGGTTCTAATCCCGCAGGGCAAACGCCGCGCCATGGCACGACTGGACATCAAACCCGCGTCGGCCTGTCAATTCGATCAGTTGTCGCTTGGCGAGGTGATGATCCGCCTCGACCCCGGTGACGGCCGCATCCCCACAGCACGGACTTTTCAGGTCTGGGAAGGCGGCGGCGAGTACAACGTCGCGCGCGGACTGCGGCGCTGCTTCGGACTGCGCACCGGGCTGGTCAGCGCCTTCGCCGACAACGACGTCGGCCGGTTGCTCGAAGATTTGCTCCTGCAAGGCGGCGTCGACCTGACGTTCGTCCGCTGGGTGCCGTTCGACGGCGTTGGCCGGACGGTCCGCAACGGGCTGAACTTCACCGAGCGCGGCTTCGGCGTCCGCGGCGCTGTCGGCGTGTCCGACCGCGGCAACACCGCGGCGGCGCAGATGAAGCCGGGCGACGTCGACTGGGACCAGCTGTTCGGCACGCTGGGCGTCCGCTGGTTTCACACCGGCGGCATCTTCGCGGCGCTGTCGGAAACCACGTCGGCGCTGGCCGAGGAAGGACTGGCAGCGGCGCGGCGCCACGGCGTTGTCACGTCTTACGATCTGAATTATCGCCCATCCTTGTGGAAGGCGATCGGCGGACACGCGCGGGCGCAGGAGGTGAACCGCCGCATTGCCCGGCACGTCGACGTGATGATCGGCAACGAGGAGGACTTCACCGCCTGCCTGGGGCTGGAGGTGGAGGGGTCCGACGTCCACGCCGGCCGGCTCGACGTCGCCGGCTATCGCCGCATGATCGAGCAGGCGGTGGCGGTGTACCCGAACTTCAAGATGGTCGCCACCACCCTCCGCGCCGTGAAGAGCGCGACGGTGAACGACTGGGGGGCGATCTGCTGGTACGACGGCGCGTTTCACGAGGCCACGCCGCGCTACGACCTGGAAATCTTCGACCGCGTCGGCGGCGGCGACAGCTTCGCCTCGGGGCTGATCTACGGCCTGCTGACGAGCGGCGACCCGGCCCGCGCGGTGAACTACGGCGCCGCCCACGGTGCGCTGGCGATGACCACCCCCGGCGACACGTCGATGGCGTCGCTCGCGGAGGTGGAGAAGCTGGTCAAGGGAGGTAGCGCCCGCGTCGAACGGTGACGGACGAGCGACGCGAGCCGAGGTGGGTGAGGCCGGTCGGTGAAAGGCCACATGCCCACGCAAGCGTGGGCACCCTCGCGTGGGCATGGCACCTCGCGTCAGCCCCACGAGCGGCTGTTGCAGCAAGGTCGGCTGTTGCGGCAAGGTCTCCTGACCTTGCCGCTCTGCCGGGCACAGGTCTCCTCGAACGCGCGGAGACCTTCGGTCCGCGGAGTAACGATCAGGGAGACCGGGCACGGCGAGATGGCTGTTGGGGCTGTTGCGCTAGGAGTCGGCTGTTGCAGCAGGTCGGCTGTTGCGGCGGCAAGATCTCCTGACCTTGCCGCTCTGCCGAGCCGCAGGTCTCCTCGAATGCGCGGGGAGACCTCCGGTCGCCCGGAGTGGTCTTCGTTCTGGGTGCCATGGCCACGCTTCGTGGCCATGGGATGCGAGCCATCGATCTCGGACAGGGCCGGTCAGCGGAACGCCGCATGCCCACGCAAGCGTGGGCATGGCACCAAAGCGTCGAACGGTGACCGCCGCCTGCACTTCGGGCACGACCGGCAAAGTCGCCTCATCTTCCAGACGTGGCGTGACGATGAAGGAAGATGGATTCAAGGACGGCACGTCTCGCCTCGTGTCGCTCGCCGGTCGAGGGATGGGTCGTGAAGCGTCTGACCACCGCCGTTTGCCTGTCTTTACTGTTCGCCGCCGGGGCGTTCGCCGATCCGCCGCCGGTATCCGCGCCCCCGTCGCTGGAGGCCGAGGTTGCGGCGCTCCGCGAGCAGAGCCGCAAGCTGACCGAGATGGTACAGACGGTACTCGACGAGAACCGCCGGCTGCGCGAGCAGGCCGCGGCGCCGGCACCGGCGACCGTGTCCGCGGACGCGACGGTGCCGCCGCTGCTGCCGGCGCCTGCCACGCCGGGGTGTGACGAGAAGCGGTCGCACCGCGACGGCAACCCGCTGGCGGGGCTGTCGGTCGAGACACGAGTGGCGCAGTTCTTCACCGGCGACTACGAGCCGGACCGCGGCTTCGTCCTCGTCCACCCGCGCGACCCGTCGCGCATCCCGTTCGAGCTGCGCTTCGACCTCGTCACCCAGTTCCGCCACACCGGCTTCGCCCGCGACGTCACGACCTGGACCGACAGCACCGGCGCCGTGCTGCCGGTGAGCAACCGTAACGTGTTCGAGATCAATCGAAACTGGATCGAGTTTTCCGGCTTCGCCTTCGACCCGAAGCTGCGCTTCTACACTGTCATCTTTACCTCCAGCGCCAGCGGTCGAGGTATCTTCCTCGGCTGGATCAACTATCACTTTAGCGATGCATTCAGTCTCTATTTCGGCTATTACAAGGTGCCCGGCGCGCGCGAGTTCGTCGACACCTTCTGGGACGCCCAGGGCGTCGACCGAACGATGGCGACCACCTTCTTCCGCCCCAACCTCGCCCCCGGCATCTGGGCCAAGGGGCAGCCGATCGACAACCTGTACTACTACGTCATGGTGTCCAACTCGTTCGACGAGGCGCAGCTGACTGCCAACCGCGTCGGCACCAACCTGACCTACTCCGGCAACCTGCGCTGGGACCCGCTCGGGCCGTTCGGGCCGGGGCCGTCGGACATCGAGATGCACGAGCGGCCGGCGCTGCGGCTCGGCGGCAGCCTCACCCGCTCGCGCGACAACCGCCAGGATTCCGTCACCACCGCCGTCAGCGCCAACCCGGAGAACACCATCTTCCGGCTGTCCGACGGCACACCGCTGTTCAAGGACCAGGCGCTCGGGCCGGGGAGCCAGTTGAACGTCGCCTCCGTCTGCGTGGCGGCGATCGACGCCGGGGTGAAGTGGCAGGGGTTGAGCGTGACCGGCGAGTATTACTTCCGCTGGGTCGATGACATGAAGTTCCGCGGCGCCCCGCCGGAGGTGAACAGCCTGTTCGACCACGGCGCCTACCTCCAGGCCGGCTACTTCGTGCTGCCGAAAGAGGTCGAGTTGTACGCGCGGACCTCCTACGTCCACGGGCACTACGGCGGTGGGACGGAGTGGGGCGGCGGGGTGAACTGGTTCGTCAACCGCACACGCCACTGGCGCTGCACGTTCGAGGTGATGCAGATCGACCACAGCCCGGCCGACAACATCCTGACCGGCTACCGCGCCGGCGAGAGCGGCACCCTGTTCCAGACGCAGATGATCGTCAACTTCTGACCGGCGCCGGTTGACATCCCCTTGCCGTGGCCTATGGTTGTGGTGCTTTCCCCCTCGCCGGAAGCACGGTTTCCCCCTACCACCGGCCCCTCTGGCGCCGGTGGCCTTGTCATCACGTTCTCCCGTCGCTGTCACAGCCGCCACCCATCGCCGAAGAAGGGGGGGGCGGACGATGCGCATCGCGACCGTCCTCGACTTGTCCGACCGCTGGACACCCGTCAGGATGGCAGATGCCGTCGCACCGAGGGGAGTCGTCCGCATGTTCACGTCGCTGACCTGGCACCGCCGTTCCGGCACCGCCACGCCGCCTGTCCGCTCCTTTCGCCCCCTGCTGGAACTGCTCGAAGACCGGATTGCCCTCGACGTCGCCATCGCCGTCGACGCGGCGCTCGGCCGGCATCCGATCGACCCCAACGTCTACGGCACCGCCTGGGCCGACCGGGCCGCGCTGATCGACCTGAATCTGCCGCTCAACCGCGCCGGCGGCAACACCACCACGCGCTACAATTGGCAGCAGAACGCCAGCAACCACGCCGCCGACTGGTACTTCGAGAGCATCAGCGACGACGGCACCTTGCCGGGTCAGCTCATGGACCGCTTCATCGCCGACGCCGAGGCGGCCGGCGCCGACGCCAGCGTCACCGTGCCGATGCTCGGCTGGGTGGCGAAACTCGCCGCCAATCGTGACAAACTGGCCAGCTATTCGGTGGCGAAGTACGGCGCCCAGCAGAGCACCGACTATTGGATGCCGGATGCGGGTAATGGAATACTCGCCAACGGCACCGCGATCACCTGGAACGACCCGAACGACGCCAACGTGCCCGCCGACGTGGCGTTCCAGCGCGGCTGGGTGCAGCATCTGCTCGACCGCTGGGGGAACGCTGCCGCCGGCGGAGTGCGCTACTACAACCTCGACAATGAGCCGAGCATCTGGCACGAAAGCCACCGCGACGTCCACCCGACCGGCGCCACCATGGAGGAGGTCCGCGACCAGACGATCGCCTACGCGACCATGATCAAGGCGCTCGACCCGAATGCCCTGGTGCTCGGGCCGGAGGAATGGGGCTGGTCCGGCTACTTCTGGAGCGGGTACGATCAGCAGCAGGGCAGCCGCAACGGCTGGTCGTCTTTCCCCGATCGGGCCGCGCACGGCAACAGGGACTACCTGCCGTGGCTGCTCGACCAGTTGCGCCAGCACGACGCCGCCACCGGGCAACGGCTGCTGGACTACTTCACCGTCCACTATTACCCGCAGGGCGGCGAGTTCAGCGACACCGTGACCCGCTCGATGCAGAGGCTGCGAAATCGCGCCACTCGCAGCTTGTGGGATCCGAATTACACCGACACCAGCTGGATCAACGACCGGGTCCAGCTGATTCCGCGCCTTCAGTCGTGGGTAAGTGCTTGCCTTATACCCCGGTACAAAAGTCGGGCTGACCGAGTACAACTGGGGCGCCGAGGGACACATGAACAGGGCGACGGCGGGGCCGACGTCCTCGGCATTTCGGCCGGCAGGGGCTGGACCTGGCGAATCGCTGGACCACTCCCGCCGCCGGTTCGCCGGCCTACCTGGCGATGAAGATGTATCGCAATTACGACGGCCAGAAGGCGACGTTCGGCGACCTGAGCGTGTCCGCCACCACCGCCAACCCCGACGAGGTGGCGGCGTACAGCGCCCATCCGCGGCAGCGACGGCTTGACCCTCATGGTGGTGAACAAATCGCTTTACGACCCCGCCAACCCGTCGGCGCGGACGACGCTGGCGATCGACATCGGCCACTCTGAGCCGCCGGCGTGGCTCAGACCTGGCAGCTGGCGGCGATCAACCGCGGCGGATCAGACGCGCGCGGTATTCGCCAACTGGCGGACACCACCATCTCCGGCAGCCGACTGACCGTGTCGGTGCCGATGCAGAGCGTCACGCTGTTCCTGTGCTGCGGCCGGCCTTGAACACCGCGCCGGCCGCACCGGCGAACGTGACCGCCGCCGCCGGCAATGGGCAAATCGTCCTGGCGTGGGCTGCCCCGGCCGGCGCCGCCAGCTTCAACGTGTACCGCGGCACCGCCAGCGGCGCCCTCGACCCAACGCCCTACCAGACCGGGTTGACGTCAACCACGTTTACTGACAACAGCGTTGGCAACGGAGTAACCTATTACTACCAGATCGCGGCGGTGAATGCCGCCGGCGAAGGTACCCGGTCGGCGGAGGTGTCCGCTCGTCCGGCGGCCGTGGGCACAGCGATCAACGCCGGGGGCAAGGCCACGGACGGCTTCCTGGCGGACACGGCCGTGGTCGGCGGACGGAGCTATGCCGTCACCCACGCCATCGACGTTTCCCAGGTCGTCAACCCGGCGCCGCAGGCGGTGTACCAGAGCTGGCGGTACGGCAACTTCACCTACAGCCTGACCGGACTGACGCCGGGCGCCACCAGCCTGGTGCGGCTGCACTTCGCCGAAAACAGCTTCGCCGCCGCCGGCCGGCGGGTGTTCAACGTGTGGGTCAACGGCGCCCGCGTGCTCTATCGGTTCGACATCTTCGCGGCGGCGCGGGCGCGCTACCGGGCGGTGGTTCGCGAAGTGCTCGCGGTGGCCGACGCCAGCGGCACCATCCGGATCAGCGTGCTGAGCCTGGTCAACGTCGCCGCGTTGAACGGGCTGGAGGTGATCCCGCGTCCGCTGGTGGCGGTGGCCGCCGGCGGGGCTGGGGCGGGCATCTACCGGCCCGACGCCTATTACAGCGGTGGGACAGCCGCGTCGACCACCGCCGTCATCGCCACCGCCCAGCTGGCCGACCCCGCGGGCCTGGCCGTCTACCGGAGCGAGCGCTACGGCGACTTCACCTATACCGTGCCGGGCCTGACCGCCGGCGCGCGCTACACCGTGCGGCTCGACTTCGCCGAGATCTACTGGAATACCTCTGGTAAGCGGTTATTCGATGTCCGCGCCAACGGCACGACGATGCTGAGCCGCTTCGACGTGTTCGCTGCCGCCGGCGGCAAGAACCGGGCGGTCCGCCGCGAGTTCACCGCCACCGCCGACGCCCAGGGGCGTATCGTGCTCGAGTTCGTCAGCGTGGTCAACTTCGCCAAGGTGAGCGGCATCGTCGTGTACTGAGCCGCGCTCAATCGAGCAGCTTGCGACCGGGCCGCGCCTTGAGCCAGGCGCGCTTGGTTTTCCCTTTCACCGGGGTGCCGGTCAGATCGAGGTGGCGCAGCGACTCCTTGCCGGCCAGGTGGGCGCGGAAGCCGTCGTCGGTGATCTTCGTCCGGGCCAGCCGCAGTTCTTCCAGCGCCGGCAGGTTGGCGAGGACGGCGAGGCCGGCGTCGGTGATGCCGGTGTCGTTGAGGTCGAGACTCCGCAACGACGTCATGCCGCGCAAATACTGCAGGGTCGCGTCGGTGACGTCCGGGTTGGCCATTTGCAGGACCACCGTCGCCAGCCGGTTCTGGAGCATCGAATAGTCATCCTGATCCCAGCCGGTCACGGTGATGTGCAGCTCGCCATCGACGATCTTCTCACGCGGTCCGAGGTCGAGGAACCGCTGGGCCACCCGGTTGGCGACGATCGGCCCGCCGGCCAGAATGACGGCGAGCAGCAACACTCGCAACGGCCAACGTGCCCTGTCGGCGTGCCGCACGGCGAAGACTAGGCCGACGATCACGTTGACGCCGGGAACCAGCATTCCCACCAGCCAGCTCCAGTGTGTCCGTGCGGCAGCGACCACTAGCCACACCAGCCCGACGATGAGCAGCAATAGCCCGCTGAGGACCAGGTAGGAGACGTGCGTTTCCTCGAACATGCTTCCTCCGTGGACTGCTACGCGGACGGGGACCGGCGGCGCAGCTCGGTTGAGGACAGGTCGCGGCGGAACTCCGCCTCGGTCAAGCTCAAACAGATCGCGAAACGCCTCGGGGATCGGTAGATGCTCGACCCGCACGAACGCGCGCCGGCGTCTATCCGGCCAGCGACGAGGCGGCAGCCGCACGCCCGCACCTCGTCGAGCGCGCCGCCGCCAGCCGTCGCTCGTCGCTGGCGTAGAAGCCGCGAGGTCGACGATCCGCGCCGCCGTGTCGGCGCCGACGACGAAGGTAGCGCCGGGGAACAGCCGCGCCTTCTCACGGAACGTCGGGGCGCGGGTAAGCCACAACTCGGCGCGCCCGGCGAACTGTGCCGCCCGGCGCCAGACCTCCGCCGCGTCCAGGGGTGGCTTCTCGACGTTGGTCACACTCAGCTCGAACGCTGCCGGGTGATCGGGCGACCAGCGGCCACCGCGGCCAGCTCGATGTGTCCTTCGTGCAACGGGTTGAACGAACCGGAAAGCAACAGGCGTGCCGTCGGCCGATTGGCCCCCAGTCGGCCAGTGGCGTCGATCCAGAGAGAGGCGACCGCGCCGGCCAGGAAGCGGGCGAGTAAGTGGGTGTCGGTTTCGTGAATCGTCCTGTCCATGCGCTGCCTCCGCCGGTTAGCATACGAGAGGCGCGGACCGACAACGAGGAGAGGACCACGATGCGCGCGATGATGCTGCTCGGCTTGCTGTTACCCCTGGCAGCGGCGACGGAGGTGCCGCGGGGAATCGTGGTGTCGGTGTCGCCGGCGGCGAGCCACGTCGGCCAGCAGACGCTGGCGCGAGGCGGCAACGCGGTCGACGCGGCGGTGGCGGTCGGTTTCGCGCTGGCGGTGACGTGGCCGGAGGCCGGCAATATCGGCGGCGGCGGGTTCATGCTCGTCCGCCCCGCCGGCCGGATCGCCGAACCCGTCGTCTTCGACTACCGCGAGACGGCGCCCGCGGCGGCCAGCGCCGACCTGTTCGTCAAGCGGCGGCAAACTCCGCACCTGACCGTCGGCGTGCCGGGGTCGGTCGCCGGCCTGGCGCGGGCGCACCAGAAGTTCGGCAAGCTGCCGTGGCGCGACGTCGTCGCGCCGGCGGTCGCGCTGGCCGAGAAGGGGTTCGCGATCGACCGCTCGCTCGCCGCCTCGCTCAACCGGGAACTTGCCAGTAAGAAGTTATCCACCGAATTCCGCCGCGTATTCGGCAAGCCAGGGGGAAAGTGGCAGGCCGGCGATCGGCTGGTGCAACCCGACCTGGCCCGTACCCTGCGGCGCATCGCCGAGAAGGGTGCGGCCGGCTTCTACCAGGGCGAGACGGCCGACCTGCTCGTCAAGGAGATGAAGGCCGGCGATGGACTGATCACGCATGCCGACCTCACCGCGTACCGGGCCGTCGAACGGGCGCCGATCCACGCCACCTACCGCGGATACGACGTCTACGGCCCCCCACCGCCCAGTTCCGGCGGCATCACGCTGACGCTGATGCTCAACATGCTCGAACCGTTCGACCTGCCGCGCCGTGACCCGGCCGCGGCGGAGACGGTTCACCTGCTCGCCGAGGTCATGCGCCGTGCCTACGCCGAGCGCGCCCTCTACCTGGGCGATGCGGACTTCGTGAAGATCCCGCCGCACCTGACGACGAAGGAACACGCCCGCAAGCTGGCCGCCACCATCGACCCGAAGCGAGCGACGGCCAGCGAAACGCTCGCCCCCGACCTGGCGATCTCCGACGGCGGAGCGCAGACGACGCACTATTCCGTCCTCGACGCCGACGGCATGGCGGTCAGCACGACGACGACGCTGGAGGACTCGTTCGGCTCGCGGGTGGTGGTGCGCGGCGGCGGATTCCTGCTCAACAACGAGATGACCGACTTCAACCCGCGGCCGGGAGTGACGACGCGCACCGGCCAGATCGGCACGCCGGCGAACCAGATCGCGCCGGGTAAGCGGATGCTGTCGAGCATGACGCCGACGATCGTCGTCCGTGACGGTAAGGTAATACTCGTCACCGGCAGCCCCGGCGGGCGGACGATCATCAACACCGTGCTGTGCGTCGTCACCAACGTACTCGACCACGGTCTGACGCTGCGGCAGGCGGTCGACGCGCCGCGGCTGCATCAGCAGTGGTTCCCCGACCGGCTGCAGGTGGAGGCGCGGCTCGTGGAGACGCACCCCGGCCTGCGCCAAGCGCTGGAGGCGCGTGGCCACCGGCTGCACATCGTGCCGCGGCAGGGCGACGCGCACTCGATCGGGTTCGACGCGAAGGCCGGTGTGTATCGCGGCGAGATGGATCACCGCATCGCGCGGCCGAGATGAGCGCCGCCCGCGCCGCGGTGGGCGCGGGCGGCTCGTCAGGTTCGCTCAGTCGAGTTCCTTGACGCGGATGTTGCGGTAGCGGACGAACTGCTTGGTGTAATCGCCGCCGCCGTGGACCTGCAGCGCGATGCCGCCCTTGTTCGGCAGCAGCTTCTTGTCGCCCTGGTACTCCATGAACTTCACCCCCTTGATCCAGGTGGTGACGTGCGGCGGATTGCCGACGATGCGGGCGCGCAGCTCGTTCCACTCCTCGGCCTTCCAGAACTCCGGCCAGTCCTTCGGCTTGACCGGCAGCGGCACGGCG
>JAXMAU010000081.1:0-20117 GCA_046350215.1 Gemmataceae bacterium | reverse complement strand
CGAGGTGCATCTCGTAGACCACCTGGCCCTGCGCGCTACACCCCTTCCAGCCACCGTCGGCCCAGCGGTACGCCGACGGATCGACGACCTCGGACGGCCCGTGCGGCCCATCCGGCTGGTAGCGCGACGCCGGATCGGGGAAGGCGCCGCCGCCATCCAGCTTGTAGCGATACCGCGCCCCGGCGGTCAGTCCGGCGACCAGCCCCGAGTAGTACCCGTTGCCCTCCGGCTGCAGAGAATGGCAGCCGCCCGGTGCTGACTCCAGCTGCACTTCCACGCGCTGCCGCGCCGGCGCCCACACGCGGAAATGCACGCCCTCCTCCGTCACCTCGGCGCCGACCGGCAGACGCCGAGCGGTTTGCACATTACGCTCCATACTCCCTCCCCTGGTGGGTCCGAAACCGGCAGTCGGTCAAGCAAACGGCGCGCCCGGGTCGGACCGCTCACCTGCCGGGTCGGTAGCGTCGCTGACGGTCGAGTCCGCTCGCCTTCGTTACCGAGATTGCGCACGAGATGAGAAGCGGGCCGCGCAACCGGATCTTGCGCCGGCCTGACCCAATGGCCCGGCAAAGAGCGGGGACGGGGAGGCGGCCGGTTGGCACGCGGTTTGCCTGAGTTGGCGCCGTCAACGACAAAACCTACCCCCGCTATCAAGGATTGTACCATGCGCGTTTGGCCCGGCCGATCGTATCCTCTTGGTGCCACCTGGGATGGGGCCGGCGTGAACTTCGCCCTCTTCGCCGAATCCGCCACCAGGGTGGAATTGTGCCTGTTCGACCCGCCCGACAACCCGGTGGAGGTCGCCCGCATCCCGCTGACCGAGCAGACCGACCAGGTGTTCCACGCCTACCTGCCCGATGTGCTGCCCGGCCAGCTGTACGGCTACCGGGTGTACGGTCCGTACAAGCCCGAGGAGGGGCACCGCTTCAACCCGAACAAGGTGGTGCTCGACCCCTACGCTGGGCTGGTCGGTCGCGACGTGGTCTGGGACGACGCGGTGTTCGGGTACAAGGTCGGCGATCCGAACCTCGACCTGTCGTTCGACGAACGCGACAGCGCGCCGTTTGCCCCGCTCGGCGCCGTCGTCGACTCCGCCTTCACCTGGGGCGACGACCGCGCGCCGCGAACCCCGTGGCACAAGACGCTCATCTACGAGGTCCACGTCAAGGGGTTCACCAAACGGCTGCCGGGAGTGCCGGACAAGCTCCGCGGCACCTATGCCGGCATGGCGTCCGAGGCGGCCATCCAGCACCTGCGCGACCTCAACGTCACCGCCGTCGAGCTACTTCCCGTGCATCATTTCTTGCAGGATCGCCACCTGCTCGAGCGCGGGCTGCGGAACTACTGGGGGTACAACTCGCTGGCGTTCTTCGCCCCTTACACCGGCTACGCCGCGGCGCTGCCCAACACCACCGCCGTCAGCCAGTTCAAGACGATGGTGCGGGCGCTGCACTCGGCCGGCATCGAGGTGATCCTCGACGTGGTCTACAACCACACCGCCGAGGGCAACCAGATGGGGCCGACGCTGTCGCTCCGCGGCGTCGACAACGCCGCCTACTACCGGCTGTCCGACGAAAACCCCCGCTACTACATGGACTTCACCGGCTGCGGCAACACCCCGCGCATGCGGCACCCGCGCGTGCTCCAGCTGATCATGGACAGCCTGCGCTACTGGGTGACAGAGATGCACGTCGACGGCTTCCGGTTCGACCTCGCCAGCACCCTCGCTCGCTCGCTGTTCGACGTGAACAAGCTGGGCGCCTTCTTCGACATCATCCACCAGGATCCGATTCTGTCGCAGGTGAAGCTGATCGCCGAGCCGTGGGACGTCGGCCCCGGCGGCTATCAGGTGGGCAACTTCCCGGTGCTGTGGACCGAGTGGAACGGCAAGTATCGCGACTGCGTCCGCAAGTTCTGGAAGGGCGACGGCGGCACCGTGTCGGAGTTCGCCACCCGGCTGTGCGGCTCGAGCGACCTGTACGAACAGAGCGGCCGCCGGCCCTATGCGAGCATCAATTTCGTGACCTGTCATGACGGGTTCACGCTGCACGACCTCGTCAGCTACAACGGCAAGCACAACGAGGCCAACGGCGAGGACAATCGCGACGGCTGCGACAACAACGACAGCTGGAACGGTGGCGTCGAGGGGCCGACCGACGACCCGGAGATCACGGCGCTGCGACAGCGGCAGATGCGCAACTTCCTGGCGACGCTGTTTCTGTCGCAGGGGGTGCCGATGCTCCGCAGCGGCGACGAGATCGGCCAGACGCAGAACGGCAACAACAACACCTACTGCCAGGACAACGAGCTGAACTGGCTCGACTGGGATCTCGGGCCGGAGCAGGAGGCGCTGCTGGAGTTCACCCGCAAGGTGACGCGGCTGTGGAAGGAACACCCAGTGCTGCAACGGCGGAAGTTCTTCCAGGGACGCGAGCTGCGCGGCATGGACGTGAAAGACCTGGCATGGTTCACCCCGGCCGGCGAGGAGATGACCGACGAGGACTGGGGCGGACACGTCCGCTGCCTGGGCATGCGGCTCTCCGGCGACCTGCTCGGCGAGCTGGACGAGCGCGGCCAGCCGGTCAGCGGCGACACGCTGCTGGTGCTGCTGAACGCCCACCACGAGCCGATCCCGTTCACCCTGCCGGTGCTCGCCAACGGCGATTCGTGGCGGCTGATCCTCGACACCGCCACCAACCCGGAGGAGGAGACGGAACACGCCGCCCAGGAGGTGTATCGCCTGGAGGGCCGGTCGCTGGCGGTGTTCCGCACCCCGCCGCTGCTGGCGCCCGAGGAGCTGGCGACCCCGGCGCGGGTGACCATGGTGCAGGAGGAGGCGGTGACCGCGTGAGCGGCGGCCGGCGCGGTTGGACATCCCCGAACGGAGCGAACACTCGATGGACCTCGACACCCTCGCCGATCGGCTGGCCCGCGCCGCGGTCCAGCTGGCCGAGCAGCGCCGCTGCGTCCCGGTTGCCACCTACCGGCTGCAGATGAACGCCCACTTCACCTTCGCCGACGCCACCCGGCTGGTGCCGTACCTGGCGAAGCTCGGCGTCAGCCACCTGTACCTGTCGCCGGTGCTCAGCGCCCGGCCGGGCAGCAGCCACGGCTACGACGTGACCGACCCGTCGCAGCTCAACCCGGAGCTGGGCACGGAGGCCGACTTCCAGACGCTGGCGGAGACGGCGCAGCGGCACGGCCTCGGGCTGCTGCTCGACGTCGTCCCCAACCACATGTATCTCGGCTCGGCGAACCCGTGGTGGCGGGACATCTTCGAGCACGGCCCGTCGTCGCCCTACGCCGGCTACTTCGACATCGCCTGGGACGACCCGCCGCGCGCCGAGCTGCGCGGCCGGCTGCTGCTGCCGCTGCTCGCTCGCCCTACTGAAGGCGTTGCAGTCCGGCGAGCTGGTGCTCGGCTACGAGGACGGCCGGTTTGTCATCCTCTACTTCAATCACGAATTGCCGGTCGACCCGCGGACCTACGGGCGCGCGATGCTGCGGCCGATGCTGGAGAAGCTGACCGCCGGCGGCGACGAGTCGTCGGCGGCGGTGCTGGAGCTGCAAAGCATCGTGACTGCGGTCAAAGCACCTGCCCGATCGGCGCGAAAGCCGACCCGGCGGGTCCGCGAGGGGCGAGCGGGTCGAGGTCATCAAGCGGCGGCTGGCGGCCTGGTCGACGCCCACCCGGCCCGGCGAAGGCGGCGCTGGACGAGGCGGTGGCCGGGTTCGCCGGGTGCCGGAGGTGCCCGGCAGCTTCCGCCGGCTGGAGGAGCTGCTCGACGAACAGGCGTACCACCTGTGCTTCTGGCGCGTCGCCTCCGACGAGGTGAACTACCGGCAGCTCTTCGACGTCAACGAGCTGGCGGCAGCGGCGACCGAGCGCGAGCCGGTGTTCCTCGCCGCACGAGTTATTGCTGCGGCTGTGCGGCCAGGGACTGGTGAACGGCCTGCGCGTCGACCACCCCGACGGGCTGTACGACCCCGAGGAGTACCTGCGGCGTTTGCAGTGGTTCTACCTGGTGGCCTGCGCCCGACACCTGCACGCGACCGACCCGGCGTTCACCGACGTGCCGTGGACCGACCTGGACGGACCTGTCCAGCGCCAGCTGCGGCAGCACCAGCCGTCGAAGCCGCTGCTCTATGTGGTGGTGGAAAAAATCCTCGGCCGCAACGAGCCGCTGCCGCCGTCGTGGCCGACCGACGGGACGACTGGCTACGAGTTCCTGAACGCCGTCAACGGACTGTTCGTCGACCCGGCCGGGCAACGCCCGCTGACCGAGCTGCAGGAACAGTTCACCGACCGCGGCGAGTCGTTCGGCGAGGTGGTGTACCGGCAGAAGTGGCTGGTGTTGCAGTCGGCGTTCTCCAGCGAGCTGGAGATGCTGGCGCGACAGCTGGACCGGCTGGCGGCACAACCGGCAGGCGCGCGACTTCACGTTCAACAGCCTGCGGCGGGCGATCCGGGCGGTGATCGCGTCGTTTCCAGTCTATCGCACCTACACGTGGGCGACCGGGTGTCGCCGGTGGACGAGACGGTGATCCAGCAAGCGGTCCGCCGTGCGCGCGCGGCCCGACGATGAACCAGGAGCTGTTCGACTTCCTGCGCGACACCCTGATGCTCCAGCCGCCGACCGTGCCGGTGCCGGAGACGTATGCGGGCGAGCAGCGGGCGTTCGTCGGTAAGTTCCAGCAGGTGACCGGGCCGGTGACCGCCAAGGGGCTGGAAGACACGGCGTTCTACGTCTACAACCGGCTGCTGTCGCTCAACGAGGTCGGCGGCGACGCCGCGCCGGTTTAACTGGTCGGTGCCGGAGGTCCACCCTTCCTGACCGACCGGCAGGCGCGGACACCGGGGTCGCTGTCGGCCGGCGCGACGCACGACGCAAGCGCGGCGAGGACGTCCGCGCTGGCTCAACGTGCTGTCCGAGCTGGGCGACGAGTGGGCCGGCCAGGTGATGCGCTGGGGCGAGCTGAACCGGCCGCACCGGGTCGAGCTGGAGGACGGCCAGGTCGCCCCCGATCCGAGTGAGGAGCTGCTGCTCTATCAGACGATGGTCGGCTCGTGGCCCGACGACGCCGCGCCGCAGGCCAGGCGGGACGGCTACCCCAAACGGCTCGGCGAGTATCTGTGGAAGGCGATCCACGAAGGCCAAGCTGCACGCCAGCTGGATCAACCCGAACACGCGGCACGAGGAGGCGGTGCAGGAGTTCCTCAACCGGCTGCTCGATCCGAACCGATCGGCCGAGTTCTGACCGACCTGAACGACTTCCGTCGCCCGGATCGCCCGCCACGGGGCGATCAACGGCCACAGCACGAACACTGGTCCGCTGCGTCGCTCCCGGCGTGCCCGACGTCTACCAGGGGACGGAGCTGTGGGACCTGAGCCTGGTTGACCCGGACAACCGGCGGCCGGTCGACTTCGACACGCGCAGCCGGCTGCTCGACGAGCTGGCCGGCGACGGCGAGGCGTCGGATGGGAAGGCGAAGATGTACGTCCTGTCGCGTGCCTTACGCCATCGTCGTGACCATGCCGACCTGTTCGCCCGCGGCGACTACCTGCCGGTCGACGCCAGCGGCGCACGCGCCGCCCACCTGTTCGCCTTCGCCCGCGTGCTCGACGCCCAGGCCGTGCTGGCGGTGGTGCCGCGGCTGGTGGTGCCGCTGATGACCGAGACGATGCGGCCACCAGTCGGCGCGGAGGTTTGGGGCGACACCCGCCTGGTCCTGCCGGAGCCGTGCCGCGGCAGCGGGTGGCGCAACCTGCTGACCGGCGAGGTTCTGGAGGGCGGCGACCACCTGGCCGTCGCCCGCGTGCTCGACCGTTTTCCCGTCGCGCTGCTGGCGGCGGAGCGGTGACGGCGGATCAGGGCGTCGGCGCCTCGGCACGCGCCGGCTCCTCCGCCGGCGCGGCCGCGCCGTCGAGCGCCTCGCACAGCGCGCCGACACGGGTGATGACGGCGGCGAACGACGAGATGCGGCCGAACTCCAGCACGATGAGCGAAAACGCGCCCATCACATGGGCAAACGCCATCGCCGCCTGCGTCACCTGGCCGAACTCCACCTGGCCACGGATGTACAGCGGGGCGACGATCACCACGGGAATCAGCTGGATCAGGTAGTTGTAGCCGGTGGTGAAGAACCCCAGGTTGCGGTTGAGCAGGATGATTCGCCGCATATTATCGATCACCGCGTCGAGCCGGTTGCCGAGCAGCGCTGCCTCGGAGCGCTCGTCGTTCCCCTCGCGGACGCGGATCAGCTCATAGCGAAGATCAGCCTCCTTCTTCAGCTGGGCGATGTTCAGCGGCACCAGCGGCCGGCCGAGAAACAGGGTGCCGAGTGAACCGAAGGCGGCGTACCCGACCGCGGCGGCGAACAGCCAGGGAGTGATCGACCACAGCACGCCGCAGAAGGCGAACAGGGTGATGCTCGAGTTGCACAGGATGAGCAGCAGCGACAGCGTCATCGCGGTGAAGGTGCGGACATCCTCGGCGATCCGCTGATCGGGGTTGTCGATGTCGCCGATCGCCTCGACGCGGGCGCGGGCATCGCCGGTCAGGAAGCGCTCGGCGAGGTGGTTCGTCAGCCATCCCCGCCACAGCAGCCCGAGCCGCTCCTCGGTGAAGCGGTAAAAGACGGCCACGACCGTCGACAGGCTGAAGATGCCGACGTACAGCCACCCCTGCAGGTGGAACCCGTCGGCGTCGCGCAGGCTGATCGCCGTCATGAAGTCGCGGCCGACGTAACTGTTGATGACGTTCAGGGTGCTGACAGCGAGCAACAGCAGCAGCAACAGGGCGAGCAGCCACGCCGCCCGACCGCGAACCTCCGACTGGACCAGCGGCCGGGTGATGAGCCAGAAACGCGGCCACAAACGGCTGCCGATACTCATGGGTGCGCCGCTTCTCGTAAAGGGGAGACGATCGATCCTTGACCCGAACAATTCATTGTAGGGAAAACATCAACGAATGTGCATCCCCAGATGCAATGACCGTTCCGCCGGTCCTGCCAGTACCTTCAAAGCAAATGCCGATCCTCCTGGCCGCCGTGCCGACCCTTTGCCGCTCCTCTCCGGTCAAGGGAGGCGCCTCGGCGCGCAATCGTGCGCAACGCCACACGCGAGGCACCCGTCGACCGCCCGCCTTGCCTTTCGGCACGCCCACACCGGGGCGGCTGGGGGGATGGATCGGTGGTCGCTTATGGGTAGGCGCATCCTTTGCTGGATAGTCTTCCCGTCCGGTGGGAGGAACCGCCGGACAGGCCAGTACCTCGTTCGGTGGCACGCGGCCGCGGGCGAGTACTGGTGAGAACGGGATCTCCCCTCCGCCGCTGGGCGCGGGCATGTGCTCCGCGATCCGGTCGGCTACCACTGGCGTCGCATCTTCGCCGGTGGCCATTCGTCGGCGTGTCGTTTCCGTTGCCACCGGGCGGGACCGTGGTCCTGATCACCCGGCCGTCCTTTCTCGGACCTCGTTTGCAAAGGAACCGTGTCAATGAAGACTTGTACCCTCGTTGCGTCGCGCCTCTCTCGCTGGTTCCGCCCGGCGCTGGAGATCATGGAAGACCGCTGGTGCCCGAGCGTCAGCACTGTCTTCAACGCCCAGACCGGCGTCCTGACCGTTACCGGCAACGCCGCCGCCGACACGGTTCAGGTCAATGCCGCGGCGAACGGCGACATCACTGTCGATGGCGGCACCGCGATCAGCGACGTGAAGCAGATTGTCCTGAGCCTCGGCGGCGGCACCAACAACCTGACCGTCGATCTGTCGGCCGCCCCGTCGCTCAACCTCGGGCTGAGCGTGATCGGCGGCCTCGGTGCCGACACGGTCAATCTGAACCTGGGGACGAATAACGCCGGCCGGGTCAGCCTGTTCTCCGCCCTCGGGTCCGGCAGCGACACCATCCATGTGAACGCCACCGGGCTGAGTGGCGCCTCGGACCTGCATTTGCAGCTCTATTCAGGCCCTGGCAACGACACGGTGAACATGAACCTGGGTGGCGTGGCGGCCAATGCGAACCTGAACGTCAGCACCGATCTGGGGTCGGGGAACGACCAGATGACTGTGACTGCCGGTGGGATCGGCGACGGAGCGAACATATCCCTGAACGTGGTCGGGGGCATGTTCGGCACCGACACGGTCGCCGTCAATCTGGGGACGGTCGGAGCCAACGCCAGCATCGACGTCCGCGGCCGGCTGAGCTTCTTCGGGGTGAACAACCAGTTCACCCTGAACGCTGCCGGGGTCGGCGCTGGTACCGACCTGGGACTGAACCTCTTCAGCGGATTCCACAACGACACGGTGGCCATGTCGCTCGGCGCCGTCGGCGACAATGCCAGCCTGAACGTGACCACCAACCTCAGCTCCGGCAACGATCAGTTCACCCTGACCACCACCAGCGTCGGCGCCGGGGTGAACGCCAACGTGCAGGTGCTGGGCGGGTTCGGAAACGACACGGTGACAGTGACGCTGAATGGAGTCGGGGACGACAGCACGGTGCGGTTTACCAGCGACCTGGGGTTCGGCAACGATACGCTCAATGTCACTACCGCGAGCCTTGGCGCAGGCGCCACCGCCGACCTTGGAGTCACCGGCGGGTTTGGCGAAGACGATGTCACCGCCAGCCTGGGCGCCGTGGGCGACAACGGCACGGTGCGAGGCCGGTTCGACCTCGGGTTCGGGAACGACACGCTTGACGTGTCGACCACCAGCCTGGGCGCCAGCGGGCGGGCGAACGTGGTCGTGTCCGCCGGCCAGGGCAACGACGACGTGACCCTGGCTCTGCAGGGCGCAGGGGGAGCCGCAGCCACCCGGGCGAGCGTCGTCGCCACCGTCGATCTCGGGTTCGGTAACGACCTTTTCACTCTCAATCAGTCGAACCTGTCGATGCTGAACTTCCTGCTCACCCTGCAAGGAGGGTTCGGAAACGACCAGGTGAACCTGAACATGAACGGGGCCGTGGCGTCCACCGCGGACCTCGACTTCCGCGCCAACCTGGGGTTCGGGAACGACACGATTACCAGCACGTTCACCGGCAGCGTGGATTCCGGCGCGGCGCTGTTCATGGCGCTGAATGGCGGAGTGGGGGCGGCCGACCAGGCCATCTACCAGCTGGCCAGCGCGATCGCTCAGATCGACCCGAGCCGCCTTGTGAACTTCGATACCTTGACCGGCCTGATCTGACGGGCGTGCCGTTACCAACGGCTGCCGGGGTCGTCGGCCGACGGCCCCGGCACCCGCTTTGCATCTCTCCCACTTGCCCCGCCCCCTGCCGACGGACCGTCGGTCGGACCGGACAGGGTGGACGTGTTTTCATGTCCGGAAAGGAGCTTTCTCATGCGAAGATCGGTGGTGGCGAGCCTCTGTCTGGCGATGCTCGTCGGAATACCGGGGTTCGCTCAGGAGCGAAGCAGCGGCGCCGGCGGTGGCGCGGGCAAGACGCGCCGGGCAACGGCCCTGATCGGCGCGTCGCTGACCAGTCGCGACGGCGCCGCGCTGGGCAAGATCAGCGACCTGGTGATCGACAATCGCGGGCACGTCGATTACGTCATCGTCCGCCACGACACCGGCTATCTCGCCGTCCCCTGGGCGGTGGTGACGGGAACCGGGGCGAACCTGTCGGTAAGCGTCAACGTCACCCGCGAGGCGCTGCGTGACGTGACGTTCCCGGACAGCAACTGGCCGGACTTCACCTCGCCACGGTGGACGCGGGCGGCCCGGACCACCTGGGGCGAGGCCGCCCTGCGCCGACGACCGGGTGGGCACCGGTAGCGGGGGAGCCGGCGTCGATACCGATAGCGACAGTCGCCGTGATCTCCGTCTGAACGATCGGTCCGACCGTCGCGACAACCGCTTCGACCGGCGGGGCGAGCGGCCCCAGGACCGCCGCGACAATGGCCGTGACCGGCGCACCGATCGGTTGCCGACCCCGGCGCCGACCGACCGTCCGCCGACCCCGCCGCAGTGAGCGACGCCGCAGGTCGCCGGCTCTCGCCGCCCCCCTGGACCGAGCGGTTCAGTGGGGGCGGCTCGTCTCATGACCGATCAGGTTCAACGTGGGGGTTGCGACAGCGGATAGAATGGGAGCGTGTCCCGCCGCGTTCTCGTCGAGGGAGCGGGCCTCACCCCAAGAGATCCGTCTCCACCGATGCCCGGAAAACGCCGTCCGCCGTCCCGACCGACCGTCACCTTCTTCGGCGCCGCCCGGACCGTCACCGGATCGATGCACCTGGTGGAGGCGTGCAGACAGACGCTGCTGCTCGATTGCGGGCTGTACCAGGGCAACCGACGCGACAGCCTGCACCGCAACCGGGAGTTTCCGTTCCGTCCCAAAGACGTCGACGCGGTGATTCTCAGTCATGCGCACATCGATCACTGCGGCAACCTGCCGAACCTGTTGCAGCAGGGGTTCACCGGGCCGATCTACTGCACCCCGGCCACTCGTGCGCTGGTCGCCGTCATGCTCGGCGATGCGGCGAAGATTCAGGAAGAGGACGCCGCTTACCTGAATCGTCACCGCGAAAAGGGCGAGCCGAAGATCGAGCCGCTGTACGAGGGCCGCTACGTCTACCGCACCTTGCTGCGGCTGCAGGCGGTGCCGTATGACACGCCGGTGTCGGTCGGCCGCGGGCTGACGGCGACGTTCGTCGACGCCGGCCACCTGCTCGGCGCGGCGATGGTAAGTATGCGGATCGACGCGATCGGCGGGGAGCGGCGGCTGACGTTCACCGGCGACCTGGGACGGCCGGGGCTGCCGATCCTGCGCGACCCCGCGCCCGTACCCGTCGGCGACCTGATTCTCTCGGAAAGCACCTACGGCGGACATCGGCACGAGCCGGTGGACGAAACGGCGGAGCGGCTGGGCGAGGTGGTGCGGCGGACTGCCGATCGCGGCGGCAAGCTGATCATCCCGGCGTTCAGTGTCGGCCGGACGCAGACAGTGGTGTATTTCCTGCACCAGCTGATGGACGCTGGCCGGCTGCCGGACGTGCCGATCTTCGTCGACAGCCCGATGGCGGTGCGGGCGACCGAGGTGTACCGGGCGCACCCGGAGTGCTTCAACCCGGAGACTGCCGCCCTGGTCCGCGACCACCCCGAGCTGTTCGGCGAGCAGCGGGTTCGCTACATCGAGAAGCAGCACGAGAGCGTGGCGCTGAACGACCGCCCCGGTCCGTGTGTCATCATCTCCGCCAGCGGCATGTGCGAGGGCGGCCGCATCCTGCACCACCTCAAGCACAACCTGGAAGATCGGAGAAACACGGTCCTGATTGTCGGCTTTCAGGCGCCCGACACGCTTGGCCGGCGCCTGGTGGAAGGGCGGCCGGAGGTGCGCATCCTCGGTCGCACGGTGCCGGTCAAGGCGGCGGTGGTGGTGCTCAACGGCCTGTCCAGCCACGCCGACCACGACGACCTGCTCCGCGCCCTTGGGCCGCACGTCGGCGCCACCGAGCGCGTGCGCCTGGTCCACGGCGAGCCGGAGCGGGCCGAACGGCTGGCCGACGGACTGCGCGGACTCGGCTTCGTCAATGTCGCCGTCCCCGAGCGGGGCGAATCGACGACCGTGTAGCGCCGTGCCGGTTGCCCGCTGCTATGTTGACCCGGTGTCGAGGAGTCAACCGGATCGACGGGAGGTGCCGCATGAACGTGGTGCGAGGGATGGGGCTGACCGCCTGCGTGGCGCTGCTGACGGTGTTCCCCGTGAGGGGCGACGACCTGGCATCCGGGCCGGAGAAGGGCGCTCGCGTGCCGGCGCTGACGGTGCATGACTGCACGGGCGAGAACAAGGACAAGTCGGTCGACCTGGCGGCGCTGACGAAGGACAAGACGGCCGTAATCGCCCTGGTCGCCGCCGACAAGTTCGACCGGCCGATGAACCGCTTCCTCAAAACGCTCGACACCAAGGTCGCCGCCGACCTGGAGAGCGTGACGCTGGCGGCGGTGTGGCTGACCGATGACGAGGAGAAAACGAAGTCGTTCCTCCCGCGGGTGCAAACGTCGGTGCAGTACGAGAAGACGGCATTGACAGTGTTCAACGGCAAGGACGGGCCGAAGGGGTGGAACGTCAATAGCGACGCGCACCTGACCGTCGTGCTCGTTCACAAGGGGAAAGTCGCCGGGCGATTTGCCTATCGGTCGGTCAATGACGCTGATGTACCGGCGGTTCTGCGTGAGTTGAAGAAGCTGGCGAAGAAATGACCGCAGCGGGCGACCTTGACCGGCGCCGTCTTTCGGTGCTACCTATGGGGCGACAGAAAAGCCGATTCGTGTCGCCGAGGGCCGGTCGTGAGGATGCCGCGGATGATCAGTCGTCGCCGGTTCGTTCAGTTCGCCGCCGCCCTGGTCGGGGGAGGGGCGGGCGTGGGCTACTACACCTGGCGGATCGAGCCGCACTGGGTCGAACTGGTGCGCCGCGACCTGCCGGTCCGCAACCTGCCGGCGGCGCTGGAGGGGCAGACGCTGGTCCAGCTGAGCGACCTGCATGTCGGGCCGCGCGTCGATGACGGTTTCCTCCGCGGCGCTTTCGATCTGGTTCACGCGCTGGAGCCGGCGTTTGTCGCCCTGACCGGCGACTTCATGACCTGCAAGCGCGGCGAACAGGTGGACCACGCGCTCAAGGTGATGGAGTCGTTGCGGCCGGGTCGGCTCGGCACCTTCGCCGTCCTCGGTAACCACGATTACGGGTGGTCCTGGCGCGAAGTGGACGTCGCCGACCGGCTGGCTCGTGGATTGACCGACCAGGGTATCGAGGTGCTGCGGAACCGCCAGCGGACGGTCGCCGGGCTGACATTCGTCGGTCTGGACGACTACTGGAGTCCGTACTTCTCCGTTTCGGAAGCACTCGGCGGTCTGGCCCCGGATGCCGCGGCGGTCGCGCTGTGCCACAACCCGGACGGCGCCGACAAGCCCGGCTGGGACGGCTATCGCGGCTGGATTCTCGCCGGCCACACCCACGGCGGACAGTGCAAGCCGCCGTTTCTGCCGCCGCCCATCCTGCCCGTTCGGAATCCGCGCTACGTCGCCGGCGAGATCGACCTCGGCGACGGCCGGACGCTGTACATCAACCGGGCGCTCGGCCATCTGCTGCAGGTGCGGTTCAACGCCCGGCCAGAGATCACCGTATTCCGCCTGACCCGCGCGGCGGAATCCACACCGGGCCTGTCGTGACTCGACCGGCCCGGTGCGGACGATGCGCCCCGCGGTTCGACGCCGCTCAGACGATCGAGAACAGCTCGTCGAGCGCCCGGGTGCGGTTGCCCGACTTGCCGGCGACGACGGAGAGGGCGGCGAGCAGGTCGGCTGGCGGAGAGAACGTCGGCGGAACCACGGTGTTCGCGGCGACATTCCCGTTCGGCGCCGCCGGCTTATCGGCCTCTGTTTCAAACAGCTGGTCGACCGGCAGGTTGAGCGGAACCGTCGAGGGAGCGTCCGCCCCGCCCGTCGCCGGGCCGGAGTTGACGCCGCGGGCGAACAGGTACAGCGGCAGGCGGAAGTAGCGGCCGATGAGCGGGATCGTCGTCTGGCTGAAGTAGCCGAGGAAGATCGGGAAGTTGTCGCCCGTCATCCACGGGTGTTCCTTGTTGTCGGTCCAGGTGCCGCCGTTGTCGGTGTAGGTCGTCGTGATTGCATACGGGTCATTCGCCTTCGCCTGGTTGAACACCGACTGGGTGTAGCGCCAACCGTTCCGCAGCGCCGCCAGGTAGGCGGCGGCGAACCCGTCGCCCCAGCTGTACTCGTAGTGGTTGGTGGCCGCGGCCCCGAACGACCCCGCGGGCAACGCCATCAGGTTGTCGAGCATGCCGCCCGCGAAACACTGGGTAAACACATAGGTCGAGTGCTTGGCGTGGATGTTCAAAAGCGCCGGCGCCAGCTCGTCGTCGCGAATGTTCTCGCCCCAACCGCACAACTCCTCCTCGCCGGTGGTCATGCTCGCATTGACCGATCCGCTGCCGTGATCGAAGCTGTAGAAGAAGAAGTGGTCGGTGTCGTCGACCTGGCCGGCCAGGGTGCCCAGGGTGTCGAGCAGGTGCGCCTTGGTGGCCGACAGGACGTGCGCTCCGGCGGCAAACGACAGGTCGGAGTTGATGTTCCCCGGCCGGTCGGCGGCCGAATCAGTGCCGTCGGCGATGATGACGTAGATGTTCTCCGGGCGGACGTTCAGCTCGCCGGTGAGCACCTGATACATGCCCTTGATGTTGTTGTAGTAGCGGTCGTAGTTTTTGCTGACGCTGACCCCGCCGCTGAACAGGACGGCGAAGTTGGTGCCGAACTGCGTCACGGCCTTGGAGACGTAGACGTCGCCGGTGGTGCCGCGGGTGAAGCGAGCCAGGTCGTCGCGGCCGTCGCCGGTGAAGTCGCCGACCAGCGGCAGGTCGCTGCCATAGCAGAAGCTGTTGTGCCACTTCGAGCCGATACCGTTGAACGACCCCCAGCCGTTCGACAGGGCGACATAGACATCACCGCTGGTGCCGCGGGTGAAGGTGGCGATGTCGTCCTTGCCGTCGCCGTTGAAGTCGCCGATCCGGGGTAACTCCGTCCCGAAGCAGAAGGTGTTGTTCCACTTCCAGCCGGTGCCGGAGAACCCGCTGCCGTTCGACAGGGTGACGTAGACGTCGCCAGTGCCGCCGCCGTGAAGGTGGCCAGATCGTCCTTGCCGTCGCCGTTGAAGTCGCCGACCATCGGCGTTTCGCTGTTGATGCAGAACCAGTCATGCCACTTCCAGCCGGTGCCGTTGAATGCGCTTGCCGTTGGACAGGGCGACGAACACGTCGCCGGTGCTGCCGCGGGTGAAGGTGGCGATGTCGTCCTTGCCGTCGCCGTTGAAGTCGCCCACCAGCGGCACCTCGGTGCCGAAGCAGAAGTTATTGTGCCACTTCCAGCCAGTCCCCGAAAAGCTGCTGCCCGTCGACAGGGCGACGTAGACATCGCCGGTGCTGCCACGGGTGAAGGTGGCGATGTCGTCCTTGCCGTCGCCGTTGAAGTCGCCCACCAGCGGCACTTCACTCCCAAAGCAGAAGTTGTTGTGCCACTTCCAGCCAGTCCCCGAAAAACCGCTGCCCGTCGACAGGGCGACGTAGACATCGCCGGTACTGCCGCGGGTGAACGTCGCCAGGTCCTTCTTGCCGTCGCCGTTGAAGTCGCCAACGAGCGGCGTCTCGTTGTTGATGGAGAACCAGTCGTGCCATTTCTGCTCGGCGCCGAACGTCGGCGTGGCGGTCAGCAGTTCGCGCGATTCGAGTACCTCCAGGCGGACCTGGGTACGACGGGGGCGGATCGGCTTCATAATGGTATGGCCTGTTAAGATCGAGGGTTCGGATTGGCCCCGCCTGTTCCGAGGCGGGCTGTTTCACATCCAGTTACTCGCCTACTGGTGTGTTGTGACGCCGCGCCGCATTTTTTTGTCGAGGCCGCTGCGCCGGCTGCCGGTACACCCTTTGCATTGCGCTTCGCCGGTTCGGTCATGCGGGCTGGACCGGGACAACGTCCCGTCGATCAGATGCGGCAGGGTGAGGCGATGGGACGCACAACGGGGACGGTAAAGTCCGGCCGACGAGCGAAGGCGGGCAAGGTGAGGCGGCGACCGTGGCCGGCGGTGGCGGAGGTGGTGCCGTCGCCGGTCGAGGCGGCGCGGTCGGCCGGGCTGCGCTACGTCACCGACCGCAGTCCGGGGATTCGCCGCATCCGCGCCGGCAAGGGGTTCCGCTATCTGACGCCGGACGGGAGCCGCGTGACCGATCGGGACACGCTGGCGCGGCTCCGCTGGCTGGCCATCCCGCCGGCGTGGACCGCCGTGTGGATCTGCCCGCGCGCCGACGGCCACCTGCAGGCGACGGGGATCGACGCGCGCGGCCGCAAGCAGTACCGCTATCATCCGCGCTGGCGCGAGGTCCGCGACGCTACCAAGTACGATCGGATGATCCTGTTCGGCCGCGCTCTGCCGCGGATTCGCCGCCAGGTGGCCGAGCACCTGGCGCTGCCGGGGCTGCCGCGCGAGAAGGTGCTGGCGACCCTCGTCCGCCTGCTGGAGACGACCCTCATCCGCATCGGCAACGCCGAGTACGCGCGGACCAACGAGTCATTCGGGCTGACGACCATGCGCGAGGATCACGTCGAGGTGGCCGGATCGACGCTTCGCTTCCAGTTCCGCGGCAAGAGCGGGGTCGACCATCGCATCGACCTGCGTGATCCAACGCTGGCGCGCATCGTCCGCAAATGTCAGGACCTGCCCGGCCAGGAGCTGTTCCAGTACCTCGACGCCGATAGCCAGCCACGAACGGTCGACTCGGCGGACGTCAACGATTACCTGCGGACGATCGCCGGCGACGACTTCACCGCCAAGGACTTCCGCACCTGGGCGGGCACGGTGCTGGCCGCCCGCGCACTGCAGGAGTTCACTGCCCACACGTCGACGACCGAGGCCCGGCAAAACGTGGTGCGGGCGATCGAGTCGGTGGCGCAGCGGCTGGGTAACACCAGGGCGGTGTGCCGCAAGTGCTACGTTCACCCGGCGGTGGTCGATGCCTACCTCGACGGATCGCTGGTGGAGACGCTGACGCAGAAGGTGAGCCAGGAGCTGACCGACGACCTGGCGGCGCTGCCGCCGGAGGAGGCGGCGGTGCTGGCATTCCTGCAAGCACGGCTGGCCCGCGACGCCGAACGGCGGGCGGGCAAGGCGGCCGGCTGAGAGGCGGCCGGGCGCTTCGGCGCGACTGACCTTCACTTGCGCTGTCCGCTGCGGCATGATGAAGGCATTCGTGTCGCGGGTGCGGGAGAACGGTCGGATGCCTTCGCCGCCTGATGCCGTCAACGGCCGCCTGATGGGTGTCATCGCCCGTCACTGGGGCTTTGATGCGCTGCGGCCGTTGCAGGAGCAGGCGATGCACGCCATCCTCGACGGCCGCGATTCGGTCGTCGTCCTGCCGACTGGCGGCGGCAAGTCGCTCTGCTACCAGGCGCCGGCGGTGCTCCGCGGTGGGACGACGGTGGTCGTCTCGCCGCTGATCGCGCTGATGAAGGACCAGGTGGACGGGCTGCGCGCCTGCGGCGTCGAGGCGGCCCAGCTGGACAGCTCGCAGACCGCCCGCGAGCGGTTCGCCGTCGAGTGCGACCTCCGCGAAGGACGGCTGCCGCTGCTGTTCGTCTCGCCCGAACGGCTGGTCGGCACCGACCTGCCGCGGGTGCTGGAGCAGGTCGGTGTTCACACCTTCGCCATCGACGAGGCCCACTGCATCAGCCACTGGGGGCACGACTTCCGGCCCGAGTACCGGATGCTGGCGAAGCTGCGCGACGACTTCCCGCAGGCCAGCTTTCACGCCTACACCGCCACCGCCACCGAGCAGGTCCGCCGCGACATCAGCGCTCAGCTTCATCTCCGCGACCCGCTGGTGCTGGTCGGCAACTTCGACCGGCCGAACCTGACGTACCGTGTCTGGCCGCGCCATGACGTGCTGAAGCAAGTGACCGAGGTGCTGGAGCGGCACCCCGGCGAGGCCGGCATCGTCTACTGCATGCGCCGCCGCGACGTCGACGACCTGACCGCCCGCCTCCGCGACCGCGGGGTCAACGCCCTGGCCTACCATGCCGGTCTGAGCAACGAGGAGCGCCAGCGGTCGCAGGAGGAGTTCGCCGCCGAGCGCTGTGACATCGTGGTCGCCACCATCGCCTTCGGCATGGGCATCGACCGATCGAACGTGCGCTTCGTCGTCCACATCGCCATGCCCAAGTCGCTGGAGCACTACCAGCAGGAAACCGGCCGCGCCGGCCGCGACGGGCTGGAGGCGGAGTGCGTATTGCTTTACTCGGGCGGCGACGTGGCGTCGATGCGGGCGATGATCCAGAAGTCGGCCGCCGAGGCCGCCGATCGCTCGTTCCTGCCCGGCGTGCTCAAACACCTGGAGGACATGGATCGATTCGCCCGCGGCGCCTGCTGCCGGCACAAGGCGCTGGTCGGCTACTTCGGCCAGGACTACCCGGCGGCCAACTGCAACGCCTGCGACCTGTGCCTGGGCGACACCGAGGATCTGCCCGATGCGAAAGTGGCGGCGCAGAAGATCCTGTCGTGCGTCGCCCGGCTGAAGCAGCGATTCGGGATCGGTCAAGTCCTCGACGTGCTCCGCGGCAAGAACAACGAGAAGGTGCGGAAGTACGGCCACGAGACGCTCACCACCTACGGGCTGCTCAAGGACGCCACCGATGCCGAGGTCCGCGACTGGATCTATCAGCTGATCGGCCAGGAAGTGCTGGTGCAGACGGAGGAGGAGTATCCGACGCTGCGGCTGAACGAGGCGTCGTGGCAGGTGATGCGCGGCGAGCGCGACGTTCGCCTGGTCCGGCTGGTGCGGCGGCAGAAGGGCGATCGGCCGGCCCGTTCGCAGGCGGCGGCCGAGTCGTGGGAAGGCGTCGACACCGACCTGTTCGACCGGCTGAAGAAGCTGCGCCGCCAGCTGGCCGAGGAGCGGCAGGTGCCGAGCTACGTCGTCTTCGGCGACAACACCCTCCGTGAGCTGGCCCGGCTGCAGCCGACCACGCTGGAAGCCATGCGCCAGGTCTACGGCATCGGCGAGGCCAAGCTGCGCGACTTCGGCGGACCATTCCTCGACGTCATCCTGACGTACCGGCGCGAACACCCCGAGACGGCAGGAAGCAGCCGCACCCGGCTCACGTCTCGGCAGCAGGAGCTGTTCGCCCTGTTCAGCCAGCGGCTATCGGTCGAGGCGGTGGTCGCTCGCACCGGACTGGCGCGCAGCACCGTGTACGATTACCTGGCCGCGTTTGTCGCCCACGAGCGGGTCGACAGCCTGGCGGCATGGGTGGACGACGACACCTGTCACCGCGTCCGCGCCGCCGTCCGCCAGGTGGGGGCCGAGAAACTGCGGCCGATTTACGTACTGCTCGGCGAACAGGTGCCCTACGAGCTGATTCGCGTGGTGGTCGCCGCGGCTGCGATCCACCGGCGCGCCGACCCTGCCTGAGCCGCCCGCCCTCCGTATACCAGTGGCCAGGAGGGCGCCGCCATGAAGATCGAACGAATAAGGGCTTACCGGGTTGACTTGCCGCTGGTGGAGGGGGCCTACCGCTGGTCGGGCGGCAAGGCAGTGTCGGTGTTCGACAGCACGGTGGTGGAAGTGACCGCCGACGGCGGGCTGACCGGCTACGGCGAGGTGTGCCCGCTCGGCCCGTTCTACCTGCCGGCCTACGCCGCCGGCTGCCGCGCCGGCATCGCCGAGATCGGCCCGCACCTGCTCGGCTATGACCCGACGCAGCTGGGCGCGCTGAACCGGCGGATGGACGCGGCGCTGCAGGGCCATCCCTACGTCAAGTCGGGCATCGACATGGCCTGCTGGGACCTGCTCGGCAAGGCGACCGGCCAGCCGGTGTGCGTGCTGCTCGGCGGACGGTACGGCGACGACGTCGGCCTGTACCGGGCGATCTCGCAGGAGGCGCCAGAGGCGATGGCCGCCCGCGTCGCCGGCTACCGCGCCGAGGGCTATCGCAAGTTCCAGCTGAAGGTGGGTGGCGACCCGGACGTTGACGTGGAGCGGATTCGCCAGGTGGCGGCGGTGCTGCAACCGGGCGATCGACTGGTTGCCGACGCCAACACCGGCTGGCTACGACATGACGCCATGCGGGTGATAAACGCGGTCCGCGATGTGGACGTCACTATCGAGCAGCCGTGCCGGACCTACGAGGAGTGTCTGTCGGTCCGCCGGCACACGCCGCACCCGTTCGTGCTGGATGAGTGCGTCGACTCGCTCGACATGCTGCTGCGCGGCCACGGCGATCTGGCGATGGACGTGGTGAACATCAAGATCAGCAAGCTGGGCGGGCTGACGAAGGCGCGGCAGGCGCGCGACCTGTGCGGGTCGCTCGGCATCGCCATGACGCTGGAGGACAGCTGGGGCGGCGACATCGTGACGGCGGCCATCGCCCACCTGGCGCACAGCACCCCGCCGGAACTGCTGTTCAGCACGACCGACTTCAACAGCTACGTCACCGTGAGCCACGCCGACGGAGCGCCGCGGCGGGTACACGGGCGAATGGCGGCCAGCACCACGCCCGGGCTGGGGGTGACGCCGCGGATAGACGTGCTCGGCCGGCCGCTTGTCGAGATTGCATAA
>JAXMAU010000080.1:0-20832 GCA_046350215.1 Gemmataceae bacterium | reverse complement strand
GCTGTTCGCCCTAAGTCCTTTCCTCGCAAGGTGCTGGAGACAGGACTTGAACCTGCACTCCCTTGACGGGAACCAGGCCCTCAACCTGGCGCGTCTGCCAATTCCGCCACTCCAGCAACATCCTTACCATAAAGACCGCGCCGGCTGAAATCAAGTCCCCCGGCGCCGGCGATTTCACGCCTCCGCGATCACCGCGGGCCGAGGGGGACAACGGCTTCCGCCATCCCACCTCGGCCCCCGATGGATACCGCCGCGGGCGATCCTGCGCGGCTCAGTACCGCACGGTGCCGCGGGCGCTCATGTCCGCCAGCTTCTTCACCTTCTCCCGGTGCTCCGCCGGCACCTTGTCCAGACGGTCATACGTCGCCTTCTGACCGCTGGACTCGACCACCACCTCGCTCACCGCCGCCTTGCCGCCGTCCACCTTCCCCTTCACCGTATAGGTGACGTCGCCGCTGCGATGACGGGCGGTGAATTCGTCGTTATTCCGCGTGATGGACGTCATCCCTCCGGCGCCGAATCCACCGGCCCCGCCGAAGCCGCCGAAGCCGCCGAAGCCGCCGGCGCCGCCGAACAGCCCGCCTCGCAGCCCCGGCAGCGGCGCGGCCGGCTCGTCCGGCTCCGGACTTGCCTTCCGCTCCGGCAGCGTCAGCCCCTTGACCGTCTCCTTCTGCCCCTTCCGCAGCACCACCGCGTCGACCGGCTGGTTCGCCTTGATCGCGTCCAGCTGCTTGACGAACGCGCTCACCTGGCTGGACACCGGCTTACCGGCCAGCTCCAGCAGCACGTCGTGCTGTTTCAACCCGGCCTTCGCCGCCGGCGAGTTCGGGCCAACTTCCTCCAGCACCAGCCCACCATCCTTCGGCAGGTCCAGCTGGTCGACCAGCGCGGCGCTCGGCTTCTGCACCTGCACGCCCAGCCGTGGCTCCGGCCGGCGGCCCGTCGCGCGCGGCGTCCGCTCCAGCCCGCCGAACGGCACCGCGAATCCCGGCACCGGCCCGTCGCGGTCCAGACCCTGCAGCATCTGCTCCATCTGCTTGCGGGCCATCTCCATCTGCTGCCGCATCGCCTGGAACGCCTCGTCGTTCATCCCCGGCGGCACCGGGAACGCCTCGTCGCCCGGGTCGAAGCCCGGGAAGTTACGGAAAACTCGCGGACGCTTCGGCTCCGTTTTATCCTTCTTCGGCTCGACCTTCTTCTCGCCGGCCGCGTCGTCCTTCTTCTCGGGTTTCACCTCGTCTGCCGCCCGGGCGCGGAGGCTGATCCCGCCGGCGAGCACGGCCAGTGACAGCATGCCACAGGCGACCCCGGTCAGCCAGCGGCGCGAGTAACGAGAAGAGGAGGGGATATGAGGTTGCAACATGGTCATGACTCTCCTGTACAGATCGGATCCGGAACCGGAAACCCCGGTGGCGGCGGCGAGCGGACGGCCCGCCCAGGCGATGAGAAACTGGGCGTAGTCGGCCGGCTCGGCGGCCCAGCGAACGGCGGCGGCGTCGGCCAGGTATTCCTGGCACAGCTGCACCTGCCGCCGCACCCACCAGAACCAGGGGACGAAGAAGTACACCACCTGCCCGGCGGCGAACAGCCAGCACGTCCGTGTGTCCTGCCGGTCCAGGTGTGACAGTTCGTGCGCCAGCACCCAGCGCACTTCCTGCGGCGTGGCCCGCGTGAGCAGGCCCGTCGGCAGCACCACCGTGCCGCGGATCAGCCCGACGCTGAACGGCACACGAGCACGGTCGCTCACCACCAGCCGGTACGACCGGCCGGCGGACAGCTCGACAAACAGCTCGGCCACCCACGGCGGGACCGGCCGGCGGCGGCCCATCAGCCACCACACCGCCAGGTTCGCCGCCACCCAGCGCGCCAGCATCGTCGCGACGAGGACGCCGTATGCCCCCATCAGCCAGTCGGTCACGCCGAGCGTCCGCCACCAGGGGGGCGGCTCGACGGCAGGAGTGGGAGACGGGACGTCCATCGCGACGGCAGCGGGCGGATCGCTCGGCGAGGCCGAGCGCGGGAGCCGACGGTTCCTCCGTCGCCTCCTCGGCATCACGGCCGACCCCGACCAGCCCGCCGACGGCCGGCACCGGGATACGCACCGCCGCCGGGGCGAGAAGCGAGACGGGCACCAGCAGGGCGGCGATCACGCTCCACTCGCCCAACCGCTGCCGCCGCGCCGGGTCGACCAGCCGGCGCATCGCCAGCCAGCCGACCAGCAGGATCAGTCCGCCCCCACAGGCGGTGCGGACCAGCCACCCGAAGGCCACGTCACTCATCGGTCGGCCCCCCTTTCGGGTTGCGGCTCCGTCGTCGCGCCTCGGCGATCAGCTTGCCCATGTGGTCGAGATCCTCGGCGGACACTCGGTCGGTCCGCAGCAGGCTGAGCATCAGCTGCGAGGCAGCGCCGTCAAACACCCGCTCCAGCACCCGTTCGAGGAAGTGACGGGTGGTGTCGTCGCGGCTGTGCCGCGGAGTGTAGACAAACGTGCGGCCGTCAAGAGAATGGTCGACCAGCCCCTTGGTTTCCATCAGACGAAGCATCGTCTGGACGGTGTTGTAGGCCAGGTCCGGCTCGCGCACGAGCAGCTGCTGATGCACCAGCCGCACGCTGCCCGGCCCGCGTTCCCACAGCACCTTCAAGATCTCCAGCTCCCGCGGCGTCGGCTCCTTGCCGGGGTTGGATGCTGTCTCCAAGGGTGACCCTCCGCACTGAACACCTAAAGCCTAAATCCTTAGGTATTGTTCCGCGCCGTCCGCTCCCGGTCAAGGCCCTCTTTCCGGATTGTACGAGCGCTGGGTGGCCGCCAGACTGGCATTGACACGCCGCCGGGGGGCTGCTATGGCCCCGCCTCTCTCGCCGAACTCCGGGGAACAGTTCGGTGGGTCCGACAGAGGGGAGGCGGCGCCCATGGCTGATGCGGATTGGCATCTTTACCGCCAGCTGCGCGGCAAGGAGTTGCCGGAGTCGTTCGACTTCCGCGGGGTGACGTACCGGCAATTGAAGCTGCTGAAGCGGGACTTCTACGCGGCCGTCGGGCTGTACGAACGGCTGCTGGAAGCGGTCGACCTGCCGCGGCAGGTGCTGCTCAAGGTGTACCACACCGAGTCGCTGTGGGGGCTGCCGCTCGGCTGGCTCGGCCGCTGGCTGTGTCGCCGCGAGGCGCAGTGCTAAGAGGCGCTAACCGGCCTGTCCGGGGTGCCGCGCTATCTCGGCGGACACGGCGAATCCGGGCTGGTCCGCGAATACGTGCCCGGCTGCAACCTGCGCGAGTACCGGGCGGTGCGGCGGCCCGACGAGCGGTTTTACCCGGACCTGCTGCGCATCCTCGACGGCGTTCACTCGCGCGGGATGGCGCACAACGACCTGAACAAGCCGGAGAACATCCTGGTCACCGTCGACGGCCGGCCGGTGCTGATCGACTTCCAGATCGCGCTGGGGCCGTATCGCCGGATGGCGCCGCTGGTCGGTCCGATGCTGCGCTACCTGCAGTGGGCCGACCGCTACCACCTGATGAAGCACTACACGCACGACCGGCCGGAGGAGTTCACGCCGGAGAAGATCCGCGAAGTGCGCAAGAAGGGGTTTCTGCTGCGGATGCACGGGACGCTGCTGCGCAAGCCGTACCGAGCGGTGCGGCACGCCGTGGTGCTGCCGCTGCTGCGTCGCGACGGGGCAGGCAAGCGGGCGGCGTGAACTTGCCGGTGGTACAATACGGGCGACGCATCGTACTCGCGGAGAACCACCCATGACCACCGTCGCCGAGATCCTCGACGCCATCGCACAGTTACCGCCCGAGCAGGTTGCCCAAATCCGCGCCTGGCTGGTCGAGCAGGACGAGGCGGCGTGGGACGCCCGGATTGAACGGGACGTCAGCGCCGGCCGACTCGACGCCCTGGCTGACAAGGCGCTGGCCGAATACCGGGCCGGCCGGACGCAGCGCTTGTGATCCGCGGCGCCTGAACTCGATGATTCGGCGAGTGCGACCTGCCTTCACGGGTCGCGCTCGCCGTTGTCGTTTATCCCACCTATCCTACCCTCTCCGCTCGCCGCCTGCCTCGCCACCGGGAGTTGCCGCATGTCTCGCTTCGCCGCGTCGTTTTCCAGTATTCTCTTACTCACAATCTCGCCGCTGCTGTATGCCGACACCGCTGAGCGGCCGATGGCGTTTCGCGGCGCGACCGTCCACCCCGCCGTCGGGCCGGTGATCGCGGACGGGGTGGTCGTCGTCCGCGGCGGCAAGATCGTTGCCGTGGGCGGACCGGACACGACGATTCCCGACGGGGCACAGGTGATCGACGTCCGCGGCAAGACGATCATCCCCGGCCTGGTCGACTCGCACTCGCACGTCGGCATCTACCCGCGGCCGTCGGTCCCTGCCCACGCCGACGGCAACGGGGGTCCGGTGCCGTTCAGCCCAGCCTCCGCCCTCGACGCCATCTGGCCGGACGATCCCGGCGTTCGTGGCGCGCTGGCCGGCGGGGTGACGACGGCCAACATCATGCCCGGCAGCGGCAACGTCATCGGCGGACAGACCCTCTACGTCAAGTTCCGCGGCCACACCGTCGAGGCGATGCGCGTCGAGGCGAAGGGGGTGCTCGGCGGACTGAAGATGGCCAACGGCGAGAACCCCAAGGGGTTCAACTTCGGCAAGAACAAGACGCCGCCGGCGACGCGCATGAAGCTCGCCGCGCTGCAGCGAGCCGAGTTCGTCAAGGCACGCGAGTATCGCCAGAAGTGGGTCGACTACCGGCAAGCGAAGGCGGCCGGCAAGGACGCGACCGCGCCGGAAACCGACCCGGCGCTCGACTCGCTCGTCGAGGTACTCGATCGCAAGCGAACCGTCCATTTCCACTCGCACCGGGCTGACGACCTGATGACGGCGCTGCGGCTGGCGCGCGAGTTCGACTTCGAGCTGGTGCTGCAGCATGCCACCGAGGGCTATCGCATCGCCGACGAGCTGGCGCGGGCGAAGGTGCCGGTGTCGCTCACCCTGATCGACAGCCCCGGCGGCAAGCTGGAGACGATGGGACTGCTGGAGGAAAATGCCGCCATCCTCGCGAAAGCGGGCGTCCTGGTCGCCGTCAACACCGACGACTCCATCACCGAGTCGCGCTTCTTCCTCCGCACCGGCGCCATCGCCGTCCGTGGTGGGATGACCGACGCCCAGGCGCTGGCCGCACTCACCATCAATCCGGCACGCATGCTGCACCTCGACCACCGGCTCGGCGCGCTCGAAGTCGGCAAGGACGCCGACCTCGTCGTGCTGTCCGGCCCGCCGTTCTCGGTCTACACGCAGGTGTTACAGACCTACGTCGACGGCCGGCTGGCGTTCGACCGAGCGCGGCATCGCGACTGGACGTACCAGGCCGGCGGGTTCGCGGTGGCCGACGCCGACCGCCTGCCGCCGACGCCGCCGCTGGTCGCCGCGCCGACGCCGGTGAAGGCGCCGGCGCTGCCCGACGGGGCGAAGAAGGCGACCGCAGCGAACAAGCGGCTGGCGGTCCTCGCCGGGCGAGTCTACCCGGTCAGCGGTCCGCCGATCGACGACGCCGTCGTCCTCATCGACGACGGCAAGATCACGACCATCGGCCCGCGGGCGAAGGTGAAGCTCCCCGCCGGCGTGCCGGTGCTGACGGCGGCGGTCGTCACGCCGGGTCTGATCGATGCGGCCTGCTGCGTCGGCCTGTCGGGTGCGGCGAACGTCGCGGCCGACCAGGACCAGGACGAGCGGACCGACCCGAACCAGGCCGACATCCGGGTGCTCGACGGCTTCAACCCCGACGAGGGGTTGCTGGAGTTCGTCCGCCGCGAGGGCGTCACGGTGGTCCACACCGTGCCCGGCCGGGTGAACGTGGTCGCCGGCCAGACCGGGGTGTTCCGCACTGCCGGGGCGACCGCCGAGCGGATGGCGCTGCGGACTCCCGCCGGGCTGCTGGTGAACCTGGGTGAGACGCCCAAGGGGGCGTACCCGAGTAAGCCGCCGACGACGCGGATGGCGACGGCGGCGCTGATCCGGGCGGCGTTCATCAAGGCTCGCGCATCGGCCGGCAAGCCGGCGGGCAAGGACCGCGCCGCCGACGCGCGGAACGAGGCGCTGGCCGCGGCGCTGGGCCGCAAACTGCCGGTGATCTTCGCCGCCCACCGGGCCGACGACATCCTGACCGCCCTGCGGCTGGCGAAGGAGTTCGACCTCGAGGCCCGGCTGCAGCTCGCCACCGAGGGCTATCTCGTCACCGACGAGCTGGCACGGGCGCGCGTGCCGGTACTCGTTCACCCGCCGATGCAGCGGGTCGGCAGCAGCATGGAAACACTGAATAGTCAGTTACTCACGGCGAAGGTGCTGGCCGATCGCAAGGTGCCGGTGGCGATCGGCACCGGGTATGAGGGGTATGTGCCGAAGACGCGCGTGCTGCGGCACGAGGCGGCGGTGGCGGCGGTCAACGGGCTGGGGGTGGAGCGAGCGCTGGCGGCGGTCACGCTGGAAGCGGCGCGGCTGGTCGGCGTGGCGGACAGCCGCGGCAGCCTGGAGGCCGGCAAGGCGGCCGACCTGGTGCTGTACGACGGCGACCCGTTCGAGCACCGCACCCACGTCACGCACACGCTGATCGACGGCCGGGTGGTGTTCGACCGGGCCGAGTACCTGGCGCTGCCGTTCGCCCGCCGGGCGCTGCCGCTGACCGGCGCGGGCGGGGTCGGCTGCTGCCTGGGGGCATGGTGAATCAGCGCCGCATCCAGCCGGGCAGCAGGAAGAAGGCGGCGACGGCGCTGGCGAAGGCGATGGCGAAGAACAGCACCCACGTCTTCCACGACACCTCGTCGCCGTCACCCTCGCCGGCCATCGCGATGTGCGGCGCGACCGCCGGCTGGTCGGCGGCCGATCCGCCGGCTGCATACGGGTTGTAGGCGGTGGTGGAGGGTTCGGTGCCGGTCGGTCGAACGGTGGACGGCGGCGCCACCCGCGACGGGGCGGCCACCACCGGCATCGGCGCGGCGGTGATTAGCAGGTCGCGAAACTCCGGATATTCGCGGAGCGACTCGAACGGGCCGCCCTTGTTCCGCCCGGCGCGGACGTTGGCGGCGTCGCCCAGCAGGCCGTCCTTGAGCGAGCGGCGAATGGCGGTGGTGGTGCCCTTGACGGTGTGCGTGCCGCCCTCGTCGTCGCGGTAGATCAGATACCACAGGTCCGCCTTCAGGCCGGTGGCGCTGGCGGTGGGGACGCGGCGGGTGCTGTGGCCGGTCAGGTCCTCGATGAACTCGCGGCACGATGCCGGCCGCTGCTCCGGGTCGGCGCTCATGGCGCGGAGGATGGCCCAGTTGACGCGCTCGGACAGCCCCGGCACGAGGTTGCGCGGCGGGGTCAGGTCGTTTTGTACCTTCTTCATCCAGGCGTCGAGCGGCCCGCTGGAGCGGAACGGCAGCTGGCCGGTGACCAGGTTGTAGAGGGTGGCGCCGAGGCTGTAGATGTCGCAGCGGACGTCGGCGTTCTTGGCGTTGCGAAACTGCTCCGGGGCCATGAAGTGCGGCGTACCCAGCCCGCGGCCGGTCTTGGTCAGGTTCAGGTCGGTCTCGGTTTCCTTGACCAGCCCCAGGTCGGCGAGCTTGGCCATGCCGTCGGCGCGGATGAGGATGTTGTCCGGCTTGACGTCGCGGTGGACGAGGTTGAGCTTGTGGGCGCGATGCAGCCCCTGGGCGACCTGGGCGATGATGCGGATGGCGTCGGCCTCGCTCATCTGTCCGTCGCGCTCGATCTTCTGGCCGAGCGATTCGCCGTCGACGAACTCCATCACCAGGTACGGCGAGGTGCCGGCGTCGTTGTAGTCGAGGGCACGAACGATGTTCGGGTGGTCGAGGCGGCTGGCGGCGCGGAACTCCTGCTCGAACCGCTTGAGTAAGACCGGGTTGGCGGCCATGTGGGGCGGCATCACCTTGATGGCGACGGTCTGCCCGCTGCCGCGGTCGCGGCCGCGGTAGATGGCACCCATGCCGCCCTCGGCAATCTTTTCGAGCAGGTCGTAGTTGCCGAGCGTCTGCATCGTGTCTTTCACGGGGGCCGGTTTCATCGCCGCGGTCTCCGGGTGTCGCTCGGGGGCGCTGTCCACACCGTAAAAACCCGACCGCCGGCATTTTACCCGAGCGGGCCGGACCACGGCGCGAATATTCCACACGGGCGGCTGGCGCAAGTTTAGCACAAGATCCGACGAATAACGAATAGTCCGGTCCGGTCCGCCGTCCGCGGACCGCCGATCGGACGACCCGCCCAGCCGGCGCCTTCGCACCTGCCGGCCGGCGGACGACATGCAAATGCCCTGGCAAAACCGCCCGGCGTCGGTCACAATCGATAGTGAGAAATTCTGCCCGCCCCGCTTCTCCGTCCATCGTCTCGAAGGATCGTGCGCCATGTCAACCCTCGGCAAGGTCCTGGCCCTGTTGAACGTCCTCGGGGCGCTCGGGCTGGGGTTCGTCGCCCTGCTCGACTACAACAAGCGGCAGGCATGGGCGTACAGCGTGTTCCGCCACGAGCTGGTTCTGCGCGGCCTGCCGATCACCGACCAGGAGCTGGACACCGACCAGCACCCGCTCGTCGACCGGATGAGCGAGGAGACGCTGCAGGACCTGTTCAAGCAGGCCGGCGCCAACCCGGTGCTCACCCAGGTGCAGGAGGTCGAGCGGCTCAAGGGCCAGCTCGACCAGCGCCTGCAGGCGGTCGCCGCCAGCAAGCCGGGGCAAGCGAACCTCTACGCCCGCATCCTGCTGCCGCTCGCCGATGCCTACCTGGAGCGCGAAGTGATGCAGGTCTGCCGCGCTCACTTCGCCACCGAGCAGACGGTGGCGGCGCTGAAGGCGCGCTGCCGCAACGCCCTGGCCGAGGCGCTGACGCCGCCGAAGGTGGCCGTTCAGGACGCCCCCGATCGCTCGTTCGCCGAGGCGTTCCGGCTGGCGTTCCGCGAGCAGCCAGGCGAGCCGGCCGAGGTGTTCGTCACCGACCTGCTCCGCGAGATCCCCGACGACCGCGAGAAGGCGACGAGGGTTAACCTCGACGCCGAGTTCGACAAGGCGATCGAGAAGCAGCGCAAGACGCTGGAAGACCGCTACGCCGCGGTGTTCGCCGAGGCGCTGGGTAACGCGGCTGGCCAGCCCGCCGGCAAGCCGGCCGCGCACGATCCGCAAAAGGCCGCCGTCGCCCGGCTGCTGTTCGGCCTGTGCCCGTTCCTCGCCGAGGACGCCATCCTCACCGATCCGGGGCGGGCGCAGGAGAAGGCCACCCTCCAGGGGCCGACCGACCGCACCCTGTACCAGGCGCGGCTGGTGGAGACGCCGACGTTCAAGGCGACCGTCACCCGCATGTACACCGTCTGCGGCTTCCGCTACAGCCTGAACGCCATCGCCGACCGCACTGCCGCTATCCGCCGGCTGAGCGAGTACGTGCTGGCCGCTGCCGCCCAGGAACGGCATCAGTTCATGCTCGACCATGCGTTCATCATCGACCAGATTCGCGAACAGGCTGCCCTGGTGCAGGCCGAGCAACGGCTGGTGGCGGAGAACAAGGACCGGCTAGCCTCCGCCGACGAGGTGGTCAAGCTCCGCCAGACCGAAATCGCGCAGGTGGAGGACGAGCTGCGCCAGGCCCGCGCCGTCACCGACGCGGAGATCAAGACGCTCCGCGAAAAGAGCTACGAGGTGTTGACCCTGCGCCAGAAGATCCGCGACGCCATCACCGCCAACGAGCAGGGCGAGCGGCGGATTCGCGAGCTGGAGAAGCAGGCCCGCGACCTGGACCGGCGCGACCGCTGACCCGCCGCCGCTCCCGTCCCGACCCCCCGACGAGGCACCCATGACGTTCATCGGCAAGCTGTTCGTGATGCTCAATCTGGCGCTCAGCCTGGTGCTCGGCACCGTGGCGTTCGGCGTGTACTCCGGCGGGCTGGACTTCAGCTCCAACCCGGCCAAGGGCAGCCAGCCGCCCGGCCTGCTGGTCGCCAAGCTGAACGACATCAAGGACCTGCAGGCGCAGCAGCCGGTGGTCGAGGGGTCGTGGCGGACCGCCCGCACTGAGCTGGACACCCGCGAGGATACCCGCCGCGACGACAGCGTGTGGTACGGCGAGGAGCTGCGCAAGCTGAAGGCGGGCGGCAACGCCGAGATCAACGTGGTGGTTCAGGAAAAGGGCGGGGCCGAGCCGCCGGCCGGCCGGCCGCGCCTGGCTCGCGCCGAGGAGTCGGCCGGCAACGCTCTCCGCGTCGCCCCGTACTACGTCGCCCAGCTGGAAACGCTCCGCAAGGAGAACGAGGAGATCCGCGCCCAGCTGGAAACCCGCGTCAAGGAGGACACCAGCCTGACCAACAAGCTGGCCGGCGACCTGGAAAAGAAGCTCCGCGGCCTGCGCGAGCAGCTGGCCCGCGAACGCGTCAAGAAGGCCGGCATCGTCGAGGAACAGGGCATCCTCAACGGCCAGCGCGTGAACGCCACCGTCGAGTCCGAGTTGATCTTCAAGCGGCTGGAGACGCTCGACGAGCGGATCGCCGAGCTGACCCGCTATCTGAAGCGGAAGTACAACGTAGACGCGACGGCGCCGCCGCGCTAAACTGGATCAGGCACTTCGCGGACCGGAACGGGCGGCGAAAACTCCGATTGACAGGTCACGACTGGATCGGCATAGTCCCGCCCCGTTCACCGGGCAGAGCACATCGACCGTGGGGACGGATTTCGGGGTCGCCGGACTCGGGGGAGTGGCCGGCGGACGCCGCCGGTGGGGCGGCCCCGATTGAAGGGGGATGGGATCATGACAGTCGTCGGGAAGATCCTGGTGTTCCTCAACCTGGTATTCAGCCTGGTGGTGGGCGCCTTCGCGGTCATGGACTACACTGCCCGCACCCACTGGGCCGATGCCTACGCCAAGGTGAAGGCGCAGAATGAGGTTCTCCGCGCCACCAGCGAGACGTACAAGAAAGAGGCCGACCAGCTGGCCCAGGAAAAGCTGCGCCTTTACGAGAACCTGAACACCGAGCGGGTGAAGTGGGCACCGGAGACGAAGGACGACAAGGACGTCGGCTTCCGCGTCGCCCAGGCAGCGCTGGAGAAGCTGCGATCCAACTCCAAGACCATTGACGAGTTGAAGGTGCGGCTGGAAGGCTTGCAGAAACAGCTGGCCGACGAGCGCGGCAAGGGCGCCACCTATCGGGCGATGGAGGCCGCCTACAAGTCCGACGTCGAGCGCCGGCAAGCCGACGCCGGGCTGCTCCGCCAGCAGATCAAGGACGAGCTGGACAAGAACGGCAAGCTGGTGCAGGAAACGAACCAGATGCGCGACGACAAGGTGCAGGCCGAGATCCTGGCCCGCACCCTGAAGGACCGCAACAGCCAGCTGGAAGAGGCGCTCCGCAAGGTGCAGGTCGACCTGGCGCAAGCGAAGACGCTCGGCGGCCGCAGCGGCATGGCGGCGGCGGGCGCCAACCCTCCGCCAGAGAACCTCGAAGGGCTGGTCCGCCGGGCTGAAGGCAACCTGGTGACGATCTCGCTCGGCTCCGACGCCGGACTGGCGCGGAACCAGACGATGGAGGTCTTCCGCCTCGGCCAGCTGCCGAAGTACATCGGCCGCATCCGCATCGTCGAGGTAACGCCGACGCAGGCGGTCGGCCAGGCGACGGGCAAGCTGACCACGCCGATCCAGGTCGGCGATCGGGTGGCCAGCCGCATCGTCACCAACAACTGACCCGCGCGAGCGGACCGGAGGGAGCACGACATGGCCCGTTCACGTTCATCGACATCCAGTGCGGCGCCCCGCTCAGACGCCTACGTCGGCCTGTTGCTGATCTCGCTGCTGGCGCAGATCGTCGGGGTGGTGTTCTTCTACCTCGACTACAGCCAGTATCCCGAGGCCAAGCCTCAGGTGCCGGCGGCGATCACCAGCGGCGGGGGCGGCGGTGCGCCAGCGCCAGCGCCGGTCGCTCCGGGCGGCGCGCCCGCAGCCCAGGGCGGCGCTCCGGCGCAGGGCGGTCCGGGAGGCGCTCCGCCGGCCGGCAACCAGGGCGCGCCGCTCCGAAAGCTGCCCTGAACCCGACGATCGATCTCCGAAGCGTGATTCGGCCCGTGGCGACCCCGCGGGCCGTTCGCGTTGGTGTCGCCCATCAGCAGCACAAAGGAGCTGCTGGGTGCCATGGCCACGCTTCGTGGCCATGCGATTCGGGGACAGCTCATCCCGACAGGGCCAGTCCGAGGACGCCGCATGCCCACGCGAGCGTGGGCATGGCACCGAGCACCGAGCGGCTGAGGGCACGCTCAGAGCCGCAGCGACGGGCGTGGTAGCGTGTCAGGTCTGCTCCACGCCCACGCCCTTCGCCAAGCCTCAGGGCGTGCCACCCAGAAAGACGCCCTCGGACGCTGGTGCCGGGTGGCACGCTCGGAGCGCAGCGACGGGCGTGGTAGTGCGCTTCACGGCTATCCCCACGCTCACGCCCTTCGCCAGAGCCCCAGGGCGTGCCACCCAGAACAGCGCCTCGCCGGGCGGCACGCTCGGAGCGCAGCGACGGGCGTGAGTGCGCTTCACGGCCTTCACCATGCCAAACGGGGTGCTGCCCAACCGTTCGCGTTTGAACCGTCGCGTTCGGGCGAGTGTCCCTCTACACTGAAAGGGTGACAGGGAACGCCCGATTCGGCGGGAGGGAGCATGGCGCGAGTGGTTCTGGCGATGAGCGGTGGGGTCGACAGCTCGGTGGCGGCGCACCTGCTGCGGCGGCAGGGACACGAGGTCATCGGCGTGTTCATGCGGACGGGCACGCACACCGCCGACGATCGCCGCGCCGATCACAAGAAGGGCTGCTGCAGCGCCGTCGACGCCGGCGATGCGCGGCGGGTCGCCGACCGGCTCGACATCCCGTTCTACGCCCTCGACTTCGAGCGCGAGTTCGACCGCATCATCGACTACTTCGCCGACGAGTACCTGGCCGGGCGAACGCCGAACCCCTGCGTGGTGTGTAACAGCTGGCTGAAGTTCGGCCAGCTGTGGGCCTACGGCCGCCAGCTCGACGCCGACTTCATCGCCACCGGCCACTACGCCCGCCTGGTCCGCGCCGGCGACCGCGTCGAGCTGCACCAGGCGGCCGACGCCGACAAGGATCAGTCCTACGTCCTCTACGGCATCCGCCGCGACGTGCTGCCGCGGCTGCTGTTCCCGGTCGGCGACTACCGCAAGGCGGAGGTCCGCGCCCTGGCCCGCGAGATGGGGCTGGCGGTCGCCGACAAGCCGGACAGTGTCGAGATCTGCTTTGTCCCCGACGGCGATCACGCCGCGCTGATCCGCCGCCGGCGCCCCGATGCGGCGACGGCGGGCCAGTTCGTCGACCCGGCCGGCCACGTCCTCGGCGCCCACGACGGCATCGAGCGGTTCACCGTCGGCCAGCGCAAGGGCCTCGGCATCGCCACGGGCGAGCGGCGGTATGTTCTGCAGATCGTGCCGGAGACGAACCGGGTCATCCTCGGCGACCGCGACGGGCTGCTGGCCGGCGGATTGCGTGCCTCGGCGGTCAACTGGCACATCGACCCGCCGGGGCATGACCTGGCGTGTCAGGTCAAGATCCGCTACAAGCACCAGCCGGTTGCAGGGCGGGTGCGGGCGGTCGGCGACGGGGCGATGGTCGAGTTCGCGGAGCCGCAAAGCGCGGTCACGCCGGGGCAGGCGGTGGTATTCTACGACGGCAGCCGCGTCCTCGGCGGCGGCTGGATCGAGACGGCGCTGCCGGGCTCAGGGTGACAGCCCGAGCAGCAGCCGCGCTGCCAGCACCAGCCGTTCGGGACCGCTCACCGCCGCCCACTGGTCGCGGACGGGGATGAGCAGGTCGGGGTCGTCGGTGATCAGGTTGTCCGCCCCGCGCTTGAGCAGCCGCGCCGCCTGGCGGGCGTCGTTCACCGTCCAGACGTGGACCTCCTGGCCGCGCCGGTGCGCCGCTCGCACCAGGTCGTCGGACACCCAGTCGGCCTGCACGCTCAGCGCCTCGACGTCCAGCCGACTCAGGTCGCCCAGCCCACGAGCGACGATCAGGCCGGTCCGTAGCCGCGGGTCGCGCCGCTTCGCCTCGGTCAGCGCCGTCAGGCTGAACGACGTCACCAGGCAGTCGTCCTCGAACTGCTTGTCGCAGACCACCCCGGCGACGGCGACGGCCAGCGGCAGGTCGTTGCCATACGCCTTCATCTCGATGTTCAGCCGGATCTTGCCGCGCGCCAGGTCGATTACCTCGGCCAACGTCGGCACCCGTTCGCCGGCGAACGCCGGGCCGAACCAGCGGCCGACGTCGAGGCGCTTCAGCTGGTCGAGCGACAGGTCGGTGAGCGTCCGCGGATCGCCGCCTACCCGCTTCAGGTCGCGGTCGTGCAGCAGAACCACCGAACCGTCGGCGGTCAGCTGGACGTCGATCTCGGCGTAGTCGGCGCCGCTGTCGATGGCGGCACGGACGGCGCTGAGGGTGTTCTCCGGGGCCGCCCGCGAGTGGCCGCGGTGCGCCGTCACCCGCGCCGGCGGGGCGACGGCCAGGTGACTCCGCAGGTCGAGCCACACCGCCAGCGGGGCCACGGCGACGGCCAGTCCGACCGCCGTCAGCACCCGGACCGACCGCCGATTCCTCACCTGCTCGTCGGTGGCGGGCACTGCCGCCTCCTCGCTGCGTGCCAGGTAGATCTGCCGCGTCAGCAGCGCCTGGCCGACGACGGTGACGAACGACACCGCAGCGATCAACCCCGCCTGCGCCGCCAGCAGCGCTACCGGCCACAATACCGATCGCTCATCGGCGTCACCCAGCAGCGCACGGCGACGGCAAGCAGCCCGGCCTCCAGCCGCGCCGGCCAGCCAGGCGACCAGGTGCCAGCCGACCAGTATCCGGCCCACCGCCCAGCCGGCGCCGCGCACCCGGTCGCGGCTGGCGCGGAGTGCGGCGGCGGCCGACAACCGCTCGAACAGCACGATCGGCAGCGCCAGCGACCAGCGCACCAGCAGCCAGACGCCCACGCCACCCGCCGCCAGCAGCAGCGCACCGCCAATCGTCGCCGCCAGCCAGAACGCCGGCGGTCGTTCGGCGAGGTAGAAATTGATGTCGTGCCAGGACAGGAAGACGACGTAGGTTGCACCCGCCAGCGCGACGAACGGCACCGCCGTCACCGCCAGCAGGACGACCTTCACCCCGCCCAGCGTGACGAGGCGCGGCACTCCCCGCAGGGCGGCTCGCAGCGCCGCCGGGGCCGGTCCGCTGGTGGCGGCCAGCGCCAGGATGCCGGCCTGCTCGATCAGCAGCGCGGCCACGGTGACGACGGCGAACACCGCGGCATAGAGCAGCCCGGCCGGCGACAGCAGGAAGTCGACCAGGTCGCGGTTACTCACCGCCACCCGGCCGGCCCGCGCCGCGCCGCCGCCAGCACCACTCCCACCAGCGGCACCAGCAGCCACCCCTGGAGCAGCTTGAACCCCACCTCGAACCCGACCACCGCTGCCCAGCGGCGGCGGAAGTCGAGCCAGGCGGCACGAACGACGGGGCGAACGGTCAGCGGTGCGGACATGCGGCAGTGCGTCCCCGGTGGCCAGACGGGTGTGTGCCGGTTAACCTAGGGACGAGTGACCTGGGCGAGAAGGATGGGTCTTCCACGTTGCCAGACACTCCGCGTCCCGAGCCGCGTCTTACTCGCGGCTCGAGACGCCCTGGTGGTCCGTCTCACCCGTACAGCCGATCCCAGCCGGCGAGGAAATCGCTCCCCTGGTCCCGGTTCGCCCATCGCACCCCGTTCCAGTAGGTGTCGCGCTGGAACCAGTCCCGACCGGAACCGCCGACGAGGGTGTCAAACGCTCCGTCGTCGCCGCCGTTCAGGGTGTCGTTGCCGTCGCCGCCGTACAGGGTGTCCATCCCTGACCCACCGTACAGGCTGTCGGCCCCACCGTAGCCGCTCAGGGCGTCGTCGCCGGTACCGCCGTCGAGGACGTCGTTGTTCGAGCTGCCGACCAGGGCGTCGTCGCCCGCACCGCCGTAGGCCCAGGTTCGCAGCCCGGTGTTATTGTTCAGGTAGTCATTGCCCCCAAAGCCGTACATGACCACATCCCCGCCCCAGACGCGCGACGCCCGAATATAGGTGTCGGCCCCGTTCTGCGTCACCTTGTAGTAGCCGACGCCGCTAAACCTCTCATAGTTGACGTCGATCGTGTCGTTCGTGTTGGTCCCGTAGACGTACAGGTCACCGTTGATGACGGTGGTCGAAAGAGCGAGGCGGTCCTCGAGCGTCTCCAGGTTCAGGCCGGCGCGCAGCGTCTTCATGGTCTTCATGGCAGATCCTTATTGGTTGAGTCGTTTCCGGTTGAGGTTTGTCGCGTCGGGGTGACGCAACGCTCCACTTACGTCAGCGAACGTCGATGTGACGCGGCCCGCGAAAAAACCTGCGATTGCGGTCGCGCCCCTTCAAACGTCGGCCCGCCGCCGCTTGAATCGCCGCGGGCCGCCGCTACACCTGACGAGGCCGGTTGCTGCGGAGCGTGCCCGTCGCGATAGCGATGGGCAGTCCTCTTCTCCGTTCTTCTCTCCCGCTGCGGCCGCCGGCGTCTGACCATCGCCCGTCCCCAGCGAGGATTCCTGATGGCGATCATCTGTCCGCATTGCAACGGGTCGATGACAGTCAAAAACATCCGTGCCGGCCGCTACACGCCCAAGTGCGCCCGCTGCGGCAAGACGTTCGCGCTGACGGTGACGATGAACCCCGACCCGGTGTTCCAGAGCGCCCCCCTGCCCGGCACGGCGACCGGGACCGGCGTGTCGGACCCGAACGCCACCGCACCCCCGCCACCCCGCCCAGCCGCGAAACCCGCCGACCCCAACGCCACCGCGCCGCCGCCTGATCGGTCGCGACCGGACCTGAATGCGCCGACCGTTGCGCCCGAGGCCGCCGGCAGCAGCGACGCCGCCTTCTCGGTGGTGTCGTCGGTCCGCGTCGAAAGCATCGCCTCGCCCGACGTCACCACCGCCCTCAACCAGAGTGCCGCTCCGTTCGTCGCCGCCGGCGCCAACCTGGAGGCGACCGAGGCCGACGTCGCAGCGCCGCCCGCCGACGCTGGCGTGGCAGACGTGCCGCCCGTGCTGGGCGGCTACCAGATCGTCCGCGAGCTGGGCCGCGGCGGGATGGGCGCGGTCTACCTGGCACGGCAGGTGTCGCTCGATCGGCCGGTGGCGCTGAAGACAATGCGGTCGGAGTGGGCGAGCAACGCCAGCTTCGTCGCCCGCTTCACGCGCGAGGCCTACGCCGCCGCCCAGCTGGTGCATCACAACGTGGTGCAGGTGTATGACATCGGCACCGATCGCGGCGTCCACTACTTCAGCATGGAGTTCGTCGAGGGGCATTCGCTCGGCGACCTGCTGAAGAAGGACAAGCGGCTCGATCCGGCGGTGGCGGCCGGCTACGTCGTCCAGGCGGCGCGCGGGCTGAAGTTCGCCCACGATCGCGGCATGATCCACCGCGACATCAAGCCCGACAACCTGATGGTGAACACCCAGGGCGTGGTCAAGGTGGCCGACCTCGGGCTGGTTCGCACCCCTGGCGTCGACGAGGCGCCCCTGGAGCCGAACGCCGTCCCGGCGGTGCCGGTGAAGGGGACGACCAGCCGAACGCTTGGCAGCTTCAGCAATATCACGATGGCGCACCAGGCGATGGGTACGCCGTCGTACATGGCGCCGGAGCAGGCGCGCGACGCCACCGCCGTCGACGCCCGCGCCGACATCTACAGTCTCGGCTGCACCCTCTACGTCCTCGTCACCGGCCGGCCGGTGTTCTCCGGCGGCAGCGCGATGGAGGTGATGACGCGGCACGCCAGCGATCCGGTGGTGCCGCCCGACCGCGTGGCCAAGCAGGTGCCGCATGCCCTGTCCGACGTCGTCGTGAAAATGCTCGCCAAGCGGCCGGACGACCGTTATCCGTCGATGGCCGAGGTGATCGCGGCGCTGGAGGCGTTCCTCGGGCTGCAAGGCGCGAGCGACCTCGACCGGGCCGAGGGCAACCTGCGGACGCTGGAAACCGGGGTCGCCGCGTTCCACGCCGTGCCGGCGGCGCGGCTGCGGTCGCTGGTGCTGCTGGCGTTCTTCGGCGGATGCGCGGCGCTGTTCCTGCTGCTGGGGCTGCTCGGCCTGCGCGGCTTCGCTGGCGGGGTGCTCGGACTGGCTGTCTCGACGGCAGTCGCCTACTTCGTCATCCACGGCGTTGCCCAGCGATCGTACCTGTTCACGCGCGTGCGCGACTACCTGCTGTCGAGCAGCTGGGGCGAGATGGCCCGCGGGGTGCTCGGTGTGCTGCTGTTCGCCGGTGTGCTGGCGCTGTTCAGCCAGCTGGGCGTGTGGGTGGTGGCGGCGATCGTCGGCGTCGGGCTGGCGTTCGCGGTTCACACCTTCTTCGACCGGCGGATCGCGCGGCAGCGGACGGCGGCGCTGGCGGACGTCGAGCGGCTGCTGAAAACGCTGCGTCTCCGTGGGCTGTCGGAGGAGGCGCTGCACGAGTTCGTGAGCCAGTACGCCGGCGATCGCTGGGAGGAGGTGTTCGAGGCGCTGTTCGGTTACGAGGCGAAGCTGGCGGCGCGGGCGCGGTTCGGGTCCGGGCCGAAGGGGCCGCGGCCGCGCTACGCCGCATGGCGCGAACCGCTGGTGCGCTGGATCGACGCGCGGCAAAAGGCGCGGCAGGAGGCCCGCGAGCGGCGACACCTGCAGGCGGTCGAGCAGAAGCATCTGGAGAAGCAGGGGGCGACGGCGGCGGAGGCGAAGGCCAGGGCCGAGGCGATGGCCGAGGCGATGGTGCAGAAGGCGGCCGAGCTGAAGAAGGAGGCGACGCTGCCGGCCGAGGCGCCGCTCGCCGCCGACGCGGCGAAGAAGGCACCGCCCCCTCCCCGGCGCGTCAACGTGCAGGAGCTGTACGCGGTGGCCGAGCAGGCGCCGCGCGCCGGCGGCAAGACCGGCCGGTCGCTGCGCAAGCTGCTCGCCGCGCCGTTCGGCAACGGCGTCCGCTTCCTGGTCGGCGGGGCGCTGGTGCTGGTCAGCCTGTACTGGCTCCAGAGTAACGGATTACTGCCGACGAGCCGGGTGGCCAACGATCCATCGGTGTATCGCTCGATCTGGGAGCGCGTGGGCGAGGCGGAGCCGCTGCGGCTGCCGCTACCGGAGGCGGTGGTGAACGGGCTGTGCAGCCTGGATGCGCTGGCGGCCGGGCTGCTGCTGGTGTTCTCGGTGTTCTGGCGGAGCTGGAAGATCGGCGTGCTGACGCTGGCCGGGGCGGCGGTGCTGGTGGCCGGGCCGGGGTGCGGACTGGTGCCGGCGCTCGGTCCGCTGTCCCCGCCGGCGGTGTGTCGCCTCGCCGGCGGGGCGCTGATGGTGCTCGGCTTCTGGAGGGGCCGCGACACCTGAGCGGGCGGTCAGCCGACCTCGATGGTCGCCTGACACTTCTGGCAGCGGAACTTCTTGCCGGCGGAGTTGGCCGGGACGCGGTATTCGGCGTCACACTCCGGGCAGCGGACGGCGATCGTCTTCTTCGCCTCGGCCGCCGGCGCCGCCACGCGCTCCGACGTCTCCACCGCCGGCCGCTCCGCCGCTGCCGGCGCCGTCGACCCGCCCTTCGACGGGCCGCTCTTGCGCTGCCGGTCGATCTCGTCGAGCACGTCCTGAACGAAGTCCTCGTACTTGGTCATGTCGCCCTTGATGCTGATGACCTGCGTGGTCGACGCCGAGGTCACGACCAGGTAGCGCTTTTTCATGAAGAAGTAGAGGATGAAACCGATGCCGAGCGTCGGAATGCCGAGCAACAGCAGCAACGGGTTGCCGGTGGCGATGATCGACACCCCCTGCACCTGGTGCAGCGGGATCGTCGTGTTCCGCTCGGTGACGATGAACTTGGTGCGGTCGATCACCCGCGTCGAGGTGAGAATCAGCCGGCCGGTGCCGAACATTCCCTCCTGAAACCCGTGCCACGGCGTCACCATGGCCCCCTTGCCCTTCACCTCGTTCAGAATCTCGTCGTGGTCGTCCCGATCGCGCGCCATGACACCCTCCCCGTGGTTCACCGTTCTGCTTCAATCACCCGCATATTCTACCCGGCATGCCCACACTTGCCAGATCAGCAGGGTCAGCCCCTGGGCGGGCTGGCAGCGAGCGCGTAACATCGCGTTAGCATTCCCGTTACAACCCGCACCGCGAGACCCGCCATGAGCCGTGCCGCCACCGAGTACCGCTACGAGAAGCTGACCTGGCCGGAGATCGACGACGCCGTCGCACTGGGCAAGGTGTGCGTGGTGCCGTGCGGGTCGGTCGAGCAGCACGGCCCGCACCTGCCGCTCGACGTCGACATCGTCTGCCCACAAGGGATCGCCTACGGCGCCGGGCGGACGATTCCGGAAAAGACGCTCGTTTTACCGCCGGTCTGGTATGGCTACACCGGGCACGTCATGGACTTTCCCGGCACGATCAACACGCACTACGAGACGTTCATCCGGCAGGTGCTCGACATCACGAAGTCGCTGGCGTACCACGGCTTCAAGAAGATCGTGCTGCTCAACGGCCACGGGTCGAACATGCCGAACCTCGACCTGGCCGCCCGCCGCACCAACCTGGAGACCGACGCCGAGTGCGTCTGCTGCGCCTGGTGGAACCTGCTGACGGTGGACAGGGAGTTCCTGCCCCGCTGGCGGCAGAGCAAGTTCCCCGGCGGCTGCGCCCACGCCTGCGAGCTGGAGACGTCGCTCTATCTCTACCTCGACGGCGACAACGTCCGCACCGACCAGATCAGGAACGGCGTCATCTCGTTCAACGAGGAGAACAGCCCGTTCCAGTGGGTCG
>JAXMAU010000079.1:0-21347 GCA_046350215.1 Gemmataceae bacterium | reverse complement strand
ACTTGGCGTATCCGGCGGTTCCTCTCACGCTCGTAACTTCGTGTACCGCTGAACGAGGTTGACCAGTCCCAACTCCTCGAACCACGGTTGTGGTTCAAGTTGTCGGCCTGGCACACCTCATTCGTCAGACGCGCGGTCAAGGCTTGTGCTGGCTGCGACGCCGTGACCGTTTGCGACCTCTCGGGCACCCCCACTCCGGTTCCGCCTTCGCCGGGTGTGTCGTGGCGCAGACCCTCCTCGAACTCCGGGAAAAGGAGCTGTTGGTAAGGCTTGCCTTGCGGTCGCTCCGCGGTCATCGAGTCGTCTCCGACGGACTCCTTGGCATGAAAGGTCCGGCCCTTCGTCGCGATCTGGCGACTACTACGGCCTCGGCTGACTTCTCCAGGGATGTCCCGATCCGTTGCCGGAGCGGTAGTCGGGGTCGCCCCGACGGCCGATCCAGATCTCCCAGGGGAAGTCGTGCTGGTTTCGCTCGGGGTTCGCCGGCTTTACCTGCGTGTGTGTCCGGAAGACGTTTGGGTGTCGCGGTCCGTTGCCCGCTTACCCCGCCACGCCGGCCTGGTATCCAGTTTCTGTGCGTAAAACCCAAGTTCAGGGGCATCGGCTTCCTTCAGATTCCGCCTCACGACGGCCACCCTTGCCTAGCCTTGCGGTTCCGGTCTGCGCGGCCCGCGGAGGACTTTCACCTCTTACCTTCACGACATGCCAGGCACACAACACAAGGGGCCGGCGCTTCTCAGCACCGGCCCGCATCGGTCTGCACTAGCGAGGGCGACGGGACTCGAACCCGCAACCACCGGATCGACAGTCCGGTACTCTAACCAATTGAGCTACGCCCCCGGGTTGCTTAGATGTTTATATAGCCGTCCCCACATGACGACAAGGGCGGCTTCTGCTTTTTCTTCCCTTCACGACCACTCAAAGTCGACCGCCCGCCGCAACAGCCGGTAGTGCATCCGCTCCATCGCTAGCCATTCGTCGAGCGTCGCCGAGAGCACCTCGTAAAACCGCGCCTCGATCGCCTCCAGCTCGAAACTCTCGTCCCCGTCGTAGGCGATCAATCCGCACTCCTGCGGACACACCTCCGCCGGTAGCACCAGGCCGTCCAGAACACAGCGCAACTGCACCGGGCTCTCCTTTTGCATGCGAGATCTGGCGATCGACCCCCGTACCTTACCCTACCGACCGTTGCCCCCGCCAGCGCAGTAGATCCTTTTCAAACAGACGCCGATCACCTATCATTCGATCGAAGTTGCCCCACCGCGGACCCACCGGACCACCCATGAGCAGCAGTACCGATCCCCTTCCGTCCGCCGGCCTGCCCTACCCCCCGCCGCGGTATCAGCCGCCTGGCGGTGGCAGCCGCTCGACGTTCCTCGGCTGCGCGTTCGCCCTGTCGTTCCTCGGCAACCTGCTCGCCGGCGTCGTCATCCTGTTCCTCTGCTTCGGCTTGCTGTTCAAGGGCGATTTCGACTCGACCAGCTCCACCGGCCTGCCGGAGAAGTATCACTCCGGGACCAAGACGGCGAAGGACAAGGTCGCCATCGTCTCCATCGACACCGTGCTGATGGAAGGGCTGCTCAGCCACGTCACCAAACAACTCGAACAGGCCGGCAAGGACGAAGCGGTCAAGGCGGTGGTGCTGCGCATCGATAGCCCCGGCGGGAGCATCACCGCCAGCGACGACCTGCACCGCAAAATCCTCGCCCTGCGCGACGGGGACGACGCCCGACACATTACGGCGCGGCCGGTCCTCGTGTCGATGGGTAGCGTGGCGGCGTCCGGCGGCTATTACATCGCGGCCCCGGCCGCCAAAATCTTCGCCGAATCCTCCACCATCACCGGGTCGATCGGCGTCTACTCCAGCTTCCCCAATGTCCGCGAGCTGGCCGGCAAGGTCGGCGTGACCATGAACACCATCAAGGCCGGCAAGATCAAGGATGCCGGCTCGCCGTTCCGCGAGATGTCGGACGAGGAACGGCAGGTTGTTCAGGACATGGTCAACGACGCCTACGTCCAGTTCCTCCAGGTGATCGAAAAAGGACGACCGAAGCTGACCCGGCCGGTCATGCTCGAACGGTTCACGGTGCAGCCCTCCCAGCCCGACCCCAAAGCGGGCGGCAAGGAAGTCCCGGCGTACACCCGCTATCGGGCCGACGGCGGGATCTACACCGCCAAACGTGCCCTCGACCTGGGGCTGATCGACGCCATCGGTCCGCTCGAAGACGCCGTCAAGGCGGCGGCCGAGGCGGCCAGTCTCGATTCATACCGGGCGATCCGCTACCAGAGATCGCGCTCGCTCACCGACTTGCTGTTAACCCGGACCGACCCGCCAGCGGTCAACGGGCTGTCGCTCGGGGTCGATCGACTGTCGACTCTGCTGACCCCGCGAATGTGGTACCTGGCCCCGGAGTACGAGGCGGCTGCGGTCCTCGCCGGGAAGGATGAACCACGGTAACCCTGCCGGCCGATCGACCCCACATGCTCCCCATTGTCCTCCTGCTGATCGGCGCGGGCTGGCAACCGCCGCCCGCGCCGCCCGCACCGCTCGCTGACCGGGTGTCGGCTCTGCGCCTCGGCATGCGCGGCGAGGAGGTCCGCTTCCTGCTCGGTCCGCCGGGGCAGGTGTCGCGCCAGGCCGTCTGGCTGCGGTGCCTGGAACAGTGGCATTACGGCCGACCGTACCACCTCTCCCTGCAGTTCTCCGCCCCCCGCGGACAGGCGCCGGTGCTGGCGGCGATCCGCCGTTCGCACGGGTCTACCCCCTGATCCATCCCGATCCGGCCGGTGACGGACCGACCAGCCGTGCCGACTATTCCACCGCCTGCCGCGCCAATTCTCGCCGCGCCGGCGGAAACGGCTCAACTTTGTCGGGTATACTTTGGCAGTTTACGTTGCCGCCCGACTGCCAGGATGGTGCCGGATATGCGGCATCGGAGTGTGCAAAACTCGACCACCTGACCGCACACCGCGCACTGGTGGTCAGATCACTCGCCGCCACAAGCGTCTTATTCGTGAAGGTTTACGCTTATTCACGAGGAAGACACTCGATGTCGGCAGTGTTCGGCGCATGAATTGCACTCTTCCGCGCTGACTTCACCGTTCACGTTTCCTCCGTTCTTTGCACAACGGGGCGGGTCGCGACCAGGTCGGCAGGGACCGAGCGCGGCGACCGATGCCGAACGGCGGAATCACATACATCGAGGGGAGGCAACCATGGCACGACAGGACGCTCTCATCCGGCTGCAGAAGACGCTGCAGGCCCGGCGGGCGGAGATCCTCAAAAAGCTGCAGGAGGACATCGCCAGTCTGCGCAACTTCCGCGGCGAAACGCACACCGGCGACTCGGCCGACGTGGCGTTCGAGGCCGGCAGCGACGAAATGGCCTCGCACCTCGCCGAGCTGGACTCCCGCGAGGTGAGCCAGATCGAGCGAGCGCTGGTGCGGCTGAAACAGGGCACTTACGGCATCTGCGAGGCGTGCTCGGAAAAGATCCCGATCGGCCGGCTCAATGCGCTGCCCTATTCCACCCTGTGCATCGAGTGTCAGCGCGAGATGGAGGATTACCCCGACTGGCACCCGGGCGGACACAACTCCAGCTGGGAGAAGGTGTACGAGGCGTCGCACTCCCTGGAGGAGCCGCGCGAGGTCCGGCTCACCGATCTGGACCTCGACCTGCCCAGCGGGCGGTAACCGCGCTCAGGGTCGACTGCCACTGCGATCGTCTGCGGGAAGTCTGCTTCCCCGGACGATCGCAGTTGTTTTTCCGGACGCGCCGGCGCCGGCCGTGCGATTTCCCCCGACACCGGCCCGGTTCGATTGAAGGTCCCCTCCCCGGCCGGCGTACAATGGGATGCACCTTGAGCGATCACCTCCGTCCAACCCGGCCGTCCTTTCGCGGGGAGATGCGCGGTCATGAAACGTCTGGCCCTGTCCGCCGTATTCGCCGTGTGCAGCTTCTGTGGGGGGTTCTCGGCGGTACTTCTGTCCCGTGGCGGCGCCACCCTCAACGCCCAGGCCACCAACACCCCGCGGAATAGCGACCTCGAACCGTTTCGGCTCGGCGATCGCTTTGAGGCGGTCGCCCGCAAGATGGCGGCCACAGTGGTCGCGCTGGAGGCGGTCAAGCCCACCGTCAAGGAGGGGAAAACGCGCTCCGTCGACGACTCGGGGTCCGGCGTCCTCGTCCGCTTTCCCGAGCGCCGCGGCGTGTATGTGCTGACCAACAACCATGTGATCGGCCAGGCGCCGCCTGGCCAGATCACCATCAACCTCGCCGACAACCGGATCTTCAAGCCGACGCGCGTGGTCGCCGACCCGGAGTCGGACATCGCCCTGCTCATGCTGACCGACGAAACGCTGCCGACCGCCGTCCTCGGCGACAGCGACCGGATGCGCGTCGGCCAGTGGGTGCTGGCGTTCGGCTCGCCGTTCGGGCTGAACCAGACCGTCACCCACGGCATCATCAGCGCCCGCGAACGCGGCCAGGTGAGCCTCGGCTCGACCATCCGCATCAAGGACTTCCTGCAGACCGATGCAGCGATCAACCCCGGCTCCAGCGGCGGACCGCTCGTCAACCTCGACGGCGAGGTGATCGGCATCAACACCGCGATCGCGTCGCCGTCGGGCAGCAACTCCGGGATCGCGTTTAGTATCCCGATCAACATGGTGAGGAAGGTTGCCGCGCAGCTGCTCGACCGCGGCCGGGTGACGCGCGGTTATCTCGGGGTGCAGCTGGCGCCGGGGTTCGAGTCGGCCGAGGCGATCAAGCTCGGGATGACGCGCGCCCAGGGCGCGCTGGTTGAGGGAGTCCACCCCGACACCCCGGCGGCCACTGCCGGGCTGCGGCGGTCCGACGTCATCCTGGAACTGGACGGCATGCCGGTGCGGAATGAGAACCAGTTCATCAACCGCATCAGCGGCCTGCCGCCGGGGCAGCGGGTGCAGATGAAGGTGTGGCGCGAGCGGCGGACGGTGCCGGTAGATGCGGTGGTCGGCGACTGGGAGAAGGCGGAAGCGCGGTTCAAGAAATGAAGAACGGCACCGACACCCGAACCCCACCTCCCGAGAATCCGGTCGTCCGGGTTCCTGGGGAGGTGGGGTTGGCGTCCTGGTGACCGACCGGGCGAGCGGATGACAACGACCGAGGACGCGCGGCCCGCTTGGGGAAGGACGCCGTCCACGCCGGGTCGCGGATTACTCGTCTTCCTTCTTGTTGCGGAGGAACAGCAGCAGGCCGATCAGGCCGACGAGCAGGGCACCCATGATGCCCATGAACGCCCACGAGTTCAGGAAGTCCATCGGTTCGATCCTTTCTGAAAGGCCGGGCGGTGACGAAGTACCAGACACATGCGCGTGCCCTCGCCGCCTGACAGGAAGCCGGCCACGTCTAGCCCCGCCGGGACAGTTGGCGAGAGATTCGCAAGTGTTCTACAAAGCCGCGTTCGCCAGAGCAAGCGGACTGCGGCGGTAAAACCGTAAATTCGCCTCTCCGTTGGTCAGCGCTCGGAGATCCCTTTCGGCCGGTCCGCGGGTTGCTCTTGACGGCCGGGCGCGGGCCGATTATGCCCCCGGCCATGAAGACCTCCTCCGCACTCCTGGCGTGTCTGGGCCTCCTCGCTGGCCTGCTGACCGAGCTGGCTGGCACCGAACCGACGCCCTCGGTGCCGGCTGCCCCGCCGGCGCGCGCTGCCGGGCGGGTACTGGTGCTCGACACCGAGCGCACGGTCACCGGCGAGATCGAGCGGGTGGGTGACCAGTACCGCATCAAGCGGCTGATCGGCGAAACCTACCTGCCAGCCGACCGGGTGCTCAAGGTGTGCGGCTCGCTCGACGAGGCGTATGACTTCCTGCAGCGGCGGGCCAACCTGAACGACCCGGACGAGCGGACGCGGCTGGCCGAGTGGTGCCGGCAACACGGGCTGAAACGGCAAGCGGTGACCGAGGCAAAGGCGGCGCTCGCCCTGAAGCCGACCGACGATCGGCTGCGGCGGCTGGTCCGCTACCTGGAAGAGTCGCTCGCCCGCGGAGAGACGCCAACCGCCGCGGCCCCACGGGAAGAGCCGCACCCGCGCATCGAGGTGTCGGCCGACTCGCTCAACCTGTTCACCTCGCGCGTCCAGCCGATCCTGATCAACGCCTGCGCCTCCTGTCACAACGCCGGTCGGGGCGGCACGTTCCAGCTCAGCCGGGCGTACGGGTCGGGTGCTCGGCAATCGCAAGTCGATCGACCGCAACCTGGCGTCGGTGCTGGGCGCAGGTGAACCTGAACGACCCGCGTTCGAGCAAGCTGCTCACCAAGGCGATCAGCATCCACGCGCCGGGGATGATCAACGCCCCGCTCAAGGGCCGCAACGTGACGGCGTACCGCAGCCTCGAAGAGTGGCTGATGGGGACGCTGGAGAGCAACCTGCAGCCGCAAGGAGCAGGCAGCTGCCGCCACGCCCGCCGTACCGCCGACCGCCGGTTCACGGCCAGACTCGTTCTGGGGGCAGGATCGCGCCGCTCCCCGTCCCGTGCCAGCGCCCGCCCGCGGCCATCAGTCCTAAACCGGCCGCGCCGCGCCGCGACCCGCTCCGCGGACCGAGCCGGCTGCTGTCCCGGCACGACAGCCCGACAAGGTGGTGCCGCCCGGTCCGGGCCGACCCCGACGGGTTCAACCTCGCGAGTTCCACCCGGAGCCGGCGGGGAAGGATGCCCCACGCTGACGCCCACAAGGCAAGTCAATCGACGCCGGGAGCGGACAGATCTGCTCTCGGCGTCTTGCTTTTCCCACCGGCCGCCCGGTCTGGTTCTCCACTCGGCCCGCTGGTCCCCTCCCTCGTCCCGGCTACGATAAGCAGCAGACACGTCCCGGCTCACAACCGGGCGACTCGAACCTCAAGGAGAGACCATGCGGAGTATGCGTGCCCTGCTGCTAACCCTGACTGTCCCGCTCCTCCTCGTCTTCTGCGCCTGCGGCAAGGACCGCACCCCCGCCAACCCGTTCACCCAGGTCGCCGCCTCGCTCGCCGGCAAGACCGACGGATACACCTGGCCGCAGTGGCAGGGGCCGGACCGCACCAACATCTCGAAGGAGACGGGGCTGCTCAAGGAGTGGAAGGAGATGCCGAAGTTGCTGTGGACCAACGACAACGCCGGCGTCGGCTACTCTGGCCCGGCGGTGGTCGGCGATCGTCTGTACATGATGGGTTCCCGCGACGGCACCGAGATGATCTTTGCCCTCGACGTTCAGACGGGCAAGGAGGTGTGGGCGACCGACATCGGCAAGGTCTACGTCAACAACTGGGGCGACGGCCCGCGCGGCACCCCGACGGTCGATGGCGGTCTGGTCTACGGCATTGGCGGCCAGGGCATCCTGATCTGCGTCGAGGCGGCCAGCGGCAAGAAGGTGTGGTCGAAAGACATGCCCAGGGAAATGGGCGGTAAGGTGATGTCCGGCTGGGGCTTCTGCGAGTCGCCGCTGGTTGACGGCGATCGTCTCATCGTCACCCCCGGCGGTAGTAAGGGGACGTTCGCCGCGCTCGACAAGAAGACCGGCGAGGTGATCTGGCAGAGCAAGGAGCTGACCGACTCGACCGCCTACTCGTCGATCATCATTGCCGAGATCGACGGGGTCAAGCAGTACATCAACATGACCGGCGAAGGCGTCGCCGCCGTGGACGCGAAGGACGGCAAGCTGCTGTGGAAGAGCGAGGAGGGGAAGAACCGGACGGCGATCATCCCGACGCCGATCCACAAGGGCGAGTTCGTCTACGTGACCTCCGGCTACGGCCGCGGCTGCGGGCTGCTCAAGCTCAAGCGCTCGGGCGACAAGTTCGAGCCGGAGGTGGTCTACTCGAACAAGGTGATGGGGAACCATCACGGTGGCGTGGTGCTGGTTGACGGGTACCTGTACGGGCACTCGGACACCAAGGGCGGCTGGGTATGCCAGGAGTTCAAGGGCGGCGAGATGGTGTGGCGGAGCACCAAGCTGGGCAAGGGCAGCCTGACCTGCGCCGAGGGCAAGCTCTACTGCTACAGCGAGCGGGAAGGTACGCTGGTGCTGGTGGACGTGTCGAACAAGGGGTGGACCGAACACGGCCGCTTCACCATCCCGAAGACGACCAGCCAGCCGCGCAAGTCCGGCCAGATCTGGACGCACCCGGTCGTGTGCGACGGCAAGCTCTACCTGCGCGACCAGGACCTGTTGTTCTGCTTCGACATCCGCGCCGAGCCGCTGATCGGTTCACCTGCCGCCGGCCGGGCGACAGCGTTCGTCCGGCCGGCGTGCATTTTCCGTCCCCGTCACATCAGGGCAGCAGGTCGGCGGCGGGGACGGCGGCGACCGTCACGCCGTCGAGCACCAAGGGCACGTCATCGCCCGGCCGGTAGGTCTGGAAGCAGCCGTAGGCCGGGACAGCAACTGGCCCGGACGGTGTCGTGTACACCTCGACGCGCCCACTGACGAGATTCACGATCCAGTAAATCGGGATCATGGCGCGAGCGTAGATGCGTACCTTGTCTTGCTGGTCGCGCAGAACCGAGCTGTTTGCCACCTCGATGACCAGGCCGACGTCTGCCGGCGTTGGATGCCGCGACAGGTAGTCATCGGCCGTCTCGCGGACGATGGCGTAGTCCGGCTCGGGCTGACTGTCCACCAGGACGAGCGCCGACTGGCCGCGCAGGTCCCAACCGGCGGGCAACCGCCGCGACAGCCGCTTGCCGATGCGCAGGAGCATGCCGTCGTGCTCGGGATTGCGCGGCATTTTCAGTACCAGGCGGTTTTCCAGCAGCTCGACCTTGTCGTCGGGAGTCAGGATGCCGGCCTCGATCATCCGCTGGTAGCGTGCCACCGAGAAGCGCGGGAACGAGGCATCCGTGCCGTAGGTTGTCGGCTGCGCCGTGACCGGGGTCATCCGCCACCTCCTTTCACCGCCCGATCGTACTCTGCCCCACTGCCTCGGAGCAAGCGACGTTGCGCGGCAGGGTGCGGCCGCGGTTTCGAGCGGACAGGAACGTCAAGCGAGTCTCAGGGCAACCGTGAGACCTGGATGTGCGGCGGCGGCAAGGGGCATTTCGCGTGATGCGACCGATTCGCGCCATTCTACCGCGAAGCTGCCCCTGCCGTCATCCACCGGGCATCTCCGCGGGAAGCAGGAACAGCTCGGCCACCGGGCAGGACAACCCCGGCAAGATGTCCTCGGCAACCAGCAGTCCCTGCTGGTCGCTGCGTGTTGGACCCCGATCGCGGCGGTAGACGGTCACGGTGCGGTCCTCCGGGTCGACCAGCCACACCAGCTCCACTCCACATGCCAGGTAGTCGGTGATCTTGTTCGTCACCTGCCGGGCTGTGTCATGGGGAGACAGCACCTCCACCGCCAACCGCGGCGGTACCTCGCCATACTTCGGGTGCAGGTCGGCGAAGCGCCCTGCGTCCTCGTACAGGGCGACGTCCGGCCCGCGGACGGTGTCCGGATCACGCGACAGGATCACTCCCGCATCGTTCGTCGTCACGTAGCCGGACCGGCGGCGGCGGACGTAACTCTCCAGCACGAAGGCGACGTTCGCGCATACCCGGCCGTGAATCTTCACCGGCGGCGGCAACTCGATCACCTCCCCTCGCACCAGCTCGAACCAGCGGTCGCGGTTCTCCGGCCGCTGCACCCAGTCGCCGAACTCCTCAGCCGTCATCTTGCCGGTGGCCAGTGCCCTGGTCATCGCTTTTCTCCTGTCGCGTCGCCGGCCGACCCCGCCCCGACGAGCCGGCCGCGGTCCCCACTCCCACAGCTCTCGCCGGTTTCTTTCGCAAGCGGCGTTCCTCGGGCCAAGACGGACTTTCAGCCTGTTTCCTGATCGAGCTAGCGCTTGATGCCGTTGAGGCTCTCCAGCGCCAGCATCAGGGCGTGCGTGCCCTTCTTGCCGTAGCCCTGCGCCTGCAGCGCCAGGTACAGCTGCTTCGCCAACCCCAGTCCCGGCAGTGCCAGGCCCATCTTCTCCGCCTCGGCCAGCGCGATGCCCATGTCCTTGATGAAATGCTCGACGTAGAACCCCGGCTCGAAGTTGCGGGCGAGGATGCGCGGGCCGAGCACTTCCAGCGCCTTGCTGCCGGCGGCGCCGACCGACACCGACTTGAACACCGTCTCCAGGTCCAGCCCCGCCTTGTAGCCGTACAGTAGCGCCTCGCACAGAGCGATCATGTTCGACGAGATGAGGATCTGGTTCACCATCTTGGTGTGCTGGCCGGCGCCGGGGCCGCCCTGGTGGACGATCGTCTTGCCCATCGCCTGGAAGATCGGCGACACCGCGTCGACCACCGGCTTGTCGCCGCCGATCATGATCGACAGCGCCGCGTTCTTGGCGCCGACGTCGCCGCCGGACACCGGGGCGTCGAGGGCATGCACCCCCTTCGCCTTCGCCGCCTGGTAGATCTCGACCGCCAGCGACGGCTCGCTCGTCGTCATGTCGACCAGCACGGCGCCGGCCTTGCTCCCGGCCAGCGCGCCGCGCTCGCCGAGGAACACCTCGCGGACGTCGCGGGGGAAGCCGACGATGGCGAACACCACGTCGGATGACTCGGCCACCGCCTTCGGCGAGTCGGCGAACCGCGCGCCCCGGTCGAGCAGCGGCTGTGCCTTGTCGCGGCTGCGGTTGTACACCGTCGCCTGGAACCCGGCCTGGATGGCATGCTCGCACATCCACCGCCCCATCACCCCGGTGCCGATCCAGCCGATCCGCGTCTTGCCCGGTTCTGCCTGCTGCAACGTCATCGTCGTGCTCCCCTGGTGCCAGCCGCCCCGTCAAAGGATGTGGTTGATGGTAGGGCCGCCGGCGCCGCCTGGCAAACCGGCCGGCGCCGGGTGCTGGCGCGAGCGATGGCGGCTATACTGCACCGGAGGGGGCATGGGACGATTGAGGGAGTCCTTGTCGTGACGATTCCGCAATTGCGGGCGCCGATCATCCTGGTCCACGGGCTGTTCGGGTTCGATCGGTTCCGCGTCGGCAAGCTGCTGTCGTTCGACTACTTCCGCGGCATCCCGGCCGCCCTGGAGCGAGCCGGCAACCGCGTCCACGTCGCGCGGCTCAGCCCGATCGGCGGGGTCGCTCGCCGCGCCGAGCAGTTGCGCGCGTTTCTCGACCAGCACGCAGCGGACACCCCGGTCCACCTGATCGCTCACAGCATGGGCGGGCTGGATTCCCGCTACCTCATCACGCGGCTCGGCATGGCCGATCGAGTGCTCACCCTCACCACCCTCGGCTCGCCGCACCGCGGCTGCGCGTTCGCCGACTTCGCGCTGAACCACTTCGTCCCGTACCTCGCCCCGCTGTTCACCGCCTGCGGCCTGACCCCGGACGCCTTCGCCGACCTGTCGACCGACCGCTGCGCGGCGTTCAACCGCGACACTCCCGACGCTCCCGGCGTTCGCTACTTCTCCGTCGCGGGCCGCTATGACGGGTGCTGGCTCAACCCGTCGTGGCACCTGACGGCGCCGATCGTCGAACGCGCCGAGGGGCCGAACGACGGCATCGTGTCGATCGCCTCGGCCACCTGGGGCGAGAGCTGCGAGGTGTGGGAGTGCGACCACCTGAACCTGGTGAACTGGCCGCAGCCGGGCCTGCCGGCCGAGCGCAACGACCGGCTGCCGTCCTACGCCACCCTCCTCGGCCGCCTCCGCGCCGAGGGGTACTGACCGCTCCCTTGCGACCGGCCCTGACGCCCCGTAGGGTAGACAGAAACCTCTTGCCGCCCGAGGTGTCCCATGACGCATCCGGTCGAAACGTTGTGCAACGCGCTGGCGCGCGGCCGCATCCTTACCCCCGACGAGGTCCGCGAACTGCGGCAGGCGTGGGTCCGCACCGCCGGCACGCACGCCGACGACGGCCCGCGCTTCCGCCGCTGGCTGGTCGAACGGAAGGCGGTGACCGACTTCCAGCTGGCCGCCCTCGACCGTGGCAACGCCGACCAGCTGCACTTCGGCTCGTACCGCATCCTCGACCGCATCGGCCGCGGCCGGATGGCCGGCATCTACAAGGCAGTCCACGAGTTCGGCCCGACGGTGGCGATCAAGGTGCTGCCGGCGTCCAAGGCGAAGGACGCCACCACCCTCGCCCGCTTCCAGCGCGAGGCGCGGCTGTCGGTGCGGCTGAAGCACCCCAACGTCGTCCGCACCTTCCAGACCGGGCGAGCCAACGGGCTGTACTTCATCGCCATGGAGCACCTCGACGGCGAGACGCTCGAAGAGGCACTGGCGCGCCGCCACACGCTCGACCCCGCCGAGGCGGTCCGGCTGGTCCACCAGGCGCTGCAGGGACTCGACCACATCCACGAACAGGGGTTGATCCACCGCGACCTCAAGCCGGCCAACCTGATGCTCGTCGGCGGCACCCCCGAGAGCACCCTCGACGCCACCGTCAAGATCCTCGACATCGGTCTGGGTAAGGCGTTATTCGATGAAGGCGGGCCGACGGCGGAGCTGACCAACGAGGACGACCTGCTCGGTACCGCCGAGTACATGTCGCCGGAACAGGCGCGCGACCCGCGTTCGGCCGACATCCGTGCCGACATCTACAGCCTGGGCTGCGTCCTGTACCACACGCTGACCGGCCAGCCGCCGTTCGCCGAGAAGAACCACGTCCGCTTGCTGGTCCGCCACGCCACCGAGCCGCCGCGGCCGGTTCGCGAGCTGAATCCGGCGGTCCCCGACGGGCTGCAGCAGATCCTCGACTGGATGCTGGCGAAGGATCCGGCCGATCGCTATCCCACCCCGCAACGGGCCGCCCAGGCGCTCCACCTGTACCTGGCGGCTGGCTCCCGGCCGGTGCCGCTGGAAGCCGACCCACGGATGCTGCCGTACCTCGACTGGTTGGATGAGCAGGACGACGAGGCGATCCCGCCGACCGCCGGACCACCCAACCCACCAGCCAGCCCGCCGCCTCCAGACATGGGGGATACCCGGCAGGAGACGAAGGCGGAGGTGCTTCAGGCCCTGGCCCGCCGGGGCAATCCACCGGCCGCCATGAGCGGGCCATCGAAGCCCCCCGTCCCCCCGCCCCCGCCCCACTCCGCCCCCCGCGGCGTGAGGAGAAGCCCGCCGAAACGCCGCCCGTCGAGCTGTTCGGGTTGACCCTCCGCGATCTGCTGATGCTCGTCATCGGCATCGCCGCCCTGGGAGTGACGATCAGCCTCGGACTGGCGATCTACGCCGTCGTCCGCAGCGCCCTGGGATTGAGGAAGACGCCATGACCGCCGTGCCGCCCGCCACCCTACTCGACCGCCTCCTCGCCAGTGGCCTTGCTCGACGCGCGGCGACTCGCCGACCTCGCCCGTCTGCCTGAGGCCGCCGACCCTGACCCGCGTCCTCTCGGCCGCCTCCTGCTGCAGCGCAAACTGCTCACCCGATTTCAGGTCAACCAGCTCGCCGCCGGCCACGGCCACGAGCTGGCCGTCGGCCCTTACCTGCTGGTCGACAAGCTCGGCGAAGGCGGCATGGGCCAGGTGTTCAAGGCCACCCACCGCCACATGAAGCGCGCACTGTCGCCTTGCCGATCCGCAAGGAGAAACTCGGCACCGAGGCCGCCGTCCGCCGCTTCTACCAGGAGGTGCAGGCCGCCGCCCAGCTGCACCACCCCAACATCGTCCTCGCCTACGACGCCGGACCGGCCGGCGCTGCTCACTACTTTGCGATGGAGTACGTCGACGGCGTTGACCTGGCCCGGCTGGTCAAGGACAACGGCCCGCCGCCGGTGCCGCTGGCCTGTGAGTACGCCCGGCAGGCGGCGATCGCCCCGCAGCACGCCCACGAGAAGCGGGCCAGTCCACCGCGACGTCAAACCGCATAACCTGTTACCGGCGCGCGCGGCGACGGCCCGCCGCAGGTGAAGCTGCTCGACCTGGGGCTGGCCCGGCCGACCGGCCGGTGGCGAGACGGCGCTGCTGACGCAGCATTCGGCAGGTACTCGGCACGCCCGACTACCTGCCGGAGCAAGCGCATGACCGCACAAGGCCGACGGCCGCAGCGATGTCTACGGCTGGGCTGCACGCTCTACTTCCTGCTCGCTGCTCGCCCACCGTTCGCCGGCGAGACGCTCACGCAGGTGTTGTTGAAGCATCAGATGCAGCTGCTGCCGCTGGCTGGACTGCGGCCGGACGTGCCGGGCGGGTCTGGCGGCGGTGGTGACGCGGACGAGGCCAAGCGGCCGAGGATCGCTTCCAAACGCCGGCCGAGGTGGCGACGCGCCGGGCGCCGTTCACGCGCGTGGGAGGCCGGGGCTGCGTCGGTGCCGTTGCCGCCGGTGGGCGCAGCCGGGCGCACGAGGCGAGCGACGCCTGGGCGACACTGGACGATGCCGCCGGCGCGGTGGTGGCCCGGCCGGCGCGCGCGGCGGACGCACCGATGAGTCGCACACCGCGGCCCTGTCGGCGGGTCAGTGGTCGTCGAAGCGAGTAAAGCGTTGCTCACTGATCGCCGGTGCGGTGGCAGTGCCGCTGCTGGGGCCGCTGCTCGCCGCGGTACTTCGCCCTCTCCGGCGGCAAGCAGCCGGAGCCGCCGAAGCGAGCAATGCCGAAGCAAGCGGCCCCGGAAACGCCAGCCGCTGCCCAGAAGGGGCCGGAGAAGGAACAGCCGCTCGAACCGGTCGAGCCGCCGTCGGAGAAGCCCAAGGAGCGGCTTCCAGGGACCGCCCAGGACCCTGCAGCAGACCCCGCGACGGCTGAATGGAGCAGGCCCTGTATTCGCGGGTGGAAAGTCGGTCTGCACCTCAACCCCCGACCCAGCTTGCCCTGTCTCCGGACGGGCGATACCTATCGGCGTGTACCACTCAGGATCTGTACCTCTGGGACCCTCCGAGACGGGAAGGCACGCTTCCATCCTGCCGATCAAGCCGGGTTGTGCGTGCCCACCTGCCGGACGGGAAGCAACTATTCCTTGCCGAGAGAACAAGGATGGTTCGGGCCGATGCGGGGACTGGCCACCGGGACGTTTTCGCCGTCGGCCTGCTCCAGCAACATCACCGGCCGCAAAGCGCGCTGCGGCCGATTACCGGTTCGGGAGGGATAGGGATCGAGATCGTGGAGGTGGAGGAGAATCGCGCTGGGCCGGCTTCCTGAATCACCGTACTGGATAGAAAATATATCTTTTTCTCCGGGCGGCAATCGCGGGTTGGTCTGCTACCACAACCACACCCTTCAGCTGTTCAGCCTGGACCCCATCCGCGAGTTGAGCGCATCGTCCTGACCAGGATCGCTTGGTCCCGACTGCCGCCGTCCCCTGCCTGATGACAAGCTGGGCCTGGCGGCTACACCGATGGCGGGGTCCGCGTGCTCAACCTGGAAACCGGGGAAGCCACCTGCGTCTTCCGCGGCGGTCACCTACCTCATCTACCCCTGGCTGTGTCCGCCGACGGGAAGCGTGCGGCCGCGGATCGACCATACCGTTCGCCTGTGGGATATCGTCAGCGGCCGGAGATCGGCCGGTTCACGGACCACTGGGGACTGTCTACCGGGTGGCGATCTCGGCCGATGGAACGCGGGCGGTGTCCGGGGCGGATGACCGGACGGTCCTGGGTCTGGATCTGTCCGGCCCGACTATTCCTGATGCGGAGCTTCAACCTGCCCCGCCTCTCCCGCCGCCGCCGCGGGCCTGATCCGCCGGTTTGGCGATGGCCATATTCTCCCCGAAGTGGCGATCTCCCGTGATGGCCGACGAGGGCTACTGGTCGCCGGAGCCGTATGCCCTGCGGTTCTGGATCTTGACGACGGGTCAGGTGGCGGGACAGCGAGCACCTGCGTACCGGGCCATCGAGGGGATGGCGGTTTCAACCGACGGCCGTCAGTGTCGCCATCCCCCGCCAGGGAATGCGGTTCAGCTCCTGGATCTTGAAACCGGGCGACTCCTGGCCAAGCGACGGAGAACACCAGCGATGTTCACTGCACGGCCTTCTCCCCAGACGGGCGATTGGTCGCCGGCGGTAGCGCTACGGCGCCCCAATGACGACGCAGTTGTACAGATATGGGATGCCACCAGCGGCCGGCACCTCCACCGTTGGGAGGGCCACCGGAGCCGGGTGATGGGTGGGAAGCCCTCGATGGCAAACGGCTCGTGCGAATACAACGGGGGATGGCGGGTGTGGGACATCGCCACCGGCCAGGTACTGAAATCCGGGACCGTCAAGCCACCGACCTACGATCGGTGCGCCTGGGCGGTGAGCGACCGCGAACTCCTGCTTCTGACCCGCAATCAGGCCCAGCTTTACGATCTGCAAGCCGACCGTGTCAGCCACACCTGCCGCATGCCCCAGACGACGCATTGGCAGGTTCGCGTGCTGGCGGGGGGAAAGCGGGTGTTGATGAATCAAGGGACCTCGGGACAATCCGTTTATGGAACCCTGTCTTACAACACCGGACTGATCGTGTGGGATCTGACCGATGGAAAACTACATGCCAGCTGGCGGACACCCTCGGCGACCCAGAGCATGTCCGGCCACTCCCGACGGCCGATTTGCCCTGACCGTCGCCTACGGACGCGTTGCGGCCGGGACCTCAAGACGCTCGTCAGCGAGGAACTGCTGCTCGGATGCCCCGTAGACATCGCCCTGTCCTATTCGCCCTGACTGTCGTTCGCAGCGCCCTGCGATCGAGGAGTGAGCCATGACCACTGTCCCGGCTCGCCACCCTGCTCGACCGCCTCCGCGCTGCGCCTGCTCGACGCGGCGACACTCGCCGACCTCGCTCGTCTGCCCGAGGCCGTCGACCCCGACCCGCGTCCTCTCGGCCGCCTCCTGCTCCATGCAAACTGCTCACCCGATTTCAGGTCAATCAAGTTGCCGCCGGCCGCGGCCGAAGAGCTGGCCGTCGGTCCCTACTTGCTGGTGGACAAGCTCGGCGAAGGCGGCATGGGACAGGTGTTCGCGCCACCCACCGCCACATGCAAGGCAACGGCCGCCTCAAGCTGATCCGCAAGGAGAAGCTCGGCACCGATGCCGCCGTCCGACGCTTCTACCAGGAGGCAGGCCGCCGCTCAGCTGCACCACCCCAACATCGTCCTACCTACGACGCCGGACCCGCTGCTGCTCACTACTTCGTGATGGAGTACGTCGACGGCGTCGACCTGGCCCGGCTGGTCAAGGACAACGGCCTCGCTGCCGGTGCCGCCGGCGTGCGAGTACGCCCGGCAAGCGGCGATCGCCCTGCATAACGCCCACGAAAAGGGGCTGGTCCACCGCGACGTCAAACCGCATAACCTGTTACTGCTGCGCGGGGGCGATGGTCCGCCGCGGGTGAAGCTGCTCGACCCTGGCTGGGCTCTTCGGCCGACCGGCCAGGCGAGACGGTGCTGACGCAGACCGGGCAGGTGCTCGGCGGCACGCCTGGACTACCCGGCTCCGGAGCAGGCCTATGACTCGCACAAGCGGCCGACGGCCGGAGCGATGTCTACGGGCTGGGCTGCACTCTACTTCCTGCTTACCGCTCGCCCACCCTTCGCCGGCGAGACGCTGACCCAGGTATTGCTGAAGCACCAGATGGAGCTGGGCGACGCTGGTGACCTGAGGCCCGACGTGCCGGCGGGGCTAGCGGCGGTGGTGACGCGGAGCAGCGGCTGGAGTGCTGGAGGACCGCTATCAGACGCCGGCCGAGGTGGCGACGCTGCCGCCGCTGCTTGCGCGTGGGGAGGCCGGGGCGCGGCTGTCCCGCCGGTGCCGCCGCTGCCAGTGGTGCAGCCGGGCGCACGAGGCGAGCGACGCCTGGGCGACGCTGGACGACGCCGCCGAGGGCGCGGTGGTCGCCCGGCCCAAGGCGCGCGGCGGACGCACCGACGAGTCACACACCGCAGCCCTGTCGGCGGGTCGCTGGCCGCCTGAGCGAGTAAAGCGATACTCACTAATCGCCGCGGCGGTGGCCGTTCCGGTGCTCGGGTTGCTGGTAGCCGTGGTGCTGGCCCTGTCCGGGGGCGGCAAGCCGGAGCCGGCGCCGAAAAAGACGGCGGCGAACACCGCGGTGGCCCGCAAACCACCGGAGAAAGCGCCCGAGGATCCGCCGGAGATCCCCCCGCAGCCGCCGGACAAGATCGCCGAGCAGCCCGCGGTCCCGCAGAAAGCCCCAGAACAGACGGCCAGGCAGCCACAGAAGCAGGCAGAAAAAGGCAAGGAGCGGCCGGCGCTCCCGCAGAACCCAATTCAGAAAACCGAAGACGTGCAACCCGTGGCCCGCGGCCTGATACGCCGCTTTGGGACACACGACAGACTCATTCGGGTGGCGATTTCACCGGACAGCAAACAAGCGTTCTCGATGGACAAGAATCGTGGCCGTGTGTGGGACCTACCGAGCGGAACTACCCTCCGTGTCATCGACAGCGCCCGGGTCCGCTACGCCACGGCCGCTGCCGTATCGAACGATTGGGAGCAGGTTGCCATTGCGTCGGTCACCGACAAGGTGATTCGGCTTTACAACCTCCGAACAGGCCAGGAACAACAAGAATTTACCGGGCACGAATCGACAGTCCATAACGTCCACTTTTCCCCAAACGGCAAGATGCTGGCTTCCGTGGCAGGGGACACGAGTATCGATGCCAGTACGCGACTCCAAACCGTCAAGAATAATGTCGTCCGCATCTGGGAATCCAGTTCTGGGCGGCTCCTTTACGGATGGGACGGAACCTCCAACACCCTCGCCGGCGTTGCGTTCTTCCCCGACGGAAACCGCTTGTTAACAACAGATCATAACACCACCTGGCAGGTCACGGACGTGAACCGCCGGCAAACGCTGTTCACCGGTTCGGTTGGAGCCCGCACCGTATACATGAGTGCCTGGCCGGTGGATGGCGATCACCTCCTGTTAACCCGACTGGATAGTGTGCAACTGTACGAACTGACGACGAGAAAAGTAATCCGCGAAGTGCAGACAAAGACCACTTTCCGGCGAGTAGCCTGTCTCTTTGAGGGCGGCAAATATGCCGTGCTAAACGAGGGTTACGCACCTCCATCGTCCAGCAAGGACAATCCGACTGCGTTTCGTGTGTTTGTCTGGGATCTTACGACCGGGAAGGTCATCAGCCGATGGCCGATCCCGTCCGCAGTCATCACAATGGCGGTGGCTCGTGATGGCCGAACCCTGCTCACCGGCAGTGAGGACGGCGTACTCCGCCTCTGGGATTTGACCGTGCTGATGGAACAGGCCGGCAAGGCACCGTGATCCGTCTGTTACATCTCGTTACACACCCGCCGCTTCGCCGCGTGGTACAATCGCCGGCGTGGCGGGTTCGTTTCCGTATCGGTCGGGGGGTGGGTTATGAGCATGTCGCGGCGGCGGTTCGTGGCCGGGCTGGGGGTGCTGGGAGTGGCCGGCGAGCTGGTGCTCCATGACGAGGCGCGGGCGACGCCGGTGTCCGGCACCGTCGACGAGTATCGCCGGTTCCTGCGCGCCTCCGAACGACCGGCGACCGATCTCCGCGGTCCGGCGCGCGCCGTTCTCGCGCCCGGCAAGCTGACGCCGACGGAAGACAACATCCTCGGCCCGTACTACCGCGCCGGCGCGCCGTTCCGCGGCAAGATGACGCCGCCGCTCGAACCGGGTACGGTGTTACTCGTGCGCGGCCGGGTGTGGGGGTTCGACTCGCGCAAACCGCTCGCCGGCGCCCGCCTCGACGTGTGGCAGGCGAACGCCGCCGGCCGCTACGACAACGACGACCCGGACCACCCGCCCCGCCCCGACGTGTTCGTCAACCGCACCCGCCTGATCACCGACGAGAACGGCGGCTACGAGTTCGAGACCGTCCACCCCGGCCGCTACCAGACCGGGCCGGGTACCTGGCGGCCGGCACACATTCACTACGCCATCGCCCACCCCGGCTACCGCACCCTGGTAACGCAGCTGTACTTCAAGGGCGACCCGCACAACGCCACCGACCCGTTCGTCCGTCCGTCGCTGGTCATCGACCTGCAGACAGTGCGGGCCGGCGCCGGCAGCTACGAATACGGGGTGTTCGACGTCGTCCTCGCCCCGATCAAGTAACCACTTACTCGGAGTTCTGGCGATGCGGGCCTGCCGCGTGGTGGTGGTGGAGGACGAGCCGGCGATTCGCCGCGGCGTGTCCGACGCGTTGCGGGCGGTCGGCTACGAGGTCGGCGAGGCGGCCGACGGTCCCCGCGGACTGGCCGAGGCGTCCCGCCCCGACGCCGACCTGGTGCTGCTCGATCTGATGCTGCCGCGGATGGACGGGCTGGAGGTGCTGCGTCAGCTGCGGCAGGTGCGGCCGGCGGTGCCGGTCATCATCCTGACTGCCCGTGGCACCGAGGACGATCGCGTCCGCGGCTTGCAGATGGGGGCCGACGATTACGTCGTCAAGCCGTTCTCCGCCCGCGAGCTGCTCGCCCGCGTGGCGGCGGTGCTGCGGCGCACCGGCACGCAGCCGGCGGAGGCCCGGCAGGCGCGGCTGGGCCACGCCGTCCTCGACCTCGACCGCCGCGAGGTGTGCTGGGCGATCGGCCAGCGGACCGAGTTGTCGGAGACGGAGTGCGGCATCCTGGCGATCCTGCTGGCCAACCGCAAGCGGGCGGTGGCGCGCGAGGAGATCCTGGCCCGCGTGTGGGGAATCGAGCCGATCGGCATCGAGACACGAACGATCGACATGCACGTCGCCCGGCTGCGGACCAAGCTGCGCGACCCGTCCGGCCGGGACACGCCGGAGGCGATCCTGACCGTCCGTGCGCACGGGTACATGGCCGGCCCGGACCTGCTGCCGATCGAGGCCGCCCCCTGAACGCCGGAGACACGCTGATGCGCACCTGGTGGAGCGGCAAGCGAGGCGGGCTACTGGCGTTCGTGGCGATCTGCGGGCTGGTCGCCGGCGGGCTGGGGTGGGTGACGCGGGAGGCGCTGCGGCTGGAGCGGGCTGCCCTCGCCCAGCAGGCGCAGGTGGAGCACGCCGACCGGCTGCGCCTGGCCCTGTGGCGGCTGGACAGCCGGATGGCCGCCCTGCTGGCCCGCGAGGACAGCCGGCCGTTCAACCATTACAGCGCGGTGTTCGCGCCGCCGGTCGCCCTCACCCGCGGCGGAGCGCCGTGGCCGCCCGGCAGCGTCCTCGAACCGTCGCCGCTGCTCGACGCCGAGCTGCCGCCGTGGATGCTGCTGCATTTCCAGGCCGACGCCCGCGGCTGGGAGTCGCCCCAGGTGCCGGCCGGCCCGCTGCGCACGTGGCTGGCCCGCCAGCCGAAGCCGGTGCCGCTGACCAACGCGACGGCTCGCCGGGCCGCCCTGCTCACCGCTCTGAGTAAGGAGTTACCTGCTTCAGACCTGCTCGCCCACGCGCGGCGGCACGCCGGCGAGACGACTGTTCGCGACCGGGTACTGCTCGCTCAGCAGCAGGTCGACCTGG
>JAXMAU010000078.1:0-21679 GCA_046350215.1 Gemmataceae bacterium | reverse complement strand
CTGAGCTGGGAGCCGCTCATCGACCAGGTCAACGACGACCAGGGCCAACCGATCTACACCGACCAGACGATGTTCACCGGCGCCATCGTCGTCGCCCCGACGCGGCCGAACACCCTCTACGTCGGCCTCGGCGACCCGAACAACAGCCTCGAATCGTACTACGGCACCGGCATCCTCAAGTCGACCGACTACGGCGACACCTGGACGCTGCTGCAGGCGCCGAACAACGTCTTCACCCGCAGCTCGATCGCCCGGATCATCGTCGACCCGCACGAGGCCGACACCATCTACGTCGCCGTCCAGGGCAACGCCTCCAACGGCGCCAACGGCGGCAATGTCGGCCTCTGGCGGTATCGCAACGGCACCTGGGTCGACCTGTCGGCCAGTGCCCCGACCGTCATCGGCTCCGCCGTCACCGACGTGGTGGTGCTCGACAGCGAAAACCCGTTTGGCAACCCCAATAACCGCATCATCGCCTTTGCAACCAGCGATTACATCACCGGCCTGGGCAATACCGTCTACACCTCCATCGACGCCGCTGTCACCAGTAACGCGCCGACCTGGGACGACCTGGTCTTCAATCCGGCGGTGGAGGACTTCAACGGCCGGACCGGGCGGGTGTACCGGCAGCGTCAGATGTTCGGCCAGATCAAGCTGACCGGGAACCGCTACGACGTGCCCAACAGCCCCGAGGTCAAGTTCACCCTGTACGCCTCCGTGGCCTACCCGGTCAACGAGGAGCGCGACGACCAGGGTACGTCCGGCCAGTTCCGCACGGTCCGCACGACGGAGCTAAGCTGGGATCCGAGTCGGAACCCGATCTGGGTGACGCCGGCCTGGGGGAACATGGGTAGCCAGCCCGGCAACTACATGGGCGGTACCCAGCCGAATTACCCGTATAACAACTCCGGGTTCCCCGGCATTCGCGGGGTCGGCTGGTACGCCAGCACCATCGAGGTCGATCCGAACGACCGGAACCTGGTGTTCGTCGGCGGGCTGGGTCAGGTGACTGGCCTCAACGGCCAGCCGACCTACGTCGGCCCGTTCATCTGGGACGGTTCCGCCTGGCACGACGTCGGCAGCGATGCCAGCGCTCCGCACGTCAACTACCACGACGCCATCTTCGACGGCCGCGGCCGCCTGCTGGTCGGCACCGATGGCGGCATCTGGGCACGTCCGGCCTCCGGCGTCACCGGCGCTGCCATCGACAGCACGACGTGGACGAACATGAACGGCAATTTCCTCAATACGGCGGAAATGACCGGCGTCGACGTCGATCCGAACAACCCGTTCGTGCTGGTCGGCGGCACCCTGACCGACGGCACTGCCGTGATCAACGACAAGGGGTACTGGACGGCCACCGACGGCGCCAGCGGCGGGCAGGTGCGGATCGACAATAACTTCCCGAATATCGTTTACCACTACAAGGACGGGTATCTGCGCCGCTCCACCGACGGCGGCCAGACGTGGACCTCGATCTACGCCGACACCTACACGGGAGCCATCCCCGGGAATAACGCCTACACCAACGGTCCGATCGGCGACATCATGCCGTTCCCCTATCTGCTGGAGCAGCAGTACGACACCGAATGGGACCACAGCAACAGTCTGCCGTTCTACGTCGACCCGCTCGATCCGACGCGGGTGTTCATCGTCGCTCGCGACAACCTGAACGGCAACGGGAGCTTCACCGACTTTTTCCCCAACGTGCCGATCTTCCTTGAGCACAGCATGCTCAAGGTCGCCAATGTGCAGAACAACAACCCCACGTTCGTTCCCATCGGCGACAGTCAGAACGGCTTCGGCCGCATCATCAGCATCGCCGTGGCCGGCTACCAGGGCAACTATGCCGCCGACCCGGACTTCCTGAGCACTGTGGTGCCGGACCTCGGCTCCGACGCTCGTGACGTCAACACCATCTATGTGCTGACCAACGACGGCCTGTTCATGACCAAGAACGGCGGGCAGTTGTGGGTCGAGCGCGACGCCGGGCTGCCGGGGCTGATGAGCGATTATTCCGAGGTGGTGGTCGACCGGCGCAATCGGGATACCGCCTACGTCGTCCGTCATCGCTTCAACGGCGTCAACGGCAACGGGCAGATCTTCCGCACCACCGACGGCGGGGTGACCTGGCTCGACATCACCGGCAGTCTGCCCGACCTGCCGGCCTGGAAGATCGTGGTCAACCCGACCAACGGCGACCTCTACCTGGGCAACGACAACGGTGTCTATCGGCTCAGCGGAGTGAACAACGACGCCAACGACTTCACCAAGTGGGAGCGGCTCGGCGTCGGCATGCCCAACGTGCAGGTCAAGCAGATGGTGTTCAGCCCGCTGACCAACGTGCTGACCGCCGGAACCTTCGGCCGCGGCGTGTTCCAGATGTGGCTCGACCCGTCGCTCACCGACACCGAGGCGGCGCAGGGCAACCAGGGGGCGATCCGCGTGGTCAGCGGCCGCTCGACCTGGGGCGGCACCCTCGTCATGACCAGCGACCTGCTCATCGACATCGCCAAGGGGGCCGAGCTGGACTTCACCGCCCCGATCACCGACGGGACCAACACCTACAACATCACCAAGGTGGGCGAGGGGCGAGCGATCTTCTCCGGCGCCAACGACTACGGCGGGCTGACCGACATTCAGGAAGGCTTCCTGACCGTCAACCATCCGCGGGCTTTGGGTGCTGCGACGACGACCGGCAAGTACGTCGGCGGCGTGCTCAACGGGGTGCGCAACGACACCATCGTCCACGCCGGCGCCACCCTGGAGATGCAGTCCGACCTGCTGCTCGAACGAGTGGAGCTGAACGGCGACGGCATGACCTTCAGCGGCAAGCCGCTGGGTGCCCTGCGCAACGTCAGCAGCCCGGCGGCCGGCAATACGTTCACTGGCACGCTGGTGCTCACCACCAATTCGACCATCACCGTCGAATCGGGCAGCCAGCTGACGATCGGGTTCCGAGCCGGGCTGCCAGGTGTGGGCGTCCTCACCGACGAGGCTAACCAGTTCAATGTGACCAAGGAGGGGCTGGGTACGCTGGTGCTCAACACCCTGAACAGTTACGACGGCACGACGACGGTCAGCCAGGGTACGTTGGTGATCACTCAGGGGTCGTCGACCAGCGGACTTTCCTCGCTCGGCTCGACGGTCGGCGGCACCGATGTGCAGGACGGCGCCCAGCTGCAGATGGTGGGCAACCTGAGTGTGTCGGGCGAGACGCTCGAGCTGTCCGGCGCGGGTATCCGCGGGGTGAACGGGGACTTCACCGGCGCCCTGCTGGTTACCGGCAAAAGCACCTGGAGTGAGAAGATCACCCTCGTCGCCCCGCCGGCCCAGGCGTGGATCAACGTGACCACGACGACCGGGTCGCTCACCCTGCCGCAAGAGGTCGACGGCGGCGCCGGGCTGTACAAGATCGGCCCCGGCCGGCTGTACCTCACCGCCGCCAACACCTACACCGGCCTGACCACCGTGGCGGGCGGCGTGGTGCAGATCACGAACACGAGCGGCCTGGGTACTTCCGCCGCCGGCACCAAGGTGGAGAGCGGGGCGGCCCTGGAGCTGAACCTGCCGACCGGCACCAACACGCTCGACGAGGCGTTCACCCTGCTCGGCAGCGGTATCGCCCCCGGCAATGCCGGCGTGCTGCTCAACCTGCGTGGGACGAACACGCTGACCGGCAACCTCCTCCTGCTGGCCAACAGCACGCTGAGCGTCAACCCGAGTACCGAGCTGACGCTCACCGGCATCATCCGCGACGACGACCCGTCGACGGCGGCGACCGAGCTGCCGTCGGGGTTGACGAAGAAGGGCACCGGCAAGCTGACGATCACGAACGCCGGGAACACCTTCCGCGGCGCGACGGTCATCACCAGCGGCACCGTCCAGGTGGACGGCACGGCCGCCAACGTCCAGGTCGGCGGCGGCACGGTCCTGAGCGGCAGCGGCACGGTCGGGGCGATCACCCGCCTGCCGGGGAACGTTGCGGCCGCGATCATCAGCCCCGGCATCCACGCGACCAGCACCACCGGCATCCTCACGAGCGCCGGCGGAACGTGGAACAGCTACACCACGCTCCTGGTCAACCTGAACGGCACCACTCCGGGTACGGGGCACGATCAGCTGGTGGTGAGCAGCGACCTCAACCTGGGTTCCGCCCGGCTGGCCGTGACGGCAGGTGCGGCGGTGGCGGTCGGCAACACCTTCACCATCGTCCGGACCGATGGGACCCCCGGCGTGAAGATTACCGGAGTCTTCCTTGGGTTGCCGGAAAACGGGCGCATCGTCGTGGCTGGCCGCACCTTCCGGATCAACTACGTCAAGACCGGGACGATCGTCACGTCGATCACGCTGACCCGGATCGCGTAAGCGGCTGGGGCCGTGGGGATCGCCTGGGCGGGGTGAGGACCAAAAGTCTTCACCCCGCCTCGCTTTGCGCCGCGGGAATGCCAGAGGTCAAGGTTTCGAGGGCGGGGGCGGCGGCTGAACCGGAGGCGGCGGCAGCGACGGCAGGGCGTTGCCCCACGGGCAGTGGCGGCAGCCGCTCAGGCAGCAGTAGCCGCGCTGCCGCAGATAGCGCTCGGTCAGCACCATCAGGCCGTTTTCCAGGTAGTAGTCGAGCCCTTCGCGCAGAGGTGTGTTGAACACCGCACTGTCTCCCTCTCGCTGGCGGCGGCCCGGTCGGGCGGCCCCTGACCCGCCCCCCTGGGTTCGCAACTCCCCGACTGAACAAGGGTAAACCGCCGGAAGACGCGAGGTTGCCCAGTTCCGCTTGTCCCGTTCGACGACTTTTTTGCTTGCTGGTCCCACCGATCGGCCTGCCGGCGGACCACCGTGTGAATCGTCTTCCTTTTTTCTCGAATAGTCGGGACAGCGGCATGAGTCACTCTCCCATGCAACAGCCCGGTTCAGAGCGCTGCGGCAAAACAGCCTGATCCGGTTCATTGAGTACTTCGCCGAGCTGTACCCGCAGGCACATCTCAAGGACCTGGCCGTCGAGGAGATCGGCGCGAACCGGGAGATCACCGTCGCCGGTCGGCGGATCATCAATTTCGGGTCCGACAGCTTCCTCGGTCTCGACCAGGACCCGCGGGTGAAAGAGGCGGTCCGCCGCGGGCTGGACAGGTGGGGCACGCATAACGGCGCCTCCCGCGCCTTCGCCAGCGTCCAGGCCAACATCGACGCCGAGGAGAAGCTGGCCGCCTGGCTCGGCACCGAGGCCACCCTCATCTACCCGTCGGTGACGCTCGCCAACATGGGCGCCATCCCCGGCCTGGTCGGCAAGCAGGATCTGCTGGTCGTCGACGAACAGGCGCACAACTCGATTCAGGAAGGGGCGCGCATCGCCAAGGCGAACGGGACGCGCGTGGTCACCTTCTCGCACTGCAACCCCGAGGCGCTGGACAAAGCACTCGCCGAGGCGAAGCCGTACCGCGTCGCCGTCGTTGCCATCGACGGGGTGTACAGCATGAGCGGCGAGCTACCGCCGCTGCAGAAACTGAACGCCGTCTGCCTGAACCATAACGCGATCCTTTATGTGGACGACGCCCATGCCACCGGGGTGATCGGCGGCAACGGCCGCGGCACCGTCCTCGACGCGCTGGGCAGCTACGACAACACGCTGGTGATCGGGTCGCTGTCGAAGGGGTTCTCGTGCGCCGGCGGATTCATCGGCTGCACCCGCGAGATGCAAATGCTCCTGAAGATGCGCTCGAACACCTACATCTTCGGCGGGCCGGTGGTGCCGCCCTACCTGGAGGCGGTCTGCACCGTGTGCGACATCCTCCAATCGGGCGAGTACGACCTGCTCAGCGCCCGCCTCAAGGCGCGGCTCGACCGGCTCCGCGCCGGGCTGGTGCAGATGGGCCTGGTGGTGCAGGGAGGAGTCACGCCGATCATCTCGGTGCTGGTCGGCGACGAGGGCGACACGCTCAAGGCCGGCAGCCACCTCTACGAGCAGGGCTACTACGTTCAGTCGGTGACGTTCCCGGCGGTGCCGTACCATGCGGGCGTGCTGCGCATCCAGGTGAACGCCAACCACACGCAGGCGGCCGTCGACGGACTGCTCGAAGCGATTCGCGGGCTGGACGCCGTGATCGAGCTGCCCCGCCTCGGCCCGACGAGTCAGGCGGCCTGAGCGTGGATCGGACGTCGATCCAAACGACACCGCCCCGCGTCTCTCTCCGAGACGCGGGGCGGTGTTGTTGACTGGATGTGGCTCAGGCCGCCTGGGTGTTCGGGGCGGCGATGACCTTGCTCTCCAGCAGATCGAGCACGTCGCTGACGGTGCCGAGCTTCTCCAGCTCCTCGTGCGACAGGCGGATGTGGAACCGCCGCTCGATCTGCGAAATCACGCTGACCACGTCCACCGAATCCAAACCAAGCCCTTCGCGCAGTCGATCTTCGTCCGCCAGGTCGGTGAACGTCTCGCCGGTGTCCGCTTCGAGAATCTCGATCAGTGTCTTGCGAATGAATGTGCGATCCTGCATGTGTGTCACCCTTCCGTGGGGAACGTTCCGGGTGGTCCGACCCGCGGCCGCAGGTACGGAACCCCGACTTTGGAAGACAGGGTATCCGCTGCGGCCGCGGCAAACAAGATCGACTAACTCGGTCAGCGCCGCACCCGCACCAGCTCGACCACCGTGCGGTGCCCCTGCTCGACCCACTCCTGGCGCACCAGCCGCTCGGTCCCGTCATACCACAGGTCGACCTGCGACTTCCCCTTGACGCGGTAGTGGTTGAGCGTGACTTCCTGGCCGGCGATCCGCGCTCGCTCGTTGGCGACGAACTCCAGCTTGCCGTCGAGGTCGCGGCCGTTGTCGGCGTCGACGATCGGCACCACGCCGGCGCGCAGCTTGCTATCCGGCAGACACCAGTAGCTCGACAGCCACGTCTCCGGCCGGACGATGCGTTCGGTGTTGTTCACCTTCAACCGGATGCCGGACGCTTCCGCCACCGCAGTGACGATGTAGCGGCGGCCGTTGTCGTCGGTGTTGCTGTCGAAGCGGGCCAGCCGCCCGTCCTTCCACACTTCCAGCCCGCGGTAGACGTACTTGTACGGGATCACCAGCGGGACGCGGATGTCGGTGTCACAGCGCATCATGATGATGCCGTTGTCCTGCCGGTGGATGGTCATGTGGACCTCGCCGGCCGGCTTGTCCGACACGAACACCTGAAAATCCCGCGTCTCGATGTCCGCCGCGCGTGCGGACGCCCCTGTCACGACGAAGGCCGCCAGGACCGCGACCTTACCCCACTGAGCGATCGACCACCGACGGGAGCAGCCTTCCGTACAGCCACTCATCTTCGCCTCTCCTTCATTCTCCGTGACGGGACGATCCGACCGACCATGCGGCCCGGATAAGCGGGGAGGGTATAGCACCACCGTCTGCGGCTGCCAAGACGAATTGGCGGGACGCCGGTCGCGTCTTGCCTGGCTGCGCTGGCTGCTCTAGCATGCAGACGGCTCCACCCGACGCGCACGGTTCGAGGGACTCGTGACTCGCACGCCACCTCTCTACGCAACGCTCCTCCTGGCCGCGTTCCTCGGCCCGACGGTCCGCGCCGCCGAGCCGCCGGGGTTCGTCGCCCGGTCGGTCGACGGGAAAACGGTGAGCGGGCGGCTGGTTCGCGTCGCCGGCGAGGCCATCGAACTGCGCGGCGAGCAGACCCACAAGCTGCCGGCCGGCGGCTGGCTGTCATTAACCCGACAGGACCTGTCCCGGTCGCCGTTTCCGACCGAGGAACAGCTGATCCTCGCCAACGGCGACCGCATCCCGGCACAGGACCTCCGCCTCGCCGACGAGAAGGTCCGCTTTCGCCATCGCAACCTGGCCGGCGGTCAGGAGGTATCGGTGCCTCTCTCCGCCGTGACCGTCGTCTGGCGACTGCCGCCGGACCGCGTGGTGGCAGCGGCCCGCTACCGCAACCGGCTGATCCACGGCCGGCGGCCGCGCGACGTCGTTCACCTTCGCAATGGCGACACGGTCGAGGGAACGCTCGTGGCGCTCCGCGACGGCGAGGTCGAAATGGACAGCGGGAACAAGAAGGTGCCGGTGCGCTGGACGCAGGTCGCCGCCATCGGCCTGAGCACCGACCTGGCCGAGCGCGCGCCAGGCACCACCCGCGGCGGGCGCCTGGTGCTGGCGGCTTCCGCCACCTCGCCCGGCGGGGTCTTCACCCTCACCGGCCTGCGCTGCGACGGCAAGACGCTGACGGGAACCACCTCGTTCGGGGCGGAGCTGACCGCGCCGCTGGAGCGGGTGGATCGCCTGGAGGTCGTGTCTCCCGAGGTCGTCGACCTTGCGACACTCCGGCCGGCGGACTACCGCTATACCGCCTACCTGGATGAGAAATGGGGCTGGAAAGCGAACGCCACGGTATCCGACGACGACCTCACCCTCGCCGGGCGGGCGTTCCCGCGAGGACTCGGAACACACGCCGCCTGCCGCCTGCAATTCCCGCTCGCCGCCGCCTACCGCCGGTTCGACACCGTTGTCGGCCTGGATGACACCCTCGGCCGTCCAGGGCGGGTACGGATTCGCGTGCTCGGCGACGACAAACCGCTCCCCGGAGGCGACGCCGGCGTGCTGACGCACGCCGCCGGAACGGTCCATCTCAACGTCAACGTCCAGGGAGTGCGCGTGCTGACGCTGGAGGTGGAATACGCCGGCCGCGGCAACGTGGGCGGAGTGGTCAACTGGGGATGTCCGCGGTTGGTACGTTGACTTTCCCCACAGTGTACGGGTGGTGTACCGGATGCGATTGTTGCTGACCAACGACGACGGGATCGCGGCGCCGGGCCTGGAAGCGCTGCGGCAGGCGGTGCGGCGGCTCGGCGAGGCGACGGTACTGGCGCCGGTCGCTCCCTGTTCGAGCTGCAGCCATCAAATCACCACCCACCGGCCGGTGAAGGTGTTCACGCACGGACCGCGCGAGATCGCGGTGGAGGGGTGGCCGGCCGACTGCGTGCGGGTCGGCCTGCGCGGTCTGGCGGTCGAGACTGACTGGGTGCTGTCGGGGATCAACGCCGGAGGGAACCTCGGCGCCGACGTGTTTCTGTCCGGCACCGTCGCCGCAGTCCGTGAAGCGGCGCTGCTGGGCAAGCCGGGAATCGCCCTGTCGCACTACAAGCGACGCGACCGCGAGTTCGACTGGGACCGCGCCGCCCGGTGGGTGGAAGCGATCGTGGTCGACCTGACCCGCCGGCCGATCGAGCCAGGGACGTTCTGGAATGTCAACCTGCCCCACCCCGAGGCGAACAGTCCGGACCCGGACGTCGTTTTCTGCCCGCTGGACACCAACCCGCTGCCGGTCGACTACCGCCGCGAGGGCGACGGGTTCGTCTACGTCGGCAACTACCACGCCCGCCCGCGTCATCCCGGCACCGACGTCCAGGTTTGCCTGGCCGGCGGCATCGCCGTCAGTTTACTGCGTCTGGCCTGACCGACGGCGCCGACCGTGCCGGATGTGCAGAAGCGTTCAAGTCTGCCGGCTATTCGGACGATTCCAACAAAGCAGAGTGCGACCATCGGCCGCCCGCGGATCGCGGCGAAGACCGCCCGTGTCCGCCGTCGGTTCCCGGATCGCCGGCGAACGGGGAGTAGCCGCAGACCTCCTGGCGTTGGCTCGGCCGAACGCGGGGCGGGGAAGAGGGGGATAGAAGTCATGACCAGATGGTGGAAGTTCCTGGCCGTCCTCGCCGCGTGGCTGGGGTTCGGGATGACGGTGCAGGCGCAGCCGGGCCATCCCACGCCGGTCGGGGCGGCGCGGATGCCCGAGCCGCTCGGCTACGTCCCCGGTCCCGAGCCGGTGCTGGTGCCCGGCCCGATGAATCCGCTCATGGCCCCGCCCGGCCCGCCGGACTCCCTCAGCCTGCCGAGCAGTCACACCAGTGCGTTCCAGGTGGAGAACTTTCCGCCTGAAACCGCCTGGTTCGCCTCCGCCGGCGCCATGGCGCTGCGGCGGCAGTCCCTGAACCGGCTGCCGGTGGCGTACTACGACGACCAGAACGGCCGCCTCGACACCGGCGTCCCGCCGATCGGCATCCTGCCGGTGGCGATGACCCTGAAGGAAGTCAGCCCGGTGCTGCACTCCGGGGTGCGGAGTACCGTCGGGTTCCTTTTTGGCAACCAGGCGCTCGAGCTGACCGGCTTCTACATCACCCCGCAGACGCAGGAACGCGAGCGCGTCAGCCAGGGGTATCTGTACGTCCCGTTCTACCCGAACAACGTCACCCCGTTCGGGTTCTCGGGGAACAACGGCATCTTCAACCAGGTGGACCAGTTCAAGGCCAAGTTCACTGACTCGATCGGCAACGCCGAGTTGAACTACCGGATCTGGAATGGCGGCATCAATCAGACGGAGTTCCTGATCAGGTCTGCGGTATCTCTACGAACAGGAGCGGGTCGACCTGTACGCCGACGACGAGTATTTTCGTCCGCGACGTTTACCTGCGGCCCGACCCGCGGCAGCAGGCGAACTGCAGTGTGAGCACCCGCAACAACCTGTTCACCGTCCAGTGCGGCGGTGAATACTCGGCCCCGCTGCCGCATGAGAAGCTCGGCTGGCTTTGGATCACGATGATGGGCAAGTCGGCCATCGGGGCCAACGTGATCGAACGGACCCAGCGGCTGGTTCGCGGCGACGGGTTCCCCGGCTTCGAGCACCGGACCAATGCCCTCCGCCTCGCCGGCATCTACGACGTGGCCGCGTACCTGGACATTCACATTCTCGAACGCCTGCGGGTGCGAGCCGGCTACACGGCGCTGTGGGCCACCGGGGTGTCGTCCGCCGGATCGCAGGTCGAGTTCGATCTGACCCGTCAGGGCCAGCGGAGCACCGACCGCAGTTCGATCTTCTGGCACGGCCCGGTGCTGGAGATGCAGTTCCTCTTCTGACAGGTCCGAACCTGTCGTGACCCGTCGCGACGGGTGCGTCCTTCCGCCAGGAAAGCCGCACCCGTCGCGTCGTTTCCGGCCAGCGCCGCCGCTTGGCCGTGTCGGTCCCGGCCGGTAGAATAGGGCAGATCGGGGCGGGGTGTCTGCACCGGCCGCCCTGGGAAATGGGAAGCGCCATGCCGCGGGATCTGTACGAGGTACTCGGAGTCGACCGCACCGCCTCGGAAGAGGACATCAAGAAGGCGTACCGCAAGCTGGCCCGCCAGTACCACCCGGACCGCAACCCCGGCGACAAGTCGGCGGAGGCGAAGTTCAAGGAGGTGCAGGAGGCCTACGACGTCCTGAGCGACAAGGACAAGCGGACGCAGTACGACCGCTTCGGCCACGCCGGACCGGGACCGGCCGGCGGCGGCGGGCCGGGCGGCGGGTTCCACTGGCACACCGAAGGGTTCGACCCCGGCACCTTCGACCCCCGCGACCTGGAAGAGCTGCTGCGCCAGTTCGGCGCCGGCGGCATGGGCGGGTTCCCCGGTGGGGAAGCCGGCGGCCGGCGCCGCCGCGGTCGATCCACCCGCGTGCCGCCCCAGACCGTCGAGACGGAGGCGAGCATCCCGTTCGAAACTGCCGCCCTTGGCGGGCGAATCACCTTGTCGGTCGACGGCCACGAGGTCGACGTCAAGGTGCCCGCCGGCATCGAGGACGGCAAGAAGCTGCGGGTGGCCGGGCAGGGGCCGGGGGGCGGAGACGTCTTCATCAAGATCACCATCCAGCCGCACCCGTACTTCAAGCGCGAGGGCAAGGACGTGGTGCTGGAGGTGCCGATCAGCTTGCCGGAGGCGGTTCTGGGCGCGAAGGTGGACGTGCCGACCCTCGAAGGCCAGCATCTGTCGGTTCGCGTCCCCGCCGGCACGTCGAGCGGTGCCCGTCTGCGTCTGCGCGGTCACGGCATCGCCGGCGGCGACCAGTACATCGAGGTACGCATCGTCGTGCCGAAGGCGCACGATGCACGCAGTCGCGAACTCCTCGAAGAGTTCGCGCGTCTGAACCCGCAGACGCCGCGGGCCGATTTGAAGTGGGCGTGACCGGCGGGACTTTCGGAGACCTCTGCGGATGGACCATCCGCCGCATACCCCCGGTTCGCTCCGCTTCGGCAAGCATGAGCACCTGCGCCGGCCGACCGAGTTCGACCGCGTCTACGCTCGCCGCCGCTCGGCCAGCGACTACTGGCTGATCGTCTACGCCTGCGAGAACGGCCTGCCGCACCTGCGGCTGGGCCTGTCGGTGTCGCGCAAGGTCGGCCCGGCCACGCACCGGAATCGGCTACGGCGGCTCTACCGCGAGGCGTTCCGCCTGACCCGCCAGGAGATGCCCGTCGGCCTGGACGTCGTCCTCATCCCCCGCCGGAGCGAGGAGCCGACGCTGGCCGACCTGCGGGCGTCATTGCCCAAGCTGGTGCGGCACGTCGCCCGGAAACTGGCCGCCGACGGGACGAGGCGCGACCTGTGAGGCTTCTTCGCCGTCTCGGTGCGGGGCTGCGCTGGCTCCTCGCCTGTTTCCTGATCGCCGGGGTACGGGTGTATCAGGCTGCCATCCGGCCGCTGTTCCCACCGCTGTGTCGCTTTCGGCCCAGCTGCAGCGAGTATTTCATTCTGGCGGTGCAGAAGCACGGGCCAGTGTCCGGCGCCTGCCGCGGCGTGTGGCGGATCTGCCGCTGTAACCCCTGGAACCCCGGCGGCTACGATCCGCCGTAACACTTTTAGCCCCCGGTGAATACACCGGGGGCGGATGCGAGTCGCCCCCTTGGGGTGGTTCTTGACACTCCGGGGGTGGATGCGGGTCGCCCTGCTCGGGTGGATGTCGACACGCACTTGCCCCCGGTGTGTTCACCGGGGGCTAAAAAACGACCGCTCACCTTCCGCCCACCTGCGGTTTACGATCCCTTCTCGACGGTTGCCGTCGCCGCCGGCTTCTCACCATGAAGGAACGGCTGGATCACCTTGTCGTTGGCGACGTACCCACCCGCCCCGGCGGCGGCGAACAGGAGCAACAGCACGAACCGGCCGGTCCAGCCGAACAGCGTGAACAGGCCGAGGATGAGGTGCAGCCCCAGTCCGGCGCCGACCACGCCGCCACTGATCGGGATCACCAGGGCGAACTGCTCACCCAGCGGCCCGTCGATTCGCGCCAGCCACCAGCAGGCGATGTCGATCACCTGCGCCAGCAGCGGCAGCGGCGCCAGCGGCAGACGGATGATCGCCGGCAGCGAGCTGAGCGCCACGATCAGGCCGGTCAGCCCGTACAGCATGGCAAAGCCGAGCAGGTGAACGTGAGTCGACTGCGCCAGCTTGGTCAGCGAAATGCCGGGGCCGGCCTTCTCCACCTTGTTGTACTTGGCGACCTGCTCGATCGTCTCCAACGGGTAGGCGGTGGCGTTGGCATCGTCGCCGCCTTCCTTCATGTGACAGCGGGTGCATCGTTCGGCAAACAGCGTCTTGATCTTGACGAAGGCACCCTGGTCGTCCTTCTCGACGAACGCCTTGGTGACGGGTAGAGCAGCGAGGTCGCCGGAAAGGGCGAAGTGATCCTTGGCGTAGGCATCGGCGACCTGCTCGGGGGTAGCTTTCAGCCAGGCGCTCACGACGGCCCGCTCGGCTTCCCGCTCCTTGCGGAGATCGTCCTCCGGCCGCTTCTTGACCGCCGCCTTCCAGTCCGACGAGCGCGTGAAGAACGCCGCCGACATCTGCCCGCTGCCGTTGAACGTGCCGCTGACGTCGGCCTCGACCAGCTTCACCAGCTTACTTGCCGGCGGAGCGCCGGTTTCGCCGTGGAAGATGTGGATGGTCTTCTCCGGCGTCGGCACCACCTCTCCCGGACCGGCGTGCTGCATCTTCAACTGAACGAGCGCGGACAGGTAACCGAGGCCGACACTCAGCAGAAACAGGGCGATGGTCAGCCGGGCGGACAGCGGTAACTCGCGGAGTGTCCAGCGGGGGGACGAGGCGGCAGGTGCGAGGGGGTCGGGAGCGGTGGCCATCGGAGAGTCCTCCAGAGGGTTGGTCAGGCCGAAGCCGTCAGGGCCGACGCCACGGCTGCCAGAACACGACTACGGGCATCTTCCAGGGTGGTATCGAGAATGGCGCCGGAGGCGAGCCGGTGTCCGCCGCCGCCAAACTGTTCAGCGATCCGGGCGACGTCGATCCGCGCGCGCGAGCGGAAGCTCACCTTGACCCCGCCGCGCGGCTGTTCCATGAAAAACAGCCCGACCTCGACACCGGCGACCGCGCGGGTGTAGTTCACCAGGTCTTCGCTGTCCTGCGGGACCGCGCCGGTGGCGGAGTAGTCCTCGCGGTGGACTGCGGTTGAGCACACCAGCCCGTCGAGATGCAGCTCCATGCGCCCGAGCACCAGGCCGATGAGCTTGAGTCGGCCGAGCGTGCTCTGCTCGAACAACAGCTCGTAGGCCAGCGTCGGTCGGGCGCCGCACTCCTCCAGCCGGCCGGCGAGGGCAAATGTCGCGGGGGTGGTGTTGTTGTGCCGGAACCAGCCGGTGTCCATCGCCAGGGCGACGAACAGCCGTTGCGCGATCTCGGCGGTAATCGGCGCCTCAAGGGCGACCAGCGCGTCATGGACCAGGCGGCCGGTCGCCTCGGCGGTGACGTCCACGAACCGGGTGGCCCCGAGGTCGTCCTGCGTCAGATGGTGATCGATGACCGCGCGGGCCACCGGCAGCTGGCGCAGGAGCGTGCCGAAGTCGCCCAGCTGGTTCCAGGTGCCGGTGTCGAGCACGATCACCGCCTCGGCGGTCCGGTACTCGTCGCCGGGCGGCACGAACTGCTTGACGCGCCGGGTCGGGTCGAGGAAGTCGTAACGCGGCGGCAGTACGCTGGCGACGGTCATTTGAACCGTCTTGCCCATCTGCTCCAGTGCGTCGGCCAGCGCCAGCATCGAGCCGAGGCCATCCCCGTCCGGCCGAACGTGGGTGGTCAGCACGAACGATGGATGCCGCCGCACCAGCTCAACGAACGGAGTCCAGTCAATGGACATACAGGCGGGTGTCCCGGAAGGAGGGTGGACCGTGAGGTGAAGGAATTCTATATCCGGAAGGGGCAGGCGAGTAGGCGGGGATCGGCGGAGAATGGCAGAATGGCACGAGGGCGGGAAACCGCGTCCCGAGCTTGTGGCTGGGGACGCGGATTCCCGCCCTCGTGGGGGGAGGGATGGGGGATCCCTATCGACATTGATTCAGTCGGCACACGGGCAGCCGCGCCGGCCGTAGGTGGCGCTCGGCCCGCCATACGGACGGTAGCCGGATTCCACGCCGGTCCACGGGGGGAGAGCGGAAGGCGGCGCCCCTTTCAGGCACGGTTCGGAGAAGAAGGTGCGGCAGGAGCCGAAGATGAATGCCGTCTCGGAACGCAGGCTGCTGCAGCCGTAGCCGTTGAAGCTGGCCCAGCAACCCAGGGGTCGCCCGTAGCGAAACCAGTCCCTGACGGGGGTTTTCGAGGGGGACGAATCCACAGGCGGATGGCCGGGCGGCAATTCGGTCGCTGCCGGCGGCGTCTGCGGATACAGGTCACTCCCTCCGGCGCGGGCGAGGCCCGCCCCCACCCCACAACCCAGGACCACCGCAAGGGCCGCCCTGGTCAGGTACGTTCGAGGCATGGAACTCTCCCGGCGTCCTGCACGCGCTGGCGAACCGATCTCGCCAGCCTTCTCGACCGACGCCCGTCCGGGGCGCCGCACCCTTGTTATCGGCAGCCCGTTCGCCGGCGCTCACGAACGGTGGGCGAATTGACGTGACCAGACCGCCTTCGTCCGGTCACTCTGCCGAATCGCCCGGTTGTATCGGTTGAGAAAGCCAGAAATGCCGCTGGCCGAGCCTTGGAAGTTTTAGCCCCCGGTGAACACACCGGGGGCGAATGCGTGTCGCCCCCCTTGGGTGGTCGTCGACACGCACGCGCCCCGGTTCAGATGCGGATCGCCGCGCTCGGGTGGTCGTTGACACGCACGCGCCCCCGCTGTGTTCACCGGGGGCTAAAGCATGCACCTCGCATAGAGGTTAGGCCACTGCGACCGTCTGCCGGCTGGGTGTGCCTTGCCGCCACCACTCCAGACAGTGGCGCAGGCCGGTCGGCACGTCGGTGGTGGGGCGGTACCCCAGGTCCTTCCGCGCCCGCTCGATGTCGGCGAGGCTGTGCTGCACGTCGCCGGCGCGCGTCGGAGTGTGCGTCGGCTGCAGGTTGGTGCCGAGCAGCCGGTTCAGCTGCTCCACCAGCTCGACCAGGCTGGTCCGCCGTCCGCATGCCACGTTGTACACACGCCCACTCACCCCGGTAGCGTCCGCGGCCAGCAGGTTGGCCTGCACCACGTCGGCGACGAAGGTGAAGTCGCGCGACTGCTGCCCGTCGCCGTGGACCACCGGCCGCTGCCCGGTCGTCATCCACTGGATGAACTTCGGGATCACCGCTGCATACTGGCTCTCCGGTGACTGCCGCGGGCCGAACACGTTGAAGTAACGCAGCCGCACCGTCTCCAGCCGGTACACCTCGCTGAACGCGGCGCAGTATTGCTCGCCGGCGAGTTTGGCGACCGCATAAGGAGACAGCGGCGCTGTCGGATCACCCTCGGATTTCGGCAGCTTGACGGAATTGCCGTAGGCGCTGGAACTGGCGGCGTACACCACCCGCCGCACTCCGGCGTCGCGGCTGGCGATCAGGACGTGCAGCGTTCCGTCGGCGCAGGCGCGGTGCGTTGCCAGCGGATTGGCCACACTCCGCGGCACCGACGCCAACGCCGCCTGGTGGAACACCACCTCGACCCCGCGCGCCGCTCGGCGGACCGCCTCCAGGTCGGTGACGTCGCCGTCGACCACCTCGACGCGGTCGCCGTGGTGCTCCAGGTTGTGCCGATGGCCGGTGCTGAAGTTGTCGAACACCCGCACGCGATGGCCGCGCTCAACCAGCGCATCGACCAGGTGCGAACCGATGAACCCGGCCCCGCCGGTCACGAGATAGAAACCCATGAAGACCTTCCTTGTCGTATGGAACAAGTAATGGGTTACGCCTTCACGATACGGGCGCGGGCGGCTTTACAGCCGGCGGTGGCGTTGCGGGTGTCGACCACCAGGCGAGCGTGGGCGACCACATGGTCATAGTCGAACCGGCTGTGGTCGGTGACGATCAGCACCGCATCCTGGCCGGCGAGAAACTCGGCGGTGAGCGGGCTGCTGGTCATCCGCAGGTCCGGGTGGTGCCGCATCCGGGGCAGCTGGGAAACGTGCGGATCGCTGTAGCTGAGCACGGCGCCGCGCTCCTGCAGCTTCTCGAGGATCTCGAACGCCGGCGACTCGCGGGGGTCGTCCACGTCCTTCTTGTACGCCACCCCAAGCACGCACACGCGGCTGCCCTTGACCGGCTTGCCGTCATCGTTGAGCGCCTCGGCCAGCCGATCGATGACGAACTGCGGCATGGCGGTGTTCACCTCGCCGGCCAGTTCGATGAACCGGGTGTTCAATCCCAGGCGCCGGGCCGCCCAGGTGAGATAGAACGGGTCGATCGGAATGCAGTGGCCGCCCAGGCCGGGACCGGGGTAGAACGCCTGGAAGCCGAACGGCTTGGTCTTGGCCGCGGCGATCACCTCCCACACGTCGATTCCCATGCGAGTGAAGACGGCCTTCAACTCGTTCACCAGGGCGATGTTGACGGCGCGGTAGGTGTTCTCCAGAATCTTGGCCGCCTCGGCGACCTTGATGCTGGTCACCGGCACCACCCCATCGACAATCGGCTCGTACAGGCCGACCGCCAGTTTGAGGCTGGCCTCGTCCAGTCCGCCAACCACCTTGGGAATATTGCGAGTGGCGAAATCCTTGTTGCCCGGATCTTCGCGCTCGGGGCTGTAGGCGAGGAAGAAATCGGTGCCGGCCTTCAGACCGGACTCTTCGAGGATGGGCTGAAGCACTTCCTCGGTGGTGCCCGGATAGGTGCTGCTCTCCAGCACCACCAGCTGCCCCTGGCGCAGGTGCGGCATCAGGGTACGGCCAGTGCTTTCGATGAACGACAGGTCCGGCTCGCGGGCATCGCCAAGCGGGGTCGGCACGCAAATGACGATGGCGTCCGCCTCGACGAAGCGGGCCGGGTCGTCGGTGGCGTCGAACCGGCCGCTGGCGTTCAGTTCGGCCACGCGCTCGGCGCAGATGTGGCCGATGTAGCTCTCGCCGCGGCGCAGGCGGGCCACCTTCTGCCCGTCGATGTCGAAGCCAATCACCGGGTAGCCGCCCCAGGCAAACGTCTCCGCCAGCGGCAGACCGACGTAGCCCAAACCGACCACCGCCACCCGAGCGGTCCGAGCCTCGATCCGTTTGCGCAGCTGCTCGGCCAGCGGGTTGCCCTTCAGACGTGCGGTCAGGGTGTTCATGGAGGACTCCATTCCTTCACGATGTCGAAAAGCCCGAAGTTGGGAGTAAGACGTTACCGAAATGGACTCGAGTCGGCGCCGCCGGAGGCCCCCGCCCGCAGGCGGGGGCACCGGGTGGACGTCGGGCGGCTCAGCGGAGGCCGTACTCCTGCAACACCTGCCGCGCCCGCTCCTGCTCGACCGGGTGCAGGCTGGTCACCTGCAAGCCCTTGTCCTTGGCCTCGCGGAGCGTTTCGCGGGCCTTCGCCGTGTCGCGGCTCTCGTGGTACGCCAGCGCCATGTGGAACAGGCGGGTAGGCGTTGGCGCCTCCTGGCTGGCCTCCTTGAAGTCGGTCAATGCGCTGCCAGCGTCCTTGAGGGCCAGGTGGACCACCCCGCGCGTGTCGAGCAGGTCGGCGCGCCGTCCCATGCCGGACCCCGCGGTATTGATGTGCGCCAGTGCCTGTTGGGCGTTCCCAGACCGCTGGGCCAGCAGCCACGCCAGGTTGTTCAGCGCCACCACGTTGTTCGGCTCGCGCTTGAGCACCTGGCGATACAGGTCGGCCGCTCGGTCATACTGGCCCCGCTTGTCGCACAGGTCAGCCTGGTGCATGAGTAAGACAGTACTGGCTGGCTTCTTCTCAATCGCCTGCAGCAGATGCTGCTCGACGGTCGCCACCTGGGCGTCGGTCGGGTCCATCACCCGTAACAGGGCGACGCTGATTCCACCGACCACCTCCGGCATGCACCGGCCGTCCTTCCACGTCTGCTCGCAGAGGGCGAACGCCTCCTTGAACCGCTTCTGGCGGGTCATCGCGCTGAGGAGTAGTACCACCTCCTCCGGCTTGGCTCCCTCACGGGTGACATGCCGGCGGAGCAGGGTGATCGCCTCCTCGCCCTTGCCGCGCGCTTCCAGCAGACGGGCACGCAGCTCGACGCTGGCGAACCCATTGGCCCCAGCTTGCCGCTGCCGTTCCAGCTCATCCAGCCAGCCGAGGATCTTCTCCGCCTCGTCGAGATCGGTGGTCAGCTTGCGCGTGGTAATCAGGCTCATGGCGTACTGCGCCAGGTACTGCGGAGTGCGCGTGGGCGGGGCGACCAGCGCCTTCAGCTTCTCCTGCGACTTGCGCACCTGTCCCTCGGCCTCGTACAGGACGGCCAGGACAAACTCGTCCTCGGGGGTGAGCGCCTTGGCGCGGGCGAGGTCCTCCAGCGCCTCGATGGCACGCTGGCGGAACTGCCGCTGGTTCTGCGAGGCCAGCACGCGGGCACGGGCACGGCGGTTCTCGGTGCTCTCGTCCTCGCCCTGCTCGCGGGCCAGCCGCCCGGTGGCGTCCAGCTTCAGCCCGACGAGGTCGAGCGCCTCGGTGAACCGCTGGTAGTCGGTGCCATTGGCCAGCACCATCGCCAGCGCGCGGCGTGCCCAGGCCACATCGGCCGCCGGGGTGCCCGACACCTCACCCCGCCACAGCCGCCGCAATAGCGGCTCGGCCTCGCGGGGACGGTTGGCGGCGAGGTGAGCCGAGGCGACCTCCTTGACGATCGTCGGGTCGTCCTTGCCGGCCGCCAGCGCTCGCTTGTAGCACTCCATCGCCTCGCGCGGCTTGCCGACCAGGTCGTAGCACCGGGCCACCCCCAGGTCGCGCCTGTCGGCCGCGATCTGCGCCTGCGCCCGCTCGATCGTCTGGATCGCTTCGTCGGCGCGGCCCTGGGTCATCAGGAACTGTACCAGGGCAACCCACGGCCCCGGCTCCTGGCCGGCCGACTTGATCGCTTGCCGCAGGATCTTCTCGGCCTCGGCCGGCCGGCGAGCGGTCGCCAGTACCTGCGACATCCACACCAGTTCCTTGGGATCGCTGGTGTCCTCACGGACAGCCCGCCGCATCATCTCGATCGCCTGTCCCTCCTCACCGCGTCGCAGCGCGACTACCACGGCCAGCTTGCCGAGGTCGGAGTTGTACAGGACCGACTGTTGCAGCTTGGCGAGGAGGAACTGGGCCTCCCCATCGCGGCCGCGCTGGGTGAGCAGCGCCACCAGCCGGCGGATCACGCTTGGGCTGTTCTCCCCGTTCTTGATCGCCTCCTGCAAATCCTTGATCGCCTGTTCCTGGTTACCGTTCAGCTCGGCGATCTCGGCGCGAGCCAGGAACACGGCCGGCCACGACGGCCGCTGGGTCAGCACCTGGTCGAGATGGCCACGCGCCTCCTGCAGCCGGCGAACCCGCTCTTCCTGGCTGGCCGTCTTCCGCGCCTGCCAGATCAGGTACAGCGACTGGCCGTAGCGGTGGTGCGTCCCCCCCGCGCCCTCGATGCCGCGGACGTCAGCCAGTGTCGCCTGCATGCGAGCATCGTCGTTCGCCTTCATGGCCAGGTCGAACAGCAGCAGCCGCAGGCGCAGGTCGGTCTTGTGGGTCGGCAGCTGGGTCATGGCCTGCCACAACTGGGTGGCTCGTGGGGTGTCGCCCACGCGGTACAGCTGGTCAGCGATGGCGCCCAGCAATTTGGCCTGGTCGCCCTCGCTGAACGACGATCGCGACTCAGCCAGGGCGGCTGCGGCCGCTGCGGCTTCCTTCCCCTGAGTCACGATCAGGTAGCGGGCACGACTGATCCGCAGGCTGACCTGGTCCTTCAGCTGCCGCTGGGCTTCGTCGAGGATCGCCTTCGCCTGCCGCGGATTGTTCTGCCGCAGCGCCAGGTCGGCGAGGGCAGTCCAGAACTCGACTTCCTTCGCGTTCTGGTCACGGGCCGCTTCCAGCAGCGTCCGGGCGTCATCGAGTTTGTTCTTGCGCACCAGCAGTTCAGCCCGCAGGAGGGCCACTTCCAGATGGTGCGGCGAATAGTACTTCTCGGCGTTGGCCAGTGCCTTCTCGGCGTCGGACCAGTCCGGCGTCGGCCGCTGTGATTGCCGCTGGACCTCCAGCCGGGCGATGTCGATCCAGCCGCGCGGCGGCACCTGCCGCTGCTTCATGACCACGTCATACTGGGCCAGCGCCTGGTCGAGCTGCCCCTGCGCCCAGCGGGCGGCGGCCATGCCAATCAGTGCCGGCACCGAGGTCGGGTCCCAGTCGGCGACGCGCTTGAAGGCGTTGAACATCTGGGCCGGCTCTTCCAGCTTTTCGTAGCACTGGCCGAGGTACAGGTTGGCCTGGCAGGCCAGGTCCGGCTGGGACGCCAGCTGCGTCCTAGCCCGCTCGAACAAGGCGGCCGCCTCCGACCACTGCCGCTCGTGGACCAGCAGCCGACCGCGCATGTAGTCGGCCGCCGCCGGCATCTGCGTCTTCTGCATCTGGTCGAGGACTTGCTGGATCTCCGTCTTCAGCGCCGCGTCTTCCGCTGGCGGCAGGCGGTCTTCTTGCCGCTGCGCCTTCTGCACGTCCAGGTCATCGAGT
>JAXMAU010000077.1:0-21903 GCA_046350215.1 Gemmataceae bacterium | reverse complement strand
GGCGCGGCGGCGCTGATCCGCCGCGTCACCTCGACGCTGCGGGCCACCCGGTCGACCTCGCGGCGCATCTCGGCCAGCTCGCCCGGCAGCAGGCGGCCCGCCACGGTGACGCCGCCGTTGGCCTGGCTGGTGACGTAGTAGTCCAGCCACAGCTTCTGCCCGCCCATCTCCGCCTCCAGCGCGAACGCATCGAGCGACGGCCCGTCGCGCAGGTGCTTGGGCGAGTAAGTGCGTATCAGTTTCGCCTTTTGCTTGACCAGCCAGGTGCGCGTCTCGTTCAGGAACGCGCCGGGCGTCGGCACGCGCTCCAGGGGATCGACGGTGATCAGGATGCTGTTCCCCTCCACCGTGTCGAGCGCCACCTGCGCCCCCATCACCTGCGCCACCTTCCAGCGGCGCGGGTGGCTGAAGCGCACTCCGAGCGACGGATTGTCGTACAGCATCATCGTGTTGTCGGCGTCCGGCTCGGTCTTCAGCCCCTTGATCGCCGTGTCGCTCAACCCGGCGGCGCGGCTGCCCAGCTGGCGCTGCAGCACCAGTTGCCCGTCGACGCGGCCAGCTTCCTTGTCGTCCTTGTCGAGCATCGACGTGGTACCCAGCAGCGTCAGGTCAGCGAGGTAGCCGTCTACCAGGTCGAAGTGATACGTCCCCTGCAGCCGGTGGCGCACCGGCCCGTCCTCGCCGACGCCGCGAATAATGCCATTGAACGTCACCCGCGCCCGCCGCCCGCCGCTCTCGACTCGCTCCAGCCGGCACTCGAGCGTCCCGTTGTTGATCTTCTCCAGGTCGGTCAGCTCCTGAACCGCCATCGTGTCGGCGGTCCAGCGGTCGCCCACCTGGACCGGCTTCGTCGGGAACAGCCCGGTCAGCGCCGGGATGAACACGTCGGTGCGGACGGCGTCGATCTCGCCCCACGTCAGCGGCCCCTCGGGAGAGAACGGCACCTCGGTGTTGCCCTTGCGGAGCAGCACCTGCCGCCGCACCTCGGGCCGCAGCGTCAGCTCCTGCGGCTGCCCGGCCAGGGTACGACGGAACTCCATCTTGTCATAGTTGCGCAGTGATTTGCTCACTCGACCGCCGCCGTCCACCGCCAGCACCCGTTCCGAATACTCGATATTACTGATTCCCTCCACTTTCACCGGCTTCGCTATCTTGCCCTTCTCCGCGGGCGGAGTGAGGACGCCGGTCAGCTCGACGCGCATCTGCACCTGGTAGCGGTGGCCCACCGGGAACCGCTCATCGATGCGGACCGGGTCGTCGGCCCGCGCCACGCCGAGGGGAAGGATCACCGCCATGCCCACGACGCCCAGTGCCCACCGCGTCATCGTCATGCCTCCCCGTGTCCCGTCCAGTCGTGTCCCGACACGCCGTTGCGCCATTCTACCCTGTAGCTGAGAACCACCGTTCCCACGAAGGAGACGACGTCAGCGACAGTCGGCCGGTAGCGCCGGCGCAACCGGCAAGGGCGGCGCGGACAAGCCAGATTGACAGGTCGGGGGTTGTAGGTTAGGGGCATTTTTGAACATCTCTACAGCACTCTGCTCCATTTGGCAGGCAGGCGCGCGGCATCCGCACACCGCCGCACACCGGGCGTCGAGAATCTGCCCGTCTCAAACTGGCTGACGCAAAAAGAGTTAGGTGAAAAGCGCCGAATCGCGGCCGGAATGTGCGGTCGGATGAAGGGCGTTGGCACGCCAGGTGCATTCATCGAGGGTACAACTCGAATGACTGCCAGAGTGAAGATCGACGCGAATCATCCAAGAAAGGCGCTGCCTGGACGAAGTACAGGTGGCCGCAAGGACGGATGTTCACGAAAAGGACGGACAACCCGGAGCAGGCGGCGAAAAAATACCGTCGAATGTCCGTTCTGTCCAGGGGAAGTCGAGGAAGAGGAATAGGAGATCGTCCCCGCCAGGAAGAGGGCGGGCGACACGGAAGTCGGAAACGAACGATTTTCCCGAACCTGGCGCGAAGGTGGGTCGTCTGTATAGACGGCGTCCCCTTCCTGAAACCGATCGGCCAGGAGGACGCGGCAACTGAAGCGAATTCCCAGGCGATCGGGAGCGAAACGGAGAAGAGGCCTGACGGAATCCTCCCTCGGGCGCAAGTATCGCGAGCGGCGGAGATTCAGGATGCGGCCCGAGCGGTTCGGGCCGGCGGAAAGGAGCGACGGCGGTGGCAGCCTTCAAAGAACCGGCCCTGAAGCAGTTGACGGATCAACAGGTACGCTTCGCGCCCCCGGCCAAACGGCTGGAGCAGCTCGGCCGCGCCCAGCGGCTGCTGGGGGAAGTGGAGTCGGAGCGCGGCTACCCGTACCAGTTCGTCTGCTTCCGGATCACCGACTTCCGCCCGGAGTCGTATCCGGACCTGCTGATCCGCGGCGTGGACCTGACTCATGACCTGACGCTGTTCATCGAGGCTTTGGGCGGCACCGTGCCGGCGGCCGAGTCGGCCGATGCGCTGGTGACGCTCGACGAGCTGGCCACTCAGCTGAACGTGTCGACCCGCACCATCCGCCGCTGGCGGCGCCTCGGGCTGGTCGGCCGGCGCGTGGTTCGCGAAGGCAAGCGGCAGGTGTGCTACCAGCAGTCGGTGATCGACCGCTTCCTGGCCGGCCACCGCGAGCGGGTGGACAAGGGCAGCCGGTTCAGCCAGATGAGCGACCAGGAGCGCGAGTCGATCCTGCTCCGCGCCCGCCAGCTGTCCCGCCTCGGCGACAGCACCCTGACCGACATCAGCCGGCGGATCGCCGCACAACTCGGACGGTCGGTCGAGGCCGTCCGGTACACGATTCGCAACTACGACAAGGAGCATCCCGCGGAGGCGGTCTTCCCGCAAGTGACCGGCCCGCTGGACGCGACCACGAAGGATTCGATCTATAGCTCTTACCGTCGGGGGATTACCGTGGATACCCTTGCGAAACGCTACCACCGCACGCGCACCTCGGTCTACCGAGCCATCAACGAGGTCCGCGCCCAGCGGATGCTGGAGCAGCCCCTCGACTTCATCCCTCACCCCGACTTCGAGAAGCCGGAGCTGGAGGCCGACATCCTCGCCCCCATGCCCGACCACGAGGAGTACGAGGCGAAGAAGCAGTCGATGCGGGCGCCCAAGGACGTTCCGCCGGAGCTGGCGGCCTGCTACGAATACCCGCTGCTCAGCGCGGCGCAGGAACGCCACCTGTTTCGGCAGATGAACTTCCTCAAGGCGCGGGCGGCGCGGCTGCGCAACGACCTGTACCGCGACCTGGAGCACGGCGAGGTCGACGCCACTCGCGCCAAGACCAGCGTGCTCAACGAGATCGAGCGGCTGCAGGAGCAGGCCAACGTCGTCAAGGAGATGCTCATCAACGCCAACATGCGGCTGGTGGTGAACATCGCCAAGCGGCATTCGGCCCAGGCTGACAACTTCTTCGAGCTGCTTTCCGATGGGAACATGAGTCTCATCCGGGCGGTCGAGAAGTTCGACTTTGGCCGCGGGTTCAAGTTCTCCACCTACGCCAGCTGGGCGATCATGAAGAACTTCGCCCGCAGCATCCCCGACGAGAAGCACCGCCGCGAGCGCTTCGTCACCGGCCACGAGGAGGTGTTCGAGGTCGCCCCGGACACCCGCAGCGACGAGCACGAGGCCGTCGCCAGCAAGGAGCGGGCGACCGTCAGCGTCAACCGCCTGCTCGAACACCTCGAGCCGCGCGAGCGCGAGATCATCCGCATGCGGGCCGGTCTCGATGCCCACGCCAAGGGCATGACCCTCGAAGAAATCGGCAACCAGTTCGGCATCACCAAGGAGCGGGTGCGTCAGCTGAACGCCCGTGCCATGAAGAAGTTACGGTCGATCGCTGAGCGCCACGAGTTCGACCTCTGAGAACTCGGCGTCGCAACCTCACCGACCCCATCCGGATGCGTCCGGGTGGGGTTTTTTCGTTGTCCGACGCTCGGTGACCGCCCGGGACGTGACCTGGCCGGTCGGTGCGCCCCGGCCCGTCGCAGGAGCCGGCGCGGTTGTGCCGTGTTTGCCTGGCCGCCGCCGGCGGGTTCGGCCGAGTGGCCAACCGGCGGTCGACCGGCCGGGCCGGGCGGGTCGATACTGACACGGACCGCACCCTGATAGTCACCTCATGGAGGAGGAAGCCGTGACACCCTGGTCCGTCCTGTCCACCCTGCGCGCTCATCTCCGCGCCACCCCGTCCCGACCCAAACCACGCCCCCGCCGGCTGTCGATCGAGACGCTGGAAGACCGCTCGACCCCGAGCGCGACGCCCGCCACCATCCCGCTTGCCATCACGACCCTGGAAGACAACGCCAGGCACAACCTGATCGGCCAGGTCAGTAACGACACCACGCCGAAGGTGATCGGCACGGCGCCGGCGAACTCCGCGGTCGTCATCCTGGTCGACGGCCAGCAGACCAGCGCCGCGTTCAGCGACTTCCGCGGGGTGTGGAGCAGCCAGCTGGTCACCCCGCTGGGCGACGGGGCACACACCGTCACCGTTCGGCTGGCGTCCGGCGGGTCCGCCTCCCTCGGTGCGGTGTACCGGGTGGACACCGTCGCGCCGCAGGTGCAGCTGAGCGGCGCCGCGGGTGGGGCGTTCCAGGTGAGCGTCATCGATGCCTCCAACATCCCCACGCTGTACCTCGACGTCGACCGCACCGGCAGCGGCCAGTTCGGCGGCGCCAGCGTCGGCTACGCCACCATCCAGCTGGGGTTGAACCGGCTGCCCGACCTGCCGGCGGGCGACTACCTGATCCGCGTGCGCGCCATCGACGCCGGCGGCAACACCGGCACCAGTACCGTGATCACCACGCAATCCACCACGGTGCCGGCGGCGCTGGGCGACACCTGGCTGATGCGCATGGCCACCCTGGGCAGCAACGCCCCGGCGGCCCGACCGACCGGCACACCGACGGCGCTGGACACCGCCAACCAGATCAGCGACACGCAGCTGCGTTCGCTGTACTACACCGACGGCGACCGGGTGCTGGTGTCGGCTCGCGCCAATCGCGTCGAGCAGACCGACGCCTTCCTCGCCGCGCTGATCCAGCGGGGCATGCAGGTGATCGACGTCACCCGCACGTCCGCCCTGGTCACCGGCTGGCTGGCCAGCTCGCAGATCGCGCAGTTGGCGACCATCCCGAACTTCGCCGCGGCCACGGCCGTGCCGCAGGCGATCTCCCGCGCCGGCTCCGTCACCACCGAGGGCGACGCGGTCATCAACGGTCCGGTCTTCCGCGCCACCACCGGCGCCACCGGAACGGGAGTGAAGGTGGGGGTGATCTCCGACTCCGTCAATCAGGTCGGCACCGGACTGGCTGGTTCGCAGGCCACCGGCGACCTGCCGCGGATCGTCGAGGTGCTGCGCGACCTCGCCGGCGGTGCTGACGAGGGCCGGGCGATGCTGGAGATCGTCCACGACATCGCCCCCGGCGCCGCCCTGGCGTTCCACACCGGCGGCGGCGGTCCGGCGGTGTTCGCCAACGGCATCCGCGCCCTGGCGGCCGACGGCGCCCGGGTGATCGTCGATGACCTCGGATACCCCAACTCGCCGGTGTTCAACGCCGGGTTGATGGGCCAGGCGGTCGAGCAGGTCTACCGGCAGGGGGTGTTTTACGCCACGGCCGCCGGCAACGACGGCAGCTTCGCCTGGCGTGGCAACTTCGTGCCGATGGTCTCCCGTGTCGGCAACATCAGCGGCACGTTCGCCAACATCAACGGCACGCCGCTCCAGCGGTTCATCCTGCCGACCGGCCGCACCATCAACCTGAAGTTCAACTGGGACAACCCGTACCTGGAGGGCGGGTCGCCGCTGGCGAACTATCAGGTGACGGCGCGCATCGCCGTCCACATCGTCAACCCGACCACCGGGGCGATCCTGGCCACCTTTAACACCAACAACCTGGCCACCGACGAGGCATACCAGCGGATCATCTTCACCAACGCGGCGGCGAACCTGACCAACACGTTCGCCTTCGCCTTCCAGCTGATCGCCGGTCCAGCGCCGAAACGGATCACCTGGATCGACCTCGGCTCCAACGTTACCACGCTGAACGTGGCCGGCGAAGGGGCGCCGACGCAGTACGGGCAAGTGCTGGCCGAGCATGCGATGAGCGTCGGCGCGGTGAACTACGCCACTCCCAACGTCATCGAAACCTTCTCCAGTCGCGGCGGCAACCTGCCGATCGTCGCCGACGACCTGACCGGGGCGCGGTTCGCCACCGCACAGATCCGCCAGAAGCCGAACGTCTCCGCCCCGGACGGCGTGACCACCTCGGTGACCGGGTTCGCCCCGTTCTTCGGCACCTCGGCGGCCGCCCCCCATGTGGCCGGCGCCGCCGCCCTGCTGTTCGCGCAGGATCGCTACGCCACCACCGACGACGTCTTCGAGCACCTGGAAGGCACGGCGCTACCACTCAACGGCGTGCGAGTGTTCAACCCACTCAGCGGCTACGGGCGGATCTACCTGCGTACGTTGCTCCGCGGCACCGACCGCTACGAGCCGAACAACACCGAAGATCGGGCCACCTGGCTGGGCACTGTCTCCTCGTTCAACGTGGCCAACCTGACCATCCGTCCGCCGCGTGGCGGCGCCCCCGTCGACTACGACTGGTTCGGGTTCACCGCCTCGCAGTCCGGCGCTCTGTCGGCAATCGCCACCAACAGCCGGCTGGAAGTCCACCTCTTCGTCCGCACCAACGGCTTCCTGGTCGAAGTGGGCCAGAACTACCGGGTCCGCGCCGGCCAACGAGTGTATGTCGAGGTCAAGGGCCGCCCCCTCGCCCCCGGACGGTCCGGCAAGGGCGTCTACGACCTGCGCATCAACATCGCCTGACCCACGCCGTCTGCCCCAATGCCCCCATCCGCCTCACCCGGATCGATTCCGGGTGAGGCGGATGTCGTTTGCGCGCGCCTGTCCTGTCCGGGGCGCACGGGAGCAGAAAAGACGTCCACGGCCGCGCCCGCTTTCGGCCGCCGTTTCCGTTCTCTCTGGATAGACCCGTCGGGCACACAACTGGAACACAGGCGAACCCCTCTCTCGCCATCTCTCAAGGACAGGACGAACGCATGTTGAATTTCTGGCGGTTTCTTCGTGGCGGCAGGCGAACGACCACTTCCTCACCGAGCCAGCGACGGGCCTCCCTGCACCTCGAAAGTCTTCAGGAACGAAACCTGCCCAGCGCCGGCTCGGTGACGCTCCAGGCCGGGTTGCTGGCGATCGAGGGCACCACCGGCAACGACCGCGCTGTCGTCACCACGCAGGGGACGAACGTGGTGGTTCGGCTGAACGGCCAGACCTCCACCTTCGCGGCGGCGGACGTCACCCTCATCAACTTCCTGGGCAGCGACGGCAACGATCGCTTCGTCAACCAGACGGCGATCAAGAGCACGGCCGACGGCGGGGCCGGCAACGACCTGCTGATCGGCGGCAGCAGCGACGATACGCTGACCGGCGGCGACGGCAATGACCTGCTGAGCGGCGGCGGCGGCAACGACACGCTCAAGGGCGACGCGAACGACGTGCTGGCGGGCGATGGCGGCGATGACACCCTGCAGGGCGGCGACGGCCACGACCTGCTCTCGGCGGTAGCGGGAACGACGACGCCGACGGCGGGAGTGGCCGCGACGTCCTGCGGGGGGGCAGCGGCAACGACAAGCTCGCCGGCGGCGCCGACGCCGACGTGCTCTTCGGCGACGACGGCGACGACACCCTCGACGGCGGACTGGGCCGCGACGTCGTCCGCGGCGGCCGTGGCACCGACGCCGTCACCCCCGACACCGACGACAACGTCGGCGAGTGCGAGGGCACCCGACTGGCCGCCTCGTTGACGTCTTCCGTCACCGGCTCGACCGCCCTCGGCGGGGCCGAAGTGAAGACCGCCGGCACCACCACCACCCTCAAGGTGGAAGTCACCGGCATTACCGGCGGTGCCCAGACGCTCGACGTCTACGTCAACGGGACCAGCGTCGGTCAGCTCAGTGTCAGCGCCGAAGGCCAGGGGACCGTCACCCTGACCAATCCGACCGTCACGATCGCCGTCGGCACGACGATCGAAGTCAAGGACGCGACCGGCGTTCTGCTGTCCGGCACCTTCGCCCAGGCCATCGGCAGGTTCGACGGCCACCACGGCGGCGGCCACCACCGCTGACCGGCGGTTCCCTGCCCTTTGTTCCGACGGGCACAAGGATCGACCTTGTGCCCGTCCGCTGCTGCGCTCTTCCTCTCTCCCGGAGCTACATCGGATGAATCGCCACCGTCGATTCCTGTCAGGTCCGGACAGGTCCGCTCGTTTCGCCCGGCTGCCGCGCTACTCGGCGGTCGTCGCCGGCGACGCTTCTTTTCCGATTGACCGCTGGGTTATCGTTGTTACGATGAAACCATCACCTTTCAGGCGACCCCTACTCTCGCCACCACCACGGACGACCCGTTCCCGTCTCTGAGAGGATCAGGACGTATGAAGTCACGCGGTTCATCTCTCCCGCGGCTGGAGTGGCTCGAACACCGTTGCTGTCCGAGTCGGGCGGTGGAGGATTTCCACGAGTCGGCGGAGCACGAGCACGCGGAGCACGAACCGCCCGGCCTCGAAGTCGTCGCCTTTCGGCACGGCCCGTTCATCTGGATCATCCGAACCGAGACGCCGCCGGTCGTGAACAACGGGAGCCAGAACGGCAACGCCAACGAGTCCGCCTCCTCCGACGATCTCGACTTCCCGTTCCCGACCAACAGCGGGTCGTCGTCCACCCCGCCCGCGCAGGCGTCATCCTCCACCAGTAGCGGACCTTCTAAATCGACTACCGGCTCCGACGTGCCCGCCCCGCCAGTGCGGAGCGTGTCGACGCCGGCGCCGGTGGTGAAACCGTCGGTCGCCGCCGTGGAGGCGGAAGCGGAGCCCGCGGAACAGGCGGCCCCGGCGCTTCCGCGCGCCTGGGTGACCCCCTCCCGCTGAGCTCGTCTGTCGGACCGGACGTCCGCACGCCCACCTCCGACGCCCCGCCGGTCGCCGCGCGGCCTCGATCCGGTCGCGGTGACGGAACAGTCGGTCGTGTCCGAGCCCGATGACGGTGGCGGGGAGCGGGCCGGGATCGGTCTGCCGCCCGCGACGCCGGCGGCGCGACGGAGACGCCGGAAGGTGCGACCCCCGCCGAGCCGGACGGGCCAGCCGAATCGGTGGACCCGCCCGACGCGACGGGGAAACGGCAGCGGCAGCGAGCCGCGCCCGCTGAGTCCACCTGCCGGAAAGCCTCCGGCCGGTCGAACAGGCGGCACTGGAGCAGTTCCTGACCGGCCTCGACAGCGCCGGCCAGCAGATCGGCCGGGTCATCGAGTCGAGCGGCGGCCTCCGCTGGTACGCCGGCTATGCCGCCGCCCTCGCCGCCGTGGCCGTCACCGCCTACACCCTCGTCCATTCGGCCCGCGACGAGGACACGGCGCTGGACGAACTGCCGCTGCTGCCGCTGATTGGTTCGCCATCGCCGTCCGAGCGCTGATCTTCATGAGCCAGGAGCTATTGCAGCGTCTCCTCGACAAGCTGACGTCCGGCGACACGGAAGCCGCCGCCGCGGTGTTCACCACCTACGCCCCGTATCTCCGCAAGGTGATCCGCCGCCAGCTGCCCAGCAAGCTGCGGTCGAAGCTCGACTCGATCGACGTGATGCAGTCTGCCTGGGGCTACATCCTCGAAGGGCTGCAGCGGAACAACTGGCACTTCGAGACTTCGGCGCGCTCAGGCCTTTCTGGTACTGATCATGCGTAATCGGTGCATCGACCATTGCCGCGAGCTGCACCGGCCGCTCGCCAGCGAGTTCTCGCTGGAGATCGCCGACCCGCTCGCGCTGCCGGCGTGCGACCGGCCGACGGCCGAGCAGACGGTGGTGGCCGCCGAGCTGTGGGAGCGGTTGTTGCGGCTGTGCCCGCCGGAGCATCACGCGGTGCTGCAGGCACGAGCGAGAGGGGGCGACGAACCAGGAGATCGCCGACCGCACCGGCCTGCACGAGGGTGTCCGCCACGCATCCTCCGCCAACTGGCCAGCCAGCTCGCCTGCGAGGGCGAGCCGCCGCCCAGCGCCGGGCCGCCGATGTAACCAACGCGGATCGCGTATGTCTTTACACCTCATCGAACCCTGTCACCACCGATCCGGCATCGGACGCCGACCTGCTCTGGTGCAGGCGGCTGGTCCAGCCGTTGCGGCGACGCTGGGAGGCCGGCGAGCGGCCGCCGGTCGAGGAGTTTTTCGCCGCTCACCCGCACCTGCGCGAACGCCACCCCGAGCTGGCTCTCGATCTGGTGTACGAGGAGGGTATTGCCTGCGCTTAACCTTTCGGGTTGGTGGCGACGCCCAGAACTGTACGGACGCCGCTTCCCCGGTGGCACCAGCCGATCGCCATCCTGTTCGAGTGCCATCAGTTGCTCGACCCGGTGGCGCCGCCGCCAGGCTGCCGGCGGTGGGTGAACGAGTAGGCGATTACCGGCTGGAGGCGGAGCTGGGCCGTGGGGCGATCGGAGCGGTGTTCCTGGCGCGGCAGCGGCTCGCTTGCCGATCGCGGTGGCATCGCGGGTCGTGCCTGCGCTGAAGACGCGAACATCTGTGCCTGGCCGAGCTGCAGCACACCCACATCGTGCATCACCATGGCCGCCGACGTCGATCCGCCCCGCCGGCTGGCGCTGGGTCACCCTGCTACTTCGGCGGCGCCTCATCGCTCGTGTGCTCGGCCGCCTGGCCGCCGGCCGCGCCCGCCGACCGGACCGGCCAGCGGCTGACCGAGGCACCTGGCCGCCATCGCCCGGACCGCCGGTCGACGACCGGGCGGCAGGGCCGCGGGCGTGGTGCCACCTGTACGACCGGCTGAGCTACGCCGACGCCGTGTGTACCGTCGCCTGCCTGGCCGACGCCCTGGCCTATGCGCACCGTCGCCGCCTGTACCCTCGATGTCAAGCCGGCCAACGTGCTGCTTGCCGGCGACGGCCAGCCGATGTTGCTCGACTTCCACCTCGCCCGCGATCCGCTTCCCGCCGACGAGCTTACCGACCAGCTGGGCGGGACGCCGGGGTACATGGCGCCGGAACAGCAGATCGCCATCGAGATGATCCGGCTCGGCCAGCCGGTGCCGCAGGCGGTGGGGCCGGCGGCGGACGTCTACGCCCTGGGGGTGACGCTGTACGAGGCGCTCGGCGGGCTGCCGCCGTATCGGCCCGGCCAGGCGGCGCCACTCTGCGCGGTCAACCCACAGGTGTCGGTCGGACCTGGCCGACGATCGATCGGGCGATGAGCCCCGGACCCGGCGACATGGCCGCCGACGCGGCAACCGACGACCTCACGCCCGGGTCGTCCAGTCGTTACCGCTGCAGACGGTGCCGAACCGCAGCGTGCCGGAAACGCTGGCAGCCGCTGGCAGCGCCCGGCGGCCGACGGCGCTTGCGGACCGCTGCGCTGGCCGGGTTACCTCGCGATGCTCGGCGGTATCCTGGCGTTCCTGGCGGTGGACTACCGGCACCGCACCGGCGAGGCCGAACAGCTGCTGCGCGAGGGCCGCCAGCTCAGCGTGGCCGCCGGCCGGCGAGGAGAGGCCACGACCGGGCTGCGCCGCGGAGCTGGCGACGATCGCCATCTGCCGTTCTGTGGCGAACGAGTCCGTACACGACGAGATCGACCAGGTCGAGCGGCGGCAACGCGAAGGCCGAGCGCGACCGGCTGGCCGTTCAGCTGCACCGGCTGGCCGACCAGCTGCGCGGGCTGTACGGAGCGACGGCGCCGGCGGCGCTGGGCGGCACGCTGCGAAGTCGCTGCCAGGCGGTGTGGGACCGCCGCGCCGAGCTATACGCCGGGCTGGACCTGCGGCCCGGCACGGCCGCCCGCGACGACCTGCTCGACGTCGCTCTGCTGCTGCTCGAATCCGACCCGCACCCGGCCGACCGCCGCGCTGGCGGGGCGATGCTGAACGAGCTGGAGCAGCGGTTCGGGCCGAGTCCGGTGTTCCCGGCGCTTGCAGCGGCGGCAGGGGTGAACCGGCGGCGCGGAATGCTCCGCCGCCGGTGTCGGCGTGGAACCACCGCACCCTCGGCCGGCTGCTGCGTCTACACGACGCCGAGCCGGCCCCAGCGGTGCCGCTGCTGGAGCAGGCGTGCCAGCTGGCGGCAGCAGGCGATCGGTGGGCACAGGCGGCTGCTCGGCCACGCTCTGATGCGCCCTCGGCCGGCCAGCGGAGGCGGCGGCTGGTAACTTCGAGGTGTGCGTGGAGCGCCCGCTCCAGGCTGTCCGGCCGGCTACCTGCACCGCGCTGGGCGCGCTTCGCCGCGCTCGGCGTTGACCGCGCCCGCGCCGACCTCGACCGCGTCCTGGCGGAGCCAGTTCGCCCGACGCGGCTGCGTCGCGCCGGCAGTTGGGGCCGTAATCGGCGGTCGGCGCGCGGTTGCATGTCCTTGTGGGCCCCCATCTGATCCCACATCCCGTCCATCGGTTCGGTCATCAGGCATCTGAAAATGCGGAGAACGCGGATGAGAAGGTACGCGGCGACGCGGTTTGGGCTGGAACGCATGGAAGACCGATGGTGCCCCAGCGCCAGCCTGCTCGGGCTGGTGTCGGGGGTCGCGTCCGGGGTGACGAAGAAGCGGTCGTCGCGAAGCGCAGCGACGGTGTCGATCCAGCTGCCGCCGCGCTGGGCATCTCGGCGGAAGTGGGCAGCACGAGCGGGCAAACGCTGCTGGCAGTCCAGACGCGGTGGCGGATGCGCAGGTCAACGCCCCAGGTGGAGTAGAAGCGGCCGTCCTGCCGACGACCGCCGCGCCGGTGCTTCAGGTGACGGTGCCGCTGACGCCGACGCCCAGCGTGGAGGTGGTCGACCCCGCTCGTCCCGACGGTCCCGCTACCCCGTCGATCCGCCGTCTCACTGCCGAGGTGGAGTCGGCGCATGCTTCCAGGTGCAGTTCAACCCCGTCTACCCGGCGTGGCCGCCCGTCGCAGGAGTTGGGAGCGTGACGCCATGGTAGCCTGGCAGCCAACGATCCCGACAGCGACCGCCAGCCCCGCGGCCACGAACAGGACGGTTCCCACGGTGCCGCACCGCCCGCGCCCGGTGGCGAACGCCGCGACGGCCGGCACCGCGCCCGGCGCGGCCACCGAGTCCGCCGATCCGGGCCTGTCGGTGCCGGCGCCCGCCCGGACGCCGACCCGCACCCCGGAGTTCACCGCGTCGGAGGCGGACGACGCGGACGCCGAGGACGTCGACGCACCGGCCAAGGCGACGCGCCGGAAGCGGACCCGCGCCGCAGACCGAGGAGGCGCCGGCCACGCCGCGGTCGGCGGACTGTCGACCAACACCTGGCGCTTGCTGCAGCAGGGCTGGAGCGAGCACTCGCGGCGGACCTCGATGACCAGCCGCCGGAGTCGACTCGCCACCACTCCCGGCCTCGACACGCCGTGGGCTACGCCGCCTACCTGACCGCTACCTCACCGCCCGTCGCCGTCGGGGTGTGCATACCTCGACCGCAGCGGACGAGGAGGAGAGGCAGTGAGGACGTCTGCTCGTCGACCATCCGTCGATGCCGCTCGGCTGTACTGGGCGCAGCTCTCCGCGGGGCGGCGGATGCCCGGCCGCCCCGTCCGGCCTCACCGTTGTCACTTTCGGGGGCCGCATAGACTCGATTTCCCCGCCGTTCCACCGCCACCGCGCCCGGACCGAGATCAGGCGACGTCCCGCTTGACGGCCGGACGCCGACCAACGGCGCGCGGCAACTGTGCGACGAGCTGCGCCGGACGGTGGGACGCACCGACGGCGGGCCATCGGCGGAGGAACTGCCTCCGCCGTCACCCGCAGCTGGCCGCCGACGGAGCCTGGCAGCAGGTCGTCAGCGAGAGGTGCGGGTGCGGCGGCAGTTCGGATTTGCGCCTCCGCCGCGACGTTCCTCGCCCGCTTTCCCTCAACTGGCCGCTGCTGGAGATCCTGTTTTCTCCGAGACGGCGGCGACCGTTGCCGCCGCCGACCGACGACGAAGACGCCCGGAGCTACCGGCGGTGGGCGAACGAGTAGGCGATTACCGGCTGGAGACGGAGCTGGGCCGTGGGGCCGCCGGAGCGATGTTCCTGGGCGGCGCCGGCACTCGCCGATCGCCCGGTGGCGGCAAGGTCGTGCCGCGCGCCCGAACGCGAACACCTGTACTCGGCCCGACTGCAGCACACCCACATCGTGCCGCTGCGCGGCCGCCGACGTCGATCCGCCCCGCCGGCTGCATGCCCTGGTCGCCCTGCCCTACTTCGGCGGCGCTCGCTCGGCGCGTGTGCTCGGCCGCCTGGCCGCCGTGCCGCCGACCGCACCGGCCAGCGAGTTCACCGGGGCATGGCCGCCGCCAGTGGACCGCCGGTCGACGATCGGGCAGCGGACCGCGCGCCCTGGTCTCGCCTGTACGATCGGCTGAGCTACGCCGACGCCGTGTACCGTCGCCGCCTGCCTGGCCGACGCCGGCCTATGCGCGCCGTCGCCGCCTGTGTCACCTCGATGTCAAGCCGGCCCAGCGTGCTCGCACCGCCGGCGACGGTCAGCCCGATGCTGCTCGACTTCCACCTCGCCCGCGAACCGCTCCCCGCGGCGCGCCGTCGACCTGCTCGGCGGCACCCTCGACTACATGGCGGAGCAGCAGGCGGCGGTGCAGGCGGTGCGGCAGGACCGGCCAGTGCCGCAGGCGGTGGGGCCGGCGGCGGATGTCTACGGCCTGGGAGTGACGCTGTACGAGGCGCTCGGCGGGCTACTCCCGTTTCGGCCCGGTGACGCGGCGACGCTCCGCCAGGTGAACCGGCAGGTGTCGGTCGGGCTGGCCGACCTGATCGGTCGAGCGACGGACCCGGACCCGGACCCGCCGCATGCCGGCCGACAGGCTGGCCGACGACCTGCATCCGCCTGGTCCGCGGACTGCCGCTGCAAACCGTGGCGAACCGCAGCGTGCGCGAGCGCTGGCGGCGCTGGCGGCGCCGGCGGCCGACGGCGCTGCGGAGCGGGCTGCTGGCGCTGGGCTTCGCCCTGTCGCTCTTCAGTGTGCTGACGTTGGTGGCGATCGTTACCTTTACCGCCGCGGCAGCCGCCGACCGGCTGTTGCAGGAGGGGTCGAGCTGCACCGGACCGGACGGCATGACGAGGCGCTTGGCCGAGCTGCGGCGAACGCGCGAACAGGTCGCCCATGTACCGTTTTCGAGCGGCCGGGTCACGCAGGTGGACGACGCGATCGGACAGGTCGAGCAGGCGCGGCGGCGGTCAGACGCGGCCGGCTGGCGGAGCAGCCGCACCGGCTTCAGCCGATCGGCTGCCGCAGCAGGTATGCGGCCGACGGCCCAGTCGACGTCAGACCGCTGGCGGAGCGAGGCGAGCAGTTGTGGGATCGGCGCGAGGAGTTGTACGCCGAGCTGGACCTCGAACCCGGCTCGATCGCCCGCGACAGCCTGCTCGACGTCGCCGTGCTGCCGCTCACCGCGCCGCCATCCCCGCCGACCGACGAACGCGCCCGGCGGCTCGACGAGCTGGCGAAGCGGTTCGGTCCGGGTCCGGTGTTCGTGGCGGCACACGGCAGCAGTTGCTGGGCGGTAGCCCCCACCGAAGAAGTCGCGCCGGCGGCATCATTGCCGGGCACCACGCACAACAAGCCGGCTGCGGCTGCACGATGTAGCGCCCGCGCAGCGCACCGACCTGCTGGAGCGGGCGTGCCGGCTGGCCGGGCGATCGGTGGGCACACGCCCTGCTCGGGCACGCGGCGATGCGCTCGGCCGGCCGGCCGACGCCGTCGCCTGTTTCAGCGTGTCGCATCGGCGCGCCCCGGACGATCAGCGACTTCCACCTTTCCCCGCCGCCGCCTACGCCGCGGCTGGCCAGCGCGACCGTGCCCACAGCGACGTCGACCGCGTGCTCGCCCTCGTCCCCGACCAGCCCGAGGCAGTGCGGCTGCGCCACGTCCCTGCTCGGTAACGCAGGTCACCCCATCGCCACGATGTAGGCGATGACGCCATGAGCAGACCGATCAGGAAGATGGCGGTCATCAGAACGCTCACCGCGCCGGCGCTTGTCGCTGGTGTGGAACTCCTGCACCTCGCTCGGGGTGAACGGGTTGTCGGCGGTGGCGTGGGCGGCGTGTTCGTGCATGACCGGGCCTCCAGACGTCGGGGACGGGCTGCCTACGGTATACCGCCTGGACCGGGACGAGGGCAAGAGTCCGCCGCCGCAGATCGCCCTTTCCCCGTGGCTCGCCCCACCGGCGCGACCGGCGCGAGCCGCCGCATCCGCCCCGGCTGCTCCCGCTTGAGCTTCTCCCTTGAGTCATTTCCGAAAAAAGCGCCGTCGTCGCTCAAGCTGGCCGGCGGAACGACCGATAAAGACGGTACAGCTTAGCACACTCGCGCCTATCACATCGACGCCCGCCGACCGCGGGTGGTCGAAGGCATATCGCACGTTATGGGGGAAGTTCCATGGCCACGGGATGGTTAGCCTGGACCTGCCTGCTGCTGGCCGCGGGCGCACCGGCTGGTGACGACGTGGTTCACATCAACCAGCGAGGGTTCCAGATCCCGATCCGCGTGCAGCCGGAGCGGCAGAGTGAGGTGCGCGAGCTGATCCTCTATCTGTCGCGCGACCAGGGCCGCACCTGGGAGATCTACGCGCGGGCCACGCCGGACCGCAAGGCGTTCGACTTCTTCGCCGCCGGCGACGGTCTGCTGTGCTTCAGCGTCGCCGTCACCGACCGCACCGGCCGGCAAGATCCGCCGGACATCTACAAGGCGCCGGTCGGCCAGAAGATCTGCATCGACACCACCAAGCCGCTGGTCAAGGTGCTGTCGGCCGAACGGGTCGGCGAGGAAGTGCAGGTGAGCTGGGAGGTTCGCGAGGAGCGGCCGGAGTGGACCAGCCTGAAGCTGGAGTATCGCGTCGGCGCCGCGCCGACGGGCGGCTGGACGCCGCTGCCGGTGGTGCCGGGTGAGCGCGGCAACCAGCGCTTCCGGCCGGGTCTGCCGGGCGACGTGACGGTGCGACTGACCTTGCGCGACCTGGCCGGCAATGAGGCGACCGACGAGAAGACGGTGCCGGGCACGAGCGGGCTGCTGACGACGTCGGCGGTGGCGCCGGTGGCGCCGGCCCCGACGCTGACCAACCCCGGCATGATTCCGCCGCCGGCCCCGCCGCCCGTGGGCGCGCCGATCGGTGTGAGCAGTGCCGCCACGGCGCCGGCCCCCGTACCGCTCCCGACTCCGGCGGCAGTGGAGCCGACCCCGGCCCCGGTGCCGCTGGCCAACACCGCCACCGCGGTCGCTGGCGGGACGACGCCGCCCCGCGGTCCGCTGCCGCCCTTGCAGATCGTCAACAAGAAGCAGATCAAGCTCGGCTTCGACGTCGCCAAGTTCGGCCCGTCCGGCCTGGGCAGCGTGGAGGTGTACGTCACCACCGACGAGGGCGTCACCTGGGAGAAGTCGAACGGCGAGGTCAGCGTGTCGCTGCCGGTGTCGGCCGAGGTCAAGGGGCCAGCCCCGGTCCGCGGCATGGTGACGGTGCAGCTGCCGCGCGACGGTGTCTCCTACGGCTTCTTCCTGGTGGTCAAGAGCCGCGCCGGGCTGGGCAAGCCGGCGCCGCAGCCGGGTGAGGTGCCGCAGGTCCGTGTCGAGGTCGACACGACTCAGCCGAGCGCCGAGCTGTACGCCCCGCAACCGGACGCCGCCCGCCGCGAGGCGCTGGTGCTGGCGTGGAAGGCGGAGGACCGCAACCTGGCCGCCAACCCGGTGTCGCTCGAGTGGTCGGCCAGCCCGAACGGCCCGTGGGATTTCATCGGCGAGCAGCAGCTGCCGAACACCGGCCGCTACACCTGGGTGGTGCCGGAGAAGACGCCGCCGAAGGTGTACCTGCGACTGACCGTCCGCGACACCGCCGGCAACGCCGCCGTCGCCCAGACGCCCGAGCCGGTGCTGATCGACCTGAGCGTCCCGGAAGTCGGCGGGGTGATCGTGGTCAACACCCGCTAATCGACGCGCCAACCACCGCCGGGGCGTGAGGAAGGACGACCTTCCCCACGCCCCGATGGCGTTCCCTTCCTTTCGGAGTCGCATTCTTGCTTGGCCCGGCCTGAATCGTGAACTAGAATCTCATTAAGTCGAACGACCCTCCTCGTTTCGACCGCCTGTTGACATGGCCTGCGTCACCCTGGACGGGCCGCCCCTCCGGCCGCGCCTGTCAAGGAACCCCGTATGGACGTGATGATGGAGAAGACCAGTGAAACCTGGGTGACAGGGCCGAACCGGCTGGTGTCAACGACGCGGCGCGACGCCTGCGTGGTTCACATCTACCCCACTGGTCCGGGCATGGGTAGCCGTTACCCGTTGTCAGACACGCCGATGGTGCTGGGCCGCGGCAACGACTGCGACATCCGCATCAACGATCATTCCGTCTCCCGCCGGCACGCCCGCATCCAGCCCGGCGCCGACGGCTACTACGCCGTCGACCTGCAGAGCACCAACGGGACGTTCGTCAACGACATCCCGGCATCGATCTGCAAGCTGAAGGACGGCGACTACCTGCGGGTGGGCAACTGCATCTATCGTTTTCTCGCCGGCGGCAACGTCGAGGCGGAGTATCACGAAGAGATCTACCGGCTGACGATCATCGACGCGCTGACCGACATCCACAACAAGCGTTACCTGCTGGAGTTCCTCGACCGCGAGCTATCGCGGTCAGGCGCGTGCGGCCGCTGTCGCTGATCCTGTTCGACATCGACCACTTCAAGCAGACGAACGACGACCTGGGGCACCTGGGCGGCGACTTCACTCTCCGCGAGCTGGCGGCGTGCGTGAAGGGCAACGTCCGCAAGGAGGAACTGTTCGCCCGCTACGGCGGGGAAGAGTTCGCCATCGTGCTGCCGGAGACGACGCTGGAGACCGCGCCCTGGTGGCCGAGCGAGTGCGCGCTGGTCGAGCGGCACGTCTTCCAGTACGAGGGCAAGACGTACCCGGTGACGATCAGCATCGGAGTAGCCCGCCACCACCGGCGACGTCGCCCTGACACCGCACGAACTCATCCGGCAAGCCGACGAGAAGCTGTTCCAGGCGAAGAACCACGGCCGCAATCAGGTGATCGCGTAAGGCTCGCCAAGTGATTAGCCCCGGTGAACACACCGGGGGCGAGTGCGTGTCAAGGATTACCCCATCCGCGACGACCAGCCACACCTCCGGGCTTTCTTCCACGCCTCCGACCTCCCCTTGCCCCGTGCATTACTTTCCTGACACGCGATAAACACGGGCCGAGCGCAGCGAGCCTCAGCGACTCTGGAAGCTGCCCAGCGTCGCCTGCTTGTCCAGCTCCAGCTTGAACTCGTAGTGGATCCGCCGCGCCTTCTCGCCACGGGTGTCGGAGTCGACGTCGACGTCCCAGCGGAGCAGGTTGTTCGGCCGCTCCTCGCGGGTGTACACCGGGTCGGCGCACAGCTCCGGAGTGGCCTTCACCAGGGTGATGCCCATCGCCTCGTTCTCGGCGTGCGGCAGCCGGTCCCACACCTGCAGCTTCACCTTCTCGTCCTTGTAGCTGGAGATCAGGATGCGATACTGGTAGTTCAAAATCTGGTTGCCGCCCTGCATGGTGCGCGTCCGCTCCAGCAGCTGGCGCTGGACCTGCAGCTGCGGCTCGCTGCCGAAGCCGGCGGTGAACTCCTCGCCGATCGCCACCAGCGGCAACGTCATCCGGCCGACGAAGTCGGTGTCGTGGTACATGGTCGCCTCGCCCGGCAGCAGGACGAACTTGCTCTTGTTGACCAGCGTCGCCTGCCGGTAGACGTGCGGGGTGAGCACCGGCACCGCCTTGTAGTAGTAGTCCGGCTGCAGCTCGATGCGGGCCACCTCGATCACCTGGTCGTCGTTTCGCGACGGCACGCTCAGCCGGGTCGGCAGATGGTAGGTGACGCTCGGCCCCTCGTTGCGGCCGGCGCGACCCGTGGCGGCGCCTGCCTTCGCCTTCTTCTGCACCAGTACCAGGTCGCGGGCCTGCTCGACCACCGCGGCGTAGTTGGCCAGCTCGCTGACGTCCTTCTCGTTGTTGGTCAGGTTGGCCACCGTCTGCGCCTGCTTGCGGAGGTTGTCGACGGCCGCGTTCAGCTCCTCGACCGACGCCTTGCCCTCGGGGTTGGCCAGCGCCAGCCGACTCGTCGGCAGAGTCGGCTGGGCCGCCTGCTGCTGCGGCATCGGCGTGCCGCCTGGCCCGGCGGCTGGCCCACTGTTCGGCATGAAGCCACCGCCGGCGCCGGGTGCACCGGGCGTTCGCCGCCGCCGATCTGGCCGCCGAACTGGCCCAGGTTCAGCCCGGTCTGCAATCCGCTCACCGACACCCCCGGCGTCGGCGCGCCGCGGAACGACGGCGACGGCCAAGCGCGTGCAGCGTCGGCGGAGCGGCGTTCAGCATCGGCTGGGCCGTCGACAGGGTGACGTTCACGCGCTCCCAGTCCTCGCCGGTCTGCTGCACCACCGCCGCCAGGTACTCCAGCGTCACCGGGTCCTTGGTCGTCTTGCCGGCGCGGAGCTTGTACTGCGGCCGCCACGCCGCCGACGCCACCAGGTAGTTCAGCCGCACCTTGCCGCCGCCGTTCTGCCCCTTGTCGACGACGATGACGGCGTCGCGCTCCACCTTGCTGGTGCCGGTGGTCAGCTGCGCCAGCTGCCGCTGCGCGAACGTCAGCGCCTCGGTGTTCTTCTCCATCTGCTCCTGAACCGCCACCTGCTGCTTCGACTTCTCGGTCCGGCCGTCCATCAGGTACTTGGCCAGGGCGATGGTCGCCTCGCTGTCCAGCTTGCCCTTCTCGGTGGCGTGGACGGTGCTGGCGGTGGCGAACCCTTCCAGCTTGGTGAGCATCTGCGTGTTGCCAGCGATCGCCTGCGTCTCCGCCTGCAGCCGGCGCGTCTCCTGCTGCAGCCGCTTGATCTCCTCCTCCAGCTTGCGGACCTCCTCGCGGGTGTCCTCCTTCACCGGCCGGGTGCGAAAGCGCGTGGTGAGCACGCGGATGCCGTCGCCCGACTCGGTGTACAGCGAGCTGGGCATCGTCGCCTCGGGCAGCGGATTGATGATCAGTTCGAGTAACCCGTTACCGGCTGGCACGTCGACCTCGCGGGTGACGAGCGCGCTGTCGGGGTAGATGGTGACGTGGGTGATGCGGCTGGCGGCGATGCGCGGGGCGTCGCCCTCCTTGCCGCCGGCGCCGCCCGGCGCCGCCGCGGCCGGCGCGCCCTGGCGGGCGAACACCACCGCCAGGCAGGCCAGACTCAGCGTCAGGCTGCCGACGAGGATCGCGAGATGTCGTTTCATCGTTGCTTGCTCCCGTGAGGTGAAATAACCGGCGTTACCGCCCCGTCTCTGTTCGCTGCGTCGGGCCCCAGACGAATCACCCGGATCGTGCCGCTGTCGGCGATCAGACAGCGACCGTCCCTGTACAACCCGATCGCCCCCGCCGGCGTTTGCGACAGCACCTGTGGCCCGTGCGGGGTAGTGATCGCGTGACAGGCCAGTGTCACTCCGTCGCGGTCGGCGGTAACGGCGAACACCGTCGTGCCGTCGCCGCTGTAGACGGCGGCGATCACCGTGCCCCCGCGCTGCCGCTCGATCGGACGGCCGATCCGACCCGTGTCCGTCGTCCACTCCTGCAAGTTCCCGCCGGTGCCGCCACTGACCAACCGCTTTCCGTCCGGCGCGAACGCGACGGCATGGATCTCACCGGCGAGGGTATGACGAGCCACCGCCCTGCCGGTCGCCAGATCCCACACGACGGCGGTACGATCCGCGCTTCCCGTCAGTAACCGCTTACCATCGGGTGAGACGGCGAGGGCGGTAACCGGGCCGTCGTGGGCCGTCCAGGCGCGGACTTCCGCGCCGTCGGCGGGCGTCCAGACGCGCACCGCCCGGTCCTCGCCGCCGGT
>JAXMAU010000076.1:0-23881 GCA_046350215.1 Gemmataceae bacterium | reverse complement strand
CCGTGCGCCTGGCGAAGCAGGTCGCACGCCTTGCGGCACAGCTCGACCCCCTCGGCGATGCGGCCGCGCGAGGCGCAGTAGGTGGCCAACTCGGACTGGGCGACGGCGACCTCCGGATGCGCCTGGCCGAGCGCCACGCGGGTGCGGTCGAGTGCGTCGCGGTACAGCCGTTCTGCCTCGCCGGCCGGCGGCGGGCCGGCCACGTCGACGGCCGCCTCGTCCTCCAGTCCTTGCCGGATGCCGGCCAGTAGACCGACGGCCGCCGCCGTCTCCGGGTGGGCCTGGCCGCGGACCTGCTCCAGAAGTTCGACGGCCGAGCGGACCAGCGGTTCAGCGGCCGCCAGGTCGCCGGCGGCGCGGAGGCACAGCGCCAGGTTGATCAGGTCCTGTGCGTGCAACCCCTTGTCGTCCGGCATCACCTGCCGATTGATCTCCAGCACCCGCCGCCAGCACTCCTCGGCCGACAGATGGTTGCCGGCGCCGGAGTACATCCGCGCCTGGTCGGTGAGCACCGGGATGAGCATCGGCGACACCGGACCGGCCACCTGCACTAGCTGGTCGCGGACCTGGGCGAGCAGGTCCTCGGCGCGGTGGAAGTGGCCGCGGGCGTGCTCGAACAGCGCCTGGCTGTGGCGGACCCGCAGCGTCGCCAGGTGATCGCCGCCGAGCGCCTGTTCGTGGATGTCCAGGGCGCGGCGGAACAGCGGAGCGGCGTCGTCGTAGCGCCCCATCCCCTGATACACCTGGGCCAGTCCATGCAGGCTCTGGCCGTACTCGGCGCTGGCCTCGCCCGGATGCTGCTGCCGCAGCTCGGACGCCTGCTGATACATCCCCTCGGCGGTCAGCAGGTCGCCCATCTGGTGGTGTAACGCTGCCAGGTCATGCAGGGCGTTGGCGTACTCCGGGTGTTCGTCGCCGTAGGTACGTTCCATCACCTCCAGAACGTGGCGCAGACGGACCTCGGCGGCGGGGAAGTTGTTCATCCCCTGATACATGCGAGCCAGCTGCCGCATCACCCCGGCGTAGTCGGGGTGGTGCTCGCCCACCCGGTCGCGCTCGATGTCGCCAGCCTGAAAGTACAGCTGCTCGGCCTGTGCGGGCTGGCCGCGCTGCCAGTGCATCTCGGCCAGCCCGCACAGGGCCTGGACATACTCCGGGTGCCGCTCGCCCAGGGTCTGGCGAAGGATGTCGAGGGCGCGCGCCTCGTAGCGATCGGCCTGCTCAAAGTCGCCCTGGGCCAGGTACAGTCCGGCCAGGCAGCGAAGGGTTTCGGCGTAGAGCGGGTGCCGGCCGCCCAGCGTCTGTTCGCGGAGCGTCAGCACCTCGCGCCAGATCGGCTCCGCCTCGGCCAGCTGGCCGACCGCCTGGTACACGCGCGCCAGGCTGTCCAGCCCGCCCGCCAGCAGCAGCGGACTACCGCCGTCGGCTCCGGCCTCGCGCCAGGGCAACCGCCTGCTGCCGCCGCCGCCACCGCCTCGTCCGGTCGATTGCACACCGCCAGCAGGCGCGCCCGCCCCTGTAACGTCTCGATGATCTCCACCCGGCAGGTCGGGCCGTAGGGCCGGAGGATGTCGAGCGCCCGCAGGTAGTGCGTGTCGGCCTCGTCGGTGCGGTGCTGGGCGGCGACCGCTTCGGCCAGGTCGCGGTGGCAGTTGGCCAGGTGCGGGTGGTCGGCACCGAGGGCGGCCTCGCACACCGCCAGCGCCTCGCGGGCCTGGACCTCGGCCTCGTCGGGGTGGCCGGCGGCCTGCAAGGCGTAGGCCAGCGCCGCCAGGCCGTCGGCGACGAACGGGTGGCGCTCGCCGAGCGCCTGGCGGGTGATCTCCAGCCCCTGGCGGGCGAGCGCCGTCGCCTCGTCGGCGCGGCCCTGCAGGGTACGGATCAGGGCCAGGTTCTCCAGCGCCCCGCCGTAGCGGTGGTGCCGCTCGCCGAGCCGGGCGCGGCGGACCGCCAGCACCTTGTCCGCCAGCGACTCGGCCTCGTCGATGCGCGCCTGATGCAAGCAAATGCGCGACAGGAACTGACAACAGGTGGCGTAATCGGGGTGGTCCTCGCCGCGAGTCCGGGCGAGCAGGGCGGTGGCGGTGCGGACCGCCTCGGCGGCCTGTTCCAGCCGTCCGCGCCGCCAGTCGGCCCAGGCGCCGGCCGCCAGGCTGAGGGCGTACTCCGGCCGGTCGACGCCGTGCGCCTGGTGGATCGCCCGCGCCCGGTCGTGGCAGGCGGTCGCCTCGTCGAACCGGCCCAGGTGGTCGAGCAGCTTGCCGAGATCGTACAGGCGGTCGGCGACGTCGAGGTGGTCGGGGCCGCCTGCCTGCTCGCACAGCTCGAGGGCGGAGCGGAAAAGCTTCTCGGCGTTGGCGTAGCGGGCCTGCTCCTCGTACAGCCGGCCCAGCTCGGTCAGTGTGCGGGCGTAGGCGGGCGATTCCTTGCCCGCTCCGCCGCGGGCCGACAGCGCCTGCAAGAGCGGCCCCTCGGCGCGGGCGTACTCGCCCAGCTCGCGGAGGACGACGCCGAGCGTCTCCAGGGCGGCGGCCCGCGCCGCCGCCGGAGCGTCGTCCGGCAAGCGGTCGACGGCGGCCTGGGCGAGCGGCAGCGCCTGCGGGTAGCGGCCACGGGCGAGCAGATCGGCGAGCGGGTCGGATTGGTTGTGTAAGTCCACGCGGGGCACCAGGGGGCCGGGGCGGCCTCGTTCGGGCTGCCCGACGCCGGTCATTCTACGAGAACCGGCCGTGCCGTCGTCCCCCACCCTGGCGCAGGCGGCGGCGAGTGGACGGCGGTCCCTTCCTGTGTTAAGGTCGAACTAGTCCGCGTGTGCGACCCGGTTTCCGTCCCCAGGGGAGAATAGTGGCCGTGGATTCGCCCGCGACCAGACGGATCGAGGCCGGGGGCGAACCCATTCCGGGGTATCGCCTCCTCGAACCGCTCGGCCAGGGCGGCTTCGGCGTCGTCTGGAAATGTCACGCCCCGGGCGGCATGGTCAAGGCGATCAAGTTCGTGCCGATCGACCGCGGCGACACCAGCCCCGGCTGGCACGAGCGGGCCGCCCTGGACCGGATGAAGCTGCTGCGCCACCCGTTCCTGTTATCGCTGGAGCGGGTCGAAGAGGTCGACGACCACCTGGTGATCATCACCGAGCTGGCCGACCTGAGCCTGCACACGCTGCTGGCCGACTACCGCAGCCGGGGACAGCCCGGCGTTCCCCGTGACGAGCTGCTCGGCTATCTGGTGGAGGCGGCCGAGGCGCTCGACTGGATGAACTTCCAGCACGGGTTGCAGCACAGCGACGTCAAGCCGCACAACCTGTTCCTGGTGTCGGGTCACGTCAAGGTCGCTGATTTCGGCCTGGTGCGGCAGCTGCGCGGCGGGGACGGCCGGCCGGCGGCGGCGGCACACGCCTGTTTCACCCCGCTGTACAGCCCGCCGGAGCTGCTCAGCGGCGCGGCCAGCCGGCAGAGCGACCAGTACAGCCTGGCGATCGTCTACCAGCAGCTGCTCACCGGCACGTTGCCGTTCTGGAGCAGCGAGGTCCACGAACTGGTCAAGCTGCACCTGCACGGCTGGCCGAACCTGACACCGCTGTCCGAGGCCGATCGGCCGGTGGTGGCACGGGCGCTGTCGCGTGACCCCGACGAGCGGTTCCCGTCCTGCCTCGACTTCGTGCAGGCACTGCACCGCGGCGACGTGTTCATCCGCCGGTCGGGCCAGTGGCAGCGACCACCGCTGCCCGCCAAGCCGGGACAGGGGCTGGCCACTCCGCCCACCCCAGCCAGTCCGGCGGACGCCACCCGGATCACCGTCCCGCTGACGGCCGGTCCCGAACCTCTGGCGGCCGGGACGCCGTTACCGCCGACGGTTTTAGCGGGGGCCAACACCACCGTGGTCGTGCTGCCGGGGTTCCGGCTGGTGACGTGCCTGAACCAGTCGGCGCACGCCGACCTGTGGCATGCCGAGGACGCTTCCGGGCGGCCATTCCGGGCCAACTGCCTGCCCGCGCACGCCCGCCAGCTGGAGTCGCTGACCGACTACCTGCAGCTGCTCCGCGACCCGGTCCTGCCGCCCAGCCAGACGCACGTTTCCGCCGAGGATCGGATGGTCATCCTCACCCCCTGGTACGACGGAACGTTGCGCGACCGCTACGAGCGTTGTCGCGCCGAGGACCGACCCGGCATCCCGCGGCCCGACCTGATCCGCCTGCTCCGCACCGCGGCGGCGACGCTCGACGACCTGTTCGGGCGGCACGGCACGGCGCACCTGTGCGTCAATCCGCGCAACATGCTGGTGGACGGCGACCGGCTGTGGCTGGCCGACGCCGGGCTGGTGCCGCATGTGTGGACGCTGCTCGGCCTGGGGCCGACCTCGGTCAACGCGCGCTATGCCGCCCCGGAGCTGTACGACCGGCCCGGCGGTGGGGCGGCCGACCAGTTCGCGCTGGCGCTGATCTATACCGAGATGCTCACCGGCTTCCTGCCGCGCGTGCCGCGCGCTGCCCCGATCGGCCGGGGCAGTTCGTCACGCGGATCGAGCCACAGTCGAGCGCAGCCGCGGATCGACCTGGACCTGCTGCCGGTCCACGACCGGGAAACCGTCCGCCGGGCGCTCGACGCCGACCCGGACGGCCGGTTCCCCAGCTGCGTGGCGTTCCTCGACGCCCTGGAGGCGGCCACCGCCCCGGCGGAGGCGGCCGACAGGCCGTTCGAGCTACCGCCGATTCTGGAACTCGACGAGCTGAAGGGCCAACCGCCGTCCGGAGCGCCGCTGCCGCCGGTGGTCGGTCTGCTGCGCGGCCTGATCGCCTCCTTGCGCGGTCCGCAGCAGCGGAAGATGGTCAGCACGTCGTATTTCGTGCATCCAGACGGGTCGTGGGAGCACCGCTGCCCGTTGCAGCTGTTCCCGGGCGCCCTGCAGATCCGGGTGGACGGGTTCCGGGCGCACTGGAAGGCGCAGGTGATCTACCAGTCCGACACGCGGTTCCGGCTGGAGATCGATGTGCCGGGACCGCGCGGGTTGCTCGCCCGCTACCTCAAGGCGCCGCCGCGGATCGAGGTCGACATTCAGATCCACGCCGGCCGCGGGGTTTCCGGGGTGACCGAGGCGACGGTTCGCGTCCGTCCGCCGGCCGACGACCCGGCGCGGGCGGTGGCGATGATGACGCAGATGGCGCCGGAGATTTTAGAGAGCGTTCGCAGCTACCTGCAGGTGGCCAACGAGCACCGCGGGCACGATCGCTGCCCACTTCGCGCGCCGATCCTCGTCTACCCGGTGATCCCGCCGAGCGACCTGGGCGACCGGATCGAGGGGACGACGCGCAACGTGTCGGAGGGTGGGGTGAGCCTGGAGTTGCCGACCAGTCTGCCCCAGGAGTGCTTTTTCGTGCATTTCCCCACCTTGCCGCCGCTGGCGCCGTTCGCCCTGCTGGCGCGGGCGGTGCGAACTCGCCCGATCGACACCGGGGTCGAGGTCGGCGCTGTTTCCCCGCCCCGACCGAAGTAGGCAGGCGGGGGGAGCGAGGCGGTTTCGGCAGCCGATCGGCGACCGATTCGGACGGCGGACCGGCTTGATTTTTTCCCCCGGCGTCCGTACCGTCTGGCGTTGATGATGCCGGGCCACACGGGACATGGCGGGCCTCATCCACCCACCTCAGGGACGAGGACAAGGCTGAAGGGAGTCAGCGCATGTCTGCCAGCCACCCGGTCGGAGTTCCGCTGTGTGATATTTTGGCCCAGTACCACGAGCTGCAGCCGCAGTTCGACGCCGCCCTCGCCCGCGTTCTGGCGTCGGGGCAGGTAATCAACGGCCCTGATGTGGCCGCCCTGGAAAACGAAGTGGCCGCCTACTGCGACGCCAGTCACGGCGTCGGCTGCGGGTCCGGCACCGAGGCGCTATCTCTCGCGCTGACGGCGCTGGAGATCGGGCCAGGCGACGAGGTGATCCTGCCGACGTTCACCTTCTTCGCCACCGCCGGCAGTGTCGCCCGCACCGGGGCGAGGCCGGTGTTCGTCGACATCGACCCGGACACGTACAACCTCGACCCCGCTCAGGTGGCCGAGAAGATCACCCCGCGGACGCGGGCGATCATCGCCGTTCACCTGTTCGGCCAGGCCGCCGACATGACGCCGTTGTGGCACCTCGCCGAGCGGCACAACCTGCCGATCATCGAGGACGCCGCCCAGGCGATGGGCGCCGAGTACCAGCAGAAGCGGGCCGGCAGCCTGGGGCTGATCGGCTGCCTCAGCTTCTACCCGTCGAAGAATTTGGGCGCCTTCGGCGACGCCGGCATGTGCGTCACCAGTGACCCGGCGCTGGCGCACCGGATGACGGTGCTCCGCAACCACGGCATGGAGCCGAAGTACTACCACAAGTACATCGGCTGGAACGGCCGGCTGGACACCGTGCAGGCGTGTATGCTGCGCGTCAAGCTGCCGCACCTGGATCGGTGGATCGCCGGCCGGCAGACGGCCGGTTATCGCTACGACGCGCTTATCGAGGAGAACCGGCTGAGCAACTTCCTCGACCGGCCGGTGACGGCGCCGCAGCGGCGGCACACGTACAACCAGTACGTCGTACGGGTCGCCCGCGGCGAGCGCGACGCGGTGGTGCGTCATCTCAAGAGCGAGAGCGTCGGCTGCGAGATCTATTACCCGGTGCCGCTGCACTTGCAGGAGTGCCTGGGTTACCTCGGCCACGAGGCGGGCGACTTCCCGGTGAGCGAGGCAGCGGCCCGGTGCGTGCTGGCACTGCCGATGTTCCCGGAGATCACCGAGGAGCAGCAGGCGCGCGTGGTCGGCAGCATCGCCAGCTATCTCCGCAAGGGGATGCGTCGCGCCGCCTGACGTCGCGTCTGGCAGATGCACGCCTTGTCGCGATAATGGACGCCGGAGCACCGACGGCAGGCCGGAGGATTCCTCCGCGCCTGCCGTCGTTCGTTACCGGAGGCGGTTGCCATGCGCGTACTGGACATCGGCAAGCCGATCACCACCCTTCGCTTCACCGCCGACGGGCAACGCCTGGTCGTCGGCTGGTGGACGCCCGAGGAAGGGCTGCACCTCGAACTCTGCTCGTTCGACGGCGAACGGTTCCCGGTGCCGCTCCCGGCCTGGTACGGGATGACCTATGGGCGACCGATCACCGTCCATCCGGTCAGGGACATCGTGTACGTGGCCTGGGGCGAGTGGGTCCATTCGTTCCGAACCACGGAGGCGGCGGTCGTCCCGTGCCCGACCCTGGGGCAGGCGAATCAGATGATCGTCTCCGCCGACGGGACGCGGGTGGTGCTGGCGCAGATCGTCTACGCCGACCGGGCGATTCACTACCAGGTGCAGGGGGTGTCGGTGGCGCCCACCGGGCATCGCGTCGACTGGGACCGAACGCTGGTCGCGCCGTTCGCCCTTGGCGGGTTTCTGCCTGACGGCGAGCGGTTTCTCACGGTCGATGACGGCGCCGTCCGCCTGCGGGCGTTTGCCACCGGCGAGGAACTGACAGCGCGTCGCTATCCGACTTACAACATCAACGATCCGCAACTGTCCCCCGATGGGCGCCACCTCGGTATCATCGGCTACAGCACCATGTACCTGTACGACGTCCCCGCGCTGGGCAAGCCGCGGAAGTTCGCCAGCACGCGGAGCTTCGGCGACTTCCGCTCGTTCGCGTTCCACCCCGACGGCCGCACGCTGGCGGTGATCCACGGCGGGCCGACGCTGGTCAAGCTGTACGACGTGGACACGCTGAAACTGCGGGCGAAGTACAGCTGGAAGGTCGGCGCGCTGCAGGCGGTGGCGTTCAGCCCCGACGGCATGCTCGGCGCCGCCGGCGGTGAGGAAGGCCGCGTCGTGCTGTGGGACGTGGACGATTGACCCAGTAATGTACTACTCTTGCCAGGCGAGCGGGAGCACGTAAGTGCCCCGAGTAGTACGCGCTCGCCGATAGCGCATTCTACTCCCGGCCCTAACGGGACCGGGCTCGCCAGAAAAAGGTGCGGATCACCGCCCGAGCAGATTGAGTACGGCCATACTCATCGTCTTGACGCCGGTGTGCAGGGTCGGCGCCGGCACCGGGGCGAAGCGGTCGGAGTGCAGCGACGGCAGCGGCTTCTCCTCCTTCCGCGCCTGCGCCACCCGTTCCGGGGCCACCGTCCCCAGCCAGAACAGGAAGATCGGCGCACCGGAGCGGGCGTAGCGCGAGAAGTCCTCGCCGCCCATCATCGCCGGCCGCTCCTCCACCTTGCCGTCGCCCAGTACCTCGCGGAACAGGGCCGCCGTCCGGCGAGTCAGCGCCGGGTCGTTGTACAGGGCCGGGGTGAACTCACTCTCGTCCACCTTCACCACCGGCGGCGGGGCGTTGGCGCCGGCGGCGCACGCCTCGGCGATCCGCTTGATGCCGGCCAGCAGATGCTGCCGCACGCTCGCCTTCGTGCTGCGGACGGTCAGCTGCAGCTTCACCTCGTCGGGAATGATGTTGTGCTTCGCTCCGCCGTGGATCGAGCCGACCGTCACCACCGCCGGATCGGTCGGCCGGATCTCGCGGCTGACCAGCGTCTGCAGGTCGAGGACGATCCGCGCCGCCAGCACCACCGGGTCGACGGTGGTGTGCGGGGCGGCGCCGTGGCCGCCCTTGCCGCGCACGGTGATGTCGACCGAGTCGACGTTGGCCATCGCCAGCCCCTCGGTGAAGGCGACGGTGCCGCACGCCCGCTCGCTGTCGCAGTGCAGCGCCAGGCAGTAGTCCGGCTTCGGGAACTTCGTGAACAACCCCGCCTCGACCATCAGCCGGGCGCCGGTGCCGATCTCCTCGGCCGGCTGGGCGACGAACACCAGCGTGCCCTTCCAGCGGTCCTTCAGCGCCGTCAGCACACGGGCGGTGCCGGTCCAGACGGTCATATGAACGTCGTGTCCGCAGGCGTGCATCACCCCGACCTCGTTACCGCTACGGTCGCGGGTCCGCTGTTTGCTCGCATAGGCCAGCCCGGTCCGCTCGACGACCGGCAGGGCGTCCATGTCGGTGCGGACGAGCACCGTCGGCCCCTTGCCGTTCTCCAGCACGCCGACGACGCCGGTGGCGCCGACCCTGGTCGTGACCTTGAAGCCGAGCTTCTCCAGTTCGGCGGCCAGCTTCGCGGCGGTGCGGACCTCGGCGAGCGACAACTCCGGGTTGGTGTGCAGATCCGTGTAGACCGCCAGCAGACTGTCCGCCTCGGCGGCGTACCGTTTCTCGACCGCCGCCAGATGCGCCTGCACCGCCTCGCCCGCTGGCGGCCTCCCGAGTGCCGGCACAGCGAGGCCGAGGACGACGAGCGGGAACGTCAGTAGCAGCAGGCGGATGGCGGGGGAGACTGGCATGAGGGAGGTCCGTCGGAACAGGAGATAAGGGGCGTAACGGTCATCCTGACAGGGTAACGACTAGCGGCCGGGAAGGGAGGGAAAAAGGCAGGATTTCAGCGGTTCGGACGGGGGGTACCTGCGTATACTGAGTTAGACGTCAACCGCTTGCCACGAGCAAGCGTCGCGGCCACTCCTTCCGTCGCGTTCCGGATAGCACACAAACAGCCCGTCTGCGTGCTCCCATCCGTTCGAGCCCGGCCAGGACATGCCGGTTCACCAGGCGACTCACTCCGAGGAGTTCTCATCATGCGTGCCAAACGCCTTACGATCAAGCAGCGCAAGGAGATTTTTCACCAGCTGGTTCTGTTGCAGGACGCGGGCCTGTGCTCCACGGCCGAATCGATCCAGCAAATCAGCCAGCAGTACGGCATCGACGAAAACCAGGTCCGCCAGATCACCGACGAGGGGCTGGAGAAGGACTGGCTCGAAGAGGCCTATGAGCCGGTGGAGTAATCACGACCACCGATCGACGAGGGGGCGACGATGGCGTCGCCCCCTCCTCTTTTGCGCGCCCTGTCCGTCAGCAGGCGGAATCGCCACCAGCGCGAGCAGGCCCCACCCCCGGAGTGGCCCGGACTTCCGACCGGGCTACTCCGGCGTACCGCAAGGTCTCCGCATTCCCGCAGGAGACCTGCAGTCCGCAGACGGCGAGGTCAGGAGACCGCCGCAACCAGTCAGGAGACCTTGCCGCAGCAGCCAGCCAGGAGACCTTGCCGCAACAGCCGACCTTGCCGCAACAGCCACAACAGCCATCCCAGTTGTGGCCCGTCTCGGGACCCTCCGCGGACGAGGCTCCGTCCCAGGAACCTGCGGTCCGGCGGCGGTCGGAGCCTTCCCTGGCTCCCAGCCAGAACAAACCCGTTGTGGCGGTCTCCCGACCGGGCCACTCCCGGCGGACCGAAGGTCTCCGCACGCATTCCCCAGAGGAGACCTGCGGTCCGCAGAGCGCAGTGGAGGTCGGGAGACCTTGCCGCAGCAACGCTGCCCTGGCAAGCACAGAGCGCGACGTCGCGCCTTGGGCGCTGACTCGGGGCACGGACGTGCTCCCGCTCGCCTCGCCTGTGGGACCGGCCCTATCTTGCTACTGACTACTGTCTACTGACTACTGTCTACTATCGGACAAGCTTACCGCGCCCCCGGCGTCGGTAGGGTGAGCACCATCATGGAGTTGCGATTCAGCCACCACCAGCTGGGGCCGAGACGACGTTGAGAGGGGCGGTCCCGCACCGGGTGCAGGATGCCGGTTGGGATACGGGGGCGAGCGGCCAGGTCTGAGAGGATCCGATCGAGCCGTGACTTCTTACTCATGGCGACCTCTTCCTGATTCGATGGCAGGACAACGGAAGGCCATACACCGTCGGTCGCGGTCTGCAGTCAGGCTGCGGCGAAGAGAAACAAAGCGTCCGTTCCAGGGCGTGAACGGAGAGTTTATGGAGACTATTTGATATTGTAATCGGGAAATCGAGATTCGGCGAACGGTCCGTGCGGAAATGCGAGCGGGGCGGGAGAGGATGGCCCCTCCCGCCCCGACAAGCCGTCTCGTGCGTGTGCGGGCGTTAGCGGTCCGGATTGGACCGGATCACCCGCGGGCGCGCGTCCGGGCTGGGCGCCGCGTCGGTCCCGCCGGTAGCACGGTTGACCGCCTGGAACTTCCACCCCTGCGGCACCTTCGGCGCGTCGAACAGGCGCCGGTCGATGGCCACGCCGGACTGCAGTCGCGGGATGTCCCAGATGATCTCGTTGCCGTTGGCGTGCTCGAACCACAGCTGTCGCGGCAGGAAGCTGTCCTTGTTCAGCACCAGCCGGGCGCGGGCGAAGTCAGCCCGGTCAGCCGCCGACCGCGCCACGATGTCGACGTAAATGTACCAGTTGTCCTCCTTCGCCAGCGACAGGTTGTACCGCCGCTTGGCCTCCTCGGCCTTCATGCCGAACAGGAAGCCGAGGAAGCTGTCGTCGGCCACTTGCCCGGGCTTCGGCTTGGGGATCTCGTAGGCGCGAATCTCCTTCTGCGCCGGCAGGAACTGGTACAGGTACGTCCCGGTGCAGACGAACTTCTCGGCCAGGTCGGTCTTGCCCTCCTGCTTCATTTCCAGCAGGGCCAGGTTCATCGTCGTCGGTCCGCTGCCGGACTTCATGTACTGGGCGACACCGCTGTACTTGGTGGTGGTGCCGAACGACTTGTCCTTGTCGATGCGAGCGAGCGCTGCCGCCAGCGTCTGTACCTTGCGCATCTCCTGTTCCCAGCGGAGCAGGTAGGCGTCCAGCTTGGCGGACTGAACGGCGGCCGCCGGGGTGGTCGGGGCGGCGCCCGCGGGGGTCGTCTGGGCGCCGGCGGTGGCCGCGGCGGCGAGCAGAACCGTCAGCACGAGCACGGGAAAACGCATCGGTCTCCTCCTCTTGGTCACGGACGCCCGGAGGCGGGCCTCCCGGCGGGGCCGGCGCGCGTCAGGCGGGGGGCCTGAGGCCGAGGGTGATGCCCCATCACGTCGGCTTATACCAACCCCGGTTTCGCCGTGGAAGGCCGTCTTCCCCATGCTACGCGCGGAGCGTGACCGGCCGCGGCCGCCGGCTGGCGCCGGCGCCGCGGTTTTCCTGTCGTGTCCCGTCAGGGCTGGAATCGTCAGTGCAGGTTCACATACACGGTTTTCACTTCCGTGTACAGTTCGAGCGCGTACTCGCCCAGCTCGCGGCCGATGCCGGACATCTTGTATCCACCGAACGGGGCGGCGGCGTCGAACACGTCGTAGCAGTTGACCCAGACGGTGCCGGCGCGGAGGCCGTGGGCGAGCCGGTGCGCCTTGCGGAGATCGCTGGTCCAGACGGCGGCGGCCAGCCCGTAGGAGGTGCGGTTGCTGCGGCGAATCACCTCATCGACATCCTTGAACTTGAGGATGCTCATCACCGGCCCAAAAATCTCCTCGCGGGCGATCTTCATCTCGTCGGTGACACCGGCGAACACCGTCGGCTCGATGAAGTAGCCGCGGCTGCCGTGCCGGTTGCCGCCGCACAGCAGGTTGGCGCCTTCCTTCTTGCCGGCGTCGATGAAGCCCATGACGCGGTCGGCCTGTTCCTGCGACACCTGCGGTCCCTGGTCGGTGTCCAGGTCGAACGGGTCGCCGACCTTGCGCCCTTTCGCCTTCTTCACCATCTTCTCGACGAACTGGTCGTGAATCGACTCCTCGACGAACAGGCGGGTGCCGGCGCAGCAGCACTGGCCCTGGTTGAAGAACAGGCCGAAGTAGGCGCCTTCCAGAGCGGCGTCGAGGTCGGCGTCGGCGAACACCACGTTCGGACTCTTGCCGCCCAGTTCCAGGCTAACGCGCTTCAGGTTACTGCGGGCGGCCGCCTCCATGATGATCTGGCCGGTCGTCCCCTCGCCGGTGAACGCCACCTTGTCGACGTCCATGTGACCCGACAGCGCCGCTCCGGCGGTCGGGCCGAACCCCGGCACCACGTTGAGCACGCCGTCGGGGAAGCCGGCCTCCTGGGCCAGCTCGGCGACGCGCAGGGCGGTGAGCGGCGTTTGCTCGGCCGGCTTGAGCACCATCGTGCAGCCGGTCGCCAGCGCCGGTGCCCACTTCCACGCCTGCATCAGGAGCGGGAAGTTCCACGGGATGATCTGGCCGATGACGCCGACCGGCTCGTGGCGGGTGTAGCAGAAGAAATCGCCCTCGACCGGGATGGTCTTGCCCTCAATCTTGTCGGCCCAGCCGGCGTAGTAGCGATACGCCTTGATGACCAGCGGCAGGTCAGCGGTGAGCGCATCGCGGTACGGCTTGCCGTTGTCGAGCGCTTCGAGGGCGGCCAGTTCCTCTTTATTCCGCTCGATGAGGTCAGCGAGCTTGTTCAGCAGCCGGCCGCGCTCGGCGGCGCTCATCTTCGGCCACGGGCCTTCCTCGAACGCCTTGCGCGCGGCGGCAACGGCCAGGTCGACGTCGGCCCTGTCGCCCTCGGCGACGTGGCAGATGACCTCGCCGGTGGCCGGATTGAGGGTGGGAAAGGTCTTGCCGGAGACGCTGTCGCGCCACTTGCCGCCGATGAGCAGCGGCTGCTGCTCCTTCACCTTCGGCGCTTTGACGGTGCGGCCCTTGGTCGGCTGGCTGGTGGTCGTCATGGTTGAAGTCCTCTGCGAACGTGATGGATGGATGTGGTGCGAGGGTATGCGATCGCCGCCCCGTTGTCAAAAGAAAGACTCACCACAGAGGACACAGAGGAACACAGAGGGAAGAAGAGGAGAAAAAGAATAGAGAGAGGGGGATGGGGGCGTGATCACGACTGGACATAGATACCAATTATGTATTAGATTACTCTTCTTGTATTTAACTCTCTTTTTTCTCCTCTGTGTCCCTCTGTGTCCTCTGTGGTGAGTTCTTCTCCCCCTGCAGGGTCAGCAGGGTCACTTCGGGCAGGCAGCCGTAGCGGACTGGGTGTTCGCCGCTGACGCCGCGGCTGACGTGCAGCAGCGTCGGCGGCTCGGCGAAGGTGCCGGCGTCGTACGTGCGGCCGTACACGCTCGGCAGCAGCAGCGAGCCGAACACCGGCACGCGGATCTGTCCGCCGTGAACGTGCCCCGACAGCATCAGGTCGACCGCGTTCTGCTTCGCCCAGGCGATATTGTCCGGGGTGTGTGACAGCAGCAGCCGGAACGGTCCGGTGGGGCAGCCGGACAGGTCGGGCGGCGGTTGCAGCCACGGCCCCTCGTGGCCGATCACCACCAGCGGCTCGCCGCGGACCTGCAGCGTCGTCCAGCTGTTCTCCGGCACCAGCATGTTCAACCGCCGCAGCTCGCCGCGGATGCGGTCGACGTCGCGGCGGTGGTCGTGGTTGCCGAGGATCGCCACCGCCGCCACCCGCCACCGCAACAGCCCCAGTAACGGGGCGACCCAGGCGTGGTGCGTGTCGGTGTCGACGACGTCGCCGGTGATCGCCACCAGATCCGGCTGCCAGGCGGCGCATCGTTCGAAGACGGTGCGGAAATACGCCTCATCCGGCGTGCCGTGCAGGTGGATGTCGCTGAGGTGCAGCACCGTCAGCCCGTCCCACGCCGCCGGTAGCCGCGGGATGACGAGGGTTTTTTCGTTACATTCGATCCGAAATATCTCGTTTCCGGGTAGCTTGCCCAGGAAGGCGTGGTGGCCGTTGCCGAGCGGCCGGTGGCCGAGCTGGCGGGCGACGTCAATTGTCTCACCGCGCACTGCCGTCGCGGCGTCACGGCGGAGCGCGCGCCACACGGTGACCACCGGCAGCCACCCCAGCGCCGCCAGCAGGCAAACAACGCCGTAGCCCTGCACCAGCAACTGCACCGGTGTGGCGGTCGACGGGTCGAGCAGCCCGGTCAGGTGCCAGCCGAACGTGGCGAGCAGCACCGGGCCGAACAGCAGCACGGCGAGCGCGTGCAGCAGGTGAAACACGTCGCCGGCCTTCTTCCCCAGCGCATGCCCGTACACCCAGTTGTGGCTGCCGATCATCAACACCAGATGCCCGACCCACGCCACCGCCGCCACCAGATACGTCATCCGTCGTCCTTCCGCAGCGTGGCCAGGGCGTCGCGCAGCTGATCGACCCGGAACGGCTTGTACAGCACGTACTTGCACCCGTCTTGCCGGGCCTTCACGATCGAGTGGCCGGGGTCGTAGCCGAACCCGGTCATCAGCACCATGCGGGCGTTCGGCTGCGCCTGGCGCAGCTGGCGGTACGCCTCGTACCCGGACAGGTCGGGCAGTTTGATGTCGACCAGGATGGCGTCATACGGCGCCAGCCGCGCCATCGTCACCGCCTCCTGGCCAGCGCGGGCGGTTTCCACCGTCCCGCCCCACCGGCCGATCAGCTGGTGGGCGGAGCGGCGGACGTGGTCGTCGTTGTCGGCCACCAGCACGCGAATCCCCTTGAGCGGGGCGGCCGGCGCGTGGACCGCGGCCGGTCGCGGCGCCGGCGCCAGGTCCTCGCCCACCTTGGCGATGCTCTGCTTGATCAGCCGGGCGTTACTGATGATCTTGCGGATTCGCTCCAGCACATCCTGGCTGTGGCCGACGTAGCGATCGAGCAGACTGGTAGCGTCGGCCAGGATGTCGTCGACCGGCAGGGCCACTTCGCGGTTGACTGCGTCGATCGACTGGCTGGCGCCGCTGCTCTTTTCGGCGCTGAACAGGTCCAGGGTGTTGAGCGCGGCGGCGACGGCGTGGCTGAGGATGTCGGCGAACTGCAGGTCTTCCTCGCCGAAGGCGTTCGGCTGCAGGCTTTCGACGTTGAAGGTGCCGATCACCCGGTCGCCCAGCCGCAGCGGGACGGTGAGCGAGCTGCGGGCGCCGGCGGCGCCGGGCAGGTAGAGCGGGTCGGCAGCGGTGTCCGGGCACAGGTGGCTGGTGCCGGTGGCGGCGACGAAGCCGGTGACACCGTTGCCCTCCGGTCGGGCGTACAGCTCGCGCGAGGTGTCCAGCGCGTCCATCCCGTCCTGCAGCAGCGGCTCGAGCTTGCTGGTGTTGGATCGAGCAGGCGAATCTCGATCAGGCGGTACGGCAGCAGGTCGCGGAGCAGCCGGCGAATGTTACCCTTGAGAGCAGGTCGATGCGGCCAGTGACGTCGAGGTCGGCGAACAGGGCCGGGTCGATCGCCGCCAGCTCGCGGCCGGCGCGGTGCAGAGCATCGAGGGTGTGCTGTTTCCGCACCAGGGCGGTCGTGTCGTGACAGAGGGCGACGAAGCGCGGCGGATCGGCGTCGAGCAGGGTGACGTGCAGGTCGAGGGTGCGGTCGTCGCGGACGCGGAGGGCGGCCGTCACCTTCGCCGCAACCGGGCCGCCGGCCAACGCCGACTGGAACGGGCAGAAGCCCGGCCCGGCGGTGCGAGCGCGTCGTAGAACGGCCGGCCAGCAGCCGCCCCGCCCACCAGCCGGTGAACGCCGGGTTGGCCCAGCGCACGCGCGAGGTCGAAATCGACCACCGCGATTCCGTCGGCGACCCGGTCGAGGATGCGGTTCGCCTGCCGGGCGGTGCGGACGGCCGCCAGCACCGCCGGGTCGCGGAGGTCGGCGACCAGCGTGTCGAACCGCTCGCGGGCGAGCAGGGTTTCCGCCGCCTGCCAGCTGTCGGCGCGCGAGACGTCCTCGGGGCCGGCCAACCCGTCAGAGGTGGGTGGCCGACCGGCGGCGCCGACCTGCAGCCTCGTGCCGGGGGAATCACGTCGTCGTCCCTGGTCGTGCCATGGGGGGAACGGCCGGTATTATAGGTAGACGGGGAGAGGGTCACAAGGCGACGGCGTGGCGCCGCCCCGGTGAGCCGAGAGGGTGCCATGTCGCGAACCGTCCTGACGCTGCTCGTCACCCTCCTTGCCGCCCTGCCGAGCCGTGCCGGATCATGCCGTCCTGGCCGGCGGACGACAGGTAGAAGGGACGCGCTGCGTCTCGACCGGGCGCGTGCTGACGTTCACTCGCACCGACGGCGCGCGGTCCCGCTCGCCGACGTGCGGTCGTTTCGCCTGAGCGACCCACCGCCGGCCGTCCCCGACGGGCGGGACATCTGGTTCGCCTGTCGGCCGACGAAGAGGTGGCCGGCGCGCGTTCCTGACGCTGCGTGACGATCGCCTTCATCTTCGTACCGGCTGGGCGGACCGTCTCGCGGTGCCGCGGGCCGGTACGCTGTCACGCATCTACCCGGCTGGCGGACCGTGCGGCGTGACGACCTGTCCGCCGTCCCCGCCGGCGTCCACTGCCGGGCGAACCGTCCTTCATCGTCGACGGCATGCGGCTGCGGCGCGCCGGCCAATCGCTGACATGGCCGGTCCGCCCGGCAATCGCCGAGGGCGCATCGGCGTGACCTGGCAGGAGGACGGCGACCTCGCCGGCCTGCGGACCGAGGTCGCTGACCTTCGCCGCGAAGAGCGACCGGACACTCCGCGTCGTCGACCGGCGCAGCCGGCACCTGACGGCGGAGGGCATCACCGGCACGTTTCAGCCGGTGCCGCGCCGGCAACGCCGCGGCGGCTGCTGTGGTGACGTTCCGACCGCTCCGTCCGCATCACCGCCGACGATGCCGTCATCGCGTACACGCTGACGGATGGCCTGGGCGGTCCGCTGCGCTGGCCGCCTGGCCTGTTCCGGCGACGTCAGGGCAGGGCAAGGTGCTGTCCGATTCGCGCGGTATGCCGAGGACATCCGCCGCCTGGCCGCCGCGTCCGCCGGCCGAGCCGGGGCAGGACGAACTGTGGCTGGCGAGCGGCGACCAGGCGTTCGGTCGCGTTACTCATGCCGACGCGGGCGGCATCGACCTGCAGTCCCGTCTCGGCGTGCGTCGCCTGGCCTGGAGCGACCTGCTCGGCTGGTATCCCCGCCAAGTCGCCGCCCGCCCCCTGCCGCCGGCCTCCGGTGGTGCGTCTGGAACTGCACTCCCCGTTTCGTCCCGAGCGCGACGTACTGATCGGCACGCTCATCCGCCTCGACGCCCGCCACGCCCAACTCCGCCATCCGCTCCTCGGCGACCTGACGCTGCCGCGCTCTCACCTGGCCACGCTCTTCGCCGGAGATAATTACCGATCTTCTTTGTGATCATTGCCTGGATAGCAGTCACCTCGTTCGTTGTGGTGCGCCCTTCTTCTGACGGGTCCGGTCGGTGGAACCATGCCCACGCCAGCGTGGGCATGGCAGACCGGATCCTTTGGGTGGCATGGCCACGGCTCTGCGTGGCCATGTCTCTCCTCCCGACAGAGAAACGCCATGCCGCGTGGGCCAAAATCCCCCTCCCATCTTCTTTGTGATCTTTGCCGGGCAAACAGTCGCCCTGTACCGGGCGGCATGCCGCGCCGCCCCGAGACGCACGGCCTGTCTTGTTGCCTTTTTCCCTCCTCTTTGTGTTCTTTGTGTCCTTTGTGGTTCCCTTCTTCCACTCACCCGATTGTCGCCTGTGGCTTGCCGCGATACCCTGAACGACGGTCGTCGCCCGGAGGGGTCGTCATGACGAGACGGTTCTGGTGGTGCTGCGTCGGCGTGCTGGCGGTCACCCAGGGGGCGTTCGCTGCCGATGCGGCGGGGCCAGACGCCAGGGAGGTGCAAGCGGTCCGCGAGAAGGCGGTCGCCTACCTCCGCAAGAGCCAGGCGGCCGACGGCAGCTATTCGCGCATGTTCGGCCCCGGCGTGACCGCGCTGGTGGTCGCCGGCATGGCTCGCAACGGCTACACCGCCGACGACGCGGCGATGAAGAAAGCGCTCGACTACCTGACCGGCAAGGTGCAGAAGGACGGCGGCATCTACGACAAGCGGCTGGCCAACTACACCACGTCGGTCGCCCTGATGGCGCTGCACGAGGCGAACGCGGGAGGGCGGTACGACACCATTGTGAAGAATGCCGCCGCGTTCCTCAAGAAGCTGCAGCAGGACGACCCGGCGACCCAGGACGTGCGCTTCGGCGGGGTCGGTTACGACGGCCGATCGCGGCCGGACCTGTCGAACACGCAGTTCTTCATCGACGCACTTCTGGCGGCCGGGGTGCCGAAGAACGACCCGGCCATTCAGCGGGCGCTGAAGTTCGTCTCGCGCTGCCAGAACCTGCCGGACAAGGAAAAGGGCAACGATCAGCCATTCGCGCAGAAGGCGACTGAGGACGACAAGGGCGGATTCACCTACACCCCGATCGACCCCGACGACAGCCCCCACGCCACCGGCGACGGCGGGCTGCGCTCGCTCGGCGCCATGACCTATGCGGGTCTGAAAAGTTTCCTGTACGCCGGGGTGAGCCGGGACGACCCGCGGGTCCAGGGTGCGGTGCGGTGGATTCGCAAGCACTACACGTTGAACGAGAACATCGGCATGAAGCAGGCCGGGCTGTTCTACTACTACCACACCTTCGCCAAGGCGATGCAGGCGCTGGGCGAGGACCGCTTCAAGGACGCCGCCGGCACGGAGCACGACTGGCGGAAGGAACTGTTCGAGGCGCTCAAGGCGCGGCAGCGACCGGACGGCAGCTTCGTGAACAAGGGCGACAAGGCGTTCGGCGAGGCCGACCCGAACCTGGCGACCGCGTTCGCGCTGCTGACACTCAGCTACGTCGAGAAGAAGTGACCGACTCTCATCGGCGAACGGCCCACCATCAGTAAGGGATTACTGATAGTGGGCCGTCGGCACAGCGCTGCATTTCTCGCGCGGCAAACACAAGGGGCGGCCGCTTGGGAGACCCGCTGATCACGGAACGGTGCCTTCTTGCCGGATACGCAGTATGGGGTAATGTAAGCCGCACATGTCTGGGCCTTCCGTCGGAGACGCAGAAGGGACCACAGGCCGCCGACACATCGATAGGAGAACGCCTCATGGCCGTAGTCAACAAGTGGATGATTGACCCCGCTGACGCGGTGATGTGCCTGATCGACCATCAGAGCGGGCTGTTCCAGCTGGTCCGGGACATCGAGCTGCCCGTGCTCCGCTCGAACGTCACCGCCCTGGCCAAGGTGGCCCGCCTGGCCCGAGTGCCGACGTTTACCACGGCGTCGGTGCCCGACGGCCCCAACGGCCCGCTCATCCCCGAGATCCACCAGTCCAACCCCGAGGCGGTTTACATCCCCCGGACTGGCCAGATCAACGCCTGGGACAACCCGAAGTGGGTCGAGGCCATCGAGAAGACCGGCCGCAAGACGCTGCTCGTCGCGGGTACGCTCACCAGCGTCTGTATGGCGTTCCCCACGCTCAGTGCCCTCGTGGCCGGCTACAAGGTCTTCTGCGTCGTTGACGCTTCCGGCAACTGGTCGAAGATGGCGACCGACCTGACGCTGGCTCGCGTCGTCCAGGCCGGGGCCATGCCGATCGACACCTACGCCGTGCTGGCCGAGCTGATGAGCACCTGGAACCGCCCCGACGCGATGGACTTTGCCCAGGTCATGGTCGACCACATCGTCCCGCCGTACCGCTGCCTGATGGAGAGTTACGACAAGGCCCAGGGCGTACAGCGGGACGGCCGGGAAACCAAACTGGAACGCCTGGAGGCCGCCCAGAAAAAAGGCCCGGCGTGAGACGGCCAGGAGGAGTGCGACCATGAAGCAGTTACTGGGCATCCACCGCGGCGCACCTGCCCACTGGGTCGGCAACGGCTTCCCGGTGCGGACCCTGTTCTCGCACCACAGCCTGGGCGAGCGGGCCAGCCCGTTCCTGTTGCTGGACTATGCCGGTCCGGCTGAGTTCCCGCCGTCAGAGGAGCCGCGCGGCGTCGGCGAGCACCCGCACCGGGGTTTCGAGACGGTGACCATCGTCTACCAGGGCGAGCTGGAACATCGCGACTCGGCCGGCCATCACGGCAAGATCGGCCCTGGCGACGTGCAATGGATGACCGCCGCCTCCGGCGTCGTTCACGAGGAGTGGCACGAGCAGGCGTTCACGCGGCGGGGCGGCGTTCTGGAGATGGTGCAGCTGTGGGTCAACCTGCCCGCGAAGGAGAAGATGTCTCCGCCGCGCTATCAGGAGATCCTGGGCAAGAACATTCCGGCCGTGGGCCTCGACGGGGCCGGGACCGTCCGGGTGATCGCCGGGGAGTTCCGCGGCACGAAGGGGCCGGCGCGCACCTTCACCCCGGTGAACGTCTGGGATGTGCGGCTCAAGGCTGGCGGCCGGGCGGAACTGGCCGTCCCCGACGGGCACACGGCTCTCTTCGTCGTCCTGCATGGCCGGCCGGTGCTCAATGGGGCGCCAGCCGGGGAGGCCGACCTTGCGGTGTTCGACCGGGCCGGGGAGCAGATCGCCGTCGAGGCCGTCGAGGATGCGACCATCCTGGCCCTGAGCGGCGAGCCGATCGACGAGCCGGTCGTCAGCCACGGCCCGTTCGTCATGAATACCGAGGAGGAGATCCGCCAGGCGATAACGGATTACCGGCAAGGCCGAATGGGGCATCTCCCGGCCACGTCCTGAGCGGGTAGCCGAAAGGCAGCGAGCGTGAACGTGATCAGCATGACAGAGGAGAAGCAGATGGCCGAAAACCGGCCGATTCGTGTCCTGGGCATCTCCGGGAGCCTGCGGCGAGGCTCGTTCAACACCGCGGCGTTGCGAGCGGCCGTGGAACTGGCGCCCGCCGGGATGAGCATCGAGCCTTTCGACCTGTCGGCCGTGCCGCTCTACAACGAGGACATCTACGAGAAGGGCTTCCCGCCCGCCGTGGAAGAACTTCGCCGACGAATCAAGGAGGCCGACGCTCTGCTGATCGCCACGCCCGAGTACAACTATTCGGTGCCGGGCGTACTGAAGAACGCCATCGACTGGGCGTCGCGGCCGCCGGACCAGCCGTTCGACGGCAAGCCGATGGCGATTTTCGGGGCCAGTCCGACGTTCACTGGCACGGCCCGCGCCCAGTATCACCTCGGGCAAGTATTCATCTACCTCAACGCCCTGATCCTCAACCGCCCCGAGGTGTTCATCACCGCTGCTCACACGAAGATCGACGGGAGGGGCGGCTCACCGACGAGAAGACCCGCGAACACGTTCGCGGCCTGCTCGAAGGGCTGGAGCAATGGACCCGTCGGCTCCGGCGCGAGGCCGCGCCCAGGCACGGCATGACGCATCTGGCACCCACCGGCCCGTTGCGGGGTGCGCGGAACGCCAGCGCCCCGCAATCGATCCTCGGTTTCCCTGGCAGACAGGGTCGGACACCACCCCGAGACGTGTCTCAACAGGGCGTGCCCTTGACGTTCGCCCACCGGCCGGCGAGACTGGAGATCGAAGCACCTCTACTCCTGTGAGACTTCGCCATGCGCTACCTCTTCTCCCTCGTTGCCACAGCGGTTCTCGCTGGCGCGGCGAACGCCTGCATCAATGACATCGAACTGCCCACGCACGAGCGGGAGTTCCGCTCGCAGTATTCCGGCCCGGTTGCCCCCCCGTCTGGCCCGTCGCCGCCCTCCTACGACGTGCCGCTCTGGGGCGGGTTGCTCCTGCTGACCGGGGCAGTCGTCGTCTCGGCAGTGGGCCGCCCACGGAGGGGCTGAAGCCGTGCGCGAGCGTCTCGTGCGGCTCCTCTGGCTCGTGCCCGCCGCCCTGGCCGGCTTCATCGGTGGTTGCCTGGGCGGCTCGGCTGCGCCACGGCCGGCCAGCAAGGCACTGGCCGAATACGCCCCGCTGCCGCATCACGTCCCCCAGTTCCAGGGCGGATTGGCGCTCCGCTTCGCGATGGTTCATGACGTCTTGCACGAGCGGTTCGCCAGGCACGGCGTGGCCCATTACCGCGAGAGGGACCGCGTCACCCGCGCGCGGCTGACGGAGCTGTCGCCCGACGACCCCGCTTCGTTCCCGCTGGCCGACGACCTGGCGGCGGGCCTGGACCGGCTGGGGCGGCCTGCCGAAGCGGTCCCGGTGATGCGGGACAAGCTCGCCCGGCAGCTGGCGAGGGGGATGAAGGGCCGCGAGCTGTACACTTCCTACGCGAACCTCGGTACCTTCCTGATCCACTCCAGCTACGCGGCCGCCATCGCCGGGAACGCCGAAGCCAGGGGGCGATTTCGTGAGGGCGTGGAGCTTGTCCGCAAGTCAGTCGAGGTCAATCCCGACGCTCACTTCGGCCGCGAGCGCTGGCAGGTCGCGGTCGCCGAGTTCCTGCGGGCGGCGATGGACAGGCCGGACCTGCTGCGTACCTTCGATTGCCTGGGAAACCGACTCGACCTGGCCATCGAGCGGACGCTCGACCGCGAGCGGAACTGGTTCGACACTGGCTACGGCCGGCCGACCGACGCGGCGTACAGCCAGGGGACGGCAATCGGCCAACTGCCCGACTTCTTCCGCCCTGGCGTGCGACCGGACGACCCCGACCTCTGGCACGAGTTGCAGCCGGTTCGCCGGCATGTGATGAAAATCGGGGCGGAGAACGGCTGGGAGGGAGTGGCCGCGCCTTCCCACCGCCGTCCGGTGCCGTTCGACGAACCGGTCCTCGGGATCATCGGCATGTGGCGGCAGGGTGGCGGTGCCAACCCCCATTTCGCCCTCGCCCTGGGCGAGACGATGCTGCGCGTCGGGCAGCGGTACATCGCCTGGGCGGCGTTTGAACGGGCGTACCGCCTTGCCGACCGTTCCTGGCCCGACCCGGCGGTACAACAGTTCCTCCGTGAGCACTGTCGGCGGCGGCAGACGGAGATCGAGACGACGCTGACGTACCAGTCCCCCGCGCCTTCGTATTACACGCCCTGGCAGCACGTCAGTCCGCCGCCTGCCAGGGCAACGGTGGAGAACCTGCGTTCAACCTTCGAGGCCGAGTTAGCGTTCGGCGAGGACTACCAGCGGGCCTACCAGCGCTACGAGGAGGAGAAGATCAAGGCCGGAGTGCCGATCGCTGCCCCGGCCTTTTTCGACGCCTTTCAAGCGGACAGGGAGCCAGTCGCTTCCCGGTCCGGCCCGGAAGAATGGTTCGCCTATGTGCCGGCGGGCAGAGCGGTCGACTACACGGTCCGCCGCCACCTGGCCTGGGGTGCTTTTGGGGCAGGTCTCGCAGCGATGGCGACGGCTCTGCTGATGCGCCCCAGGGCGGCGCGGGCGATCCGCTAGAGGCGATGCCGTTCG